>JAFQTX010000006.1 GCA_017408825.1 Alistipes sp.
GGGGTCACTTCATTTTGTTATCAGGTTGAATAAAAAGATGTAGTTTTAGGCCTGCGAAGCCCGAAAAAGCGGAGTTTACTAAGCGTAAATGAGCATTTTGAGGGCGAGCTTAACGACAAAATACACTTTTTATTCAGCCTCGTTCATCATCGAGCAGTCGATTAGATAGCCGATGAGATAAGGAATGTTGCAGCAACGCCCAAGATAGCGTAAAGCTCAGGGAACGCAGCGAGGATAAGGGTCTTACCCATAACGTCGTTACCGTTACCGATAGCAGCGATACCGTTAGCACAAACCTTTGCCTGCATAAGAGCTGAAGCCAAACAAACGATACCCATCAACAAACCAGCACCGAAGATACCTACTGCAGTAAGCATAGCAATATCAGCAGTGATCTTAGAAGCAACCATGAAGTAGCCTACGAAACCGTAAAGACCCTGTGAACCTGGAAGCGCCGAGAGAATCATGTAGCTACCGAAAGCGCCACCATTCTTCTTCAAAGCACCTACTGCTGCCATACCGCAACGTGCAGTACCTACTGCTGAAGCCAAACCTGATACACCGACCATGAGGACAACGCCTACATAAGCCAAAATTAATGCTGAACTCATAATTGTTAAAATGTTTTAATTGTTAATTATTATTTGTTTGTTATTTCATTTTGCGTACAGGGTTGAACGAGCGCTGGCCCATCTCGAAACCTGCATTCTTATAAAACTCCACGAAGGTCAATCGCATAGGGTGAACGAACGACGATATCGCAGACATAAATAGGTTGATACCGTGGCCGATGATAAGGATGATACTTGCCGCAATGATAGGTAGAATCATTGCATACCAAGGAGTACCCTCAGCCATAGAGTCAAGACCCGAGAGGCCCATAGCCAATGAGTTGAACACCTGCGCCAAAACACCACCCGACAAACCGATGGCGAATAGACGGATGTAGCTCAACACATCGCTCAGCAGACCAGTGATATTGTTATATGCATCCCACAGGCCAGCACCAATATTGATAAGCGGATTGCGCTTAACATTGTTGAGCAGCAGCATCAACACAGCACCTACACCCACAAGGCCGTAGAATACTGGCGATGAGGCATCGAAGCCTGGGATAGCCAAGTCGAACATCGGTAGACCAACAGCCAACGAGCCTGAGAGCAGGATGATAAACCAGCCCAACAGACCAAAGGTCGAGGTGAAACCAAACAACTTAGCCTGCATATAGATATTTATGGCCATACCCACAAGTATCTGGAACACACCGATTGCCAACGATATCGAGAAGAACTGATTCTGGAAATCGAGGAACTTGATAACTGGGGCATAGTCCGAGATTGCAAGGCCGAAGAACGAGTTGGCATAGAAACCGAAAGCAACGGTTGCAGATGCACAAACAATCGACAGCAAAGCAGCCTGACGGAGCTTTGGGCCACCCTTCTTTAGAAGTACAAGACCAACGAGCAACAGCACAAGACCATAACCCGCATCGCACAAACAGATGGCAAAGAAGAGCATATAGAATGGTCCAAAAATTGCCGTAAGGTCCAACGTACCATACTTAGGCAGTGCGTACATCGCACCGATAAGCTCAAACAGGCGTGCAAACTTGTTGTTCTTGAGCTTCACTGGAGCCTCATCCTCAATCGTAGCATCACGACGCATATACACCAGATTAGGATACTCCTCAAGAAGTTTATCAACACGCTCAGCAGTCTCAGCCTCGGCCCAACCCTCCATAACGAGGAGCTGGCCATCGGCCTCACGCTGCGCCATAGCGCTCACCTGCAAACCCTGAAGCTGCTCCAAGAGAGTGGCACGCTGCGATGCGATAGCATCGAGCGAACGAGCTGCACGTGAGAAGGTTGCATTAAGCTCCTTATCCTCAGCCTTAAGCTCATCAATCTGAGCCATAGTAGCCTTACTATCGCACTCAGGGAGGTGCACCTCCTGACCATCAACAGTAAGCGACGCACCGTTGGCCACAACCACAGCGAAATAGACAAATGCCTGCGTGCGGTTAATCTCCACAACAGTCACACCCTCCTCGGCCGAAGCCTCAAGAGCAGCAAAGGCTGCTGGCTGAGCCATAAAGAAGCGAAGGTCTACACCCTGCTGTGCAAGGCGCTCGATATCGGACTTCGAGAACTTGCCCCAAGGAGCAATATCCTGAGCCTGCTTCTCGAGCAGGGCGATGCGAGCTGCAATCTCGTTGCGACGCTCCTGGGCCGATGTGTAGGCAACAAAGGCCTCTTCACCCGACGCATAACCCTCGACATCCGAAACATAAGCATCGGATGACTTAAACGTCTGAAGAGCCTCAATAGCCTTATTATAGGCATCGATATGCGATAGACGCTGACGATCTTTGTCGGATGGCTCCCAACCAGTAGTGGTAATATCCACAAGACCAATCTCACGAAGCTCATCGATGAAGTGTTCCTGCTCGCCGACATGTAGCACAATGTCGTAACGAATCATCTTACTAATCATTCTCTGGCTCCTCCATAGCCGCAGCTTGCGCCTGACGTGTTTTCACAATCTTCTGAGCCGACTTACTGAGGTTCTCCTCGTCCTCCATAAATCGCTTAATCTTACGTATGGCATCCTCATAACCAGGTATCTGCACCTTTTCGTAGAGGTTTACCTTCTGAGTAGTTTTGCGTCGCGCATAGTCCAGACTCGCCTCACGCTGGTTGTATACCTCGAACTCGATACCGAGACGAGACATTCGCTTCAGCACCCTGATACCCTCGGCATACCACACAGGGGCCGAGAACAGGTCGTAGGCCTTCTCACTATATACAATATCCTTAAGCACTGGGATGCGCACGCCCGCAATCTTCTGTGACGATAGCTCGACATCGACGATGCGGATAAGATCACAATCAAACTCTCCCCACAGCTGCACCATATAGTCGTACTGCGCCTTAAGCTCAGATAGCTCCTTCTGGTAAGCGAGTTTAGAGTCCTTCGCACGTTTAACCTCCGAACGCAATGCACTCTCCTTACTCTTGATCGTAGGCAAGGCATTCTTTCGGATTTTGAGCTGCTTGTTCAGCTCACCGAGCGAGGTCTTATTATACTGAAATTTGATTGCCATAGTGCGTTACTATTCTTTCCAATACTTCTCCATAAGCTCCTGCTTGATGCTCACCTCGTTGCGTGAGAAGTTCTTGGCGAAGAGCTTCCAAGCAGTGTCGAGCATCTGGTCAATCTCGATGTTTACGTCGATCGAGAGCAACGCCTCAGAGTACTCACGAGCAAAGTCCAAAGCACGGTTGTCGTAGTCCGAAAGGTCGAAACCGTTCTCGAGCTTAGTCTTAGCATTTGCAGCATCAGCATACAGACGTACGCAGGCATTCATAACCTGTGGGTGGTCCTCACGGGTCTTCTTACCAATAACGAGCTGCTTAAGACGTGACAACGAACGGAATGGATCGACGATAACCTTACCAGTATCGGTATCGTTACGTAGGAACAACTGACCCTCGGTGATATAACCTGTGTTATCAGGAATAGCGTGGGTAATATCGCCACCCGAAAGTGTTGTTACGGCGATGATGGTGATCGAACCACCGTTGGGCAACTGCACGGCCTTCTCGTAGATCTTTGCAAGGTCCGAATAGAGCGAACCAGGCATTGAGTCCTTAGATGGGATCTGATCCATACGGTTAGACACGATAGCCAAAGCGTCGGCATAAAGGGTCATATCTGTAAGAAGCACAAGCACCTTCTCGCCCTTATCTACTGCGAAGTACTCAGCAGCAGTAAGCGCCATATCAGGCACGAGGAGTCGCTCTACTGGAGGGTTATCCGTAGTATTTACGAACGACACGATACGGTCCAATGCACCAGCATTCTCGAATACCTGCTTGAAGTACAAGAAGTCATCGTTCGTAAGACCCATACCACCCAAGATAATCTTGTCGGCCTTAGCACGCAATGCTACGTTTGCCATAACGGCGTTGTATGGCTGGTCAGGGTCGGCGAAGAATGGGATCTTCTGACCCGATACGATGGTGTTGTTAAGGTCGATACCTGCGATACCTGTTGCGATAAGCTCCGAAGGCTGCAAACGACGGAATGGGTTCACCGTAGGGCCACCAATCTCACGTGCCTCGCCCTCAATCTGCTCACCACCCTCAAGTGGCTCGCCATAGGCGTTGAAGAAGCGACCTGCCAACGCATCCGACACACGGAGCACGGGAGGCTCGCCGTGGAATACCACCTCAGAGTCTGTTGCAAGACCCTCAGTACCGGCAAACACCTGAAGTGTCACCTTATCGCCCATAATCTTTACCACCTGAGCCAAGCGACCACCTACGGTAGCAAGCTCATCGTTACCTACGCCCGTAGCACGAAGCGTGATGGTAGCCTTGGTGATATTATCAATCTTAGTATATACTTTCTGAAATGCTCTTGTTGTCATAACTTGTCCTCCTTATTTTGCAAGTTTGTCGTTTACCGCAGCCTCAATCTTCGACTTGAAGCCATAGAACTGCTCAGACTGCCACTGTGAGTAGTTCATCTGACGGAACAGATAGATAAGCTCCTTGAAGAACTTTGAGCAATCCTCGAAGTCGGCCAAGTCGTACGACTTACGGCAGATATCCAATACCATATTATACATAAGCTTCTGACGCTCGATAGGACAGTTAGCATCGATATCGTCGAAGGCATCCTGCTGCAAGATTACAGAGTCGAGCAACTCGCTCTTCCAGAAACGCTCGTGGTACTCAACAGGTACACCGTCGTCACCGAGAATGTTAATCTGGTCGTTAGCCTCCTTACCGCGCTGCACGATAGTCTTACCCTCATATACTGCATCTACCCAGTTACGCTCGATATGCTCATCGAGGTACTCACGAATTTCAGGATACTCCAAATACTTAGAGTATGAGTCGAGTGGGTCGATTGCTGGGTAACGCTTAGAGTCGGCACGGCTCTGCGATAGTGCGTAGAAGCAACGAGCAGCCTTCTTAGTAGACTCGGTAACAGGCTCCTTAAGGTTACCACCGGCAGGCGATACAGTACCGAGGAATGTTACTGAGCCAGTAGCGCCATTGTTGAGCTTAACAAGACCAGCACGAGCATAGAAGTTAGAGATAACTGCCGAGAGGTCCATAGGGAACGCATCCTGACCAGGAAGCTCCTCCAAGCGGTTTGACATCTCACGAAGTGCCTGTGCCCAACGTGAAGTAGAGTCAGCCATTACCAACACCTTCAAGCCCATCGAACGGTAGTACTCACCGATGGTCATACCCGTATATACAGATGCCTCACGAGCAGCCACAGGCATGTTAGATGTGTTACAGATGATGATTGTACGCTCCATAAGCTTGTGGCCAGTACGTGGGTCTACCAACTCTGGGAACTCAGCGAAGATCTCCACAACCTCGTTAGCACGCTCACCGCAAGCTACGATGATGATAACATCGGCATCTGCCTGCTTAGAGATAGCGTGCTGAAGCACAGTCTTACCAGCACCGAATGGGCCAGGGATAAAGCCTGTACCACCCTCAGCCAATGGGTTGAACGTGTCGATAGCACGAACACCTGTCTCCATTACACGTGATGGACGTGGCTTCTCGGTAAAGCAACGAATAGCCTGCTTCACTGGCCACTTCTGCACCATAGTAATGTTATACTCATTGTTGTCAGAGTCCATAACAACAGCAATGGTGTCGGTCACCTTATACTCGCCAGCAGCCACCACGCTCTTCACGGTGTAGTTGCCCTGCATAACGAAAGGAACCATAATCTTGTGCATCACCCACTGCTCCTTAACCTCACCAAGCCAAGCACCTGCCGACACCTTATCGCCAGCCTTTGCCAATGGCTTAAACTCCCATGTAGCATCAAAGTCGATAGGGTCAGTGATCGAACCACGGTTGATGAACAGACCATCCATCTTCTCGAGGTCGTTCTGAAGACCGTCGTAGTTACGTGACAAAAGACCTGGAGCGAGTGTAGCCTCGAGCATATGACCCTCGAACTCCACCTTATCACCGATCTTCAAACCACGCGTACTATCGTAAACCTGTACATAGGCATCGTCGCCTATGACCTTGATGACCTCAGCCATCATACGGGTATCACCGCAATATACGTGGCATATCTCATTCTGCGACACAGCGCCATCAACCTTAGCGATAACGATGTTTGAGATAATACCGTTTACACGTCCTAATGTTTTCATTCGTTTATAGTAGTTTATTTGTTTTTCACAAGATCCTTAGCGTCAAGGTCGCTCATCAAGCGCTCAAGCATCTGGCGGCCAACCTCAGGCGAGAGGAGCATCCAGCGTGCTACGATATTTACCCTAACAAGATATGAGAGTATGAAGTTGATGTTGAAGAAGTCGAATACGGCAATCTCCCAGGCGTGGTTCTCACGCACCTTGTCGATCTTGCGCTCCTTTTCGACAATATTCTTCTCATCGCTTACGGCAGCGATCACAGCATCGATATACTGAAGCTCGCCACGCAGACCAAAGTCAGAGGCCGATGAGTGCTTGAGCTGCTCGACAACATCGCCACCACCGACAACCACGTCGGCAACCGAACGGCCAGCCTCACGAGCAGCCAATGCAGCAGCAATATTGCGTAGGTTACGATCAAACTCACCCCAAGCCCTCAGGAACGAACACTTAGACTCAGCAAGGTCACGATAGTAGGCCTCAAACACGGCACGCTCAAAGCTATCGTTGATAACCATCTCGTCGTCCTGCTCCTCGTCATCCTTCTCGTTGAAATACTTGACAACCTTAGCAACGTTCTTGGGGAGCAAGTCGTAGTTACGCAACGTAAACACCTCCTCAATCTCTTCGTGGGTAAGGTTTCCGAGTGCATTGTGTCGCTCACGCTTGGCATAGTAAGCGATTACATTTTCGCAATCGTAGTAGGCATAGAGCAGTCTCACAGCCACACGATCGCTCTTCGATAGCTCGGCGAGAATTTCATCAACTATCTCACGAACATCGAAGCCCTTGGTATCCGACTCGAGCGTCCATTCACGCAGGCCGGCAACCAAATAGTAATACTCCGTAGAGAACATAGCTTACTTGTAAAGCATGTTAGCAACCTTCTCTCGCAAGTACTCCTTGAGCAATGCGTCGAAGCTCTCATCAGTGAACGAGATGTAGTAACCACCACCCTTCTCGCCAACCTTGAAGCCACTCTTCACATCCTTAGAGTAGCCCACCTCTACGCCAGCCTTTAGGAGCTCCTCGGCACTCTTCTGCATAGCAGCATCAAGCTCCGAACGCTTATCCTCCGAAAGCAATGCCTTGAGCGACACCTCAGATGCAGAGTTCCAGCCACGAGCAACCTCCAAAAGCATATCCTTGATGAATGTAGCGTCGATAGCGGCAGCCTTAACAGCAGCGCCAGTAGACTTAAGGATGATGGCCTCAGCGATCTCGCTCTTAATCTTAGACAATGCCTGACGACCTGCCAATGTGATCTCGGTCATTGCATTCTTAGCAATATCGTCGGCACGCACCTGTGCAGCCTTAGCAATGGCCTCGGCCTCGGCATTCGCATCAGCAAGAATCTTTGCAGCCTGAGCCTTAGCCTCGGCCTTAAGACGCTCAGCCTCCGAACGACCCTTCTCCAAGCCATCGTTGTAGAGCTTTTGTGTTAGCTCCTGAAGTTTGTTGTTCTCCATAGTTGAAAAAAGTTTTAAGTTTTTATCGTATATTTTCTTAATTTCTGTTTGCGTCTACACGTGTGGTTATCGACAAAACCATCCGACCAAAGTCAAGCGGTGAATTTCACAGACATCCACTCACAAAACTGCACAGCGATACCTATTTATAAAAATTCCCACAAATTTAGATTTATTTTTTGAATTACCAAACATATTTCAAACAAAATATACCATTTTTATTCATTATGCACTCTACGATAATTCAGCTATTGACAATATCGAAATTAATTTCTACCTTTGCTGAACCATGAAACAGCTAACTAATTCCGAAAAAATAGTTGTGACACTCGATGCGGGTGGCACCAACTTCGTATTTGGAGCAATGTGCGACGGCAAGCCTATCGGCCAGAGCCTCACACTACCCTCCTCAGCACACGACCTTGACCTATGCTTGAACACCCTTATTAGCGGCTTCGAGCAGGTCATCAACTCTCTCCCCGAACGCCCCGTGGCAATCAGCTTCGCCTTTCCAGGCCCTGCCGACTACCGCAACGGCGTAATCGGAGGCTATCTTCCCAACTTCCCATCATTCCGTGATGGCGTAGCACTCGGCCCTATGCTCGAGCATAAGTTCGGCATCCCAGTATTCATCAACAACGACGCTGACCTCTTTGCCTATGGCGAGGCTATGGGTGGTGCACTACCACGCATCAACCGCCGACTTGAGGAGTGTGGCTCCGAGAAGCGCTACCGCAATATGCTCGGCTACACGTTCGGCACCGGATTTGGATTTGGATTTGTGATGGATGGCAAGCTAAATCTCGGCGACAACTCGTGTGTCGAGACATTCTGCCTTAAGCATAGCCTTCACCCCGAGTATATCGTCGAGGATGGCGTGGCCATTCGTGCTGTAAAGCGTGTTTATAGAGAGCTCACGGACGATGGCCGAGAGCTCGAACCAAAGGATATATTTGACATAGCTGAGGGCAAACTCGAGGGCGATGCAGAGGCTGCTAAGAGGGCCTTTGAAACACTTGGCCGTGTGGCAGGTGACGCTATGGCAACAGCCGTAACACTTATGGACGGTATTATCGTTATCGGCGGTGGATTGGCCGCTGCATCAAAGTACTTTATGCCAGCCCTTTTGAGCGAGATGCGATCTCGTATTCGAACAATGTCGGGCGACGAACTCAATAGGGTTCAGATGAAAGTATATAACCTCGATGATGAGGCTGAGTTTAAGAAGTTTGCAAGCGGCAGCTCAACCAAAATCAAGGTATACGGAACAGACAAGGAGGTGGTCTACGATCCTGAGAAACGAGTGGGTATTACGATCTCTGATATTGGTGCGAGCAACGCTGTATCGTTGGGTGCCTATCTCTACGCCATAGACAATATTTAGGCCCAACGCCGAGTCTCTATTTTACAGGCTCCAGCCTCTGTGCAATTCGGTTTGCTACGGAGGTTAGGAGCCTATGGTTTTTCACCTTAGCAAAAGAGGAAATTCCCATTATATCGGCAACGAATATCTCATCCACTTGTTCGAGAGCCGACTCGGGAATATCACGCACAAGGAGTTTACACCCCGCCTGCTCCATAGCCTTAGCCACTACCGAGTACTCTACCGTATCGTAGTGCTTGGGCGTGAACCAACACTGCTTATAGTAGACAAAGATAGGCATCCACGGACGACTCAACAGCAGCCCCTCACGTGATACCCATATAGCACGCTCACCACCCCATCGGCGCACAGCGTAATCGGCCTCCATATCGAGTTCGATGCTCGACCTTGTTTGTGACAATAGGCGCGGTTCGGTCATCTCATATGGCATACCCACCTCACGCTTAGCACGCAGGTATCGTCCCGAGCCAAACGTAGGGTGTTCAACCTCGAACGAGAGTCGTGCATCGGCATCAAGGCGCATAGCCACCGGAACGCTCAGCGAGTCGGCCACACGTGATAGCTCCAAGAGGCGCACAATAATTCGCTGGGCATCACCAACGCCACACACCGACGCAAAGCCGAAAAGCTCCTCGGATGAGCGACGTAGCAGATTGATATGTTGCTCCAGATCGTAGCACACGCCACCAAGCGTATGTATTCGTTGCATAACATAGGGGATACCTATCCGAAGCTCCGAAGCCTCGAATACAGCACCATCCATCCATGCTAACAACCTCATATCTAAGCCGAAACAAATATCTTCATCAACAACTCCTTAAGCAGCTCACCGCCATCCAAGCCACCGCTATCAATACCCTTGCTCTTAGCATCATACTCACGCAATAGGCCCAAGATAGCGAAGACCCGACGATTAGGCCAACGACCAACATTTGCCCGTATCTCCTTTACGGCATAGGCATTATTAGCTCGTATAGCACGCATAAGTTCAATATCGTTCGGCATAGGGATACCACGCTTGCGCTGCTGCCACATTAGATAGTTGAGCAAGAATAGCTGCTGAAACAGGCCAAAAAGGATATTGATCGTAAGGGTTATAGGATAACTCTTCTGGTTGTGAGCAAAGTGGTCGGCGATACGCATTGCACGTGCGACATCCTGCTTAAGCACAGCATCGTTAAGCTCGAAGGTATTAAACTCCTTCGACACACCGATATACTGCTCGATATGCGCATCGCTAACGAGCTTGTCGCCCTCGGCAAGCGACACCGAGAGTTTATCAATCTCGCTCGCCATACGACTAAGATCCATACCTACGTGCTCCTTAAGCATTGCAAGAGCCTTGGGCGAGAAGGTCATACCACGTGATGCAATATAGGATGTAAGCCACGTATCTACCTCATAATCGCGCGGATGCACCGACTCGAACACCTCGCCATTCTTGGCACAACTCTTATAGAATGCAGTGCGCTTATCAATACCTCGACCCTGCTCCTTATTCTTATAGCAAACAACAAGAATTGTCGTAGGCTGCGGCGACGATGTATAGTGCTGGAGTGCGTCGAGTTTCGACATCTGCTGCGCCTCACGCACGATGATAACTTGATACGACCCCATCATAGGCATCTGACGGCATAGGTTCACCACAGCGCCAGCATCGCTATCGAGACCATAGACAACCACCTGGTTAAATGCTCGCTCGGCCTCGTTGAGTATCGTTGTAGCAAGAGCATCGGCAAGGGCATCTATAAAGAAACTCTCGTCGCCAGCGAGCAGATATATAGGCTTAAAGCGTCGAGCCTTGATATCGGCCATAATAGCGTTATACTGCGCCACGCACTCTGAAAATTTCACCGTCTTAGCCATAGTTACAACGTATCTTGCACAATTCGCAACACTCGCTCGGTGTGCTTTGTAACACAATATCTATCATCGAGCCTGCGGCCAACAACCCAGACAATATCATCGCCCGAGCAGAGCACAAACTGACGGCTCTTCTCGGCCAATGACACCTTCTTATCTATGAGGTAGTCACTGAGTTTCTTGCGGCCGCTCATACCAAATGGTATAAACCAATCACCCTCACGCCAACGACGCAGGCGAAGTGGATATTTCAACTTATCAGCATCGATAATAGCCACGTGCTCACCCTGATTTAGAGAGTCGATGTAGTCTACGTCACAATATTGGTAGTAGAGCACCGAGCCGCCAACATACGAACGTATGGTACGTCGTTCGACAAGCACCTCGCAATCATCATCACTGGCAATCGGCGACACCACAATATCGCCACGATCAACCACAGCCACCCACTCACGAGCATAGAACCTACGCCCCGTGGCACTACTATCAAGTGCGTGACACAGTGCATCAACAACATCGCCCTTAAAGCCATACTCCGAGCTTAAAATCTCGTATATCACAAAGTTGCGTGGCAGCGAATCGTTAATACGATCAACACGCAACGTGTGAATATCGCCACTATGCTCGATAACGTCACGCTTGATGATACTCATCGACGAGGTGATAAAGTCTTGCGCCTGACTCAGACGCGATATGTTACGACGCATAATGGTGGTAAACTGCGGAGTGATCTCCTTGAGCATAGGCACAAGGCCGATGCGCACCTTGTTGCGCAGATACTTTGTCGAGCGGTTCGACGAGTCCTCACGGAATGGGATGCGGTGAGCTACGGCATAGTCGTGAATATCCTTGCGATTGGTAAACATCAGCGGACGCACGATGCGACCAATATGATTGGTTATACCAGTAAGGCCACGCAGTCCCGTACCTCGTAGCATATTTATAAAGAATGTCTCTATTGAGTCGTTGATATGGTGGGCAATGGCGATTACAGTGTAGCCGTGCTCCTCGCTCAGCTCTCGAAACCAGGCATAGCGCAGACGACGAGCTGCCATCTCCATAGACTCACCCGTGCGCTCCATCTCAGCAAGAGTATCGAAGCGCTTATTGTAGAACTCAACACCGAGGCGCTGCGCTTCACGCTCAACCAACACCTCATCCTCATCACTCTCGACACCACGTAGCTGAAAGTTACAATGCGCCACACCAAAACGATAGCCTGCGGCTGCCGTAAGCGACATAAGCACCATAGAGTCTACGCCACCCGACACTGTTAGCAGTATCTTATCATCGTGCGTGAACAGCTCATTCTCGGCGACATACTTTTCAAACTCGTCGAGCAAATATAATCCCTCTTTCACTGGCATTACAAAACATTTACCTCGGGCGAAATCTCGACACCGAACATCTCTTTGACCTTACCGCACACATAGTATGCCAGGCGCATAACATCGCCTCCCGTAGCACCTCCGTGATTTACCAACACAAGAGCCTGACGGTCGTGAACACCCACGCTGCCGTCACGATAGCCTTTCAACCCCGCACGGTCGATAAGCCAGCCCGCAGCAAGTTTGAGCTTAGAGTCGTCGCCAGGCATGGCATAGTGTGGCATATCAGGATACTTAAGCAGAAGAGAGTCGGCAACCGCACGCTCAACGATAGGGTTCTTAAAGAAGCTACCAGCATTACCCAGCACCTTAGGATCTGGCAACTTGCGAGAGCGGATAGCACATATAGCATCACGGATATTGCGTAGCGTTGCGCCACCACGTGCCTCCACCTCCGTTATAACATCGCCATAGCCGAGATTAGGCTTTGCGTGGCGTGATAGACGGAACTCTACGGCGAGGATGATAACGTGCCCTTTAAGCTCCTGCTTGAACACACTCTCACGATAGGCAAAGTGGCAATCAGCATTGTTTAGGCGCACAACCTCTAATGTTCTGGTATCGAAGTATTCGACGACCGTTATCGCATCCTTTGCTTCAGCACCATAAGCACCAATATTTTGCACCGGAGCGGCACCTACTGAGCTGGGTATTGCCGAGAGGTTTTCGACACTCCACAGCCCCTCGTTCACGCTCCACTCCACAAGCTCATCCCAGTCGTGGGCAGCCTCGGCACGAAGCTCAACATAATCCTCCGTAGAGGCGAGAATGGTGCGCTTACGGCTGATGGGCGTAAACAGCACTCCGTCGTAGTCCTGCGTAAAGAGTGTATTATTTCCTGCGCCGAGCACATACCAACGCTCGGGGCGATGCTCCATAAAATAGTCTCGCAAATCCTGTGCAGACTCGAACTCCACGAGAGTAGCGGCACTCTGCTGAACACCAAAACTATTGCGATCAGCCAGAGATATATTAGAATAAATTCGTTTCATAATGCAAAGTTATGAAAAAAATTGCTAACTTTGAGAGTTGAAACAAATAATAGCACTGCTCACACCGAAAAAAATCACAAATAAACAGATAAAACTATGTTCACACCTAACGACATTGCTCAGATTGAGGCTCGAGGCTTGAGTCTTGCTGAGGTAGAACTTCAGATTGAGAACTTCCGTAATGGTTTCCCTGCTCTCCCCGTTGTGCGTGCCGCATCTGTTGGCGACGGCATTATGCGTCTAAGCGAGGAGCAGCTAAAGGCTGCCGAGGAGCTATATACTAACAAGTGCAAGCAGCTACGCACAATAAAGTTTGTCCCCGCATCGGGAGCTGCAACACGTATGTTCAAAGAGCTGTTTGAGTATGTGAACGACGACAAGCGCACACCAGGCATCGACAAACTCATCACCAACCTCGAGAAGTTTGCCTTCTTCGCAGAGTTGGCAAAGTATCTCAAGCCTCAGATTGACGACAAGGATGTAGTCCGCAACATCATCATCGACGGCCTTGGCTACGGTGCTAAGCCTAAGGGTCTTGTGACATTCCACGCCTACAAGCAGGGGGCACGCAAGCCCGTAGAGGAGCATCTGGTGGAGGCAGCTAAGTATGCATCGAATGGCGAGCGTGCAGCAATCCACTTCACCGTATCACCCGAGCATCAGGAGGGTTTCGAGGCGCTGCTTCGTGAGCGCCAGAGCTACTACGAAGAGCAGTTCGGCGTAAAGTTCGACGTATCATTCTCGCAGCAGAGTCCAGCAACAGATACTATCGCCGTAAATCCTGACAACACACCTTTCCGCACCGATGATGGCAAGCTGCTATTCCGCCCTGCGGGCCACGGAGCACTCATTGCCAACCTTGATAGGCTCAATGGCGACATCATCTTCGTGAAGAACATCGACAATGTGACTACCGACGAGCGCAAGGAGGATACCATAACCTATAAGCGAGTATTGGCTGGCGAGCTTATCCGTCTACAGCAGCGCTCGTTCGAGCTTCTTTGCAGAATGGATGCCGGCGAGGATGTTGCTGCCGAGGCTAAGGAGTTCCTACGCAACGAGCTATGCTGCAAGCTCAGCGAGGGTGCATCTATGGAGCTTATACGCAAGACCTTAGATAGGCCTATACGTGTTTGCGGTATGGTTAAGAACGAGGGTGAGCCTGGTGGTGGTCCATTCTGGGTACGTGACGACGAGGGTCGTGAGCAGTTGCAGATTGCCGAGTCGAGCCAGATTGCCAAGGAGGATATGCACCTTATGAAGGAGGCTACTCACTTCAACCCCGTAGACTTGGTATGCGGCGTTATGCGCTACGATGGCACGAAGTACGACCTAACGAAGTACACCGACCCAAAGACTGGCTTTATCTCTTCAAAGTCGGCTGGTGGTCGTGAGCTTCGTGCACAGGAGCTCCCAGGTCTTTGGAATGGAGCAATGGCAAACTGGAACACTATCTTCGTGGAGGTACCTATCTCGACATTCTCACCCGTTAAGGTTGTTCAGGACTTGCTCCGCCCCGAGCATCAGTAGCATAAATACAAGTGTAACACGTGCAACATATGAATGGAAAAAAATTAGCCAAGAAATTTGCGTTTATAGGCGGTATAACCCTACTACTGCTCATACCGTTGCTGATGATCAACGGCCTCATATACGAACGAGGCAACACCAAAGATGATGTTCAGTACGAGGTGGCGTTGGCCTATGCCGATTCGCAGGTCGTAGGTGCACCATACATCACCTCTGCGATCAAGGGCTCGAAGGATATCACTGAGCAGTGCGCTACACTCGACTATAAGGCCACGGTGGATACTGAGGTATTGCATCGTGCTATTTACGATGTTACCACATACAGCTCAACGATCGAGATTTGCGGCCAGTTCATCGTCACAGACAATATGCTTAAGGCTACGACCAACAATCTATGCCTCAAGATCTCCGATTTCAAGGGTCTACGAAGTCTACCTCAGCTCACACTTAATGGCGAGGCTATCACCCTTGAACGTGTAAATGGGGCTAACGGAGAGCGACCCTATCTTGCAGCGAGCATAGAGCTTGCAAAGGGGACAAGAGCAGGAGATAGTTTAGAGTTCAGCCTCACGATGGAGCTTTGCGGCACAGAGTCGCTAATGTTTAGCCCTATGGGCGCAGAGACCACTCTCGCTGTAAGCTCATCATATCCCCACCCAAGCTTCCAGGGCGAGTTCCTACCCGAGGAGCGGGAGGTGCGTGCCGATGGTTTTGAGGCTAAGTGGCGAGTGCTGAGCATGAATGTAAATAGCAGTAGCGACAGGATTGGCGTTGAGTTTATCGACCCTGCCAACCCATATCTTCAGGCCGAGCGCTCAACAAAATATGGCATACTCATCATCGTGCTCGTCTTTATCGCAGCGCTATTCACCGAGTTTATGACACGCAAGGAGATCAACATCGTGCAGTATGCCGTTGTAGGCCTATCGCTGGTATTGTTCTACTCGCTGCTCATATCATTTGCTGAGTTCATCCTCTTCGGCTATGCATATATCGCAGCAGCCGCTATGACAACTCTGGCTCTCACCGCCTACTTTAGAGCCATACTAAAGAGTCGTAGCGCATATATTCTTGGAGCATTTGTCGTTGTGGTCTACGCAGCCAACTTCCTTTTGCTCCAGATGGAGAACTTTGCACTGCTCAGCGGCTCGATACTACTATTCTTGCTACTCTGCGTGGTGATGTATCTCACGGCCAATATCTCTAAACACGATGAGGCCACACCCGCGCAATAGCACATCGATCTAATAACAATAGAGCTATCCACAATCGTAGATAGCTCTTTTTTTTTGCAGCTGTGAGAGAGTTGAATACAATGTAATTAAGACAATTCAGATGGTCACAAACAACGTGTGATACCCGACCTCGTAATGGTCCTAATTGTCCTAATGGTCCTAACGGTCATACCATCCTAATGGTCCTAATGGTCCCAATGGTCTTAACGGTCATACCATCCTAATTGTCCTAATGGTCTTAACGGTCATACCATCCTAATAGTCCCAACGGTCTTAAATCCCCCCATAAATAGGGGTTGATAGGTTGAACAAAAAGATATAATTTTGCACCCGTGAAAAGATTATTAGTCATAGTATCGCTCTTGGCCAGCACCACGCTCGCAGCACAGCAGCCCGCCGACTCGCTCCACCACAACATCGAGCGTGTAGAGATCACTGCATCGCTAAAGAGCGACACTCGACACAACAAGCCCATATCGGCAACAACGGTCACGATGGCCGACATTGAGCGACGTGGCATAAGCTCTATAAAGGAGCTATCGCTCATAGCGCCCAACTTCTACCAGCCCGACTACGGCTCATCTATCACATCGTCGATCTATGTGCGAGGCTTCGGCTCACGCATCGACCAGCCAGTGCTCGGCCTTACGATCGATGACATCCCCATAATGAACAAGAACAGCTACGACTTCGACCTCTATGACATACGTCGTATCGAGCTGCTGCGTGGTCCTCAAGGCACGCTATATGGCCGCAATACCTCGGGAGGCGTGATGAACATAACAACGCTCTCGCCATTCGACTGGCAGGGATTTCGTGCTATGGCCGAGTACTACTCACGCAACTCATATCGAGCCTCGGCAGCCTACTATGCACACCCCACAGAGCGCTTCGCCGTGTCGCTTGCAGCAATGTTCAACCACTCGGGAGGATATTTCCGCAACGAGTATCGTAATGAGATGTGCGACCGAGGCAACAACGCCGCAGCACGCCTACGCCTGCAATGGATGCTCGCAAACGGGCTCTCGATTGATAACATCCTCTCGGCGAGCTACACCAACGAGGGCGGATATGCCTACCACCCCTATAACCCTATCACAGGGCAGTGCGGCGTGGTCAGCTACAACGACCCCTCAGGCTACGAGCGCCTAAACCTTAACGAGGGAGTGGTGCTACGCTGGAGTAGCGGCAAGGTAGTGATGCAATCGACCACAAGCCTCCAATATCTCGACGACTGTATGACGCTCGACCAAGACTTCTCGACACGCTCGATGTTCACGATGCAGCAGAAGCAGAAGGAGCTCTCCATAACCGAGGATTTTGTCATTCGCAACGCCAACAAGAGCGCTCGTTGGCAGTGGCTATGTGGCGTGTTTGGCTTTGCCAAATGGCTCGATATGTCGTCGCCCGTACACTTCAAGAGCGATGGCATCAACGACCTTATATTGGGGAATATAAACAATGGTATTCACACGGTATTTCCCGACAATAATATGCTCTTTGGCACCGACCACTTCACCATTGCCAGCGACTTCAACATCCCCACATATGGTGCGGCACTCTACCATCAGTCCGACATAAAGCTCGGCCGCTGGGTAATCACCGCAGGCCTACGCATCGACCTTGAGCACACCTCGATGAAGTACCACTCACACGCCACAGTACCCTACCGCTTCGATATGACGATGACCGAGTTCGAGGAGCTACGCACCGAGTTCCGAGGCCGTGAAAGTCAGCTATTCTTCGAGCTTCTACCCAAGCTCTCGGCAGAGTATAACACCGAGATAGGCAATATCTACGCCACGATAACACGAGGCTACAAGTCGGGAGGCTTCAACACCCAGATATTCTCGGATATCCTGCAATCGAAGATGATGAACGATATGATGGGCTCTCTTGGCATAGAACTTGACTCGGCAGCGGGAGCTACATCTTACGACTCGGCAAAGGCCACACGCTACAAGCCCGAGACGAGCTGGAACTTTGAGGTGGGTGCACACCTAACACCCATCGTAGGCCTCAGCATCGACGGCTCGCTATTCTGGATCGAGTGCTTCAACCAGCAGGTCACCGTACTCCCCAAGGGCAACAGCACAGGACGTATGATGTCGAACGCAGCACGTGCCCGCAGCTATGGCGCCGAGCTAAGCGTAAAGTATGGCTACAAGGGTTTTAATATTAGCGGCGACTATGGCTTCACCAACGCACGCTTCCGCCACTACGACGACGGTACGGCCAACTATGCAGGCAAGCGAATACCCTACTCGCCCGCTCACACCGCATCTGTGGTAGCATCCTACTCGTGGTGGTTCGACCACCACACGTTTCACCAGCTGACACTCTCGGCCGACTGGCGAGGTAGCGGCTCGATATACTGGAACGAGGCCAACACCCTACGTCAGCCCTTCTACTCGATAGTTGGTGCTCAGCTGTCGCTACGAATGAACCGAGTACAGCTTAGCTTGTGGGCACGTAACCTCACAAACACCAAGTACGACGTATTCTACTTTAAGTCGGTGGGCAAGGAGTTTTTCTCTAAAGGCACACCCCTACACGCAGGCATAAGATTAAATATAACACTATAACTATGAGACTACTTAAATCACTGCTTACGATCGTGAGCATCGCACTACTTAGCCTCTCGTGCGAGAATGGCGACAACAACGACCTTCCAAACAACCCCGTGGATAGCAAGTGCTATAAGGGTACGATGACCGTAGACCAGAACGATGGCACGCTATACACCCAGGAGAATGTGGAGGTAGACTATGAGCTACGTGACGGCAAGCTCAACTTTGTGATGTACAAGGTGAAGTTCGCCAACGGTATGCCCATCAAGCTCGACATGGTTGTTGAGGGCGTAGACTACGACAATACGGTTGCTGGCAAATTCACTCTTTCGGGCGACGGCATTATACCCTACGCTATGGGCGGCCCATTCGAGAAGTTTACGATTAGCAATCTCACTGGCGAGATAACCACCAACACATTCACACTTGAGTTTATGTGCGGCGAGTATCCAGTGACCTACACAGGAACAAAGTAGGGGTCTGACACCTGATTAAACCGAGGTGTTTCGGCTCATAAGAGAGTAAGCGAGCCTCTGGCTCTAAAGTGAAGAGCACAAGCTGAATGCTTACTAAAGGGTAGTAGAAAGAGAATTTTCCCTTTAGCTCTCCTTTAAGCAAACGAGTAACCCTTGAGCACCTTTAGGAGAGAACTTCTCTTTAATCCGCAAATGCGGGCGAACCACCCACCAACAACTAAAAACAGAAGGAGCTCGACAATGATGTCGAGCTCCTTTTTGTTTTGCAGTCGCCACGGACTACTTCTCGGGACGCATAACCACCTTAGTGTAGTTGCCATCCTCAAGGATCTTAGCTGCCAATGCCTTAACATCGTCGTAGGTCACTGACTGAACAACGTTGAGGTACTCAGCCTTATAGTCGTAACCCTCCTCGTACCAACGATAGATAGCCGACATCCAGCCGCTATTGTTCTCAAGGACGTTGTTGTAGTTCTTCTTAAGGAACTCACGAGACTTCTCGATATCATCGGCCAAAGGACCCTCCTCGGCGATCTTCTTGATCTCTGCAAGACAGATCTCTACAAGCTCGTCGGCAAGTTCCTCATTAGTATCGAACGCAACAATCATAGAGTACTGCTCAGTAGGATACTTCTCGATGCCACCCTGTACCTGTACGCCATAAGTACCACCCTTCTCCTCACGGATAGAGATCATGTAGCGTGAGTCAAGAGCACGGCTCAACAGATCGACTACCATACGGTTCTTAGCGTTGTTAGCCAAATCGCCGTGGAATGTGAGATATACCGATACCTTAGGCTGCTGCATAGGTGTGCGGAAGTCGTTTACAACCTCGCCATTAACCATACGTACGCCGTCATCCTTAACAGCATACTTAACCTTCTTAGATGTTGGCAACGAGCCGATATACTTCTCAACGAGAGGCTTCAAAGTCTCGAGATCTACATTACCTGCAATCACGAAGCGGAAGTCCTGAGCGTAGCTGTAGAGTGATGAGTGAACAGCCTTCAAGTCTGCGATGTTAAGAGCCTCGAAGTCCTCAGCAGTAGTCATCTGACGACGTGGGTGGTTGCCATAGATTGTCTCTACGTAGTTCTTACCCATTGCGTACGATGGATCAGACTGCATATTACGGAAATAAGGAACATACATCTTCTTGAGGTTGTCAAGATCTGTCTGGTCGAAACGTGGAGCTGTGAAGTTGAGGTAAACGAGCTGCAAGATAGTCTCGATATCCTTTGGTGAGCCACCAGCGTTCAAAGCGTGCTCATAGTCGCCAACAGAGATTGATGCACGTGCATTCTTACCTGTAAGCTGCTTAGAGAGCTCAGTAGCCGAGAAATCAGCGATACCCGACTGCGACATTACAGCGCCGAGCATATCACCAGTGAAGACGAGCTCGTCGGCGAGCAACGACTTACCACCCTTTGCCGAAGCCGAGATCTGAACCTCGTCAGCCTTAAGAGTAGATGGGCGCACAACAACCTTAATACCATTCTTCAAAGTCCACTCAGTGTAGCCAAGTGACTCGTTATTAGTCTCTTTCTTAACGGCAGAGCCCTTGAACTTAGCATCTGCAGCAATCAATGGCATAATTACAGTATCATCCTTGTAAGGCTCAATCTCCGAAGCCTTAACCTCGGCGATGATAGCCTTGATATCCTCAGCGGTAGGCACTGCCAAACCCTCCTTCTCAGGTGAGCGAGCCAAGATTACCATATTCTTGTCTGGAGCGACCATCGAGAAGTATACCTGGTTGAACGAGTTTACATCAAGGCTATTGATAAACTGCTGGTCGAGCTGCCACTCAGTCTCAGCATCCATCATAGATGTGCCCTCAGCGTAGTGATCGATGTAGCGCTGTGCGTAGTCGTCGTTACGAACATCGTTACGATTGTTGTATTGACGCTCGGCATACATCAAAAGCTCCTGCTTAGCACGCTCAAACTCACCAGCAGTGAAGCCGTGCTGACGCATACGCTCCATCTCGGTGTACATAGCACGGAATGCCTCGTCGATGCGGCCCTCATTAGCTGTTACAGAGAACATTGTAGACTCCATTGTTGGGCAGATGCCAATGCTACCCTCAGACATACCACCACCAAGGAATGGAGCATCAGCTCTCTGAGCGATCTCCTCAAAGCGGTTGTTCATCATCATTGTAGCGAGGTTGAAGACGATATCCTGAACATATGCTGCAAGAGTATTGCGATACTCCTTAGGCATAGCATCACGACGAGCAAACATCATAGCGCTTGACTGAGTAAGCTCTGGGTCGGTGAAGATAGAGATGATAGGCTCCTCGGTAGCTGGAACCTGGTGAAGCACCTTCTGAGCGGCATCAGCTGGTGATGCTGGGATGTCAGCCATAAGGGTCTTGATCTTAGCCTCCACCTGATCAACATCTACATCACCTACGATAACGATAGCCTGGTACTCTGGACGATACCACTTCTTGTAGAAGTTCTCCAAAGCAGTGTGGTCGAAAGACTTAAGGCCATCGAGATAACCGATAAGGTTACGATGCTCGTAGAGCGAACCCTTGAAGAGGTTACGGATCATATCGTTCTGCGCACGGAGGCTTGCACCATCACGTGTACGCAACTCCTCCATAATCACACCACGCTCAGAGTCGATCTCAGCAGGCTGCAAAGCGATAAACTGCGACCAGTCGTGGAGAATAAGGAGTGCAAGGTCGAGGTTCTCCTCAGTGATAGGGCAATCCTTAATCATGTACTCGGTGCAATCCCACGAGGTGAAAGCGTTGAGGTTGTAACCAAACTGAACACCGATAGTCTCGAGCTGCTCGATCATCTGCTTGCCAGGGAGGTTCTTAGTGCCGTTGAAGGCCATATGCTCAAGGAAGTGAGCCAAACCCTGCTGGTCGTCATCCTCCTGGATAGCACCTACATCGTGGTAGATGTAGAAGCTCGCCTGACCCTTAGGCTTCTCGTTGTGACGAATGTAGTAGGTAAGACCATTGTC
This sequence comes from Alistipes sp., assembly GCA_017408825.1. Taxonomy (GTDB): domain Bacteria; phylum Bacteroidota; class Bacteroidia; order Bacteroidales; family Rikenellaceae; genus Alistipes. The sequence continues at coordinate 22,095 of JAFQTX010000006.1, forward strand.
GAGCTTACCAACACGAACATCAGGATCGAGTGGCAGAGGTGCCAACATCGGATTCTCCTGAGCCGAGATACTCATAACACCTATCAAAAGGGCTACGAGCGACATCAAAAGTTTTTTCATAGACGTTTAATAGTTAGTTAATTATAATAGTTTGAAATCTTCGTTACACACTATTCGCATATTAATTCAAGCAAAGGTACTATTTTTTGCCGAAAATCCAACAAAAGTAGGCTTATTTTTTAACAAAAAATATCATCCCATTTTACACATCATCACAATAATTGTCTAACCATAAAACGTTTTTCAAATAATTTTTCATACATTTGTGCAACAATATTTTTGAAAGCATGGCAGAGATTACCACATACAAGTATCGTGTCGAGCCTCAGGATGTAGACTTTACGCTACGTGCCTCGGCCTCGTCTATTGTCAATTATATGCTCAACGTAGCAGGTCTCGATGCCCACAACAAGGGTTTTGGTGTCGAGGTGCTACAAGATAGCTCCTTCACCTGGGTGCTGATGCGCTTCAGCGCCGAGATCGAGCGCCGCCCTGAGCAGTATGACAACATCGAGATAGATACGTGGATTAGCGACTTCAACCGCCTATCATCAACACGTAACTTTAGGATGCGCTCCGGCAACGAGATTATCGCCTCGGGAGTTTCGCAGTGGTGCGTACTCAATATGCAGACACGCCAGTCGGTGGATATGTCCCTAATGCGTGAGGCACACGACCAGTTTATCGTTGCTGAGCCATCACCCATCGCACCTCCGGCACGTCTTCGTGCAATCGAGGCAGCAACTACCGTCTCTCGCCCCGTCGTTTACAGCGATATAGACTTTAACCGCCACGTGAACACCCTCCGCTATGTCGATATGATGTTCGACACACTACCTCTCGAACTCATTGAGCTAAGAGAGCGTATGCGCATAGACATCAACTTCTTAGCCGAGGCTCGTTATGGCGAGATAATCTCCATAGGCTACATCGACGAGGAGGCGTGCCGCAAGTTCGACATTTCGTCCGATAGCGGTAAGACATTGTGCCGAGCACAGATCCAGTTTAAGTAACCACCGAGCACGTGAAACCAAGCCTTAAAATAGCCATTGTCGGCCCAGCACACCCCTACCGTGGCGGCCTTGCCTCGATAATGGAGACTATGGCACGTGAGTATCAGCAGCGTGGCTACGAGGTCAATATTTTGACCTTCACACTGCAATACCCATCGCTACTATTCCCGGGCAAGAGCCAGACGGTAGAGACCCCTGCACCTCAGGACCTCAATATCGAGCGTTGCGTATCTACCATCAACCCGCTTTCGTGGTGGCGTGTGGGACGTCGCCTACGCCGTGAGTCTCCCGACATCGTGCTTATGAAGTATTGGACACCATTTATGGCCCCCTGCTTCGGCACCATAGCACGCCTTGCCCGCAAGAACAAGCATACCAAGGTCATCTGCCAAATAGACAATGTTGAGCCACACGAGCACCACATCACCGACCGAATGTTCAACCGCTACTTCCTACGTTCGGTAGATGGATTTATATATATGTCGGAGCAGGTACACGGCGAGCTCGAGGCCTACACCTCAGCGCCAGCACTCTTCTCACCACACCCTATGTTCGAGCACTTTGGCGAGCGTGTGGAGCGCACCGAGGCGTGCAAGAAATTAGGTCTCGACCCTTCGCAACGCTATGCCCTATTCTTCGGACTTATACGTGACTACAAGGGTCTTGACACCCTACTCGAGGCTTGGGCAAGATTTAGACGCTCGGGACATAAGCTACTCATCGCAGGCGAGTTTTACGCCTCACGTGATAAGTACATTGAGCTGATAAAACATCTTGGCCTTGAGAGCGAAATTATCCTTCACGATCACTTCGTCCCCGACAGCGAGGTGCGCAACTACTTCAGCGCCTCGGACTGCGTGGTACTCCCCTACAAGACAGCTACACAGAGCGGCGTGACGCAGATAGCCTACAACTTCTGCACACCTATTATAGTTACACGTGTAGGTGGTCTTGCCGAGATTGTTCCCGACTCACGTGTTGGCTTTGTTGTCGAGAGCAGCGTGGATGGCGTTCTTGACGGCCTTGAGCGCATCTATGCCGATGGGCAGTTAGAGGCCTTTGCAGAGGCTATGACCGAGGAGCGCAAGCGCTTTTCGTGGGAGGCAATGTGCGACCGTATCGAGGAGTTATACTCAGCACTTTAGCCCCAGAAAGCGGCGCAAGACTACGATTTGTCGCATAAAAATTTGGTCATTAATGCGAAAATCATTATATTTGCACATCAATTAATTGACATATGCAGAAGCTCTACATCATAGCAGGTTGCAACGGTGCTGGCAAGACCACAGCATCATACACTATGCTCCCCGAGCTGCTGCACTGTCACGAATTTGTCAATGCCGACGAGATTGCCCGAGGCCTCTCGCCCTTTAACCCCGATAGTATGGCTATCGAGGCTGGGCGACTGATGCTCCGTCGTATCAACGACCTTCTGGAGGAGGGGGCAGATTTTGCATTCGAGACAACACTATCAACCAGGACATACCAGAAATTTGTGGAGCGTGCCCACGAGCGTGGCTACTTTGTATCGCTGCTCTACTTCTGGCTACCCTCGCCCGAGCAGGCCATCCAGCGTGTAGCTAAGCGTGTGAGCCTCGGCGGGCACAACATCCCCACCAACACCATTCGTCGTCGCTATGAGAGTAGTATGCGCAACCTCACGTCGATGTATATGCCTATATGCGACTACTGGGTGATCTACGACAACTCTACTGCCGAGGGGGTAAAAAAGATAGCTTATGGCTCGAAGAACGAAATAAAGGAGGTTATTGATCCGTTAGCTTACCAGAAGATTTTGAGTTATGAGTGAGTTTGAGATAAGAGAGCTTCAAGAACGTATCGACGCAGGTATCCTCCTTGCACAGCGCCGCCTCATCGAGCGCACACGTCGTGACAATGGCGACTTAGTCGTTGTGCGCAACGGCGAGATTCTGCACCTTACTCCCGATCAACTCCTCGGGGAGTAACCCTCTATCCCACACAGCAGACACCAGCCGAGAGCACCAACGGCCGAAACAACTGTATCCAAAACCACCGTGACAGAAACCACTATGGCCGAAACAACAACGTGATACCCGACCTCTTAATGGTCCTAATGGTCTTAATGGTCCTAATGGTCTTAAAAAAAAAGACAATTAAGACGGTTGTGACCGAGAGCACTGGCGGCCGAGACAACAACGTGATACCTGCTCCCTTAACCTCTGCCGAGAAGCAGAAGAAATAGCACCCTACCAACGACGAAAAAAGCTCATCGAAGAGTCACAAAATAAAATTTTTCGTATATTTGTGAAATTATTGACACCCAAACACAGAGTATAATGTACGACGTAATAGTTATCGGCGCAGGCGCTGCGGGACTTATGGCTGCGGGAACAGCAGCAACGAACGGACGCTCGGTACTCCTTATGGAGAAGATGGAGAAGGCGGGACGTAAGATACGTATCACCGGCAAGGGACGTTGCAACCTTACGAATGCTCGCCCCGCCGAGGAGTTTATCGAGAAGGTACGTACCAACCAAGAGTTCTTCTCAGTAGCCTTTGCCGAGTTTAACAATCGAGCCACGGTACGCTTCTTCGAGCGCATAGGTGTGAAGCTCGAGACCGAGCGTGGCGAACGTGTATTTCCCAAGAGCGGCAAGGCGTGGGACATCGCCAATGCTCTGGTGGACTACTGCGAGGATAAGGGTGTGAAGATTCTCTATAAGACACAAGTTACTGCCATTGAGCATCTCGGCGGCAAGGTTACGGGCGTGCGCTACCGCAATGCCCGAGGCTTCGAGCGTCGTGAGGAGGCGCAACACGTAATCGTAGCCACGGGTGGCGTGAGCTACCCCTCGACAGGCTCGACGGGTGACGGTTATGAGTTTGCAGCATCGGTGGGTCATACCATCGAGCCAGTGCGTCCATCGCTCACTCCGCTCGTCACGTCGCACCCCCAGAAAGAGTATCTCAACGGCCTACTACTCAAGAACGTAGGCGCAAAGCTATATATCGACAACGAGCTTACGCAGGAGGAGTTCGGCGAGCTTGGCTTCTCGGAGCGAGGCATCGAGGGCGCTGTGGCGCTACGCCTTAGCCGTGATGTGGTGGATGCCATCATCGACGAGAAGCGTGTGAAGATCATCGTAGATCTCAAGCCGGCACTCGACGAGGAGACACTGCTTGCCCGTATTAATCGTGAGATTGCCGAGATGCAGCCCTCGGAGTTCTTCTCGGAGCTACTGCGCAAACTCGTGCCTAAGCAGATGGTGGTGCCCTTGGCCAAGGAGGTGGACTTCCACTCAAAGACCTACGTGAGCAAGCTCACCGACACCGAAAAGCTGCGCCTTGTAAAGATCCTCAAGGGTATGGCTTTTCCCATCGTCGATTATGCACCATTCCAGTATGCTATTGTCACCGCAGGCGGCGTGACGTGCGACGAGGTAAATAAGTACACAATGGAATCGACTAAGCTCTCAGGCCTATATTTTGCAGGTGAGGTCTTAGACATCGACGCCCAGACAGGTGGCTACAACATGCAGATAGCCTTCTCTACGGGTCGCCTCGCAGGACAACTTAAGAAGTAAGGTATGAAACGCTCAGGACGAACACTCAAACAGCGCCTTTACGGCTTTAAGCACATCGCCTCACGCATAAAACGTGCACGCTACTATCGTGGTCACGGTGTTCACTCGCCATATGTATACTCGATTGTGCGTCAGGTGTTTATGCACCGTGAGCTCAACCCCAAGTGTCACGACCTCTTCGATGCGCTCATCGCACGAGGCATTGCCCGCCGACGTGCCACCGAGCTACAAAACTTGCTCCTGCACTGCAACTACTCGACCTGGTGTATCGACACGCTCGACTCGACAGATATGATTATTGCCACGCTTGAGACCACCTATGAGCATCTGGCCCAGTATGCCGAGTATGCTCGTAGCGTGCAGCGCACACTATGCATCATCGACCCATACAACAATGCTAACCGTTGGAGCGTATGCAGACGCATCATCGAGGAGCACCCCTCGACAACAGTAGATAACCGAGCCTATCTGCTTGTGTTCAACAACCATCTACCCAAACAGCAATTTAGACTTTAATAGATAACGTAACGTATGAAGATTTACACAAAGACTGGTGACAATGGCACAACGTCACTTATCGGTGGCGAGCGCACTGAGAAGTATGACCTACGCATAGAGGCATATGGCGCTGTTGATGAGCTTATGGCCTTCGTTGCACTGCTCGCCGACAGCCTTGCGGATGACGAACGCACCGAGCAATATACCACAGAGCTAAAACTCATCGAGAGTCGTCTTATGAGCGTCTCGGCGCTATTGGCCATTGGTGAGGGTGGCGAGGATAAGGTGGCAGCAATAGCCCCAGAACATATCGAGGCACTCGAGAAGAGCATCGACAGCTATCAGGCCGAGCTTAAGCCAATCACCAAGTTCACAATCCCTGGTGGTCATCGCATCGTATCGCTCTGCCACGTATGCCGCACCGTATGCCGTCGTGCGGAGCGAGCAGCACTTCTGGCACGTGCCGAGTTTCCAGGCGACATGAGCGCCACAATATACCTCAACCGCCTCTCAGACTACTTCTACGTGCTCGGACGCCTGCTCACCGAGCGCCTTAAGGTCGAAGAAACAGTGTGGATACCATAACACGAAAACAACTGAGCATCAAAGTTTTTCCGCATAATATGTTGTATATATAAAATTATTTTATACATTTGCACGCTAAAACAGATAAAACACCGTTTTTGGAACAGAATATAGAATAACTAAATAACGCAGATTATGTATTGGACACTAGAGCTTGCATCGAAATTGGAGGATGCACCATGGCCCGCAACTAAGGAGGAGCTTATCGACTACGCAGTACGCTCAGGCGCACCTCTCGAGGTTTTGGAGAACTTGCAGGAGATTGAGGACGAGGGCGACATCTACGAGTCTATCGAGGACATCTGGCCCGACTACCCCTCAAAGGACGATTTCTTCTTCGATGAGGAGGAGTATTAAGAGGTTGAGAAAGGTTAAAAACCTAAATATCAACGATTTACAATGACCGATTGGACAGTCCAGTCGGTCTTTTTTGTCTAAAAACTGCCCAAAAACTATGACCAAATCCTCCCCAAAAAAGAGTAGTAAGTGGGGGTGGCACACTGCCCAGCACTATCCTGACACTGCCATGACATATACAAAAAAAGAATCTGCCAGTTTTTACGCTGGCAGACCTTTTATATTAGATTGCAAAAGTAGTCCTAATTTTTTGCGTACTCACGATTATTAATGATGAGAGTGCGACCTGTTACACCGCAAACTGTTGTCTGGCCATTACTATGCTTGAGGACGAGGTTGTTGCCAGAGAGATGCCATTTACCGCTTGTCTCCATACTTAGATAACCAGATAGATAGAAATTGCCGTTGCTCTCGATTGTACACGAGTCGAAGTGTGCATTTTCATCACACCATACCCACTCGCCAATAACTGACGCTGCGCTGATATTTACTGGATCAGAGGGATATGACTGAGTATCTGCGGCCCAAACGTAGCCCTCAATGCCATTTACACGCACCTTAACCCACTTGCCCTCAACGCTAAGCAACACAGCACCCTCAGGGCCGTTACGCAATGTGCCCAACACCTGTGACTTTGTTGTAGGCTGTGCACGCACATTGAGATAGCCATCGTAGCTATTTGAATATACCATAGGCACAACAACATTCTCCTCAGCATCTCCGTTGTAGTAGTACGATGAACATACCTCATCCAAAATACCCACACCCTCCATATCTTCCATAACCTCCATCAACTCTTCCGACTGCTTCTCATCCAATGAATCAACCCACTTCTCGTAAGCCTCATAAACACTTTCAGCCTTCTCATAATCATCGGCCTTAACGTAATTCTCCATCTGTGCAACATATTCATAGAGCTGCTCCTCGATTGACTGAGGTTTCTTATCGCCGTTACCACAAGCTGCAACGAGCAATGCAACTGCCAAAATAGCAAATAATTTTTTCATAGTTTAATATTGTTTAAGTTAATAATAGATTGTGTCTTTTATCTCTTTTTGAGAATTTATGCAAATATAGCATATTATTTTAATATTTCATCAATTTGATATAATCGTTTGAAGAATAAACACTTGAAGTTATTTTGAAAAGAGCGAGGTAACGATTTGGGAATCGTGCGAATTTCTGCGGTTTGCGGTAGCAATACTCTCAAATAACTCTTGTA
>JAFQTX010000007.1 GCA_017408825.1 Alistipes sp.
AGGTAGGTTCTATAAATTAGGTCGAGTTGATTTTGAAGATTATTGTGAGGATATTTCTTATTTATTATGATGGCGCAATGCGAGCATTGTAACTGAGGAAAAATAAGAAATATACCACAATAAATTCAAAAGCGACCGAAATAGAGTCTGCCGAAAGCGTATAACATATTTACTAATTTATAGAACATACCTTAAAACCTATAACTATGAATAGCTTTGTTTATGATATCCCTGTGAGGGTCTATTTTGGCGAAAACCAGCTTCATCATCTTGGTGAGGAGCTTCGCAAGTATGGCCGTCGTGTGCTGCTCACGTATGGTGGTGGCACGATTAAGCGTATTGGCCTCTACGATAGGGTTGTCGAGGAGTTGCGCAAGGCCGATATGGAGCTCTTTGAGCTCTCGGGCATCGAGCCTAACCCACGTATCGAGTCGGTGCGTGAGGGTGTCAAGATATGCAAGGAGCAGGGCGTAGATGTGCTGCTGGCTGTTGGTGGCGGCTCAACCATTGATGCTACAAAGTTTATGGCTGCGGGAGCTTGTGTCGAGCACGATGCTTGGGAGTTCTTCGGTGCGGATGCTAAGCCTATCGAGCGAGCACTCCCCATTGTTACCATCCTCACGCTCTCGGCCACAGGCTCGGAGATGGACTCAGGAGGTGTTATCTCAAACCCCGACACGCAGGATAAGCTCGGCCGTTTGGCCCCTGCGATGCTCCCTAAGGTGTCGTTCCTCGACCCTACGCTGACCTACTCGGTGAGCGCCTACCAGACAGCTTGTGGCGCTGCCGATATTATGTCGCATATTATGGAGGTATATTTCAATATGAACAAAGACCTCTTTATGCTCGATAAGTTTATGGAGGGTATGCTCAAGACGGTTGTTCGGTTTGCCCCCGTGGCTATTGCCGAGCCTGAGAACTATGAGGCACGTGCCAACCTTATGTGGTGCTCGTCGTGGGCTATCAATGGCTTTATAAATGGCGGCAGGAAGAAGGCGTGGAGCTGTCACCCTATGGAGCACGAGCTCTCGGCCGTCTACGACATTACACACGGTCTCGGCCTTGCGATACTCACACCTCGCTGGATGGAGTACTGCCTCGATGAGAGCAACGTGGAGCGCTATGTGTCGTTTGGTGTCAATGTCTTCGATATTGATAAGAGCCTTCCGAAGATGGATATTGCCCGTGAGAGCATCAAGCGCCTCGAGGAGTTCTTCTTCCGTACGCTTGGCCTTAAGAGCACTCTGCGAGAGGTGGGCATCGGCCGTGAGCACTTCGAGTCTATGGCACGCAAGGCTTGCCGCTATGGCGACATCCGAGGCTTCAAGACCCTCACCCCCGCCGACGTGGAGCGCATCTATGAGATGTGTTTGTAGGTGTTAGAAGAGTAGTTCGTGCCTATCGGCACTAAAGGGAACTACTCGCCCTCTATCAACTAACAACTCTCTTGTTACAATCTGTCACAAGAGTCACATCTGTCACATCTGTCACATCTGTCACATCTGTCACATCTGTCACATTAGGGCACACCCCTGTGACAGTGTGACAACGTGACAACAACAGCAACCAACAACGGCCGAGACTACGGCGATACTCGACCTCGTAATGGCCTTAATGTCTTAATGGTCCTATCGGTCTTAAAAAAATAAAAGACAATTAAGACCTATAAGACCTATAAGACCATTAAGATGGTTGCGGACAATAGCGCAAACATCTAACGGCCGAGACTACGGCGATACTCGACCTCGTAATAGTCTTATGGTCTTAATGGTCCTAATGGTCTTAAAAAAATAAAAGATAATTAAGACCTATAAGACCTATAAGACAATTAAGATGGTTGCGGCCAAGAGCGCAAACAGTCACGTGGTCACGCCGTCACGTTGTCACACTGTCACACTGTCACAGGGGTGTGCCCTAATGTGACAGATGTGACGGATGTGACAGCTGTGACAAGCTGTGACTCTTGACGTGAGGTGTGGCCTATCGCTTGGTGATAAGCTTGTAAAGCTCCATAATTGGTAGCGAGGCAACCGAGAGGCCTGCGACCCAGAGCCACTGTGTCGTGTTGAGCGCCGTTACTCGGAAGATGGTTTGCAGAGCCTCGATATTGAGCACGCTGAGCATAAGCATAAGAACAAAGGCGATGGCAAGCCATAAGTACTTATTTGTGAAGAGCTTATGGGTGAACATATGGTCGCCCGTGCGCACACTTAGTAGCACGCCGAGCTGCGAGAATGCCACAACAGCAAACGACATTGTCATAGCCACCTCGTTATTGGCCTTAGCACCTATGAAGAATGCTCCGAGCGAGAGCGCTGCGATGACAACGCCTCTAAAGATTGCGTCGATGGCAAACTTGCGATCGACAATGCCACTGCGAGGGTCGATAGGCTTGCGCTTCATAATGCCATCGTTGGCAGGGTCAAAACCGAGGGCGAGGGCTGGAAGACTATCGGTAACGAGGTTAATCCAGAGGATGTGGATAGGCAGCAGTGGGGTAGGCAGGTTGAAGATAACTGCCGTAAAGAGCAACATAAGCTCGCCAAAGTTGGTCGATAGCAGGAACTTAATCGATTTAAGCACATTGTCGTAGATGCGTCGGCCCTCCTCGACAGAGCTTACGATAGTCGAGAAGTTATCGTCGGTGAGTACCACATCGGCAGCCTCCTTTGACACATCGGTACCCGTAATACCCATAGCCACGCCAATATCGGCGAGCTTGAGCGCAGGAGCATCATTAACGCCGTCGCCAGTCATCGCCACAACGTTGCTATGCTCCTGGAAAGCACGCACGATACGCACCTTATGCTCGGGCGACACACGTGCAAACACCGAGGCGTGAAGCACCGCAGCGCTGAGTGCCTTATCGTCCATAGCCTCGACCTCAGCACCTGTATAGGCGCTATCTCCCTCACGCATAATGCCGAGCTGCTGGGCAATGGCCATAGCCGTAATCTTATGGTCACCCGTGATCATCACAGGCTTAATGCCCGCCTCGATACAGGTGTGTACTGCATCCTTAACCTCAAGGCGTGGAGGATCTACCATACCCACCATACCTACAAACGTCAGGTCGCTCTCGGCACTTGTCCTCAGCTCCTCGACATCCTTATCTGTATAATCTCTCGCGAACGACACTCGACGCTCGGCCATACAGAGCACACGCAGGGCACGGCGTGCCATATCGCCGTTGAGCTCCGAGAGCTGTGTGCGACGCTCCGAGCTAAGTGGGGTAGTGCCCTCACTATCAGCAATATTTGTCGAGATGCTAAGTAGCTCGTCGAAGCCTCCCTTAGTGGCGATAAGCAGCGTGCGGCTATCAACTCGATGGATAGTGGTCATCAGTTTACGCTCCGAGTCGAACGGAATTTCGGCAATACGTGGATAGCGCTCGTTGAGCTGCTCTTGGCGCATATCGTTCTTGTCGCCAAAATCTACGAGCGCAGTCTCGGTGGGGTCGCCAAGGAGCTTACCCTCCTCGCCACGAATGGTGTCGTTGCAGAGCACACCTATGTTAATAAGTGGCTCGAAGCTCTCGGGGTGGCTCTCCACAACGGTCATCCTATTCTGCGTGAGCGTGCCAGTCTTGTCGGAGCATATCACTGTTGTGCTACCCAGAGTCTCCACCGAGGGCATATTGCGCACAATGGCGTTGCGCTTAGCCAGACGCTGAACGCCTACGGCAAGAACGATGGTTGATACGGCGGGAAGACCCTCGGGAATGGCTGCGGCGGCAAGGCTCACGGCAGTCATAAACATATCGAGCACCTCGTGGCCATAGATAAGGCCGATAACGAAGATAAGGCAGCAGATGCTGAGTGCCACGTAGGCAAGCACCTTGCCTAACTTGTCGAGACGTATTTGTAGCGGTGTCTTTGTCTCAGGCACAGCGCCTATCATCGCTGCAATCTTGCCTACCTCGGTATTTGCGCCCGTGGCCACCACGATACCTCGGCCACGACCATAGGTCACGGCACACGACTGATAGGCCATATTCACCCTGTCGCCAACTCCTGCCTCGCCCTCAATAGTGGCTATGCTCTTCTCTACGGGGAGCGACTCGCCTGTGAGTGCTGCCTCCTGCACCTTAAGGTTTACGGCCTCCGTGAGACGTAGGTCGGCAGGCACTGAGTCGCCTGTGTCAATCTCAACAATGTCGCCTATGACCAACATTCGTGACTCGATAACCTCGGCCTTGCCATCACGAATGACAGTACATTGAGGTGCCGACATACGTTTCAAGGCATCGAGCGACTTCTCGGCCTTGGCCTCCTGCGACACGCCGATGATGGCGTTGATGAGCACAATGGCGAGGATGATGATCGTGTCGGTGAAGCCCTCGCCATCGAGGTATCCCACAACGCCCGATACCACACCAGCGATGATGAGCACGATAATCATAAAGCTCTTGAACTGATTTATGAACTTCACGAAGAGCGAGGTGTGCTTGCTCTCCTCAAATTCGTTGTAGCCATCACGCTCAAGACGTTTCGCCGCCTCAGTGGCACTTAGACCCGTGGAGATGTTTGTGTCGAGATCGGTCGCCAACGACTCAATCGAACAATTATATGCCTTTGTTTTCATACTCTTTAGTGTGTTTGAGGTTGTGCAAATTTATAGATTTATATCAAATAATGTACTACCTTTTCAAATGAAATTTTGATAAAATTATTGCAACTACTGTTATTTTTCGCAAATAAATCCTATCTTTGTAGATGTATAGGCCAAAAATGAAAATTTAATACCGAAATATTATGAAGAGATGTAAACTATTTATGCTTGTGGCTATTGCTGCTTTTGCGGTTTCGTGTGTCACACCATCTGAGCGAATTAGCGATTTTGTAGCCAAGGTGGAGACCGATTGTGATAGCTATAGCGCTGATGATTGGGAGCGTATAGATGCCGAATTTGACCGTCTATGCACCGACATTGAGAGTAACTATGAAACTATGACCGATGAGGAGCAGGAGCAGGTGATGAAGGCTGTGGGCGTATATTACGGTCTACGTACGAAGCACGGCCTGAACGATATGCTCGAGGAGGCTAAAAAGGCCTACAAATCTCTGCCATCAATAATCGATGGATTTACTGATGCGTTCGAGGAGTAATCGTCAGGCTGAATAAAAAGTCTATTTTGTCGTTATGCTCGCCCTCAAAATGCTCATTTACGCTTAGTAAACTCCGCTTTTTCGGGCTTCGCAGGCCTAAAACTACATCTTTTTATTCAACCTGATAACAAACGGAGGTGGCTAAGAAGTTAATTAGTCATCTCCATTTTTTTTACGCTGGGTGATATATTTTACTCAAAGTATCTCTCTATATAGTAGAAACCAATATGTGCGACTATGAAACAACTAATTTTACTTCTCTCGTTGCTCTTCTTCTGCTCGGTAGGTGTGATGGCGCAGGACGACTACTATCGCCGCAAGGCTGAAAGTTATCAGCGTGAGGCTCAATACTATCAGAGGCAGGCCGAGAGCTATCGTCGTGAGGCTGAGTATTATACACGTAAGGCGGAGGGCTATCAGCGTGAGGTGGAGTACTACACACGACGTAACGACCTGGATCGTGCAAAGAGCTATATGCGCTACGCAGAGGATGCTATGGATCGAGCACAAACACAGCTGCGCTATGCTGCCGAGGCCGATGATAAGGCTGCAACATATCTGCGCCGAGCGGCAGAGGCGCTACGTAAATATTGATAACACAAAATTAAAGCAAAGATGTTAATAGCAATCTCAATTTTGGTGCTTGCCTACCTAATTATGGGCAGGGATGTGCAACCGCTCCTGGATAAGGTTAAGAATGTCGATTGGCGAGGTAAGATTAACTCACTCATCGACAAGGTGCGCCCCTGGGCGTTGAAGGTGGGTCGTGCGACTGCTCGCCCTCTGTTGCAGTGCTACTATGTGCTGGATGACGACAACACATCGACACTCGACCGAGTGCTTATATATGGCGCAATAATCTATACGGTGGTCTCTAAGGACCTCCTGCCACGCTCTGTCTTTGGTGTTCTTGGTGTGCTGGATGATGGTGCTGCAATGCTCTATGCCTACAAGAAGATTAAGAGTAAGATTACGCCCCAAATCAATGCCAAGGTCGAGGATACGCTCAACGAGTGGTTTGGCGTGGAGTATGAGATGGTAGAGGGGTAGTGTTGTAGCCCAACAATTAAAGCAAAACCGCCTAACATATTGCGTGTTAGGCGGTTTATTGTTGTTATATCGACCGATTACTTAACTGGAGTTGTTGAGCTTGGGTCGCCAACAACCATATTCTTGTCGATGCGAAGAGTTACGTTGCTATCTACCTCGATAAGAAGGCTTGTAGGGTGGATCTCCTTGATAGTGCCGTAGATACCACCTGCGGTGATAATCTTGTCGCCCTTCTTGAGGTTGTTGCGGAAGTTCTCCATCTGCTTACGACGCTTCGACTCTGGACGCCACATAAAGAAGTACATAATGGCGATCATTGCAATGATCATCAACCAGAAAGACCAATTAGCGCCAGTAGCAGGATTCTCACTGCCCTCAGCTACTACAGCCTCATCAACAGGCTGCTCAGTGATTGTCTCAACAGTAACATTCTCCTTCACTGCATCAGTTGTAGTTGTCGTTGCAACCTCCTGAGTGCCATTCTCATTCTGAATAAAAAGTAAGTTCATAGTAATAAGTTATTAATTATTAATTATCAATCTTTGACTTGTTTATCAACGTGTTAAATCTCTATTTATTGTCCTTGCACCTAATTAATAACCTCGGCGCAGGTCCATATGCCTATCTTGCATCGTGGGTCGGAGGTTGCTACCTCAATGTAGTTTCCCACAGTTCCAAACTCCCCTCTGCTATCGAACATCACCTCGGCCTCGGCCCACTCGTTGGGCGCTATTGCTGTGCGTGGGAGGTCAATAGTGGTGCATCGGCAAGTAGCCTGATAATCAGTGAGAACGATTGGCTTATCCGAACTATTTCTTAATCTTATGCGCTCACTGGCCATTGCTCCATATGGCACATCGCCAAACTCAACGAGTAGCTCCGTGATCGAGTCGGTACGAATTTCTGCCATAACACCAGAGTGGGGTAGTGAGCCCTCCTTGTCGGGGGGTGTTGTGACACTATGAGTGTGCATTGATAGCAGTATGGCAACTACGATAGCTACCACCACTATGCCTGCAACAATCCACCCTCTGTGCCTCATTCGCCACCGCTATTTTAGAGCAATCCGCGACCAAACTTCTTGATGCGACCATCGGCAGTAAGCTCCGACACCACCTTGTCGAGTACGCCGTTCACGAAGTTAGCACTTGTGGGCGACGAGTAGTACTTGGCAATGTCGATCCACTCGTCAAGGGTCACCTTCACGGGGATGCTGTCGAATGTCGTTAGCTCGGCAATGGCAATCGAGATAATGAGGTTGTCCATAAATGCTATGCGCTCAACATCCCAATTCTGCGTATACTTATCTACGATCTCCTGGTTATCCTCGTACTGAACGAGCGACTTGATGAAGAGCGTGCGTGCAAACTCCAAGTCATCCTCGCTCTTAAACTGTGGCAATATCTTGATGTCGTCGTGGCTCTGCTTAAGTCCTGATACTGTGCGTATTACCATATAGAGTGCGAAGCTCAGGTCGTCGTTCCATAGTAGTGACATATCGTCGATAACGTCAGCCAGTGCTTCATCCTCCTCCAGCGATGTGTAGAATGCCTCAACAAACTTCTTGTCGTCGGTAAAGGTGCTAATCGAGGCATTCATATAGGTCTTGTAGTAGTCGGCCTCGATCATACGGTTGTATATATCCTTTACGATGTCGTAGTGGTTTGCCCACGAGATCTTACGCTTTGCAATCTCGTCGCTTACGCTCTCGCCGTTGGCCAATAGATTTACTACTGCATTATCTACAAATCGGCGGTTAGGGTTAAGATCCTCATATGTAGGCAGTTTCTTCTGCTTGGCAAGCTCCTGACGGCTCTCGGCATAGCGAGCCACCTCAACGATGAGCGACATCATCTGGAAATAGAGATCGTATGCCTTGTCGATTGATGCGATGAGATTTTTCTCCGAAGCCTTAAGGTTCGTAGAGTCAGACTTAAGATGTGCATAGAGGTTTTTTGCAACCTTCACTCGAAGCAATCTTCTACTCAACATAATATGAACAGTTTCAAATAGTGTATACTATATTAAATAATCGGCGCAAATATACGAATAAAAATCGAAACTGAAAATCTTTGTTGTGCATATTTGACCAAATAATTACTCGGTTACGAGGTCGGGTATCGCAGTAGTCTCGGCCGTTATCTGTTTGCGCTGTTGTCTCGGCTGTTAGCTGCTTGCGCTGTTGTCCGCAACCATCTTAATTGTCTTAAAGGTCTCAAAGGTCTTAATTTTTTAGGACCATTAGGACCATAAGACTATTACGAGGTCGGGCATCGCCTTGGACAGCTACCCTGCTAAGTTTGTCGTAATATTTACATTATGTTAAATTATATTGGGGAATTCTCTGGTAGGGGGTCTCTATAATTGTTTTGAGGGAGTTGTCTACTTGCGAAATGTGTAGTACTTTGCAGCGAGGAAGCTATAACCGACAGATACTATTGTTGTGAGTAGCTTTGCGGGTGTTGGCCAGATGCCGAACGACTCAACAAATAGTTTCATACAACAATAGTTCAACGCTATCGAGCCAATTACGGTGAGACCATAGCGCATCAGCTGGCGTTGAGTTTTGCACCTGTTGGCGACAAACGCCACGTTGCGATTAAGCCAAAAGCCTGTGAAGAAGGTTATCGGAAAGACAACCACGAGTGATGCAATATGCGGTGATATGGTGACAAATCCAAGGTCGATAAATCGCTCAGCAACGATAAAGTGGTATATAACAAAGTACCACAGGGCGTCGAGTGCCATATTGGCCGCACCGCACGCCGCATAACGGAAAAATTCACGCGAAACAATGCGGTTTACAGGGGCGACGTAAACCGCATCAATGAGGCGTGTAATTCGTTGAGCAATCGACATATTAGCCTTGGTTACTTAAAGCGTTTTGGAGTGTGTATCCAGGCGTTGCGATACAACGAACGGTGGTTGCGCTTGAATATCTCGCAGTCTCGACGACTATAGCTGCCATAGACGGCTACGGCGTGCATATTACCCAACTTTATAATCTTGCACTGAGCGGCTGGGTTTTTGCGCATAATCTTGCGTATGGCATTGTTTGCGTTGGATGGCACTGAGTAGCTGCCATATATCACATAGTGGCGAACAGAGGCATAGCGCCAATCTGTTATTGATGCCTCCGATGCGTCATTGTCGATAGATGTAGCATCATCCACTGCTGGCTCTTCGGCACTCTCCTCCTCACTAACCAGTTCAGGTGCGTCGTTCTCTGCGGTCACCTCCTCATCGTTGGGCTTAATTGCAGTCTCTGCTATGACGGCAGTTTCACTATTCGAGCTCTCGCTGATGAGAGTGTCTGCTTCGGTATCTGCTGGGGCTTCTACATCTGAAGCAGCACTATTTGTAGTTTCGGTGTTGGCAATAGCCTCGGTGAGTGTTGTCTCAGAGGTGTTGTTTGCGGCCACTAAGTCGCTGTTTTCTACTGTCTTATTCGAATTATCTCCATAAATTAGATATGCGCCGACACCGCCACACAAGCATAGAAGTACGATGATGGTTGCCACCCAGGCAAAAGCGTTGCTGCTCTTGCCCTTTGAAAGGGTTATGACCTTGTTGGTCTGCTCGAGCGTGGCAATAAACTCCTTGTCGGCCACAAAGCTGCCATTACTGATGATGCCAACACCCTCGATAACTACCCTGCCATCTGTGGATGACTTCTTTAGCCATCGTCGTGCAATATCCTCGGCATCTGCCATATCGACATTTGCTACTGAGGAGATGGCATCGGTGAGTGATGCTGCTGCGCACGCTGTGGTGAATGATGTGGAGTATGTGGGCGATGCTACCCTACCACGAAACATCTTGCGTGCTGTTGTGTGGCTGATGCATATTGTGCCGAGCTCAGGGATATATATAGCACCTGCATCGAGCAAAGTGTTGAATATTAGTTTATTTACCTCGTTTACCATTTTTCTTATTCTTCTTTTTATCCTCCTCGGCGTAGGCCTTATTTGCGTAGTTTACAACAGCGTGAATGTCAGTAACTGCTGGACGACGGAGCGAGTATATGATGACGATTATTCCGATAATGATAAATGGAAGGCTGAGTATCTGGCCCATATCGAGAGCCCATCCCTCCTCGAAGGCCTCCTGTCGCTCCTTGAGAAACTCGATGAAGAAGCGTGTGAGGAAGATGCCGATCATCGCAATTCCAAAGAGCAATCCTGGGCGACGACGTCCTGCATCCCAACGGTAGTATATCCATAGGATTAGGGCAAAGGTGATGAGGTAGCATAGCGCCTCGTAGAGCTGCGCAGGGTGACGTGCGGGAATATCTGCAATAATGTCGGCAGGAACATCGCCACCATATTGATGCCACGCCTGGCGAGCATCGTGATATACGAACTTAAAGCCCCAAGGTGCGTCGGTGGGATATCCGACAATCTCGGAGTTGAACAAGTTGCCAAGGCGTATTATTGCGCCGCTGAGTGGAGCTACGATCGCAATACGGTCAAGACCCCATACAAAGGGGAGTCTGTTGCGTCGCACAAAAAACCATATTCCGAGTATTATACCAATCGTGGCACCATGGCTTGCCATACCACCATCACGTATATCGGTGATGATGCGCCAAGGCTCGGGGAGGTAGGTCTCGGGCTCATAGAAGAGGCAGTGACCCACACGTGCGCCGATAAATGTGCCAAGCACAATCCATATAAATGCCGACTCCAAGGTGCGTGGTGGTAGACCCTCGTGCTTGAAGGTCATAGAGCATATGCGCTCGGCTGCAAGAATGGCGAGGGCCCACATCAGGCCATACCACCTAATGTCGAGGTCTCCAATCATTACGAGTGTTGGATCCCAGTTCCAAACGATCGAGAGAAAATTCATATCTTTTTTCGGTTTATCAATCTATTTAAGTGTTTCTTATATCGTGCAGATAACCATTATGTTGCGACGTGCTCTTTGCTATCACCTCCCAGGATAGTAGTATGTCGGATACATTGATCTTTATATCCTCGTAGTTGATGCTGTCGTGTGCCGTTAGCGTAATGTCATACTCCTCGAGCAACGATATTTTACGCCACACTACCCTACTTGGTAATTGTAAAATATACTCGCTGCCAACCTTTAGTTGTGCTGGGTCGCATAGCTTGATAAATAGTGTAGCAACACAACCCGATGGCCCCAACATCGCTTTTGAGGTCGAGTGCACTGCAATGTCGCACATATTGGCATATGGCCCACGAATATACCCTGATGGCTGGTGCTCTGCGTTAGCCTGTAATATAGTCTCAATATCGCCATCGTAAAATGGAATTCTGTGAGAGGTATTATGCTTATTATCAAGCATATTACCAGCGCCAGTTAGTAGCCAAGTGCGATTGATCTCGGGGAAATATCGTGTTATGCGATCGGCTAAATCGGGGCTAATTCCGAAGTTGCCTCTCTGTATATGATATAGACTTTCTGCTCGAGTCATACCGATATGCATTGCAAACGAGTTGGGGGTCATATTGAGCCACTCTATGGCCATCATTAGCCTCTCCCAGTTATTGCGCTTATTAGTCATATTTTACCACTTTGTTGAGTATGGCTCAAAATAAATATTCTGAAAAGAATAGTTATAAAATAGCAAAAAAATATATATCTTTGCACCACGGCCCCGTAGTTCAATGGATAGAATTTAAGATTCCGGTTCTTACGATGAAGGTTCGAATCCTTTCGGGGTCACAATGAGCGATGCTATCATCGCTCTTTTGTTTTCCCGCTCTCCATTGTGCCGAGCTACAACCGCAACGCAAAGATACAATATTTTTTTTAATGCTACCCTATTTATACCATTTATTGTAGGGCGTGAGTCTTCTATTGGGTGATTTTAATCACTTCGATTGGTTGCTTCTCGATCTTGTCGAGAGGATGTGAGTGATAGGTGACCTTCGTGAAATCTATCGAGTTAAGGTCGATGCAACGTATCGAGTTGTTGTATGCCGTTTTGTAGTATACGTGACGTGCTTTGAGATCTATTGCCGAGGTCCATTGTGTTGCGCTGGGTAGACTCTTTTCGTCGGGGTTCTCTATGGCAATAGGAACGTCGAAGTTGTTGAGAATATGGAAACATTCAAGCACGGTATCACGACCATTGGCTCGCTGTGGTGCTGTGTTGCGGAAAAATGCTGCACGAATAAAGCGTGACGGCGGGGTGAAGTCTCCTGGAAGCCCTAACATCCCCGAACTGCCACCGATAGGTTGGAGTGTGTCGTTGCCGAGAGTATAGGGTGCAGCATCGCCAGGACGTAGATTGACATAGTTGTTTAGGTTGGCCAAGTGCCACTCAAATCCAGGGGCATTGGTGACCACTCCCACGGTGTTGTCGTAGAAGTGTACGACGCCATCGACAATCTCCATAACTACCTGGCGGCCAGATGGCTCGCCTATGCGCCAGTGGACTACGGATGTGCGCTCTAAGCCTACGATATGCACCTCTTTAGCTGCACTCTTGAGTTCGTCGATAGAGGCAAATTGTGATAGTAGCCATTGCACAACTTGCAAATCGGCGAGCGTCGTGCTGTTGTGCTTGCTGTCGTACGGAGTGTAGCTTCCGTAGCGAGGAAAGAAGAATAGTCCGGCAGATAGTCCTGCCTCGTTGATGCCCTCGGCGATAAACTCCTTCTCGACGACAGATAGGCCTACAACGCCATAGCGTGTCGTGAACTCCATGCCGTTTGCCCCCGTGGGGGTGTATGAGCGCAGCTTTTCGCCACGAGGGATGATCACATACTCACTCTTAAGCGCCCCTTTTGCCCACTCGATCGTGCGGGCTTGTACATAGCTGCCATCTGCAGCTGTAAGAGAGATGCCTGTGCAGGCTACGGAGTGATAGGTGCTACCGATCAGTGCCGTTGCACCAAGAAGAAGTGTTTTGATAAAACGTGTCATAATTTATGTGTTTTAGTTCGATGGCTGTGTTGCATAAATTAGACCGCTTATATGTGTGAAAACAAAAAAAGCAGACCCGAAAGTCTGCTTGTGTGTGGTTTGTTATGCTTAAAAATCGTCGTCTGATGGCTCGTCGGCTGTATCAGCGAGCTCGTCGGCACCCTGCAAATCGTCGTTGTCGTAGTAGCCGTCGTTGTCATCCTCCTGACCATCGTCAATCTTGACATCAATCTTCACAAGATAGTATGTGTCCTCAGTCTCAAACGGAACAACATAGATGAACGATCCATCAGGCTTGTCGATACGCTGCATTACATCGTTGAACCCGAGTGGGTATAGTGTCTTAACCTCGGCCTGCTGCTCAGGGGTGAGGTTGTGAAAGCTTGTTACAAGTCGTTTCTTCTTATTCTCAGTAGCCATAGTTTCTCAAATTTTCCGCAAATGTAGCGACATTTTGATAATGTGCAAGCATTGTAGATAAAAAAAATTATTTTTTTGAAAATTATTCGTTGTTACAAACAAAATGTGTACCTTTACAACATATTTTATATGTATAAGTTTACGCAGTAACTATGAGCCGAGAGGTCGATATTAAGCGAATGGTGGAGCTTGCTGAGCAGCTCGAGTACCATAGCCATAAATATTATGTTGAAAACTCACCGGAGATCAGCGACTTTGAGTTCGATCGTCTGCTTCGAGAGTTGCAGGATCTGGAGGATAAGTATCCCGATATGGCGAGCCCAAACTCCCCTACAAAGCGTGTGGGTAGCGATCTAACAGCCGAGTTCGATAGTGTTGAGCACCGTATCCCTATGCAGTCGCTGTCGAATACATACTCGCCTGATGAGCTGGGCGAGTGGATTGATCGCATCATTCGTGAGATTGGCGAGGTGGAGTTTGTCTGCGAGCTAAAGTTCGATGGCACAGCAATATCACTAACCTACGAAAATGGTGAGTTGCTTCAGGCGATTACTCGTGGCGATGGCCGCCGTGGCGACGATGTTACTAATAACGTGCGCACAATACGCACACTCCCCCTGCGTCTTCGTGGCGAGGGCTATCCGCAGCTGTTTGAGATCCGTGGTGAGATATTTATGCCCTACGCATCGTTCGATAGGCTCAATGCTGAGCGTGAGGCGGTGGGTGAACCTCTGTTGGCCAATCCCCGTAATGCCGCGGCGGGAACGCTTAAGCAGCAGTCGTCGCAGGTGGTGGCGCATAGAGGTCTCGATTGTACGCTATATCACCTTGCGGGTGATGGTGTCGAGTTTAAGACCCATTGGGAGAGCCTTGAGGCTGCACGTGGCTGGGGCTTCAGGGTTTCGGAGCACGCACGAATATGTCGTACGCGCGAGGAGGTCGAGGCCTATATCGCTTATTGGGATGTCGAGCGCAAGGCGCTACCGTATGCTACCGATGGTGTTGTGATAAAGGTTAATCGCTATGCCGACCAGCGCACGCTTGGCTCTACGGCGAAGGCACCACGCTGGGCTGTAGCCTATAAGTTTCAAGCCGAACGAGCACTTACGAAGCTGCTGAGTGTAGACTTCCAGGTGGGCCGTACGGGAGCAATAACTCCTGTGGCTAACCTCGAGCCTGTGCAGCTCGCTGGTACTATCGTGAAGCGTGCGTCGATACATAATGCCGACCAGATAGCACTCCTCGATATACGCCTTGGGGATATGGTATATGTCGAGAAGGGCGGCGAGATTATTCCAAAGATTACAGGCGTAGAACTCTCTGCACGTGATGAGTATAGCCGTCCGTTTGAGTATATCACACGTTGTCCTGAGTGTGGCGCAGAGTTGGTGCGCTATGAGGGCGAGGCTAAGCACTACTGCCCCAATGCTTCGGGGTGCAAGCCTCAGATTATTGGGCGTATCGAGCACTTTGTCAAGCGTAAGGCGATGGATATCGAGGGCCTTGGTGGCGAGACTATCGAACTGCTGTGGGAGAATGGAATGTTGCGAGATATATCGGATGTCTATCGACTCGACCCTATGCTTCTTGCCTCACTACCACGTCTTGGCGAGAAGTCGGCGGCAAATATTATTGAGGGTGTGCGCCGATCTCTGGCTGTACCCTTCGAACGGGTGCTTTTCGCTCTCGGTATTCGCTTTGTGGGCGAGACTACGGCGAAGTATCTTGCAACACATTTCCGTACTTTAGATGCCATTGCTGCGGCTACCGCCGAGGAGCTCGCCGAGGCTGAGGAGATAGGCTCAAAAATCGCAGACTCGATCATCGCATACTTTGCCGATGAGCAGAACGTGCGTATCATTGAGCGACTACGAGAGTCGGGGCTTAGGTTTGAAGTGGAGGATAAGGTCAAAACCTCTAATGCGCTGGAGGGCAAGAGTATTGTGATATCTGGTAAGTTTGTAGGACGGTCACGTGATGATATGAAGGCGTTGGTCGAGGAGCACGGAGGTAAGAACCTTGCTGCGGTGTCGGCAAATGTCGATTTTGTTGTTGCTGGCGACAATATGGGCCCAGCAAAACGGCAGAAGGCCGAGAAACTGGGGGTGAAGATCCTTAGCGAGGCTGAGTTTATGGAGCTTATAAATGGTGCCGAAAGGGTGACGCAACCCGCTGAGCCACTATCACGAACGGAGGTTGAGAGCGCACCGATACAGGGAACATTATTTTAATTGTAAATACATTACAACTATGGTACAAGATAAGATTAAGGGCGTTGGCGTTGCCCTGATTACGCCGTTTAAGAGCTATGAGGTGGACTACGATGCGCTTGGTCGTATGGTGGACTATGTTATTGAGGGAGGTGTCGATTATATCGTGGCACTTGGCTCAACAGCCGAAACCGCAACTATGTCGCTCGAGGAGCGTGATAAGGTGTTGCGCTTTATCGTAGAGCGCACAGCGGGGCGTGTGGCTATTGTTGCGGGTATGGGTAGCAATGATACCAAGGCGCTTGTCGATCAGCTACGTACGTTCAACCTCTCGGATACTGTGGCTATCCTGAGCGTTGTTCCATTCTATAATAAGCCATCGCAAGAGGGTATCTATCGCCATTTTATGGCTGTTGCTGAGGCCTCGCCAGTGCCAGTAATTATCTACAACGTGCCTGGCCGCACGGGCCTTAATATGACGGCCGAGACTACCCTGCGTCTTGCGCACGCTACGGATAAGATTGTGGCTGTGAAGGAGGCGTCGGGAAGCATCGAGCAGATGCAGGCAATCATTGATGGCCGCCCAGCAAACTTCCTTGTACTCTCGGGTGACGATGGCCTTACGGTAGAGCTTGTGAAGCGTGGTGGCGATGGTGTTATATCGGTGGCAGCCAACACCTTCCCAGAGAAGTTCTGTCGTTGTATCCACGATGCTATCGAGGGCAATATCGCTGATGCCGAGAGGCAGATGGCAGATATGGACGAGGCTATCAATCTCCTGTTTAAGGAGGGTAATCCCGTGGGGGCAAAGTGTATGGCGTCGGTGATGGGTATTACCGAGGCTGAGGTGCGTCTGCCACTTGTCGAGGCTACCGAGTCGCTACGCTCTGAGATTAAAACCGCCATCGAGAGATACGATTTGCGATAGTCGTGCGTTGGGTTTATAAAAACCGATATTATGACAAAACGACTGCTTGCTTTTCTGTTGGCTCTGCTGTTGTCGTTGCCCGCTATTGCTGCGATGCCTGGCGACGACAAGCAACCTCGTGTCCCCGATGAGGATGATATTATGGTTCAGACATTCAGCTCTTCATCGCCATACTACTATACTAACCTTATGTTGAAGTATCGTAGTGGCCTTGAGAAGCTCACCGCCGACGAGTACTACTATCTCTACTATGGCTATGCATATCAGGATGCGTATCGTCCCTTTGCAACTAATCGAGCACTCGACGAGATGCTGATGATAATGAGCGGAATTGATACCGAACAACCCTTAGTCTCGCAGCTCGAAGCCCTCATTGAGAGAGGTGTAGAGTCGCTTGATATGGATCCGTTCAACCCTAAGGTGCTTAATATGTTAGCTTTTGCCTATGGTGCGCTGGGGGATAGTGTTCGTGAGCAACTATATTTCGATCATCTAAACGGAGTATTGACTGTGATAGAGTCTACGGGTACTGGTCTTAAGGAGGCCTCGCCTTGGCATATATTGATGTTCTCGCACGCCTACGACCTACTGGCATCGAAGGGGTATGCCTACACGCAAAGTAAGATTATCAGCCGTACCGTGGAGTATGTGCCACTCACCAAGCGAACTAAGGATAGGGTTCGAGGCTTCTACTTCGATTATAGCAGGGTGTTCCGTAATAAGCCCGACGATGTGGTTTTGAAACGTGATCGCACCTGGCAGATTAACAATCTTAAACCTCGGGAGTATTAGAAGCTGTTTTGAATTTTATTGAAAGAGTTTGTTCGTTGCTACAAAAGATAGTTTCGGCTTCTTTGAGGCTCTTTTCGGCAACTTTTCATTTGTGATAATTGGAAATAGTCCACTATTACCTGCATACCCCAAATGAAAATTTACACGAAATTAGCTCTCAAATAATCTCGAAATAAAAT
>JAFQTX010000008.1 GCA_017408825.1 Alistipes sp.
GCGATACAGAAAGAGTTATTTGAAGTTATGCAAAACGCAGAAGACCAAAACACTCTGTATATTGCTAATTCGTAACCCAATACATATTCAACCAAAAGGTCGTTATTCATTCTCAATAATTTAGACCTTTTTCGTAACTTCATTCGGCAAATATACGATAATTGGTGTGAAAAGATTGCACATAGCACAATTTTTTTATACCTTTGTAGTTTAGAAGAGTAACAAAATTTCAAACTTAAAACTATAATCTATGCGTAAACTATTATCACTTGTCGTTGCTGTGTGCATCACGTTCTCAGCAATGGCTGATGAGGGTATGTGGCTACTGCCCTACATCAAGAAGATGAACAGCAAGGATATGAAGGCTAAGGGCTGTAAGCTCAAGGCAGAGGATATCTATTCGGCAGAGAAGTCATCGTTGAAGGATGCGATTGTTATCTTTGGCAATGGCTGTACTGGCGAGATCGTGTCAGAGCAGGGTCTGCTCTTTACCAACCACCACTGCGGTTACGACGCTATCCAGAAGCTCTCGAGCGTCGAGCACGACTATTTGAAGGATGGCTTTTGGGCTATGAACAACGCCGAAGAGCTCCCTGCTGAGGGTCTCTCAGTGCGTTTCGTGCGCCATATCTTCGACGTGACGGCCGACATCGTAGGCTCTATCCCTTCGACAACATCACAGGCTGAGTTTGACAGAATGGTGGAGGCTAACAAGAAGAAGCTTATCAAGGACCTTGAGGCTAAGTATCCAGGTATGAATATCGTCGTTCCATCGTTCTTCGGTGGCAATCAGTATTTTGCATTTGCCTACGAGGAGTATACCGATATTCGCTTGGTGGGTACTCCTCCATCGTCTATCGGTAAGTTTGGTGGCGACACCGACAACTGGATGTGGCCACGTCACACTGGCGACTTCTCGATCTTCCGTGTATATGCAGGCAAGGATAACCGCCCTGCGGAGTACTCTGAGGAGAACGTGCCTTACAAGGCCGAGAAGTGGCTCGATATCTCGTTGAAGGGTATCGAGGAGGGCGACTTCGGTATGATTATGGGCTTCCCTGGCTCTACACAGCGTTATATGACATCTTACGAGATCGACTATATGCTCGAGGTGGACAACCCACAGCGTATCTTTATCCGTGGTGAGCGCCAGCAGATCTTGCGCAAGCATATGGATGCCGACCAGGCTATACGTATTAAGTATGACTCGAAGTATGCTCAGTCGGCAAACTACTGGAAGAACTCTATAGGTATGTCGCGCGGTATCGAGAAACTCAACGTGCGTGACGACAAGGCTAAGCAGGAGGCTGAGTTCCAGGCTTGGGCCGAGAAGAATACACTCCCTGAGGAGCACTTCACAGAGGCATTAAGCCTTATCGAGCGCTCGCAGAACGTGGCACGCAAGGAGAATGCTGCGTTGCAGTATCTCTCTGAGGCATTCTTGCAGTCGGTAGAGATTGTTCAGGTTATGCTTATGATTGAGCCTGAGAATGCAGAGCAGTTCTACAAGAATTTCGATGTCGAGGTAGACCGTGCTGTGGCTAAGCGTATGTTCCAGATCTATAGAGAGAATAACGATATGCTCCCAGCGATCTACGAGAAGATCGACTCGGAGTTTGCTGGCGATAGCGATGCCTATGTTGATTGGGTTTACGACAACACCAAGTTAGGCACGTTTGAGGGCCTTGTTGAGCTGATGTCGGCCGAGGATAGCTCGTTGGTAATGAACGACCCTGTCTACGAGTTGTCGATGTCTATCTTGCAGCTCTATCGTAGCCTTATTCCCGCAGTGATGGATGCCGAGGCACTATACGAGGAGGGTCACCGTCTATATATCAAGGGCCTGATGATGATGCAGCCCGACAAGGCGTGGGCATCAGATGCTAACTTCACCATTCGCCTAACCTATGGTAACGTGCTCCCATATAGCCCTGCCGATGGTATCGTCTACAACCACTACACTACACTCGATGGTGTTATGGCTAAAGAGGATCCTTCAAACCCTGTAGAGTTCACCGTGCCTGAGCGCCTTAAGGAGCTATATCGTGCTAAGGACTATGGCCGCTATGCCGATAAGAATGGCGACCTGCCCGTTGCATTCCTTGTTAATTGCGATATTACAGGTGGTAACTCTGGTTCGCCAGTGATGAATGCTAAGGGTCAGCTTATCGGCCTTGCCTTCGATGGTAACTGGGAGGCTATGTCGGGCGACGTGGCATTTGAGCCTGAGTTGCAGCGCACTATTGCCGTAGATATTCGCTACGTGCTGTTCGTTATCGAGAAGTATGCTGGCGCTAAGTGGCTCATTGATGAGCTTACGATTAAGTAGTGGTAGTTGAATAAAAAGTCTATTTTGTCGTTCTTTGCCGTGATAAGTCATTATCTACGTCCGCTAACGAATTATCCATAGCAATGAGCAGTACGTTTTAGTACAGCCCATCGCTATGAAATTCGCCGAGCGTTGTATCTAATGCCTTCTGACGGCAAAATATGCTTGCCCTCAAAATGCTCATTTACGCTTAGTAAACTCCGCTTTTTCGGGCTTCGCAGTCCTAAAACTACATCTTTTATTCAACCAACAAAACAAAAAAATAGGCTGACCGAGTCAGCCTATTTCTTTTGTGTGTTGAGACAGGAGGGCTACTCCATCCACATAAGTATCGTGGATTTGTATTTGCCATTCTCATCGTAGGCAATATCCTCGCCGTCTGCTGTAAGCTCATATAGCTGAATCCAATAGACATCCTGATTGTTGATCTGAAGATTGCCCTTGGGGATGAGAATGCCTCCATAGCGCTGACCATCCTCGAAGAAGAGGTCCACAATGGCATCAAGCTCCTCGGTGGCACGTGTATAGGTGTAGGTGAATGAACGATTAACAATCTCATTCACACGCTCCGATGTGTCGTAGCCGAGCATACGGCCCTTGGCATCTCCATCGTAATAGATGTCGTAGTAGATGTTGCTCTTCTGGTCGTAGCTATACCACATTGTGTTGTCGAGTGTGGTAAGCTCTGGATAGCTCCTCTTTGGTGCCTCCTCGGGCTCGCAGGCGGTGAATGTGATGACGAGCAAGGCGCTCAGCAAATAACGAAATAATCTCATATCTATCATGTTTTTTAGTTCTCTATTCTCGGGCAAAGATAGTGCAAAGAGGGGTGTGGCGCAACTATTTTTGGAAAAATGTTGGTGGGGTATTGCAATAGTCAATAAATTTTTTGTACCTTTGCAGGCCTTTTTGCGTGTATGCACGTGAGGGCGTGAAGACTATTTATTAACTTTTAACGAGCGATTGTATCGCAAAAAACAATTCCATTATGGATCAGAACAAAATTGTAGCGAACGAGAATTTCGATTGGAATGCGTTCGAGAATGACCTTAACTTGTACGACCAGTCGAAGGAGACTATCGAGGAGGCTTATGGTAAGACTATGTCGAATGTTGCAGTAGGCGAGGTTGTTGAGGGTACTGTTACCGACATCAACAAGCGCGAGATCACTGTAAACATCGGTTATAAGTCTGAGGGTCTTATCGCAGCAACCGAGTTCCGTTACAACCCTGACTTGACAGTAGGCGAGAAGGTTGAGGTTTACGTTGAGTCAGTAGAGGATAAGGGTGGCCAGTTGTCACTCTCTCACAAGAAGGCTCGTCAGCTTAAGAGCTGGGACCGTGTTAATGAGGCTCTCAACAACGACGAGATCATCAAGGGTTACGTTAAGTGTCGCACTAAGGGCGGTATGATTGTCGATGTATTCGGCATCGAGGCATTCTTGCCAGGCTCACAGATTGACGTTAAGCCTATCCGCGACTACGATGTATACGTAGACAAGACCATGGAGTTCAAGGTTGTTAAGATCAACCAGGAGTTCCGCAACGTTGTAGTATCTCACAAGGCTCTTATCGAGGCAGAGCTCGAGGCTCAGAAGCAGATCATCATGTCTAAGCTCGAGAAGGGTCAGATCCTTGAGGGTACTGTTAAGAACATCACATCGTACGGTGTATTCATCGACCTCGGTGGCGTTGATGGTCTTATCCACATCACAGACCTCTCTTGGGGCCGCGTAAATCACCCAGAGGAGGTTGTAGCACTCGATCAGAAGCTTCAGGTTGTTATCCTTGACTTCGATGAGACTAAGAAGCGTATCGCTCTCGGTCTTAAGCAGCTCACTGCTCACCCATGGGAGGCTCTCAACGCTGACCTTAAGGTAGGTGACAAGGTTAAGGGTAAGGTAGTGGTTATGGCTGACTATGGTGCATTCGTTGAGATTGCTCCTGGTGTTGAGGGTCTTATCCACGTTTCTGAGATGTCTTGGAGCCAGCCATTGCGCTCTGCACAGGAGTTCATGAAGGTGGGCGACGAGATCGAGGCTGTAGTTCTTACTCTCGACCGCGAGGAGCGCAAGATGTCACTCGGCGTTAAGCAGCTTACTCCAGATCCATGGGCTGAGATCGAGAAGAAGTACCCTGCAGGTACAAAGTGCACTGCACGTGTTCGCAACTTCTCTAACTTCGGCGTATTCGTAGAGATCGAGGATGGCATCGAGGGTCTTGTACACATCTCTGACCTCTCTTGGACTAAGAAGGTTAAGCACCCATCAGAGTTCACTCAGATTGGCGCTGAGCTCGAGGTTGTAGTTCTCGAGATCAACAAGGACAACCGTCGTCTTTCACTCGGCCACAAGCAGCTCGAGGAGAACCCATGGAACGGCTTCGAGAGCCAGTATGGCGTAGACAGCATCCACGAGGGTACTATCTCAGAGGTTACTGAGAAGGGCGCTATCGTATCACTTGGCGAGAACATCGAGGGCTTCTGCCCTGCACGTCACCTCGTTAAGGAGGATGGCACAACTTTGAAGGCTGGCGAGAAGGCAGAGTTCAAGGTGTTGGAGTTCTCTAAGGCTACTAAGCGTATCACTCTCTCACACAGCCGCATCTTCGAGGAGGCTAAGCGTGAGGCTGTAGCTGCTGAGAAGGCAGAGCGTCGTGCTGCTGCTGATGCTACCAAGAACACTGTGAAGAAGATCAACGCTCAGGTTGAGAAGACCACTTTGGGCGACATCGCAGGTCTTGCAGAGCTTAAGGCTCAGATGGAGAAGAAATAATAATTTCTTTGAATTCTTGTGATAAGCCGCAATCTGCGGCACATCACTAAACGTAAACCGGCTCGGGCTGTACGTCATAGTACTATCCCGAGTCGGTTTCTTTTGTGATATGCCACATCTCACGATTTCTGACAAGAATTTCTTGAGATAAGGGGTCATTCTTGACCCCTCAATCCAAAGGGCGAATGGGAAATACGCTTAGTATGTCCCATCCGCCCTTTCTCTTAATCGTGGCAAGCCTAACCCCTTCTGTCAAGAAATTAGGCTGGGGAGTGATTAATGAGTTTAGGGAACTTAGTTTAGTGATTATCCTTAATCTCATAATCCCCCTTTTTTCCCACTGAACGTCATTCTGAGCTTTAGCGAAGAATCTCTCGGAGCGTGAAGCAGACTTACTATCCCCGAGATCCTTCGCTAATGCTAAGTATGCCCCCACAATACTCCACACCCTCGAACGAATCCACCTACCCCTCCTCACTACACGGGTATTAAAAATAATACCCGCATTACTTTGAAGTGCGGCCCAATATTCCTCACCACACGGGTATTAAAAATCATACCCATGTGGTGGTAGGTCGTGTTTGTGTATAATGTCCGCTCACCGTATTATGCATCCCAACACGTCACGGGTATTAAAAATCATACCCATGTTGTGATATATATCAGTGGTATTTAGCTGTGGAGGGTTTGCAAATGTCGTATAATTGTTGTAACTTGCCAAAGCAAATTACTACCGTGAACGGCAAAACATCATATGTAGAATTAGAAGAAGATATTCCTCCTTTCATCTATAAATAATTTTAATATTATGTTGAAAAAGTTTTTAATAATATGCCTCTTCCTAAACTCGCTTGGCAATTATGTTTTTGCAGCAGACGAGGTATTATCGGATTGCAAATCAGACAACTTAAAGTCAAAGCGTGAGGTTAATAGCTTTGATGATATTGGGCGGTATTTAAGTCATAAAAGAGTTCGCCATATATATGCAAGTAGTCGTTGTCCACGTTGTGGAGAGAGTCCCAAGATACGTTACGAGTGTATTGACAAGTTCTATAATCGCTTTGGAAATGTTATTGATAGTTTAGATTTAATAGACTATAGTTGCGATACCGTGTGCATCCGTATGTCAGGAAACCCTGCCGCTCCATACGCCGATCCTGATGTACGATTGTATTGCAAGAAGGGACTATATGAGATAAATGATTTCACTCTCACACCAATAATATACCCAGAGGAATATTGTGGAGAGAAAAGACGCGCACAAGATGAGGAAATGCGTAAAAAATACGAACCCGATCTCGATGCTTGGCCTATGAGCTATGATTGGGAGATGATGCTATATCAATGTTATGATGAGGATAAATTGTATAAGAATCACGGTGGCCCTGTAGCTGAATTTTATTGCATACTCACTCGTGTTATAATTAAGGATAATAGTATTGTATATTGCGATCGTTGGATCTGGTAAATAGTTTGCTATATTGTATCTATACGGGCATTCCCGTGTAGGTATCCATAAAAAACGATATTCACATCCTATGACCAAAACTACCCGCATCGTATGCCTTTGCATAAAGTACACTCACCACATCGGAATCCCCACCCGCACGGGTATTAAAAATAATACCCGCATTACTTTGAAGTACGGCCAAATATTCCCTTCCACTACACGGGTATTAAAAATAATCGATCAGTCTGAAAACCCAGTGGGGAGTCGAAAAAAGATATTCGAAAATTTTGAATCTTCTTTTTGTCATCTTGAGCGCTAAGCGAAAGATCTCGGGGATAGCACTTTCCGTCTTACACACCGAGAGATTCTTCACTGCGTTCAGAATGACACACTCTCACCACACGGGTATATAAAAGTATACCCACGTAGCAAGTGGCAACCTTAGAGCTTGGAATATTCTACATAATCTTCAGACTGAGCCGAATTAAAGACAATGAGACCGTAAGACAATTAAGATGGTTGCGGCAGGCAGCGCAAACAGCCAACGGCCGAAACAGCAGCGTGGTACCCGACCTCGTAATGGTCTTATTGTCTTAATGGTCCTAATGCTCCTAAAAGAATTGAGCTGCCCACCAGGTTTTCAGCCTGATCCAAAATAATACCCGCATCACTTTGGTTTGCGACCAGCTATTTTCCCTCCACCACACGGGTATTAAAAATAATACCCATGTGGTGGTAGGTCGTGGTTGTGTATAATGTCCGCTCACCGTATTATGCATCCCAACACGTCACGGGTATTGAAAATAATACCCATGTTGTGATATATATCAGTGGTATTTGGCTGTGGAGGGCTTGCAAATGTCGTATAATCTTTGTAACTTGCCAAAGCAAATTACTACCGTGAACGGCAAAATAGTGAAGTACACCTACTTTGCTGATGGCACAAAGTATAGAAAGTCGATTGCACTTGTGCAGCTTTGCTCTTCAGTGTTCTTTACGGCATATTTACAATCTTTTTCTTGTTACATAGGAGTTCCTATGCACCGCAAAAACAGATTGCAAATCTACCACAAAATAACGCAGAATAGCTTTGCTAACAACTACAACCAACTTTCAAGGCGGTAGATGCGACAGGCAATGGCTTTTTCTATACAGGTTCTTTGAGATGGAGTGTACAGAATGGGGTATTAACTCCCGAGAGTATCGCAATCACTGGTGGTCGTGCGGCATATTCAAGCAATGGTTGGGCTGATAACTATTATATTACCGACCATTTGGGCAGTGTGCGTGCGGTAACCGATGCTGAGGGTGAGGTGCTGGATACGTTTGACTATATGCCTTATGGTAGCAAGTTAATAGTTGATACTGACAATATTAGTGATTACCGCTTTACAGGCAAGGAGAAGCAGCTGATGTTTGGTAATAGCAATGTTTATGATTCATTTGCTCGCTTCCAGAACACCTATGGTCGCTTTATGTCGATTGATCCAAAGGCGGAGAGTTTCTACCATATCTCGCCTTACACCTACTGTGCTGGCGACCCAGTAAATTTGGTGGATCCGGATGGAGAAAAGATTGAAGTTATCACCAATGGTGAAATACATTTATGGAGGGAAGATAACGGCAAATGGGGGTTTTATAACGCGGACAATAAACTATATAGTGGGGATAATGAGTTTGTCAAAGCAGCATCTGTGGCATTAACCCATCTAATGATATATAGTTCTACTGGATTTGAATTAGTTGAATATTTATCTAACCATATAAGTAAAATCCGGCTATTCAATACTCCTAAAAGTGGTTGGCAAAAAGGAAAATTAGGGTGGAATATAAATAATCCAGAAGCTGTCCCAACAAC
>JAFQTX010000009.1 GCA_017408825.1 Alistipes sp.
GGGGTCACTTCATTTTGTTATCAGGTTGAATAAAAAGATGTAGTTTTAGGCCTGCGAAGCCCGAAAAAGCGGAGTTTACTAAGCGTAAATGAGCATTTTGAGGGCGAGCTTAACGACAAAATACACTTTTTATTCAGCCTCATTCTGTTTGATATGGCAATCTGTTTATGCGTTGCCCTTATGGCCAAATGGATCGATTACCGTCTGCTTTGTTGGAATGTTGATCTTGCCGATTGTGCTCTCGTAGCGAGTGATGTTCTCCTGCAACGACATAAGTAGACGCTTTGCGTGCTCAGGGGTAAGGATCACGCGGCTCTTGACACGTGCCTTCTGAAGGCCTGGAAGCATCGTTGCGAAATCAACGATAAACTCCGATGTAGAGTGTGCGATAATTGCAAGGTTGCAGTAGTTGCCCATGGCTACCTGCTCGTCGAGTTGTATCTCAATACCTGGCTTTTTAACTTCGTTCATAGTCTCAATATCGTTTTATGATTATCTGTTTATTTATCTATTACCGAGCGTAAAGTTACGAAGATTATTGCATATGGCAATGCGCTGAGTGTCGAAAAAATATATCCTAAAGGATAAATCGCAAAATTTGCGCAAAAACCTATGTGAAATATGCCAAAAAGGTTGTATCTTTGCAACGTATTGTGTACGGGTCGGTCGGCTGTCGTGTGGCGAGTGGTTTGGACCCGAGATAAAGATTGGATATAGATGTTCTTAGAGATCATACAAATACTATTTGGAGGCCTCTGCGTGGGTCTCGCCTCGTCGGTCACCGTAGGCCCTGTGGCGGTGCTTTGTATTCAGCGCACGCTTAGCAAGGGACACCTCTCGGGCATTGTGTCGGGTCTTGGCGTGGCGTGTGCCGATACACTGCTGGCGATCTTGGCATTCACCGTATATGCTCTCATCAAGTCGTATATCGACGAGTATAACACCATAATTCAGATTTGCGGTGGCGCTATCGTAGTGGTTATCGGTATATTTATCTTCTTCCAAAACCCTGTGCCCCAGATACGTAAAAACCGTGCTGGCAAGACTCATCTATGGCAGGATTTTGCCTCGATGTTCGGCGTGACACTCGCCAATTTTGTGGTTATTATCCCCTATATCTTGGCCTTCTTCACGATGTTCAACCTCGATATTAGCATCTCGACCGACGTACCCGCATATGAGGGTGCTGCGCTGGGTCGTATGATGCATAACGTGTTGGTCATCCTCGGCTTTATGATTGGCGCTATGATATGGTGGGTTGCCATCACATCGATTATTAACATCTTCCGCAAGAGATTTCGTCCACGTCATATGCTCACCATCAACCACGTTGCAGGTATCATCATCAGCGTGCTCGGACTCTTTACACTCCTTTCGACAATAATCAAATAAGATGAATAGTAAGAAGATTATTATTGCTATCGACGGTCACTCGTCGTGTGGCAAGAGTACGTTTGCTAAGGCTATTGCCGCTAAGCTTGGATATATATTTATCGACACTGGTGCGATGTATCGTGCCGTAACCCTCTATGCTCTCGAGAATGGAGCAATATGTTCGGGTATGGTCGATGAAGAGAGCGTGGTGCAAATGCTCTCGGATATCAATATCGACTTTAGGTTCAATCCCCAGCGTGGTGCTTCCGACATCTACGTAAATGGAGATCTGGTCGAGGGCAAGATTCGTACTATCGAGGTGAGCAACTGCGTGAGTGCCGTAAGCTCTATCGCCGAGGTGCGCTCGAAGTTGGTTGCTATGCAGCAACATATGGGTATCAAGCGTGGTGTGGTGATGGATGGCCGTGATATTGGCACTGTGGTATTCCCCGACGCAGAGCTTAAGATCTATATGACTGCCGATCCGATGGTGCGTGCCGAGCGTCGCTTCAAGGAGCTTACTGCCAAGGGAGATAAGGTGACTATCGAGGAGATTTATGAGAATGTAGTGTCGCGCGATAAGGCAGATATGAGCCGAGCTATATCCCCCCTACGTAAGGCCGACGATGCTATTGTGCTCGACAACTCGCATATGAGCGTCGAGGAGCAGATGGCGTGGTTTATGGAGCGCTACGAGGAGGCATTGATGAAGTAGAGATTGAAGGTTGAGTATATGCGTGTTACTATCGACGATAATTCGGGTTTCTGCTTTGGCGTAGTGCGTGCCATTGGCGAGGCTGAGGCTGCCCTTGAGCGCCTTGGCGAGGTGTGCTCGTTAGGCGATATTGTGCATAATAGGGTTGAGGTTCAGCGCCTTGAGGCTCTTGGCCTACGTACCGTCACGCACGAGGATATCGCCTCGCTGGGTAGTGCAACACTTCTTATCAGAGCTCACGGAGAGCCCCCACGTACCTACCGTACGGCCGAGGAGTGTGGCGTAAAGATTATCGATGCTACGTGTCCTGTAGTATCCCGCCTACAGCGTCGTGTGCGTGAGGCGTATGACCGTATGTGTGAGGTGGGTGGCCGTGTGGTGCTGCTGGGCAAGCGTGGCCACGCCGAGGTTGTCGGCCTTACGGGTCAGGTGGATGACGATGTTACGGTGGTGGAGAGTGCTTCGGATCTTGAGTCGATAGATTACTCACGCCCTATATACTTCCTATCGCAGACCACGCAGAGCATAGAACTCTTTAATATCTTGGGCGCTGAGATTATGCGTCGTGCTGAGCACCCTGAGAGTGTGGTACTCGATGATACTATCTGCCGACGTGTGGCTGGTCGTGAGCAGTCGTTGGTAGAGTTCTCGCGCAGTGTCGATGTGGTGGTCTTTGTCTCGGGCCGCAAGTCGTCTAATGGCAGGGTGTTGTGCGACGTGTGTCGTAGAGCCAACGAACGCTGCTATATGGTTGAGGAGGCTTCAGAACTTCAGCGTGAGTGGTTTGAAGGTGCTCAGAGCGTGGGTATATGTGGTGCTACATCTACACCCCGTTGGTTAATGGAGCAGGTGGCCGAGGCTCTCAAAGAGATGAATAACGAATAAACTATTGAAGCGATGAAATACCTTGTACGTTCACTAAAATATCTGGTTGTGCTCTGCGTTCTATACGTAGCGCTGATATGGATTATGGGCCTTACGCAGCCTACCGAGGTCTCGCTATGGGAGCAGCTCCTCGCCCACCTAAACACTCGCAATGGCCTCTATATGGTTATTGTTTTTGTGGTGTTGGCGGCGCTATATCCCAAGTTTGGATTTATGCGTAGTAGCATAGCTGAGTGTAGTATTGCTGAGGATAGAGTGCGTATAGATAACGCTATGCGAGTGTTTGGCTTCCGTTTTGTTGAGGAGCGTGATGGGGTGCTAATCTATCGTGCCGAGGGCGTTTTTCATCGCCTCTCGCTGATGTTTGAGGACCATATCGAGGTGCGAGCTACGGCCGAGGGTGTAGAGCTACGTGGCATTCGCCGTGCAGTGGCACGAGTGGCACTACAACTGCGTTCGTATATAAACAATCGCCGTTACGAGGAGAATAATAATGAGGCATAGGATGAAAAACAGAATATTATACTTTGTTGCAGGCCTCTTCGCTCTGGTTGCTGTATGTGACGCATCGGCACAGGAGAGCAGGAGCACCCATAGGGATTTTGAGCTTGGCCGCTCGATAGAGATTCTTGCTAACATTATGCGAGAGTTCGACCAGGAGTATGTCAAGGATGTATCGCCCGACAAGCTCCTCAGTGCAGCAGTAATAGGCATCACCAAGGCCACTGACCCCTACTCGCAGTATCTCTCGGAGGAGGATATGAGAGATTTTGACATACTAACCACGGGTAAGTATGGCGGTGTAGGTTCTACTATACGTAAGAGTGGCGACTATGTTATCTTCGCCGAGCCATATAAGGGCTCGCCAGCAGATGAGGCAGGCATCGTCTATGGCGATAAGATCCTCGCTATCAATGGCGAGAGTATGAAGGGTGTGGATACTGATGGCATCAGTAGTCGCCTTAAGGGTGACCCTGAGACCGATGTTGAGGTTACGATCGAGCGCTTCTACACTGGTAAGTCGGAGACTCTGACATTGCGTCGCCGTCGTATCTCAATCCCCAGTGTCAGTTATAGCGGTATCTTGCGTGATAATGTGGGATATATCCTTCACAGCGACTTTATTCGTGGCAGTTACGATGAGGTGCGTCGTGCCGTGGAGAGGCTTCAGGAGGAGGCTAACGGTGAGCTACGAGGCATCGTTCTCGACTACCGCTCGAATGGTGGTGGTGTGATGGGTGAGGCTATAGATATAGCATCGTTGTTTGTGGATCAAAACGAGCGCATAGTGTCGATTATGGGTCGTGACTCATCATCGTTGCGCCACTTTGCGACCGAGCACAAGCCCATTGTACGTGATATCCCAATCGTGGTACTTGTCAATGGATCGTCTGCCTCAGCCTCAGAGATTTTGGCGGGTGCACTTCAGGATATGGATCGTGCCGTGGTTATGGGCCAGCGAACCTATGGTAAGGGACTGGTGCAGAGCACAGCGCACGTAGGCTATAACAGCTACTTGAAATATACCTCGGAGAAGTATTATATACCCTCGGGTCGTTGTATTCAGGCTCACGACTACTCGACACGTAACAACGATGGAAGTGTAGCAGTCGTCCCCGACTCACTCATCTCGGAGTTTAAGACCCGTGGTGGTCGTAAGATCTACGATGGTGGTGGTATTGTTCCCGATGTCAAGCTTGAGCCTAAATACTTTAGCCGCTTTGCAATCACGCTCTACGCTATGGGCTATATGAACGATTGGGTGGATGAGTATATGCGTAAACACCACAGCGACACTATCGATGTTCGTAGCTTCCGACTCTCGGACGAGGATTATGCCGACTTTGTGCGATTTATCGAGAGCAAGGATGTGGAGTATGAGTCGGAGAGTCGCAAGGCGCTGAAGGCTCTGGAGAGTGCTCTGGAGAGAGACCTCTACGACGAGGCACTGCGTGAGGAGGTTAAGCGCTTTGGCGAGCTTATCAAGGATGATAAACTCTCGAATATGCAGACCTACCGCCGTGAGATCGAGGATATGCTCGTTGTGGAGATCCTTACTCGCTTTGCATATAACGAGGGGGCTATCGAGAACTCGGTAGTTCGTGACGAGGAGGTGAATAGGGCTATCGACCTGCTACTTGATAGCGAGGAGTATAACCGTATACTTCGTGAGCAAGATCTCTCGATGCATTAATCAAGTGAGCGAGTAGATGAACTTGGGCCAGAAAATATTCCATAGTAGGTTTTTCTCTACACGTCGCCACACCATTGTGATTGTCATAGGTTTGGCGCTGGCCGCTTTGTCTATCTACTATACGTGGACTATCTCTGCGGCTATGCGCCACGAGGATGAGCTGGCTATCGAGCAGCTGCGTGACTCGGAACATAATGCTGTGGAGATGTGGGAGGATATCCTACGCTCGTCGAAGTCGTCGGGATATATCTTCTACAATACCGAGCTGCTTAACAAACTCGCCGAGCATACCACCGTGCCGCTGGTTATTGCCGACGACACGCTTACGCCACTGGTATCGAACCTGCCAAAGGAGATTACAAGTAATCCTGAGCTGCTACGTGCCGAGATTATGGAGATGAGTCGCCACAATAGGCCTATCACGGTGACCTATCTCATCCCGCCGATGAGCTTCACGATATACTATGGAACAACCGATTACTCTACGTTGGTGTCGAGTGCTCATAGCGAGGCTTTGGCCTTCTTCCCCTACGTGCAGCTTATCATCATCGCAATATTTGCGGTGTTCGCCTATATAGCCTTCCACTCTACCAAGCAGAACGAGCAGAATCGTGTGTGGGTAGGTCTGGCTAAGGAGACGGCACATCAGTTGGGTACGCCTACGTCGTCGCTACTTGGATGGGTCGAGTATCTACGTAGCCAGCCTGTCGATCAGATGGCTGTCGATGAGATGGCCAAAGATCTCGTTCACCTAAATAAGATTGTGGACCGCTTCTCGAAGATTGGCTCTGAGACTCAGCTCACGATGATGAATATCAACGAGGTGATTGGCGATACGGTGCTCTATTTCCGCCGTCGTGTGCCTCGCAATGTGACACTCACATATAATGGTCTGGCCATAGCCCCCATCGAGGCCCCTATCAACTCGGCACTCTTTGAGTGGGTGATAGAGAACTTGATGAAAAACTCGCTCGATGCACTTCAGGGTCAGGGCTCTATCGAGGTTACGGTGGGCGAGATGGAGTCCAGCGTATTTGTCGAGGTGAGCGATACGGGTAAGGGTATCTCGAAGAGCAACTGGGAGCGAATATTTGAGCCGGGATTTACGACAAAGACGCGTGGCTGGGGTCTGGGTCTATCGCTGTCTCGACGTATTATCGAAGAGTATCATCGTGGACGTATCGCCGTGGTGCGTTCCGAGATTGGCAAGGGCACAACAATACGTGTAACACTAAACCGAAACTTTAATGAGTAGACTATCATCCATAGAGAGCCTTGTTGCGTCGGGCTACGATGTTGTGAAGCCACACGAGATGTTTGGTCGTAACTCGCACCTTATGTCGGGAGATCCCATATTCGATGGAGGTTATCGTGCTGTCTCTGCCGATGAAATCTTTGGCTCGGGGTCGATGCGTGTTGAGCAGGAGGTATTCTCGGTGCTCGAGCCCTCGTTTGTTCACTCGTTTGTGTATCAGGTGCTTATCGTTGCTTCGCTGGTGTTGTATATGCATATGATGCTCCGTTCGTGGGGCTTTATTGGCATCATCTGGAGCGATATTTTCAGCGTACATAGCGAGCGTCGTATGGCGAGTGAGGGTGGTGAGCTGCCACTGAGCTATTTCAAGGTTGCTGCGATCATCGTGGGTGTCATTATGCTGGCGTTGGTGTGTGTGCGCATTGCCGACCTTAATATTCCTGCCGATGCTCCTATTTACAAGGGTGTGCTCGCCTCGCTCATATCACTCGTTGCGCTGCTGCTCGTAGGAGTATTTGTAGCGTGGTTCTACTCGTTGCATACGATCACTGGGTGGATCTCGCAGTCCGAGGCTACTGCCGAGTTGTCGAGTATCACGGTGATCAACTTCGTGCGCTATGTTGTGGTGCTCTATCCCCTTGTCGCTGTGTGGCTTGTAGCCTCCGAGGCGAGCGTCCGTGGCTGGGGTATAGCGGTCATTTGTGGTACACTACTCCTGCTCTTAATATATCTAAAAGACACTTTTGTGTTCTTTATTGCGAAAAAAATTCCGATTTTGTATTGGATTTTGTACCTTTGCACCGCTTTTTTGCTGCCAATTAGCTTTGTGTACGCAATGTTACCAATGTAGATGCGGGGTTTGTATTTGCATACTATATTGATATATAGCGCATTGTAAGATTGTGTATGTTGTGAAATCGGAGCTAACTAAGCTGTTAAAGGTAGAAAATTGTAATAGATAAAAAGTTTACAACGTTGAAGGTAAGTAAGATTTTAGTGTCGCAGCCCCGTCCTGCCGTAATTGAAAAATCCCCATTTTTTGAGTTTTCGTCGAAGCATAGTCTTGAGGTAGACTACAAGCCATTGATTCGTGTTGTTGGCGTGTCGCTCAAGGAGTTCCGTGCACAACGCACCGAGATCCTCGATCACTCGACAATGATATTCTCGTCACGTACTACTATTGACAGCTTCTTCCGCATCTGCGAGGAGGCCCGCATTACCGTGCCTGAGACCATGAAGTACATCTGTAATACCGAGGCCGTAGCCCTCTACTTGCAGAAGTATATCATCTATCGCAAGCGTAAGATCTCGTTTGCCGATGGCACGTTCAACTCGCTGCTTGAGCTTATCGTAAAGCATAAGGATGAGAAGTTTATCCTTGCACTCACCGAGCCCTTCAAGCCTGAGTTGCCCGAGACACTATCGAAGCTCAAGCTCAAGGTAGACCCTGTGGTCTTTGCTCGTACTGTATCGGCTGATATGAGCGACCTTAAGCCCGAGAACTACGATATCATCGCCCTCTACTCGCCATCCGACGTAAAGGCCCTTGTCGAGAACTTTGATGTTGCAAAGCTCCCCGTTGTTGCCACCTTTGGCGAGGCTACGTTACGTGCGGCTATTGATGCTGGTCTTAGCGTTAAGGCCTCAGCACCATCACCCGAGGCACCCTCTATGGTCAAGGCTCTCGATATATACTGCACCAAAATCTCTGAGGGTGTGGCAATCGAGGATGCTCAGGTTAAGGAGGATCTCGAGAAGGAGGAGTTTATTCGTGCGCAGCAGACCAAGCTCCAGAAGAAGACTCGTACGCGCACACGTAAGACATTGTAACTATGTCTGAGGCTCGATCTTGCTCACTACCCAAGGGTGAGCGACTTAGTTCGCTAACCTCGCTACGTAGGCTCTTTGCCGACGGACGATCGGGCTTCGTATACCCATTCAGATATACATTTTATGCCGCCGAGAGCGCCTCACCCAGTGTCGAGGTGCTCTTTTCGGTGCCTAAGCGTAACCATAAGCGTGCTAATAAGCGCAACTTGCTACGTCGTCGTACCAAGGAGGCTTATCGTCTGAATAAGAGCACGTTGCATCTTGCTGTCGAGGCTCGAGGTATGGATGTGGACCTTGCCCTCGTCTACTCTACGAAGGAGGTTTTGCCCTATAACACTATTGCTAATGCAGTCTGCAAGATTTTGGCCGAGGTTGCTGAGCGCTGTTAAGAGGGTGCTGGCCTTCCCGTTTATTGTGTTGGTGCGTTTCTACCAACTCTGTATCTCGCCACTCAAACCTCCGAGCTGTCGTTTTACGCCCACCTGTTCGCAGTATGCTATCGAGGCGCTACGTAAATATGGCCCTATCAAGGGGTTATATCTCACCATACGTAGACTGTTAAGATGTCATCCCTGGGGAGGTTCTGGGTATGATCCCGTACCATAGTTTGTTGCGATATGAGGTCATCTGCGACCTCTTACTTATTGCCCCAAATGATGAATACGCCGAAGCGTGTCTTATCTTTTATCAAATCCCATATTGCCTAAACGTCATTATCAATCAGCTTATTACGTGGTGCGCATCCCTAATAATTAGGGGTGCGCAACTCATATTTTCCCTAATATTTGCGATTGTACCAACCCGAGATATGCTCTACCTTTGCAGCGACAAAACCACATAAAATGGATAGAAAACCGCTACATATTAGAGCTTTCATATATATAGTAATATGTATGCTCTCGCTTGTAACCCCTTCTTTAGCCTCAGAAACCGAGCCTCCACGTAGTGCAAAGGGCACAATTATGCTCTCGGGCATTGTCACATCTGAAGATGGGACACCGTTGCCATATGCCACGGTCTATGTAGAGGGTACAACCTTAGGAGCTACGACAGATGCTGCGGGACGCTATGTGATCTCTCTTCCAGTGGGTGAGCATACCGTTACAGCCTCGACACTTGGTTATTCGTCGGCAAGTAGTGTTGTCGATGTTGCCTCGGTGCAGGGTGCTCTAAACTTCAAGCTCGTAGAGTTATCAACACGTATAGACGAGGTTGTAGTATCAGCCTCGGGCGTAGGACATCTACGCCGATCGGCATTTAATGCCGTAGCCATAGATACACGTGCACTCGACAACTCGGCAAAAAACCTATCGGATGCACTTAGTAAGGCTCCAGGCATAAAACTTCGTGAGTCGGGAGGTGTGGGTTCGGATATGGCTATTTCGCTCGATGGATTTACCGGTAAGCATGTCAAGATATTTATCGACGGTGTGCCACAGGAGGGTGTGGGTGGCTCGTTCTCGCTTAATAATATCCCTGCGGGCTATGCCGACCGCATAGAGGTATATCGTGGTGTTGTGCCCGTAGGCTTTGGTGCTGATGCTATTGGTGGTGTGGTAAATATTGTGACCAACCGTAGTCGTCGTCGCTGGTTTGCCGATGCATCATACTCTTTCGGCTCGTTCAACACCCATCGCTCACAGATAAATGGCGGCCAGACGCTCGAGAATGGTTTTATGTGGGAGATCAACGCCTTTCAGAACTACTCAGACAACAACTATAAGGTAGATGCTGCGGTTGAAGATTTCGCAACGGGGCGTATCGACAAGCTCAAGAAGGAGCGTGTGGAGCGCTTC
Source organism: Alistipes sp. (assembly GCA_017408825.1). Taxonomy (GTDB): domain Bacteria; phylum Bacteroidota; class Bacteroidia; order Bacteroidales; family Rikenellaceae; genus Alistipes. The sequence continues at coordinate 10,050 of JAFQTX010000009.1, forward strand.
CACGACACATATCACAACGAGGCCATAGTGGCAAAACTCGGTGTGGTGGATAAGAGCTGGGCCGACCGCTTGGTTGTGAGCATGACCTATTCGCAGATGTATAAGGAGATACAAACAGGTGTGCGTCAGGATGTTGTCTATGGCGGAAAGTATCGTCGTGGCCACTCGCTGATGCCCTCGGTGGAGTATCTTAAGCGCAATCTTTTGCTTCGTGGTCTCGACCTCACGCTCACGGCGAACTACAATCGCAACATTACAACAAACGTAGATACGGCACAATATAAATACAACTGGAGAGGTGAGACCAAGCGTCTGAATTCGCCTGGCGAGCAGTCATATCAGCATACACGCTCGAAGAACGACAACTGGAACGCCACAGCGACACTCAACTACCGTATAACACGCCGTCATACGCTGACGCTCAACCACGTGCTAAATGCCTTTACACGTAGCAACACCTCACTGCTTGCCGCTGAGCCCGAGGAGGATGCCTTTCGTAAGCAGACGCTAAAGAATATCACGGGCCTACAATATCGCTATGTGCACTCCGATAGGTGGAATGCTTCGGCCTTTGCAAAGTACTATGCGTTAGTGGTTTCGGGCCCTATTGCCACGGATGCTAACGCCTCGGATTTTGTGCTTACGCGACGTCGTAATGAGGCACTTGGCTACGGCCTTGCAACGACCTACTTTCTTCTTCCCGGGCTGCAAGCTAAGTTCTCCTACGAGAAGGCCTATCGTCTGCCCACCATCGAGGAGATGTTTGGCGACGAGGACCTCGAGATGGGAGATATAACTATCCGCCCCGAGAACAGCCACAACTTAAACCTAAGCATCAGCTACTCACATGGTTTTGGCCGTGAGAAACAGCATAATATATATCTTGAGGCAGGAGCTATCCTTCGTTCTACGAACGACTATATCCAGCGTAATATCGTGGATATTAGTGGTGGTAAGGTTGCGGCAAGCTATATCAACTATGGCAAGGTGCGTACCTGGGGCGTAAACCTCTCGGCACGCTACTCCTTTGGCCGCTGGTTGTCGGTGGGTGGTAATGTCACCTACTCGGACGTGCGAGATAATATGAAGATAGCTATTGGCACGGTGTCGATGCCAAATCTCGGCTATGGCGACCGTATGCCTAATATCCCCTATCTATTTGCCGATAGCGACATTACGTTTACGTGGCACGACTGTATAAAGCCTGGTAACACTCTCTCGGTAAGCTACGACAACCAGTATCTCCACGGCTTCTACTACTACTCTTCACGCATAGGCACAAATCGCTCGGAGTATATGGTGCCAAGCCAATTCTCGCACAACGTGTCGATAGGCTACTCGCTCACAGGTGGAAAGTATAACATCTCGGTGGAGTGTCGCAACCTCACCGATGAGAGGCTCTATGATAACTTCAGCCTTCAGAAGGCTGGCCGTGCATTCTACGCCAAACTGCGTATAGCACTCGGGGGCAGCTAATAATTGATATGTTTAACTAATAAAAATAAAACTATGAACAGAACTTTTCAAACTATTGTAGCAGGGCTACTTGTCATATGCGGTGTGGCTTGCGAAACGCCCTCTCACAACGATGGTACAACCCCTACGCCTGGCGCCGAGCGACCCTACGTAATCGCCTCGCAAGGTACGTTCTCGAACACTACGACCAATGCTCTACTTACGACCGAGAGCCTCGGCTCGGGTGTTGTGGGTATGGAGCAGGGCCTGGTGAACGATGGTGCATCGTACTGGGTATTCTGGGGCGATAAATATCTCTATGGCCTAACCTACAATCAGGGTAATGCGGGCACTACACGCTCCTATGTGATGAACGCTGACTATACGCTCTCGGCACGTTCGGCAGAGTATGCCGTGCGACGTTTTACCACCGTGGGCATCTACGATAAGTATGTGATGACCACCTCTACGGGCGATGGTCCTACGGAGTGGGCCGACGAGAATGGCTACCTTCCTAAGTCAATCCTTCAGTCGCTGCTCGATGTTGAGGCCGAGACATATACCACGAACAATACTCTCGAGGAGCACTACCTGGCAGAGAATTTTTTGGGTAATGGCGAGTTCATCACGCTTGCTGGCATCGAGGAGGTCGAGGGAAAGATCTACTCTGCAGCCGTGCCTATGGGTCTTAGCCAGTATGGTGTGAAGGCTGAGGGAGGCAAGTGGATTCGTGAGGGCTACGAAGATCTTGTAAAGACCGAGGCTGGTGGCTCGGGCTCGGGTTCTTACAAGGAGGGTGAGTTGCAGTGGACGCAGTATCCCAACGAGTGCTGGGTGGTCATCTTCGACGACGAGACTCTTGCGCAGCGACGTCTTCTCCGTACCGATAAGATTAGCTATGCTGCGGGCCGTAACAAGTCGCAGTACTACCAGATGGTGTGGGCTACCGACTCGGGTGATGTATATGTGTTCTCACCTTCGTATGCCAAGACAATGAGCGATGCACGCCAGCAGACGACACTCCCTGCCGGTGTAGTGCGTATCAAGTCAGGAAGCGAGGAGTTCGACCCAGACTACTATGTGAATATCGAGGAGCTATCGGATGGCCGCTCGTTCCTACGTACGTGGTATGTGGGTGGTAGTAACTTCCTACTATTGATGTACGATAGCCCGCTTACTCCCGCAAAGACGATGACCGCAAACCAGTTGGCGATATTTAATGCTGATTCAGGTGTGCTCACCCCTGTTACGGGTCTCCCATCGAGCAGTTCGATATCGGGCTTTGGAAATAGCCCATTTGCCGAGAATGGCAAGGTCTATATGCCTGTGACACTTACAGATGGTTATCCTGCAATCTATGTTATTGATCCTGCGACGGCTGTGGCCACCAAGGGTCTTACAGTCGAGGCAACGCAGATTGGTGCTGTGGGTCGCCTTCAGCCAAATAGCTAAATTTTGGTGAATGATTATTGGGAAACGGCAAGTTTTTTCGTAACTTTGCCTATCGACACAAGTAATCTACTCTATGATGAATATAGTAAAACAGTTGCATATATGGTTCTCCATCCCCTTGGGATTGGTTATCTCGATGACCTGCTTCACGGGAGCTATTCTGATCTTTGAGAAGGAGATAACACGTGCTATCCAGAGCGAATATTATTATGTTGAGCCTCAGGGCCGTGCTATCGCCACGGAGGAGCTTCAGGCTATGGTTGAGGCGACACTCGAGGAGGGTGAGAGTATCCAGAATATCGAGATCGACGATGATCCCGAGCGTAGCTATGGCTTTAAGCTGGGTCGCCGCCAGACTATCTACGTGAATCAATATACGGGCGAGATTCTCGGTAAGCCCGAACGCTTAGAGTTTTTCTCAGCGACGTTTCGTATGCACCGTTGGCTGATGGACTCGCCTGGTGGCAAGGGCAAGATGAGCGCTGGTAAGATGGTGGTGGGCATTAGCACTATTGCCTTTGTCGTGATACTTATCACAGGATGTGTGTTGTGGTGGCCTAAGACCATTAAGATGTGGCTCAATCGTTCGGTAATCTCGGTGCGTAAGGGGTGGCATCGCTTCTGGTACGACCTTCACGCCGTAGGCGGAATTTACGCCACAATACTCCTGCTTATTATGGCACTCACGGGTCTTGTATGGTCGTTTGGCTGGTATCGTGACGGCTTCTATGCAGTGTTTGGCGATGGCGCTCGAGAGTGGCTACGTGCACTTCATACGGGCTCAATCGGGGGTATGTTTACACGTGTGCTGTGGTTTATCGCCGCAGTGATCGGTGGTACACTTCCACTTACGGGCTACTACCTATGGATACGTCGTAAGTTCTTCCGTAGAAAGAGGTAACGAAAACGCCTTATAGCTTTGTAAGGCAGCTCGATAGGCTACTTGGCATTATGCTGGGTAGCCTATTTTGTTAGATGGGTATAGGCTACCGCAAACTAAAAATATGCAATTTTTATTGCAATTTGCGATAATATAGCTATCTTTGTATTGTAAAAATACAAAGATAAAATATGTAAAGTGCAGATGATAAGAGATATGGATTTTGAGAGTCTGTGTAAATATATGGCTGCATTTGTGCCCTATGACTTTAATTGCAACACATCGCATCGTTGGATGGCGTGTTGCAGAACACTTCTTGCCGCAAGGTTGCTACAAACAACAGAACACTCGTTGTCCGATATTGTCCTAATATGTGGTTTTCACTCAAAATCACACCTAATAGCCACATTTCGCCGCTATTTTGGTACGACACCGTCGTGTTATCGTGTGATGATAAAGAGTAAGAACCACTCCGAGGAGTAGTTCTTATGCTCTCTATCGAGTGTTGTTCTACTTGCTCTTGATAGTGATCGTGGCAGCCTTCAGCCCCTTGGACTGTGCCGTAAGCGTGATGTCGCCGGCTATCTCCTTGCTCTCTACAATGGCTGTCATCATGCCGTTAAACACCTTCATGCGAGGTAGGTGGAATGGCTCGAGCGAGATAGGGTTGCCGTTTGCTCCTGCACGGTAGCTGCCAGCACCCTTTACGCTGAAGCGTATTTCGTGCTGAGCATCAGGGCATAGGTTGCCATCCTTATCCACAACACGTACGGTGATAAACGCCAGGTCTCGACCATCCGCCTTAATCGTCGAACGGTCCACAGAGAGCTCGATATGGTGGGGTGCACCGGCAGTGTGTAGCTCTCGTTCAGCAACGGCATTACCCTCGGCATCGTAGGCCACAACACGCACTGTACCAGGTTCATACTTAGTATCCATCCACATCAGACGGTAGCGCTTCTGGCGCTTAAAGCTGCGCATCGACTCCTCGTCCATAGAGTTGTCGTAGGTAACACTTGTATCCTTGGTACGAATACCCTGGCTTACACCATTGATAAATAGCTCGGCCGAGGGGTAGTTGGTATATACAAATATGGGTGTTGTTTCGCCTATACGCTCTGGCCAGTTCCAGTGGGGGAGTATGTGGAGAGTCTCCTCCTCGGCGTTCCAGTGGCTGCGGTATAGGTAGTAGCGATCCTTAGGGAGTCCTGCGAGGTCGAGGATGCCGAATAGCGATGAGTGGCTTGGCCAGTTGGTGTAGTATGGTGTAGGCTCGCCGAGATAGTCGAAGCCAGTCCATACGAACTCGCCGATGCCCCACTCGAAGTCGTCGTGCCATATCCAGTCGTCCTCAGGAAGATTCGACCACGAGCAGTGCTCCACGTCGTACGACGACGATTGGTGGTCGTCGTAGGTGGCCATCGAGCGACGCTCAACAGGGAACTTGTAGACGCCACGGCTACTTACCGTAGAGGCGGTCTCGCTGCCGAGGATAATCTGCTGTGGCAGACGTAGATAGTTGTCGGGGTAGAGGTGTGGACGGTAGTTGAAGCCTGCAACATCCATCGTGGCAGCCATATTGTTGTGCACCACGTTATGAGGCTGATCCATACCCTGTGTCACAGGGCGTGTGGGGTCCTCACGATGGCAGATGTCCTGAAGATAGCGTGATAGCTTAGCGCCCCAGATGACATCACCCTGATCGGGCACCTCGTTGCCTATGCACCACATCACCACGCTTGGGTTGTTGCGGTAGTGGCGTACAAGGTTCTCCATGTCACGCTCGGCCCACTCGTCGAAGTACTTGTGATAGCCATTAGCAACCTTTGCTGTGCGCCACTCGTCGAACGACTCGAGCATAAGCATCATACCCATCTCGTCGCACGCCTTGACAAGCTCAGGTGCGGGCATATTGTGTGAGGTGCGTATGGCATTACAGCCCATATCCTTGAGTATGCGTATCTGGCGGCGTATGGCGGCATCATTCACCGCAGCACCCAACGGACCGAGGTCGTGGTGATTGCATACACCCTTAAACTTCTCGGGCTTACCGTTGATAAATAGTCCCTTGTCGGGGATAATCTCTACCTTGCGGATACCAAAACGTGTAGTGTACTCATCCTTGAGCTTATCACCGACATAGACCTTTGACTCGGCGGTATATAGCGTTGGTGTATCTACCGACCATAGCTCGGGATTGCTGATGTCGAACCTCTGCTCGAAGAGCGAGCTGTCGTACTTGCTTATCATATCCTCGGCCGAGGCTACCACCTCGCCCTGAGGGTTGCGGATGTCGGTGACGATGCGTAGTGCTGAAACTTCGGTAGTGGTGGGGTACTCGATGGTTGTAAGAAGTTTCACCTCGGCGAGATGCTCGCCCACACGTGGTGTGCTGAGCTGTGTGCCCCATACAGGGATGTGCACATCCTCGGTTACGATGAGGTGGACGTTGCGGTAGAGGCCTGCGCCAGGATACCAGCGTGACGACTCACTCTCGTTCTCAAGACGCACGGCAAGCAGGTTTGTTTCGCCAGGCTTAAGATAGTCGGTGATGTCGAAATAGAAAGAGTTGTAGCCATAGGGCCAGTAGCCCACTTCGTGGCCATTGACATAGACACGTGCCTGGCTCATTGCTCCGTCGAATATTAGTGTGGCACGCTTGCCCGCCTCAAACTCAGGTGTCTCGAACTGTAGACGATACCAGCCTACGCCCACAAAGGGGAGTCCTCCGGTACGTCCGGCGTGCTCCATAGCCTCCTTCTGACCATCCTGCGTGATGGCCACGTTCTGCTTATCGTTGTGGATGCTGAATGGTCCGTATATCGCCCAGTCGTGGGGTATGCGTACCTGTTGCCACCTCTTGTCGTTGTACTGGGGAGAGCTAAACTCCTCGCTATCCTGCTGCGTGAAGCGCCACCCCTTGTCGAGGAGCTGCTCGGTGCGCTGCTGTGCCGTAAGCGTAGTGCATACCGCAAGAAGCATCAAAAGTGTGATTAGTCGTTTCATATGGTTAGTTTTACGTTTTCCTGCAGACAAAGATACAACTTTTTTTTAGACAAGCAACGCCCTCTAACAGCGAAGGGCCAACCTATGTGGTCAGCCCTTCGCTGTTATATGTGGCACTTAGACCACGATAGTTGGGATTACTCCTCGTCAGTGTCGGTGTAAGCCTTAAGCAACTTCTCCTGAACATCGGCAGGAACCTGCTCGTACTGTGCAAACTGCATAGTGTAGGTTGCAGCACCAGAGGTGAGCGATGACAATGATGTAGAGTAGCGGTAGAGCTCTGCAAGAGGCACACGTGCGTTGAGGCGGTCGAAGCCCTTATCCGACTCCATACCCATAATCATTGCACGGCGGTTCTGAAGGTCGCTCATCACAGCACCCATATACTCGCTTGGGGTGAGCACCTCTACGTTGTAGATAGGCTCCATAATCTTTGGACCAGCGTTGCGGAAGGCATCCTTGAAGGCGTTACGGCCTGCAAGCTTAAACGAGAGCTCGTTTGAATCTACTGGGTGCATCTTACCGTAGTAGACAACTACGCGGATGTCACGTGCGTAAGAACCTGTCAATGGACCCTCGTCCATCTTCTCCATGATACCCTTCAAGATAGCAGGCATAAAGCGTGTGTCGATAGCACCACCAACTACTGAGTTGTAGAACTGAAGCTTACCGCCCCATGGCATATCGTACTCCTCCTTGCCCTTAACGCTAACGGCGATCTCCTGACCATTAACCTTATACTTTGTAGGCTCTGGCATACCCTCGAAGTAAGGCTCGATAACCATATGTACCTCACCAAACTGACCTGAACCACCAGACTGCTTCTTGTGGCGATAGTCGGCCTGAGCTACCTTGGTGATGGTCTCACGATATGGGATCTTAGGAGCGAAGAACTCAACCTCCATCTTGTTCTCAGTCGAAAGACGCTGCTTGAGGATGTTGAGGTGGTGCTCACCCTGACCCTGAATGATAGTCTGCTTGAGCTCCTTTGAGTACTCTACAAGGATTGTTGGATCCTCATACTTAGCATCGTTCAAAAGCTTGCCGAGCTTCTCCTCGTCGTTCTGCTCCTTAGCCTTGATAGCTGCACGGTAGCGTGGATCGGGGAATGCGATAGGCTCAACAGTCACAGGTGCTGAAGGTGCTGAGAGGGTGTCGTTGGTGCGTGTGCCCTTAAGCTTCACGGTGCAACCGATGTCACCTGCCGAAAGCTCTGTAACCTTAACACGGTTCTTACCAGCTACGGCGAACAACTGCGAGAGCTTCTCCTTGTTGCCTGTACGTGAGTTCACAAGCTCCATACCCTCGGTAAGCTTACCACGGATAACACGGAAGAAGGTGATCTCGCCGATATGCTGCTCGATCTGGCTCTTGAATACGAATACTACGGTAGGCTCCTCGGCATTTGCCATAAGCTCCTCGCCCTCGGTTGAGAGGAATGCAGGTGCCTTCAATGGGCCTGGACCTACGTTGATGATGAACTCCATAAGACGCTTTGTGCCGATATCACGCTTGCCTGAAGCACAGAAGATAGGCATAATATCACGCTTAGCAACGCCGAGCTTCAAACCTGAGCGGATGTCATCCTGAGTAAGCGAACCCTTCTCGAAGTAGAGCTCCATAAGAGCGTCATCGTATACTGCAGCAGCCTCAGCGAGCTCCTGGTTAAGAGCTGTTGCACGCTCCATCTCGCTCTCTGGGATAGGATGCTCCTCACGCTTGCCGTTCTCGTCTACGAACTTGTACATCTTCATCATAAGAACGTCGATGAACGAGTCGAAAGCACCACCCTGGTTGATAGGATACTGAACGATAACTGGCTTAACAGATGAGTTGGCACGGATACCCTCTACCGTAGCGTCGAAGTTAGCCTTGTCGCCATCGAGCTGGTTTACAACACCTACCAAAGGCTTGTTGAGGATACGAGCATAGCGTGACTGAAGCTCTGAGCCTACCTCCCAGCCGTTCTGAGCGTTGAGCACCATGATGCCGATGTCGCCCACTTTGAATGCTGAGAAGAGCGAACCACAGAAGTCGTCCGAACCTGGGCAGTCGATGATGTTGAGCTTGCGGTCCATAAACTCTGTGAAGAGGGTTGTAGAGAATATCGAGCGCTTATATTCATGCTCGATATCGGTGTTATCCGAGATTGTGTTGTTGGTCTCGATACTACCCCTGCGGTCAATTACCTTACCCTCGAAAGCCATTGCCTCTGCAAGGGTAGTTTTACCGGCGCCAGGCGCACCAATAAGAACGATGTTCTTAATCTCTTTTGCTGAATAATTTTTCATAGTATATTAGTTTTTTAGGTTTTTTTGTTGTGCCTTTTTCGAGGCTTAAAAGCCTTTGCGGATTATAAAGTTAAAGACTTTTTTTCGAATGGCAAAATAAAAAACTAAAATTTTTAGAAAATAGGGTAAAATACATATAAATCACGAGTCGGAAACATCATCAAAATAGATAATAAGAGAGGGTAGAAACGAGGGACAAAGAGACGATAAGATAGAGGGATGTCGGGTATAGATATAGTCAAATAATAGGTGTGTGGCACTTCAAGATTGCTTGATAATTTTAATCAACACCTTTAGGTGTGCAGGGCGCTGCCCTGCCACAAGCCCTCCTTATCAAAGGAGGGCTTGGGAGGATTGTCTATATAAAATTTGAAAAAGGATTAATTTATGTAGGTTGTCATTTTTGATTTTCCGCTACCGTACGTGGCATTACAAAGGATATGTGGCACTTCAAGCTTGCTTGATGAGTGCCACATACCATGCTCTAAAAATCAAGAATTATCTCTTCTGCACTCTCCTACGAAATTGAGTAGTCACGCAGTGCATCGTTGAGCGATGTCTTCTTATCGGTAGACTCCTTGCGGCGGCCGATGATAAGTGCGCACTGTACGCCATACTCGCCCGCAGGGAACTTCTTACTATATGTGCCAGATACCACTACCGAACGTGGTGGTACGTAGCCCTTATACTCCACAGGCTCGGGGCCTGTAACGTCGATGATATGTGTCGAGCCGGTGATCACGGTGTTTGAGCCGAGCACCGCCTCACGACAGATATGCGCACCCTCAACAACAATCGAGCGTGAGCCGATGAAGCAGTTATCCTCGATGATCACTGGTGCCGCCTGCACAGGCTCCAGCACACCGCCAATGCCCACGCCACCAGAGAGGTGTACGTTCTTGCCTATCTGTGCGCATGAGCCCACCGTAGCCCAGGTATCGACCATAGTGCCCGAATCGACATAGGCACCGATATTTACGTACGAGGGCATAAGTATAGCGCCAGGGGCGATATATGCGCCGTAGCGAGCCACAGCGTGAGGCACAACACGCACGCCGAGCTGCTCGTAGCCCCGCTTAAGCTCCATCTTGTCGTACCACTCAAGCTCGCCAGCTCTCATCGTGCGCATAGTCTGAATGGGGAAGTACATGATAACAGCCTTCTTAACCCACTCGTTCACCTGCCACTCGCTCTTCTCAAGGTCGATAGGCTCGGCGCAACGTAGCTCACCCTTATCTACAGCCTCGATAACACGGCGAATTGTGTTGCGCACCTCGTCCGTTGATAGTAGCTCGCGATTCTCCCAAGCTTGTTCGATAATTATCTTTTCATTCTCAAACATAATATTCAGTAGTTTAATAGTTTCCGCTGTCAAAGATACTAAATTTTATGAAAACGATGGTTATTTATAGTGAAAATTCCTATCTTTGGCGTCATAATGACGCTCCTACTACAACGTCCATCTGCATCAAAGTAGGTCTCACGTGATGAAAAGTCACAACTTTTTTGTACCTTTGTGCGGGTGAATATCCTACATTGATGAGAGTGTAACATGTTATATCATTAATAATTAGAGAGAATGAAGAGATTTTTTGTTATCGCATTTATGGCTCTTGTTGCCATAGCTTGCTCTGAGGAGCCTAAGCAGCCGACTATTGCTGAGCAGGCTGAGAGCTATACAGCACGTGTTATTGACTTGCTCAACAACACCATCGACCATCAGTCTATTGCCGCTGCCGGGGGTGTAGACAAGTGGTTTAACTCGTTGGATGATGCCAAGAAACAGGAGGTTGCAGACAACTGCAAGCAGTTCCTTGATGTTGAGAAGGAGTTTGCCGCATGGCGTGAGGCTCTTGATGAGCAGGGCAAGAAGGAGTACGAAGAGTATCTGCGTTCAGGCGCACTGCGCAGCGATATGCGTAAGGTGACTGTGATGCACCGTCTGATGCACGTAGCAATGCCTCGTAAGTAGTCTTTGGTGACTAATTCGTTGAGTTATGAAAGTATATAAGTTTGGTGGTGCGTCGGTTAAGGATGCTGCTGGCGTACGCAATCTCTTAGATATAGTCTCGGGCGAGAGTGAGCTATTCATCATCGTCTCGGCGATGGGCAAGACAACAAATGCCCTTGAGGGTGTATTCAGCGCTATGCAACAGGGTGATGAGGCGGCGGCAATGAAGCGCATAGATGAGAGCTATGCCTACCACCGTGCGATTATCGACGAGTTGCTGGGGGCCGACCGCACCATTGAGGATGTGGATAGACTCTTTGAACAGCTTCGTAACACGGTGCGCAACACCATCTACCGAGCATCCGATGCCGAGCTGTGGTACGACACCATTGTGGCCTATGGCGAGCTTATCTCTACAACCATCATCTCAAACTACCTCAATGGTCACGGCGTGGCTAACCGCTGGGTAGATATGCGTAGAGGATTTCTCACCGAGCAGCGCCACAAGGATGCTAACGTGAACCTCGAGGCTACGACCATACGCCTTAAGCGAGAGATTGCCGATAGCCCCGTATCGGTATTCGTAGGTCAGGGATTTATCGGTGGTGCGCCTGATGGCACAACAACAACTCTTGGCCGTGAGGGCTCCGACTACTCGGCAGCCATTGTCGCCAATGTACTCGATGCCGAGTCGATGAGCGTATGGAAAGATGTGGATGGTATCCTCAATGCCGATCCAAAGATCTTCCCCGATGCTCGTAAGATTGAGCGACTCAACTATATGGATACCATTGAGATGGCATATAGCGGTGCGCAGATCATCCACCCCAAGACCATCAAGCCCTTGCAGCAGAAGAACATTCCGCTCTACGTGCGTCCTTTTGGCAATAAGCACGCCTTGGGCTCAGTAATTACGGGCGATGTGGAGCGTGTCTACGAGCCTATAATGATTCAGAAGAGTAATCAGGTGCTGCTTAAGCTCCACTCTCGCGATCTGTCGTTCGTGCTTGAGGAGAAGTTTGCCAAGGTGTTTAATACCTTCGATAGCCACCGCATAAAGACCAATATCGTGCATAACTCTGCCGTAGACCTCTATATGTCGGTAGATGCCTCGTGGCATATCGATGCCGCTATCTCGGAACTCGAGGCCGAGGGCTTCGATGTGGAGAAGAGCGAGGATGTGGAGATGGTGACAATCCGCTACTACAACGATGAGCTCTACCATCGCTATGCCTTTGACGAGCGCATAATAATCAAGCAGGTGACGCCTGATTCACTACGTTTTGTTCGCCGCAAGTAATTTCTTGAGATAAGAGGTCATCTGCGGCCTCTCAATCATTGGGCTGAATAGGAAATACGCTAAGTATGTCCTATCCAGCCCAATTTCATGTCGAGGTCACATCTAACCCCTTCTATCAAGAAATTAGTTAGTGGGGCTGCTCAAAGTTGTGATTAGGGGGAGTATGGAGTTTAATGAGTTTAGGGAGTTTAATGAGTTTAGATACTGTTCCCTAACTTCCCTATACTCCCTAATTTCTCTAATCCCCCTAACCTCCCTTTTCGCTACCCTTTAGCAAGCATAGCTTGCGAACCACCCTTAGCTACTCTTAACACCAAAACAACGGAGGTGGCTAAAAGTTAATTAGCCACCTCCCGTCGTGTCTGGTAGTCGATCTGACGACTACATCATAGCTGTGATATCCCAAACAAAGGCTCGTGAGCCCTGCTGCTCGGTGAGCGAGTCTATCTCACGTAGAGCGTCGAGAAGCTCTGGGATCTTCTTATCCTCGACGATAGCCAACACCGAGGTGTTCATCGACGGCCATGCGTGGGTGCCGTAGTGGGGCTCACCATTGTGTGTGCCACGACCCTCGGTGAGAGCCCAGCGGGTGAAGCCACGAACGCCGTGCTCGTCCAACATATGGTTGATACGGTCGGTAAGTGCCTGATTATATGATATAAATATCGCTTTCATACGTTTTGTTTGTTAATAGTGAGTCACATTACTGGTTGTTAGCCTCGAGCTTCTTGCGGCGGATGAACTCCTCAACCTCCTTCTGGCGAGCGGCCTTACGAGCGGCCTTACGCTCCTTGCGGCCCTCCATCATGGCGTACAACGCAGGCACGATAAAGAGTGTTAGGAAGGTAGACACGAGCAGACCACCTACTACCGAGATACCCATAGGCTGCCATGTCTCAGAACCCTCACCGATACCCATTGCCATAGGCACCATACCGAGGATTGTCGTAAGTGAGGTCATAAGCACAGGGCGTAGACGGCTCTTACCACCAGCGATAACGGCATCGGCAACACTCGAGCCACGCTCAACGAGCAAGTTCATATAGTCCACCATAACGATACCGTTCTTGGTAACGATACCCACAAGCATGATAGCACCGATAAGCGCGATAAGCGAGAGTGGTGTCGATGTCATCCATAGAGCGATGAACACACCCGACATAGCGAATGGGATTGTGAACATAATGATGAATGGGTATGCCAACGACTCGAACTGAGTTGCCATCACGATGTATACCAAGATGACGATAAGGATAAGCAGCGTACCAATGTCGCTAAATGCCTCGCCCTGATCCTCAATCGAACCACCAAGCTCAAGGTCAAGACCCGCAGGCACCTCGTAGTCTGCCAACATAGCATTTACCTCGGCAACAGCCTCACCAAGAGCTACACCAGCACCCACAGAACCCGATACGGTAACTACACGCTGACGGTTCTCACGCTCGATCTCTGGTGATGAGAAGTCCTCGTAAATTGTAGCCACCTCCTTAAGCTTAATAGCACGGCCCTGAGGTGTGTAGAGCGTGATATTCTCGACATCCTCGATAGACTCACGATACTTCTCGGCGTAGCGCACTACGATGTCGTACTCGTCGCCATCCTCACGATACTTCGTGCACTCATAGCCGTAGATGCGGTTGCGGATAAACTGAGCCACTGTAGCAGCATTAAGGCCGTAGTACGATAGCTTATCACGGTCGAACTGCACGTTGAACTCAGGCTGAAGGTCCTCACGTGAGAGCTGTGCATCACGCATAGTGCTGAGATTCGACATCTTAGCCTGCAACTCCTTTGCAGTTGCCATAGCTGTATTCATATTGTGGCCGAAGACCTTGATCTCAACGGTACTTGCACCACCGCCAGGGCCTCCGCCACCACCAGGTGTCACAGTGAACTCACGAATCTCGGGAATAGCTGCAAGCTCACGACGTAGACCATCGGCAATCTCAAAGATTGTAGGACGCTCCATATCCGAGAGACGTGGCATACGCACGTTGTAGTTGATGATGTGCGAGCCAGTAGTCTGCATCGCTGCAAAGGCGTTGTTTGACGAGTTAGCACCTGCCGATGTTGATACCATATATATATATGGGTACTTCTCGGCGATAATCTGGTCGATCTGGCGTGCAATCTTAACGGTATGGTCTACATGGGTGTTCTGCTCCACCTTAACGCTCATCGTAATACGTCCGTTATCCACAGGTGGGAAGAACTCGGTAGGCACGTACTTAAGCAACATCAACGATCCTACGAAGAAGAGCATAAGTAGCAAAATGGTACTCTTCCTCCAGCGTACTACGAAGCGGAGTGCGCTCTCGTAAACTTTGTCAAGCCACTGCAAGAACTTGTCGATAGGCTTGTAGATAATACCGATGCCCTTGTATGTGTGTTCGCCACCCTCGATCTTAAGCATATATGCCGAGAGCATAGGTGTTAGCGTGATAGCCGCAGTTGTTGATACACACACCACGATTGTTACAATCCAACCCAACTCCTTGAACATCACACCGGCCATACCTGGGATCATTGTCAAAGGCATAAATACGGCTACGACAACAAGCGTAGTGGCGATAACCGACAACCACACCTCGTTGGTAGCGTAGATAGCTGCCTCCTTAGGATTTGATCCACGCTCGATATGTGTTGTAATGTTCTCCAACACCACGATGGCATCATCCACAACCATACCGATAGCGATAGAAAGCGCTGATAGTGAGATGATGTTGAGTGTTGATCCTGTGGCAAAGAGGTAGATAAATGCACAGATCAACGAGATAGGAATTGTCAAACAGATGATAAACGTAGCACGCCAACGACCCAAGAATATCATTACCACAAGGATAACGAAGATGAAGGCGTACATAATGGTCTCGAACAACGAGTTGATAGCATCCTTAATCTCACGTGATGACTCAAAGATGGTCTCCACCTTACAATCGGGTGGTAGCGTAGGAATGATATCTTCAAGACGCTTCTGCACCTCCTCGATGATCTCCACGGTGTTGGCGCCAGTCTGCTTCTGGATCATAATACGCACACCCTGACGGCCGTTGATACGCTCGTCCATGGTTGCCTCCTCAAGAGTATCTACAATCTCAGCAACGTCGCGAAGCATTACGGTGCGGCCACCTGCGTTTGATACCACGATGTCGAGAAGCTCACGGCTGTCGTCAAACTCAAGGTCGGTCTTAAGGTTAAATGTCTGAGTACCAAGGTCGAGGCTACCAGCAGGAATATTGATATTCTCCGAGGCAATAATCTGACCAAGTGACTCTACGGTAAGTCCGTAGGCCTCCAACTTCTTAGGGTCTACGTTTACCTGCACCTCACGCTCTCGAGCACCAATAACAGCAACCGAACCGATACCGTTTACACGGTTAAGCTCGTTTACCATCTTATCGTCGAGAATCTTAGCAAGTGCCGCGTAGCTCTCGTCTGCCGTAACCGAGAGCATCATGATAGGCATCATCGATGATGAGAACTTCATCACCGTAGGATACTCCACATCTTCGGGCAGGAGTGACTGTGTGCGGCTCACAACGTCACGTACGTCATTGGCCGCCTCAGTAAGGTCACATCCATACTCGAACTCCATAGTCACGATAGATACGTTGTCCGACGACTTAGAGGTGATCTTGTCGAGGTTATCCACCGAGTTGAGCTGATCCTCGAGTACTCGGGTGATGTTAGTCTCGATATCTTCGGCATTACCACCAGGATACATTGTGATAACACTGATGTATGGCACCTCGATATCGGGATAGTGATCGACGCCAAGGTTCTTCAGCGAGTAGAGGCCGAAGACTATGACGCCTATGAATATAAGTGCTACCGAAATCGGTTTTCGCACGGAGGTTTCGTAAATTTTCATCCCTTAAGGTAATTATGGTTGTTACACATTCAGTTTGTAGGGTTATTGTCGAGCCACGAACTACTCGTTCTTAACCTCGACCTTCTTGCCACTAATGAGTCGTGTGAACGATGTTGTAGCCACCTGCTCACCTGCAGTGAGGCCCTCCAAAATCTCGATCTTGTCGCCTACACGACGGCCATCCTTCACGAAGCGATACTCTGCTACGCCATCCTTGATAACGTACACGTAACGCTCCGACGAGCCTGTCTGCTTCTGGAGTGCCTGGTCGGGGATCATAACGTTCTCACGCTCACCCATGCTGAACGTTGCACGTGCGTACATACCTGGGCGAAGACGCTCCTTGCCGTTAGGAATGGTGATCTCAACACCAAAGGTACGTGTGGCAGCGTCGAGTGCTGGGTTGATTCGTGACACCTTACCCTCGAAGACCTCGCCAGGGAAGATATCTACCTCGATACTTACGGGCTGACCCACCTTCACGCTTGTGTAGTACTGCTCCGAGACATTAGCCATTACCTTCAGCTTATTGATCTGCATAATGTGGAGGATAGGCGTCTGTGCGAACAAGTCGCCCGACTCGAAGTTACGTGCTGTAACAATACCTGTGATAGGTGAGAGAATTGTCGAGTTCTTGCGAAGGTTCTCAACAACCTCACGCTGAAGGTTAAGCTGGTTCTCGAGCTGTATCATCTGCTGATCCGATACGCCACCAGCCTCGTGTACGGGCTTCATACGGTTGTAACTATCCTCGGCTGTGGCGAGGTTGAGCTCCTGCTGCTTGAGTGTTGTCTGGTCCATAACCACAAGCACCTGACCCTTACGTACGTGGTCGCCCACGTCCACCTTAATCTTTGAGATGTGAAGGCCTGCTACGGCAGGAGTGATGTCGTTCTCCTTGTAGGGCTTAATCTCTGAGGTGTAGGTCTCGGTAACGTTTACACTCTGTAGCTCAGCTGTTGCAGTCTTTACGATTACAGCAGGCTCCTCCACAGGGGCTGTTGTCTGCTTGTTCTCGGTGCTGTTCGATGCGCAGCCCATGAGTGCGAAGGCTGCGATAAGCATTGTTAAACTCTTCTTCATTGTTTTATCTATTTTCTTATTTTTGTCCTTGTTATACTACTCCTCCTCGCTCTGTGTTGTAGTCTCTGTTGCGTCGTAGTCTACGCCACACGCCTTCTCATACTCGGCGTGTGCCGATAGGTAGTCATATATCGACTGCGAGTAGTTGAGCTGTGCCTGGGTAAGTGTTAGCTGTGAGCTGTTAAGCTCGAGGATTGTGCCAGCACCTGCACCGTAGCGTGCATATGAGATGTCGTAGGCCTTCTGTGCCTGCTCTACAGTAAGCTCGTTCGAGAGCATTGTCTCTCGTGCGGTAAGCAGGTTGTTGATTGCTGCCTGCACCTGAAGCACTACGCCACGCTCGGCATACTCACGCTGGATGTCGAGCTGCGCACGCTGGTTGCGTACGGCACGTAGCTGGTTGGTCTTGCTGAAGCCCGCAAAGATAGGAATAGAGATCTGTGCACCGATGTTGATAGGGTACTGCCACCAGAACTTGCTCTGCTCCGCAGGTGCTGCAGCACCGCCACCCATGCCACCCATCAACTTGCTGAGGTCGCTATGCTCCTGGCCGATATATGAGATCTGGCCAAAGGCAGCAATCGTAGGCATACGTGTGGTCTGGATAAGTTTCTCCTGGTGGTCGAGCAACTCGCTCTGAAGCTCGAGGTTCTTAACGGTGGTGTTCTCGGCCACGTTCACCTCGTAGTCTGTGCCAAGAAGCACCTCATCACGGAAGTCGTCGAGCGAGCCGATGACGATAATCTCGGTCTCCTCGGGAATTGAGAGATACATCTTGAGTTGGAGCTTTGTGAGGTCGATGCCCTTCTGCGCCTGAAGCACCTGTGGCTTGAGGTTGCTGAGCTGTACCTGTGCGGTGATATAGTCGTACTCGGCAGCCATACCATTCTCGTAGAGCTCCTTGGTGTTATCCACAACACGCTGTGTGGTTGCAATAGCCTCCTGAAGCACCTTCATCGACTGCTCGGCGAGAAGCACGTTGTAGTAGGCCGAGCGTACGGCAGCTAACATATCAATGCGTGTTGCGCGAGCCTCCTCTACGGCAAGGGCCATCTGAGTCTCGTTGAGCTTCATCTGGCGGTATACCGATGGCACGAAGAGTGGCAACGACAAACTTGCCGTAGCGTTGAACGTGTTCTTACCACCAAACGAAAGTCCCTCTGCCATCTCCTGGCGACGTAGTGCCAAGGAGTACTGTCCCGATACATCAATCATAGGGTAGAGCGAGGCTACGGTCTGCTTCTTCACGTAGTCGTAACGCTCGATCTCAAGGTTTGCTACCTTGATCGTTGGGTTGTCGCTTAGGGCAATCTCTATCGCCTGGTCGAGCGTTAGAGATACCTGAGCCTCTGCCACACTAAGCGACAGGCAACCCACAAGGATCATTACTAAAATTCGTTTCATCTTATATTATGTTTTATTGTTTTTTCGGACGGTTTGCCTCAGTTGGTTATAACGTCAATAACTAAATCAACGTATCTGGCGATGGAATATTGCCGAAATATTTAGCAAAACAGGCGTCAATTATCTCAATTCCCTTCATGGTGCAGAGTCCTCGTATAAATATGATCAGCGAGTAGGACATCAGCGAGATCATCTCTAATGAGTTCTGCATCTGGTCACGGTCAAACACCATGATACCCTGCACGCTATCCTGAATTACACGCACCACGAAGTCGCAGTCTGAAGTGGGTGTGAAGTAACCGTTAGCGACACAATCTTTGATCCAGCCACGAATGTCGTTCGAGGAGTGGTTCTGCGCATCGGTCTCGAGACGCTCCTGAACTTTTGGATAGAAACGCTTGAGGTTACGGCGCACGCGAGCTATCGTGGGTGCGTGGTTGATCATCTCACGAAGGTTGTAGATCATCACCTCGAGCGAGTTATCGATATTTGTGATACTCTCTATGCGGCGCTCACGACACCGAAGTGTATAGTGACGTATGCTAAGATAGAGTAGCTCCTCCTTGTCGCTAAATATCTCATAGAGAGTTCGTTTCGATATACTCAGCTCACGTGCAATGTCATCCATTCGCACAGCCTTGATACCCTGATTGATAAACATCTGGGCGGCGTGTTCAATTATCGTTTGCTTCTGAGACATAATTATACCTATAATTTATGTCGCAAATATAGAGCAAAAAACTCAAAAAACAAAAAAAGTTTTCAAGTTTCTACCTATCGAATACATTTTATCTCTATTCAACAAAAAAGACCACCGCAACCTGCATGGTTGGATGGTCTTCGTTGTGTGATATACCCGCTACTTGCATTTTAGCCAAGGAGCTTGGTGATGGCCTCGATATTGCGAGCGTTGTCGATAGCCTTACCCTCGGCAGTATAGGCGTGGGCAATGGCGCTCTCGTAGCGCTTCTCAACCTTGTTGCGTACAACCTTCATAGTGCTGTTTACCAAGCCGTTCTGCTCGGTGAAGGCTTCATCGGCAAGTGCGATAACTGCGGGCACCCACCTATCTGGGAACTCGTCGGCATAGGCGCCGCCTGAGCGATACTTGGCAACCTCTCCAGCGATGATCTTAGCTGCCTCGGTAGCACGTTCCGAGCCCTTTACACCACGCTCGTCAAGTTCACGGTTAAGGTTCTCCTTCGAGCCAACAACAAGTGCAATAGTGTATGGGTTTTGGTTGTTGTAGATCATCACCTGATCGATGAATGGCGACTTATCGACCATCGCCTCCTCCATACCCTCGGGGCTATACTTCTCGCCATCCGACGAGATAAGCAAGCTCTTGAAGCGCCCCAATACGTAGAGGAAGTTATCCTCACCCATATATCCCATATCGCCGGTGTACAACCACCCATCACGTACGGTGTCGGCAGTAGACTCTGGGTTCTTCCAATAGCCGGCCATGACGTTCTCGCCCTTGATGACAATCTCGCCCTTCTGTCCACGTGGCAGCTCACGACCCTCATCATCGAGGATCTTAATCTCGAGTGGGCTTACCAGACGTCCCGATGAGCCGAAACGGTGGTTGCCCTTCGATGGGGCATTTGTTGAGATTACGGGAGTAGCCTCCGACAGACCATAGCCCTGGAACATAGGGATGCCGATGGCATAGAAGAAGCGCTGAAGCTCGCTATCGAGCAGTGCGCCACCACCTACGAAGAATTGTAGATCGCCACCAAATGCCTCACGCACCTTCGAGTATAGAATCTTGTCGAACAGAGCCACAAGGGGCTTTAGCATCCAGCGTAGGCCATGACCCTTGCGGTAGCCGTCAGCTTGATAAGCATATGATGTCTTGAGTGCAAAGCGGAACAAGCGCTCTGTGGTCTTGCCCTTCTTGCGGATTGATGTCTCGATGCTCTTGCGGAAGTTCTTAGCAAGCGCAGGTACTGAGAGTAGGAAGTGTGGGCGTACCTCCTTGATGTTGATAGGGATGTTTTTGAGTGTCTCCATTGGGGTGCGGCCCACCTCGGTGGTAGCCACCGAAGCACCGCAGGCAATCATGATGTAGAAGCCTACGACGTGTGCGAAACAGTGGTCCAAAGGGAGAATAATCAGTGTACGCCATGTCGAAGGTATCGACATTACGGATAGTGCCTGCTCGACGTTCGCCGTATAGTTGCGGTGTGTGAGCACAACGCCCTTAGGGTCGGCCGTAGTGCCTGACGTATAGGTGATTGTGGCTATGTCGTCGTTCTCCAAGCTCTGGCCGATAGCCATAAACTCTGCCTCGTGTGTAGAGAGATACTCTTCGCCCTTAGCCTTAAGCTCCTCGAGTGTCATCTCACCCTCGAGTAGCTCCTGCTGGGGCACGCCCCATACTACGATGTGCTGTAGGTCGGTGAGCTCTGCTGCGATACGACGAACCTTTGATAGCTGGTTCTTCGACACGAAGATGAGCTTTACGTCGGCGTGGCGCAGACGGAAGAGTAGGTCGTTAGACTCCTCGAGCTTTATCGAGAGGGGGACGCTGATAGCACCAGCATACAGCAATCCAAGCTCCGAGATAATCCAGTTGTTACACCCCTCGGCAAGGATCGAGATGCGGTCATTACGCTCGATACCCAACGCCACAAGGCCGGCTCCCGTCTTGAGAGCTTCGGCCTTGCTTGTGTTGTAAGATGTGGGTTCGAAACGTCCGTTGTGTTTCTCGAGGAGGAAGTCCTTAGCACCATACTTTGATACCGACTCCTCAAAGAGATCAATAATCGTTCGTTTCATAGTTTTACAGTCTATATATTACTTTGCTCTTTACTGCTGTGGTGCTGGCTGACCATTGATATCAACCACATAGGTCACCCAACCCAATGATGTTGTGTTGGTGATGCCAAGAAACTTAGTGCCATCCTCCGATACGCCAATGGTGATAACACCCTCGAGGTAGAGGTTGTCGCCTTCGACCTCATCAATTGCTGGGTGGAACGAGGCGATATCCACCTTGTGAGTGTCGAAAATCCACTCCTCGAATGGGATCTGCTCGTAGGGCTCACCCTTGGTAATGTCTACAACATACGAGGTAGTTCCGATGTAGTATGGAACATCGTTGATGAACGCTATGCCCTGATCAGACATCGCTGTTACTGAGCCACCTGTGAATGTGTACAACTCCTTTGTCTCGCGGTCGTAAGCTGCTGGTAGGGTTGCCTGTCCATTGGCAAAGTCAGTAGCCTTGCCGTAGATGTAGCGGCCACTCTGTGAGAAGAGGTTCTGAATATCGCCGAGGCTAAACACTGGCTCGTAGTTGTCGTTGTACTCAAAGTAGACATACTCGTAAGGAGTGTTCTCATCAGCCCACACAATGGAGTGAGTACCCTGTGACTGCTGGTAGCCGAGCAATGAGCGGTCGGGAGCTACTGCCTTGATAGCTGTTGAGTCGTTCTGGTTGTAGATGCGCTCGCCCTCGGTAGGTACTGTTACACGATCCTTAAGAACGTCGTAGCAGAAGGGAACTACTGCGCCATACTGCTGTGCGAAGTATGAGTTGGCCTCGTCATACTCCCAGAACCAACCTACGATATATGTAGCGTCGGGGGTGATGCCTGTTGCGCAGCTCATACCGTGTTTTACTGCTACCGACGAGAGGTCGATTTCTACCATCTTATCACCAATAAGTATCGCTGCGTTACCATCAGGGTTAGTTGCGTGGTTTGAACCTACGGCAGTACCATCGTCGGCAACATCGTAGAACTCAGCACCGGCAAACTCTACCATCTCATTCTTAGAGAGGTCGAGTACGAAACCGTTGCGGTCGTAACCACCAACAACCCAGCGGCCGTTGTTTGATATGGCTGTTGCAGCAGCACCATTCTTTGGAACCCACTCGCGATATTGGAGCGCAAGAAGCTCCTCGGTCTTGATTTTTCGAGATGCTACCTGTGAGTTTTTAGACTCATCGGTTGAGATAGCCTGGAGCTTTACGGTGTACTCAGTGTTGTACTCCAAGTCCTCAAAGCGATGCACGGTCTTGTCGGTCTTCTCGGTAGCCTTGTTTGAGAGCGTGATCTCGTAGTATGCAGCGCCCTCTACGCTCTCCCACGACACCATAATGGTGTTGCCCGCTGTTGAGCAGGTGAACTCTGGTGTTGCGAGCTGACCCTCTTTCAGCTCCTCGTTTGTGTTTTCGCAGCCGATGGCAAAAATAGCCATAATAACTACTGCGAGTGATGTGTAGATGTTCTTCATGTTTGTTATGTGTGTTAAAATGTCTTTGCGTATCCTTGTGCGTGCGAGGAAAAAGCGCAGCAAAGATAAGCAAATATTTTGTTGTAACAACTTTTTACTCCGACATTTATGCATATTGCGAATATAGGATTGCATATTTGGCAATTTGTCGTTTTGGGGTGCGACAACTCGTCGCCACCCTATGCCCGTTCGGGTGCAAATATCCCCCGTTTGGCAATTATTTTCCGTTTCGCTTTAGCATCCTAAATTTTTTATGTAACTTTTGCAAGAAAAGATAACTCGCTTAGAATAAATCGGTTGGTCGGACTGCTTGAAAATTGGGTAACGAGATAGCAACCGTTCGTATTTCTGAGTTCTTCATTGCTCTGCCACAATGTGATAACTCTTGATACTACAA
>JAFQTX010000010.1 GCA_017408825.1 Alistipes sp.
ACTACTATAATAACGACCGTATTAAACTAAAATTAAACGGAAAGAGTCCGGTGCAATACCGAACTCTTTACCAATAAATCTATTTAATAATCTGTCCAACTTTTTGGGGTCAGTACAAAAACGGAGGTGGCTAATTAACTTCTTAGTCACCTCCATCTGCTTTTAACATAGCGTTCCTATCGTATCAACTCTAACGATGCACGTGTAGAGCTATTAAGTCCCTCGACCAAACTCTTCAGATCGTCAATATCGCCCTTATTCTCTGCCGTAGGCATCGTATAGAGGCGAGCAATAGCTCCCGCCTTGCCAGTGTTGTCTGTGGCATAGGCAAGCGCCGTCTGCTCTTTGTTCCAATCAGCCAGATAGAAGGTATAGGGCGATGACACCTGGCATGTTTTCCAATAGCCATCGGCAATACTCCATAGCTCGCTATCCGAGCAGGCAGTGGTGTTGCTGCAGTCACCCTCAACCATCGTGGTAAAGAGCGTGCGAACGCTGTCCAAGTCGTTGTATTTTACTACGGTAATAGCCCTGCCCTTGGTAGCTGCCGCATCGCCAAACAGAGCGCCAGCCTCCTCATCTCCCGAGAAGTAACCGACAAGCTCTATCGAGGGGTTAGCCACGCCGAGAGTGCTGGTACGTGCGATATTATCGAAGGTATAAGTCTTGACAACCTTGCCCGTATTCACATCGAGGGCAAAGATATAGGCCATAATATCGGTATCTGGCTGTAGTCCACTCACCTTCACCGAGCAGTTGCCGTTGTAGTAGTATTGGTCGAGCACCTCGCAGATAGTTATGCTTTGGTTAAAATCCTTCGAGCTCGTATAGTAGTAGTCAATGGCCTCCTCCTCATAACCGATGAATGTCTGCTCATCATACATTCCTGCGACACAAGCACCTGGAACATAATAGATTGTAGGGTCTGAAGAGGCAACATTCATAGTAAAACCATAGGGCGAGATATTTGTTGCCGAGATCGTAAACTCCACCTCCTCGAGGCTACCTCCAGGCAGCGTACGGAAGGTCTTCATCGCCGCCTCGGTCGTGATACCGCCATCGTAACCAAAAGCGATGATATAGTATTGGGTATCGGCCGCTGGGAGCTTAAAGGCGCTGGCACCAACATGCTCAACCACACCACGATCGTTAGACATCAAGTCCATCCAGCCACCCCACTGATTTACAAGCCTATGCATCTGCTCGTCGGCAGTCGATACACCATCCCAAGGGGCAACAAGGGCGCAATACTTATCCTTGTCATTAGATGGGGTGATGCGGAACGAAGCCTCCATCTGGCCTATGTCCCATACCTCAATCTCGAAGGTCATCGAAGACTGCGCAGCACCCTCGGTGGTATACCCCTCACGCTGCACATCGGTGCAGATGACAATACCCTCCTCGTCGAGGATAAGACCGGCAATCAGGATATAGTACTCGGTATACTCCTGAAGGCCCTTTGCCTCAAGCTGCATATCGCCCTGATGTATCAGCATATCAATGACTTGCTGCTCGGTATAGCCCTGCTCTAAGAGGGAGTTTATCTCCTGCTGGAAGTAGTACTCATAGAAGTAGCTTTCCGACATCTGATAGCCATCCTCGGCCGTAACGTAGTAGTCGTACTGCGACTTAGGCATAGTGCAGAGATACCACTTGATCTCCTTATCCGAGGGGACAACAGAGATAACTACAGAGTTGTTCTCCACCGCTCTGCTTACCTTGAAATCGCACACTAAGCCTGCGACATTCATAGTCTTGAAGGCTGCTCGTGTCACAGCTGTTGATTGTTTGTAGCCATTAGCCTCATCCACGCCAAAGACCACGATATAGTAGTCGGTATCGGCCGCAAGGCCCGAGAATTTAGCCTCTGCAATAGCTCCACGATCTACCACCTCGGGCATATACTCCTCAAGGGTTTTACCCACGTTAGAGGCCTCATCACGGAGCTGCTGAAAGATGGTCTCAACCAAGAACTCCTCACGCGTAAACTCCTCACACTCAGCCTTTGTGAACACCGTACATAGATACGGAGCATCCATATCCTTAGGCTCAACACTGAATGTTACAGAGCCTCGTGTAGTTCCATTTATCGTTATCTCAAAATCGGGTTTCTCGGGCGTAGGCACAGGTGTATCAGGCTCCTGGTGGCAAGCCGCCATAAGGAGCACCACAACGCCGAGTAGTAGTCTAAATAGTCGCATAATTGTCTCTCTTAAACCGACTACGGAGCTATACACCTCAGGGTACAGCTCCGTAATTCGGATTATCGTTTAAGGTTTAGAGTGCAAAGCTCTTAACCACCTTTACTGTAACAATGTCGCTCTGAGCAGCCTGCAAAGGCTCAACCTCGTGATACTTAACATAGCCAGCACGTGGTGCGCCAACCTCCTCGCTCCATACACATGTGAGCGAAGGCTCGGCCATATCGCCAAATGCCAATGTCTGTGCCACGGCAGGCGTAGCGTTGTTCACAGCATCAACATAGCCCTTAAGCTCGTTGATATCGCCATACTCAACAGGCTTAATAGCCAATGCGCCAACACCAGCCTCTGCGCCATTAGCATCCTGAGCATAGGCAACAACGGTCTGCTCAACATCCCAATCGGCTACGAAGAAGTGGTAAGGGACAGTGAGATTGGTTATCTCCTGCCAGTAGCCACGCATATTAGAGATTATATACTGATTTGTGAGTGTCACAACCTCGTCATATTTGTCAGTTGTCAATGCCGCAAAGGCTGCTGAAGCACCCTCCACGCCTGTAAGCTTAACAGCTACAATAGGACGTCCCAGTGTTAGGTCGGCATCACCGAAGATAGTACCATTCTCGTCGTTACCGTTGTATACACCAAGAAGCTCAACGCCAGGGGTAATTGTACCCACAGGTGTGGTCTTAGCGATAACTTCGCTATATACGCAACGAGCAAACGTTCCAGTCTTTGTATCAATAGTCAATACGTAAGCAATATACTCACGCTCAGGAATGAGATTATCTACAGCAAAGTGAGCGCTACCATTGCGGTATAGATGGCTGCACCTCTCCTCCAATGCCTCATGGATAGTGAGCGATGGGCTCTGACCCTCCATACACATCTGTATTACCTGCGCAAGCGTTGCGCTTGAGGCATCAATAGCTTCCTGAGGATCAAAACCCGCTGCATAGGCAATGCCTGGCTGGTAGTAGATAGTAGGGTCCTCAGCCTCAATATCGAAAGAGAAACCGTAAGGGCCGATATTTGAAGCCTTGAAGTTAAACTCAGCAGTCATAGGATCACCCTGCTCAGGGGTCATAAATGACACATATACAGGAGCCGATGTGATAGTACCTGGGTTCTGGTCATACTCACCTGTCTCCTCGTTGATAAGCTTACCATAGTTAGGATTAGCCTCGAATGAGAATGCTACTACGTAGTACTCGGTCTCGGCGATGTTGAGCTCTACCTTATTATCACCTGTGAGGTCTACAACGCCCTTTGAAGGCTCACGACGCTTAAGCTCTGTGTAGTTATCCCAGTAGTAGATATACTCGGTTACTGCGCTTGTAGCAATCTCGATAGGCTTCATCTTGTTCTTCTGAGAGTTGATATAGCCAATGTAGTAGTAGTACTCAGCATTAGGATCTGATGGAGTTATGCAGATCTCTGCAGAGTAGTGCTCGATGTTCTTTATGTCGATGTCGAACGTGAGGTTGTTATCTGCAGCCTCGCCCGAGCGGTAACGCAGCTCCTTAGGCTCTGTGGTCATATAAGCCTCGCCATTCTCGTAGGTAACACCTGCAACAAATGTCACATACTGAGTCTTAGGCTGTAGGTTCGAAGCATTAAGAGTACGCATACCCTTGTGGAAGAGCTTTACGCCAATCTCATCCTTCGATAGATCCTCACCCGTGAGTGTCTCAATCTCGGTGTTGAGCGTATTCTGGAAGAGTTCAGCATTTGTCCAGCCATACTCACCATCAGCTGCTGTGTAGCCGTTATACTCATCAATAGATAGGTTGATGAGGTGCCACATCTGGTTGTTGTCCGAAGGTGTTACGCTAAGTGCAGCAGTGGTGAGGTGAACGCTTGCCTTGATCTCAAAAGTGCATGCCGACTGCTGGGCCTCAGCGGTCTTGAACTTCACCATCTTTACGGCTGTATTTGCTGTATACTCATTTGCAGCGTCTACGCCAAATACGAGCAAGTAGTAGTTTGTTGCCTGAGTAAGGCCACCCACCTCGTGGTTCTCCAACTTTCCATGCTTGGTATGCTCAGCCATATACTCAACGAATGTTTTGTCCTGGCTCTGGGCATACTCAAACACCTCAGCGTAGATCTTAGCAATAAGCTCAGCATCTGTTGGATACTGCTCAACAGTATATGCGCTGTAGACCACTGTGAAATATTCGGCCTCGAGATCCGAAGGAGTCACGTTGATAATTGCTGAAGTACGTGTTACGTCGGCTACCGAAGCTTCAAACGTAAGCTCAGTAGGCGTTGGAGGCGTAGGCTTTGGCTTCTCATCAGGAGTCTTCTCGCACGCCACGATAGTGATTGCGGCTACCATCAACGCAGCCAACATCATGTAAAATTTTCTCATAGGTTTTATTTGTATTAAGTTATATATTAGCCATTTACACTATTTATCTCGAGACATATGCTCACCCTTCACCTTGCAGGTTTGAGGCGAGCACCACTCCACCGTTACAAAAATATATTTTTTTGGTCGTTCCACCAAATTTTGTGTGCATTTTTTCACAGAGGGGGTCATCAAGACACTGAGACATGAGGAGAATTAAGATGGTTGCGGGCAAGAAAACAACGGCCGAGACAACAGCGTCCAAGAAAACAGCGTGATACCCGACCTCGTAATGGTCTTATGGTCTTAATGGTCCTAATGGTCCTAAACTGGGGATGCTGGGGATGCTGGGGATGCTGGGGATGCTGGGGATATTGGGGATACTGGGGAAATTAAGGTTAATAATCCCCATAATCCCTAAGCTCACTAAACTCCCTATCCTCCCTGAAACCACTCTCCACCCCAATTTTTGATTAGAAGGTCGTAGATGTGGCCTCGATTAAGAGATTGCCCCGGATGGGACATACTTGGCGTATTTCCCATTCGGGGCAATGATTGAGAGGTCGCAGATGCGGCCTTATGGTCGAAAATTAGATTTTTGATTAGAAGGTCGTAGATGTGGTGCATCGCAAAAGAAGAGACCTCGGGATAGTACTTTGGCGTACAGCCCGAGGTCTCTTACTTTTTGGGATGTGCCGCAGATGCGGCCTTATAATCGAAAATATTTTTGATTTTAGTGCGGCAGATTTAGTCTATCGTAATAAGAAATCCCGAAGGATAGTACAAGAAGTACAGCCTTCGGGATTTTGTTTAGGATGGGCTAAAGATGCCCAATAAAATCGAAAATTATAGGTAGAATGGACGAATATAACCAACACTCTTCACCTCATAAGCATTAAGCTCCGGACGCTGAGCCTCTGCCTTAGCCTCTGCCTTAACAGTTGGCTGAGCCACAACAACCTCACTCTCAACCTTCATAGGAGTAAGCATGATGCCCTCAGTGAACTCTGCGCTGTGAGGGAGAGCAAATGACTGCTTTGATGCAGCGTTAAGCTCATCAACCAAAGCCTTGAGATCGGCGATATCGCCCTTATTCTCTGCTGTAGGCATAGTGTAGAGACGTCCTATACCACCAGGAAGACCATTGCCATCTACAGCGTATGCAAGAGCTGTCTGGGCGTAATCCCAATCAGCAAGATAGAATGAGTATGGCTCAGAGGTCTTAATAGATTTCCAATACTTAGCAGCCTCACCCCAAATGTAAGAGTCAGAATATTGCGAAGTGTTAGTCATATCATCACCCAACATCGTAGCAAAGAGCGAACGTGCACCGTCGAAGTTAGTATACTTAACAACAGTGATAGCCTTACCCTTAGTTGCTTTTGGATCACCGAATACTGAGCCATTCTCCTCATCGCCCGAATAGTAGCCTACAAGCTCAATGCCTGGAGTGATAGAACCAACGCTCTTTGTTGTAGCAAGGTTCTCGAACTTATGCATCTTTAGCACGTGGCCATCCTCTGGGTTGTAAACAACAACATAGCCCATAAAGTCGCTCTCAGGAACCAAGCCTGTTGCATCTGCTACAGCTGCATCGCGGTAGTAGTAGCTCGAAAGCACCATTGCAACGGTAGTCTCTGGGTTGAACTGCTGCGACATTTCGAGCATAGAGTCGAAGGCCTCGTTCTCAGCCTCAATAATAGTCTCCTCGTCATACTCACCAGGAGCGCATACATTGAACGAGTAGTATGTAGTAGAGTGTGAAGGGACTACCGAAAGCTTGAAGCTGTAAGGAGTGATGTCAGATGCAGACATGGTAAAGGTTGTAGTTGCAGGATCTGGAGCAGGAAGCGTACGGAAGGTAACCATCTCTGGCTCAGTAGTGACACCACCTGCATAACCAAAGGCAATTACATAGTAGTCAGTGTCAGGTGAGTCGAGCTTATACTTATATGGGCTACCTGGGCCACCAGTATAGTCCTGAACACCAGAATAGAGCATTATACTCTGATTCAAAGCACCACCATACATAGCTACGATACCATTCATAATCTCCTCGGCAGTCTGCTCACCATCCCAAACGCCACACATCCAGCAGAAGGTCTCCTTGGTATCTGATGGAGTAATCTTGATAGCCGCACGTATCATCTCGACATCAGTTACCGAGATATCGAACGTAAGCTCCGAAGCCTTTGCATCGCCTGTCCTGTAAGTAGAGGTTGTAACATCTGTAGCGATTGTAACGTTACCCTCCTCGGTTACGATAAAGCCAGCAATCATATTGATATACTCGGTCTGAGCATTAAGACCCTTAGCCTGAAGAGTCAAAGCGCCCTTGTGGAAGATAGCATTCAGAATCTGGTTGTCGGTATAGCCTGCACCACGGTAGGCCTCAATCTCTCGCTCGAGGCAGTAGAGCAAGAAACGCTGCTCGCTCATCTGATACTGGCCAGCAGGATCGGTGTAGGCATCATAAGTAGACTTTGGAAGTGTGTAGAAGTACCAGATATCATCATCGTTCGATGGAGTAATCTGATACTGCGCAGTATTACCATCAACAGTCGTTTTTACCTCAAAGGTAACATCAAGACCTACAAACTCTGCGGTTGTAACCTCGGTCTTGCTTACTGCTGTGTTAGCCTCATAGCCCTTAGCAGCATCTACACCAAACACAATGATATAGTACTTACTCTCTGGGAAGAGGTTAGAGAACTTGCCGTCGGTGATAGTACCCTTATCAACCACCTGAGGCATATACTCCTCACGGGTCATACCCTTTGAGCGAGCCTCTGTCT
Source organism: Alistipes sp. (assembly GCA_017408825.1). Taxonomy (GTDB): domain Bacteria; phylum Bacteroidota; class Bacteroidia; order Bacteroidales; family Rikenellaceae; genus Alistipes. The sequence goes on from JAFQTX010000010.1 coordinate 7,350, forward strand.
CAAGCTCCTGGAAGAGAGTCTGCACGAGGAACTCGTCACGTGTAAACTCCTCAACAGTCTCTGCATCATATAGCACACAGAGATACTCAGCCTCAAGATCCGAAGGAGTTACGGTATACGACACTGTTGATGAAGTAACCTCGCTCACCTCTACCTTGAATGTCAAACCATCTTGAACTGGATCGTTGCCAGGATCGTTGCCAGGATCCTGACTTGGAGTAGTCTCACAAGCAGCAAATACCAAAGGTAATGCAAGCAAGAAATAGATAAGTTTTTTCATAGTTTTAGTTTAGTTATAAAGTTGATACAAATCTCTCATGCCCCTCAATGGTAACTCCCCCAAAAAACAGAGCCCCATCTAAACTGCAAAAATATATTATTTTTGTTGTCGAACAAAATTTTTTGGCTTAATTCACAAAAAAAGTTGTGGGCAGCACTTTAAAGTACTGCCCACTGCTATTTTCTTTTGTTAGCGGCAGCAGATGCTACCTTATCACTACAAAATGCCGGTCCAGTCGAGTGTAATCTTATGCGCTGGAGTGGCATCATCCACAGCATCAATCACGATGCGGTGTGTGCCATCGCCATTCTCCGAGATAGTTATCGTTCCGTCATAAATAGGAGCTTGGTGAACACCACGACCATCCTCCTTCAGCTGATACAATGATCCGAGAAGATGAACGCCATCGTCCGAAATACGCATACCAGGGATAAATACTCCAGGACCAAAAGCAGGCTTTGTAGGGTCCTCCTCCGAGAAACCCGACGAGCGATAAACGCCGACAAATCCCGATGCTGCGTCAGCCGTAGTGGCCAACAGGTCGAGAACCAGATATACTCCATTATTTATACCGCTCTTAGAGATAAACTCAACGCCCCAATTACAGTAGCCACACTGCCAATAGTCGCCATAATTATTGAGCGACACCTCGCAGTCTGATACGTCGATGACAACATCCTCCGTGAGATTGGAGATCGTCTCCGGGATTGTAGACTCAGTAATTGAATACTCGCCTGAATAGTTCACGTGGTACTCCTTGCTACCTACTCGAGCTACCAACGCTAAGCTACTGCCATTAACCGTAAACTCTGCATCATCAAAGGGGGTGACCCATCCCTCGAGTTCATTATCTACCCACATATAATCCGAATTACCCAAATTGATAATTGTATAGGCTGAGAAACTGTTGTATGAATCGAAACGATAGGTGCCATCAGGGATGGTAATATCCTCTGTATCAGGCTGCAGCGGAGCAAGAATGTCGAAACGGAAGAACTCCGAGTTAGGCACTATTTCGCCATCCTTAAACCCTCCATCTGAGACAATTATCCAATAGTGAGCAAGACCCTGAGTAAGGTTCTCACCATAATACGTACCAATGAGATGAGTTGCTGTTATATCGATGCGCTCGACACTATCGCCACCTTCGAGGTTTTCCTCCTGAAGCACAACGACTGTCGCCGACTGTGAGCCGTAGTTGATGATAACAGCTCCCTCACGCATATCTGTCGAAAGGTTTTCAGATACTGATATTTTCACCAGACCAAATGTATCGCTATTTACGGCGGTGATCATCTCTGAGTTCACCACCTTTACCTCGACACTCTGACCCTCAACAGGATTGGCTACTGAGTACTCTATGGCGAAGATTCCACCACCCTTCTCGACACGCAGAGTGGTGTTAGATGTTATCTCGAGCTTAGGCTCAAGCGTGGTATTAGTCGCTGACTCGCACGACGACACAACGATAGCACATAGTGCCACTAAACAAAGTAGAAAGTTTCTCATGACATAAATTATAATTAACCCAAGGGCAAAGATACGAAAAAAATTTAAGTTGCCAACTGAAGGGTATAACTAAAGAGTGAATATAGAGAGATTAGAGGGCTGGCTATCACGCTGTGGTTCGGTCGCTGGAGGGGGCATCTTAATTGTCTCTATTTTTTAGGACCATTAGGACCAATAAGACCATTACGAGGTCGGGTATCACGTTGTTGTCTCTGCCGTTGTTTTCTTGCCCGTAACCATCTTAATTGTTTTACTGTCTCATTGTCTCTATTCTTTAGGACGATACTGCCCAGATTTGTTGTTAGACAAGACCTCGCTTGGCTTATCACAAAAGAATCGACCTCGGGATTGTACTAAATTGCACAATCCGAGATCGATTACTTATGGGATGGCCCAAGAATGGCCCCCCTCTATCACAAGAGAGATTACATCTTCTTGCCTACATTAGTCTTCTTCGCACCCTTTGCAGCAGAAGCCTTTGCAGCAGCAGCCTTAGGAGCAGCCTTCTTGGTCTTCTTCTCTGCTACAACGGTAGCGTCCTCAACAGCGTCGGTAGTCTTCTTTGAGCGTGAACGACGTGTCTTTGGCTTAGCCTCAGCAGCAGGAGCTGCTGCCTCGCGACCGAATGTGTAGGTCTCGTTGAAATCAACGAACTCGATGATACACATATCAGCGCCATCACCAAGACGGAAACCAGTCTTGAGAATACGAGTGTAACCACCGGGACGCTCCATGATCTTAGGAGCAATTGTACGGAAGAGCTCAGTAACTGCCTCCTTCTGCTTCAAATATGAGAATACTACACGACGTGAGTGAGTAGAATCCTCCTTCGACTTAGTTACAAGTGGCTCGATGAACTTCTGAACAGCCTTAGCCTTAGCAACTGTAGTCTGAATACGCTTGTGCAGAATGAGCGATACTGCCATGTTTGAGAGCATAGCCTTACGGTGGCCCGCCTGTCTGCCAAGGTGATTAAAATTCTTATTGTGTCTCATAATTAATCTTTATCAAGTTTGTAGATAGATACGTCCATACCGAATTTGAGGTTCAAAGAGGCCAACAACTCGTCGAGCTCAGTGAGTGACTTCTTACCGAAGTTACGGAACTTCAACAACTCGTTGCGGTGGAGCTTCACAAGGTCGCCAACAGTATCGACATCAGCTGCCTTCAAGCAGTTGAGCGCACGCACGCTCAAATCCTGATCTGCGAGCTTTGTCTTGAGCAATTGACGCATATGCAAAATGCTCTCATCGAACTCCTCAACACCCTGCTGCTCCTCCTCGTCGATAGTGATCTTCTCGTCAGAGAAGAGCATAAAGTGCTGAATAAGAATCTTTGCTGCCTCTTTCAACGCATCCTTTGGATGGATTGAGCCGTCGGTAGTAATCTCCAAATTCAACTTCTCGTAGTCGGTCTTCTGCTCAACACGATAGTCCTCGATAGAGTACTTAACGTTCTTGATAGGCGTGAAGATCGAATCGATAGGCAGTGTGTCGATATCCTTCTCGATGCCCGCATTCTCCTCTGAAGGCACATAGCCACGACCCTTACCGATAGTAAGAGTGATCTGCATCTTAGTGCCAGGAGCGAGGTGGCAGATTACCAACTCGGGATTGAGAACCTTGAAGAATGAGAGATAGTTCGAAATGTAACCTGCTGTAAGCTCAGTAACACCGGCAACATTGATCGATACCTTCTCAGCCTCCTCGTTATCTACAGTGCGGATGAAACGTACCTGCTTGAGGTTAAGAATGATCTCAAGCATACCCTCCATCACACCGGGGACAGCGGCAAACTCATTGTTCACGCCAGCAACCTTCACAGTCGTGATAGCATAGCCCTCCAACGACGAGAGCAAAACACGGCGCAAAGCGTTTCCGACAGTCATGCCATAGCCAGGCTCCAGCGGACGGAACTCAAACTTGCCGAACGATGAAGTGGACTCTAACATGATGACCTTTTCAGGTTTTTGGAATGCTAATATTGCCATAATATTGAATTTGTTGTTAATTACTACTTAGAGTACAACTCGACGATAAGCTGCTCCTTGATGTTCTCTGGAATCTCCTCACGCTCAGGCGACTGGAGGAACTTGCCACTCATAGTAGCGCCATCCCACTCCAACCAAGCGAAGCGGCTGCGTGATGCACCCGACAAAGACTCTGTGATAACCTCCAAGGTCTTAGACTTCTCACGAACTGATACTACATCACCAATCTTAAGTGCGTATGATGGAATGTTCACTACATTGCCATTTACGCAGATGTGGCGGTGCGACACAAGCTGACGTGCTGCTGCACGTGTTGGAGCGATGCCCAAACGATAAACAACATTGTCCAAACGGCACTCGAGCAACTTGAGGAGGTTCTCACCAGTGATACCACCCATACGTGCTGCAGCCTCGTAGGTACGAGCAAACTGCTTCTCCAAAATACCGTAAGTAAACTTTGCCTTCTGCTTCTCAGTAAGCTGCTCGCCATACTCCGAGTTCTTCTTACGCTTGCGAGCAAGACCGTGCTGTCCAGGAGGGAAGTTACGCTTCTCAAGAACTTTATCAGCACCGTAAATAGCCTCGCCAAAACGACGGGCAATCTTCGACTTAGGTCCTATATATCTTGCCATAATATTCTTTGTAAATTTAGTAAAATTAAGTTTTTAACTACTCTAACTCTTAATCTTCGACTGTAAATTTGTGCTTCTAAATGCAAAAATTATACACGACGACGGTTAGGAGCGCGGCAGCCATTGTGTGGCAATGGAGTAACATCGATGATCTCTACAACCTCGATGCCAGCGCCGTGGATTGTACGAACTGCAGACTCACGACCCTGACCAGGACCCTTCACGTAAACCTTAACCTTACGCAAACCCATATCGTAAGCAACCTTTGCGCAGTCAGCAGCAGCTGTCTGTGCAGCATAGGGAGTATTCTTCTTTGAACCACGGAAGCCCATCTTACCAGCTGATGACCAGCTGATCACCTCACCAACCTCGTTAGTGATGGTGATGATAACGTTGTTGAAGGTCGAGTGTACGAAAGCCATACCCTGAGCCGAAACCTTAACAACCTTCTTCTTAACTGTTCCAGTTTTCTTTGCCATAACTCTCTAATATTACTTAGTTGCCTTTTTCTTGTTTGCTACAGTCTTCTTCTTACCCTTACGAGTACGTGCATTGTTCTTAGTGCTCTGACCGCGAACTGGAAGACCAAGACGGTGACGGATACCACGGTAGCAACCAATATCCATCAATCGCTTAATGTTGAGCTGTACGACTGAGCGGCACTCGCCCTCAACCTTGATGCCCATATCGGCAATTGCGCCACGAATGGCGCCGACCTGCTCGTCGGTCCAATCCTGAACCTTGATGTCGCGGCTTACGCCTACGCTATCGAGGATCTTCTGCGCTGTA
>JAFQTX010000041.1 GCA_017408825.1 Alistipes sp.
TAGATACAACGCTCGGCGAATTGCATAGCGATGGGCTGTACTAAAACGTACTGCTCATTGCTATGGATAATTCGTTAGCGGACGTAGATAATGACTTATCACGGCAAAGAACGACAAAATAGACTTTTTAGTCAGCCTAAAGCTAATCGCTACTTATGGGCTTGCTCAGCCTTGGCGCGAGCAATGTCGGCCTTGGCACGTGCCACATTGCTCTTGCCCTCAGCAACTACCTGCTTAGTAGTGGCCTTGGCAGCAGCAACCTCCTGCTTAGCCTGTGTAGAGATCTCCTTATGACGGATTGTAGCCTTCTTAAGCTCCTGCTTAGCAGCTGCAACACGCTGTTTCTGCTCGGCAACGACACCCTTAAGGTTCTTACGCATAGCCGAAACCTCGGCCTTAGCCTCCTCAACACGACGCTCAGCAGCCTCTTCAATACGACGCTCCTCGCTACGTACATCCTGAACAGCACGCTTCTGTGCCAATACAGCCTCATCGTAGGCAATCTGTGCCTCCATAAGGTTACGCTGTGGCTCCTGAGCATAGCTTACTGAAGCTACAAGTAGAGCCACGACAAACAAGAATACTCTCTTCATATCATCTTGGTTTTAATTCTCCGTACCACAAATGTATATATTTTTAGGTGAATATCCAAGAAAGCTCAAAAAAAATACGCACGAATACTTAAATATCCGTGCGTATCATATCGTAGTAACTACCCTATCGTCGGAACTCTACCACAAGTGCGGACATAGGTGCAACTCTCCTTCCCGACATCTCAACTACCTCTCCAGTAATCACATCACGACCAGTAGCGATACCCTCGGTGATCTCCGAGTAGCGCTGCCAAGGTATCTCTCGAGTGTGTTCGCTATTGTTGATGTAGACAAAGACCGCCTCTGTGTCGTTATAGCGGAAGAAGGCATATGTATTGTCACGGTCGATGAAGTGTAGCGTGCGACCAGTGTGGATCACCTCCTTCGACTTTCGCCAGTTCATTAACTGACGTGTATAGTCGAACACCTCTCTCTGTGCACCCGTGTGTTGCGACCTGTCGAACAAATTTACGGGGTCACCCTCCCAGCCTCCAGGGAAGTCTACACGCAACGTAGGATGTCCCTTCGAGCGATCCGTAGAGCGGAACATCAGCTCGTCGCCATAGAGCATCTGAGGCATACCACGCATCGTGCAGAGCAACGTGGCAACAATCTTCATACGGCGAGCATCACCCTCGCACACATCGCCAATGCGGTCGGTGTCGTGGTTAGCAGCCATAATCATCATATTCTGTAGGTCGTGATATACGAAGTCGTGCGACACAACATCGTAGACACGTGTCATACCCTGACCCCAGCCGCAATTACCACTCTCGGTCATTGCCGAGCGAATAGCGTCGTGGAGCGGGAAGTCCATAATCGACTTAAGGTGAGAGTCGAAACCATCCTTATTCGCATTGCCACCCTGCCAATAGGCCAGCTGTGGAATAGACGAGGTCCACACCTCACCAACGATGTTGAAGTTGGGATACTCAGCCATCACAGCCTCACACCAGCGGCTCATAGGCATCTTCTCGTTATAGGGGTAGGTGTCCACACGGAAACCATCAAGGCCCGAGTACTCGATCCACCATACGGCCCACTGCTTGAAGTAGTTGAGCAAGAACTCATTATCGAGATTCATATCGGCCATCGAGCGATCAAACCAGCCACTCTCCATCTGATAGAGGTCCGATTTCGAGGCGTTGAAGTCCATATTTGTCGAGAATGTCCAGTTCGACTGCGTATAGCTATCCCACTTATGTGTCCAGTCCTCAAATGGCTGGTCGGAATACCACCAGTGCGACGTAGAGCTATGGTTAGGCACAATATCCATAATCACCTTGAGATCACGCTTGTGACACTCCTCGACATAGGTGCAAAACAGCTCGTTAGTACCATAGCGTGGGTCGATGCGATAGTAGTCGCTGCACGAATAGCCGTGGTACGATGCTCCGTTCTCATCGTCGAGCAACATAGGTGTAGACCATATGGCCGTGGCACCGAGGTCGGCGATATAGTCAAGATGGTCGATAACACCCTGGATATCACCACCGTGACGGCGACCAGGCTGCGAGCGATCTACCTTCTCGGCAGTATCCTTTGTATTGTCGTTCGACGCATCGCCATTTGCAAAGCGGTCGGGCATGATAAGGTATACGAAGTCGGCCGTGGTGAAGCTACGACGCTCTCGCGAGCCCTCCTCACGCTCAGCAATGGTATAGTTATAGTCCACACGACGGTTACCACTCTTAAAGCGCAGGGTATAGACGCCAGCCTTGGCATCATCCTCGATCTTAACATCTACGAATAGGTAGTTAGGGCTATCAGCCTTATGAACTGCCGTAACCTCAACACCCTGACCTGCGGGCAAAATCTGAACATCATACTCAGATACACCCTCGCCATTGATCATAAGCTGCAAAGGAGTAGTCATACCCACCCACCACGATAGTGGCTCTACGTGCTTGATCTTGAGGCGTGGCTGGGCAGCAGTGGCGCTAAGCGTAACGGCCAACACGAGCACCGCCAAACTAAAAAATCTCTTCATACTCACTATTTTACTAAAATCTGATACTGCCACGGAGCAATATCACACTCCACGTGGTCGTCCAACACAACACGCTCACCCGAGAGAGCGTCGATATACTTTCCGGCATAAATGCCTGTTCGGAAGTCGGCGTGAATGGTATATGGCGAGAGGTTTACTATCGCCACAACACGGCTGCCACGCACCTCACGCACGAAGGTCATCATACAATCCTTGGCGTTATTCTCTATCTCGATAACCTCGCCACCACGCTCACCTGCAGCCAGCGCCAACTCACGATGTTTCAGCGCCGAGAGGCGTCGGTATAGCTCCGTAGAGCGGTTCTCGACATAACATTCAGCGGGGATAGCATCACGCTCAAAGAACTCGAACGAGTGGTCGTAACCGACCTCCTGTCCCGTATATATCAGCGGCATTGTCGAGGGCATAAGGAAGGTCATCGCCGTCATCACGTCGAGAGCAGCGCCAAAGCGTGCTTGGTGCGAGCCACTCCACGAGTTCTCGTCGTGGTTCGACGTGAAGCTCATACGCATAGCCTCACGAGGATACTTCGCACGCTCCGAGTGGATAGCATTGCGCAGATCCCACACACGGCGAGCACCCTTAGCAATGTCACACATAATATGGTGGATGTTCCACTGGTAGCTGGCGTTGAAGGCGCTATCGAAGAGGTTATCCTCCTCAGCCTCGGCAAGCATAAACACGTCGGGTTTAATGCGATGAAGCTCTGCGGAGGCCTCCTGCCAAAACTCAATAGGCACCAACATAGCCATATCGCACCTGAAGCCATCTACACCAAACTCCTCAACCCAGTAGCGCATAGCCTCAATCTGGCCACGCCACACATCGTGGTTTGCATAGTTTAGCTTTGCGGTATCGCTCCAGTCCCAGGGCACCTTAGCCACACCCGCCTCATCACGCTCATACCACTCCGAGGGGCGCTCCGTAATCCAGCGAGCATCACGTGCCGTATGGTTTGCCACCCAGTCGAGCAGCACCTTAAGACCCAAGGCATGGGCCGTAGTAATAAAGTGGCGCAGGTCGTCTGCCGTGCCAAACTCGGGGTTTACGCCCTTATAGTCACGTATCGAGTAGTAGGAGCCCAGTCTCCCCTTGCGGCCCTCCACGCCGATAGGATATATCGGCATAAGCCATATGGCATCGACACCCACCGAGCGCAAGAATGGCAAGCGCTCCGTGGCGGCACGTAGCGTACCCTCAGCAGTAAGCTGACGGATGTTCATCTCGTAGAGTACTGCCGAGTAGCTCCACTCAGGATTTTTATACATCATTAACCTTCGAAATAAAAGATTGAGAAGCTGTTTGAATTTTATTTCGAGATTATTTGAGAGCTAATTTCGTGTAAATTTTCATTTGGGGTATGCAGGTAATAGTGGACTATTTCCAATTATCACAAATGAAAAGTTGCCGAAAAGAGCCTCAAAGAAGCCGAAA
>JAFQTX010000011.1 GCA_017408825.1 Alistipes sp.
ATTTTGCCGTCAGAAGGCATTAGATACAACGCTCGGCGAATTTCATAGCGATGGGCTGTACTAAAACGTACTGCTCATTGCTATTGATAATTCGTTAGCGGACGTAGATAATGACTTATCACGGCAAAGAACGACAAAATACACTTTTTATTCAGCCTCTGCAGGCTAATATACAAACTTTGTTATTGCCACCACCAGTCGCTCAGCCTCCTCCTCTGTTAGATCGCCTGAAATTGAGAATAGTCCACCAACTATATCAGACATTATCACAGGGAGAGAGTAGACTCTGCCATCGAGTAGCACAGCCAAAGGTCTACCCACATTACGCTTAGTCACCTCGTATATGCGCTTAGCGCCCTCGGTATTAAACTTCATACTCACCATAGGACAAGGAGCCATACCAACAACAGCCTCAGCCTCTACGAGATACGAGCCGTCGATAAATGGCTGTGTACCACCATTATAGCCACGTAGTGCATATAGCTGATAGCAGCCCTTAGCGGGATCATCACTAACATTAAATTGCGACCACGCAAACCTAACATCAGGACCGAAGTAGCTTGCAACAATACTCTGCATCGACTCCTCCGTAAGCAACATATCGACCTTTATCATATCTTGCTCCTCGGCAATAGCCAAGGGCTTATATGATAGCATCGAGCTCTCCATCGAAGCATCATACCATCCGCTAATCTCTGCGCCAAAGTAGAGCATCGAGGCCAACCCAGTGCACACATCACTCTTCGACGATACTATAAATTTGGCAAACTCACGACAAGCAACCTGGTCATACACCTCGAAGGCCTCCATCTTGACAGGCTCAACACCCTTAGGATTAATTCGTGGTGCACCGCTGCAACCAATTCCAAGTGTAGCAATTAGCGCTAATGCGCCAACAAGCAGATGTTTCATAACTTCTAATCTTTAAGTTTGTTAGCGTGTGCGAATCTCTACAACATAATCAATCGTATTCTCAACCTTACCCACTTCGAGTACGATACCCCACTTAGTCTTCTGGTATGGGATCTTCTTGCCGGTAAGGAACTCTTTAACTTCGAGCACCTTGCACTCGAGAGGCAAGAACAGCTTACCATCCTCGTGCTCAAATATGTGGATATATAGCTTGTCGCCGTTGCGTGTGCTGCAACCCCACTCCTGAGGCTTGATGTCGCCAGCCTCGGTGCCATATATTGTCTGGCCGTAGGTCTTTAGCCACTCGCCCATAAGCCTCATACGCTCCACAGCAGCAGCAGGCAACTCGCCGTTAGGCTGCGGTCCTACGTTGAGCAGAAGGTTACCACCCTTGCCCGCAGCACTCACAAGATAACGAATAAGTGTCTCGTGAGATTTATAGTTCTGATCCACAACCTTATAGCCCCACATTCCGTTCATCGTCTGGCAGGTCTCGAGAGGTAGGCGGCTGATGGCCTGACCCGACAATCCGTGGGTATTTTCGCCTGGGAGGTCACGCTCGAAAATCTGAATATCCTCACCCTCGAAAGGCACCTGATGGTGGTTGTTGGCCACAAGGCACGATGGCTGCAACTTATGCACAAGGGCATACTGCTCATCGAGTTGCCAGTCAAAAGGCGTGGCATCCTCATCATGATCCCACCAGCCATCAAACCATATTGCACGAATAGGGCCGTAGTTTGTAAGTAGCTCGGTGATCTGACGATTCATAAAGCCGTAGTACTCCGCCCAGTTAATCTTTGTCTCGTCACGTCCCGTCACACTCTTAGCTGTGCGGCCACGAGGATACTCATCACGACTCCAGTCGGCGTGTGAGTAGTAGAGGTGAAGGGCTATACCCTGCTTCTGGCACTCCTCGGCAAGCTCCTTGAGAATATCACGGCCATAGGGCGTTGCATCTACGATGTTGTAGTCCGACTCCTCGGTATCCCACATCGAGAAGCTATCGTGATGGCGTGTGGTGAAACATATGTACTTAGCTCCCGAGGCCTTTACGGCTGCCACCCACTCCTTGGCATCGAATCGGTGGGGGTAGAAGGCATCTGCAGCCTTGGCATACTCGTCACGGTCGAGCCCGGCATTCTGCAAGTACCACTCGCCCTGGGCAAACATACTGTAAATACCCCAGTGGATAAATATTCCAAAGCGGTCATCGGCAAAGGCCTCACGGCTCTTAATATTCTCTGCCGTAGGCACATAGTTCTGTGCTGAAGATGATGTTATCATCGCTGCAATCAGCGTAATAGAGAGTAGCAGTTTTCTCATTGTCGTTATAGGTTTTTCGGGTTGGTTTGTTGTTGTTAGTTTTAGGGAGATTTTATGAGTTATAATGGGTTAAAGGTTACCTCCCGACCCCTGGAAGGGACGTTCGAGGGTCTCAGTTGAGAATCCCGCCTGCCTCTCCAGCAAGCTGAGCGGTAGACGGGGCTCGAACCCGCGACCCTCGGCTTGGGAAGCCGATGCTCTACCGACTGAGCTACTACCGCAATTATTTGTGAGAGGTTAGGGAGTTTAAGGAATCTAAAGAATTTAAGGAATCACTAAACTCCCTAAACTCACCGAATTCTCTAAGTTTCCTAAACTCACTAAATTCTCTAAACCACCTTTGTTGTTAGAAAGGGTTAGCTGTGGGACTGGTCGAAATTGACTCGGATGGGGACATACTTGAGGTATTTCCCCATTCGGGGCAATGAGCCAGACGACGCAGATGACCCTTTATCACAACAAAGAAATTAGTCCATCTTAAGCACTGCCAAGAACGCCGACTGTGGCACCTGCACCGAGCCAATCTGGCGCATACGTTTCTTACCTGCCTTCTGCTTCTCGAGCAGCTTACGCTTACGTGAGATATCACCACCGTAACACTTCGCCGTAACATCCTTACGCACAGCCTTGACGGTCTCACGGGCTATAATCTTAGCACCGATAGCCGCCTGAATGGCAATGTCGAACTGCTGGCGTGGGATAAGCTCCTTAAGCTTCTCGCACATCTTACGGCCGAAGTCATAGGCGTGGTCGGCATATATTAGCGACGACAGCGCATCGACAGCCTCGCCATTAAGCAGGATGTCGAGCTTCGCAAGTTTACTTATCTGGTAGCCCGTGCGATGGTAGTCGAACGAGGCGTAGCCCTTAGATATGCTCTTGAGCTTATCGTAGAAGTCGAAGACGATCTCCGAGAGTGGCATCTCAAAGTTCACCTCGACACGATCCTGCGTGATGAAGGTCTGGTTCTTCATAACACCTCGCTTGTCGATACACAGCTTGAGCACGTTGCCGAGGAAGTCGGCCTTGGTGATTATCTGTGCGAGGATGTATGGCTCCTCAATCTTTGCCACCTTAGTGATCTCGGGGAGTCCCGAAGGGTTGTGCACCTCGAGCTCATCGCCCGTAGTGGTGGTGATGCGATACGACACATTAGGCACTGTGGTGATAACATCCATATCAAACTCACGATATAGGCGCTCCTGAATAATCTCCATATGGAGCAGTCCGAGGAAGCCACAGCGGAAGCCAAAGCCAAGGGCCAACGAGCTCTCGGGCTCGAACGTAAGCGAAGCATCGTTGAGCTTCAGCTTCTCAAGCGAAGCACGCAGATCCTCATACTGGTCAGCCTCAACGGGATAGACACCCGCAAAGACCATAGGCTTAACATCCTCAAAGCCTGCGATAGCCTCCGTACAAGGGTTACTTACAGAGGTGATGGTATCACCCACCTTGACATCCGTCGAGTTCTTGATACCCGAGCAGATATATCCCACGTCGCCAGCCTTAATCTCGCCACGCTCCACCATCTTGAGCTTGAGTACACCAATCTCATCGGCATCATACTCGCTACCAGTATTGAAGAACTTTACGTGGTCGCCCTTGCGCATTGTGCCGTTAAATACTCGGAAGTAAGCAATAACGCCACGGAAGGGGTTAAACACCGAGTCGAAGATAAGAGCCTGAAGAGGGGCATTCTCATCGCCTTTAGGCGCAGGAATACGCTCGATGATAGCCTCGAGGACATCCTCAACGCCCTGGCCTGTCTTTCCCGAGGCGAGCAAAATCTCATCCTCACGACAGCCAATAAGGTCGATAATCTGATCCTTAACCTCGTCAATCATTGCCGACTCACAGTCGATCTTATTTAGCACAGGAATAATCTCAAGATCCTGACCAAGAGCAAGATATAGATTTGAAATTGTCTGAGCCTGAATACCCTGCGTAGAGTCTACAACGAGCAGCGCACCCTCGCACGAGGCGATTGCTCGTGACACCTCATACGAGAAGTCCACGTGTCCTGGGGTGTCGATAAGGTTGAGTGTATAGGCCTGGCCATCACGTGCCTTATACTCCATCTGTATGGCGTGGCTCTTGATAGTGATACCCTTCTCACGCTCGAGGTCCATATCATCGAGCACCTGTGCCTGCATCTCTCGCTGGTTCAGGGTATTAGTCTTCTCAAGAAGGCGATCGGCAAGGGTACTCTTACCGTGGTCGATGTGTGCAATAATACAAAAATTGCGAATATTCTTCATCTCGTATCTTTAACTCTTAATTATCACTTGCTATAAATCAGAGCACAAAGATACAAATATTTTCGGAATTTTGAAAATATCAACCTACTTACTTATGTAAAATAGGGATTATTGGGCTAAATCGAAGCTACTGCTTAGCGCTCTCCTCATCAGAGATTATCGACTCGAGAGTCACAGCACTCTCCTCAGCAGCAGAATTATCCTCCGCCTCCCTCTTCTCCTCGGGCTTTAGCCATAGATATATCTTCGACTCGGTGCCATCACGCAGTCGGCCAATATTCTTACGATGTGTCCATACGAGCAACACAGCAACCACCCACGAGAAGATGATAAATGGCACACTCTGGAATGGAGCTGCGGGGTCGTAGGTCATTGTAGCGAAGATCATCACAAGCAATGGATAGCAGCATCCTGCGACCATCGATGCCAGCGACACATAGTGCCAAATAGCGAAGACCATACACCAAACGCCGAAGCACATAAGCAGGATTGGAGGATAGATTGCCGTACCGGCGCCGAGGAGTGTCGCAACACCCTTGCCACCACGGAAGCCGGCAAAGATTGGGAAGATATGACCAAGCACCACGGCAACAGTGGCGATAATACGCATATTAATCAACCACGCTTCGCTCACCGAGTCGTCATAACGCAGTAAGGCAGTGAGCATTACGCCACCAAAACCCTTGAAATAGTCGATCACAAACACTGGCAGTGCAGCACGCTTACCGAGCACACGGAGCATATTTGTCGTACCCGCATTTTTCGAGCCGTGCTCGCGAATATCTATGCCATAATATTTCTTACCAATCCACACTGCACTGGGTATTGAACCGAGCAGATATGCGATAATCAGAATGGTGAATGCACAGTAGTATGTCAAGACTCCCCATGTCTCCATAATATAGTCTATTTAGTTGATTATCAACACATTGCTATAAATAAAGCAAAGTGTACTAAATACAAAGATAGGAAAAATTTTCTAAAAACCAAAAAATCACACAACTACGTTGCTCATAAAGAGCATATAACGACACCTCATAATAAAAAAATAGTACAATGCTTTGGGGGTTTACAAAATTTAGCGTATCTTTGGTAGATGATTTTTGAATAAAATTACTGATTTTGCATATTTATGAAACCTAAATTTTCACTTCAGGAGATGGCAGTATCTGCCAAAGAGGCACTTAAGAGCCCACAGTGGTGGTGGTCAATTGGCCAAATTGTATTCGGTTGCTTATTGGTTGCCATAGCTTTCGTAATATTCATCAACCCATACGACCTTGTTCCAGGCGGTGTCTACGGCTTGGCACTAGTAATATCGAAGCTACTTAACGAGGCAGTGCAGCCCGGCGTGATTGGCTACGTACTCGATACTTTCTTGATCATCACAGCACTTGTGCTCTTTGGCGGTAAGTTCGGCGGACGAACAATATTTGCTGTGCTGATCACCCCAGGTCTTATGCTTCTACTCGACTGGCTGGTATATCCAAACCTTGATGTTGCAGCCACCTGCGACGCTACACAGCTACTCGGCGGACACGTAGACCTCAGCGACCATCTTCTCCTCACCTCAATAATCGGTGGTGTGTTCAGCGGTATTGGTGTGGGTATCGTTATTCGTAACAACGCAGCAACGGGTGGTACCGACATCACAGGTATGATACTTCACCGATTTGCCAAGATGAAGTTCGCAAATGGCGTCTTGCTCTCTGATGCGCTCATCGTACTCAGCGGCTTGGTAGTCATCGGCTTCGGCATCGGTCTTCCCGAGGGTAAGGAGCCAGCAGGCCTGCTACTGACGCTCTACTCAGCAGTAAGTATCTTTGTGAATGCCAAGGTATTGGGTTACACCATCGACGGCGCATCACGTGATAAACTACTATATATCATCTGCGATGTACACTCCGACAAAATGCGCAACTATATCCTTCACGAGCTCAATCGTGGCGGCACATACATCAAGGCTAAGGGTATGTACACCGACAACAACAAGGAGATGATATTCCTCGTAGTAAACCGTAAGGAGGTGCGCAACGTGCAGCACAAGATCAAGGAGTTCGACCCTAAGGCCTTTGTGGTGGTCACCGATGCTTACGACACCTTTGGCGAGGGCTTCAAGCCATTCCCCGAGGAGAACGCAATGCCTACTGAGTAAACATTAATAAATATATGAATATCCAAATGAATAATTTGCGCCCACTCACCGGTAGCGGGCGCAAGCTATATATCGAGACATATGGTTGCCAGATGAATGTCGGCGACTCTGAGATTGTAGTGTCGATAATGCAGGAGGAGGGATATCGCTACACCGAGAGCCTCGAGGAGGCCGACATAGTGCTTATCAACACCTGCTCGATACGTGATAATGCCGAGCAACGTATATGGGGACGACTCAGCGAGATGCGCCGACAGCGCAAGCAGAAACCCTCGCTCATCATCGGCATCATCGGCTGTATGGCCGAGCGCCTTAAGGATGAGCTTACCAAGGGTGGCACAGGCGTAGACATCGTTGCAGGACCCGATGCCTATCGTGATCTACCACGCTTGGTGCGTGAGGTAGAGGGCGGCGATAAGGGCGTAAACGTGGAGCTATCGAAGGAGGAGACCTATGCCGAGATTGCCCCAGTACGTCTTGATAAGAATGGTGTAAGCGCCTTCATAGCCATTATGCGTGGCTGCAACAACTACTGCTCATACTGCGTGGTGCCATACACCCGAGGTATCGAGCGTAGCCGTGATGCCGAGACTATAATCTCGGAGGCACGCACGCTCTTTGAGAATGGATACCGTGAGGTGACACTCCTCGGCCAAAACGTAAACTCGTACCGCACAGGCGAGGTAGACTTCCCCGAACTTTTGAAACGTGTGGCCGAAATATCACCACTGCTACGTGTACGCTTTGCCACGTCACACCCCAAGGATATTAGCGACAAGCTGCTCGAGACCATGGCCTCGATGCCAAACATATGCAAGGCTATACACCTCCCTGCACAGTCAGGCTCTACGGAGATGCTCAAGCGTATGAACCGCAAGTATACCCGAGAGTGGTACTTAGAGCGTGTAGCGGCTATACGTCGATATATGCCCGACTGCGCCATCACCACCGACCTCATAGCTGGCTTTGCCCACGAGAGCGAGGAGGAGCACCAAGAGACCCTATCACTGATGCGAGAGGTGGGCTACGACTTCGCCTATATGTTCAAGTACTCGGAGCGTCCAGGGACATTCGCACAGCGCAACCTCGGCGATGACATCGCCGAGGATGTTAAGACACGCCGCCTTACCGAGATCATCGACCTGCAAAACGAGCTATCGGCCGAGAGCAACCGTCGTGACGTAGGCAAGGAGTTTGAGATATTGGTGGAGTGCACGTCGAAACGTAGCGACGAACAGCTATCGGGACGTACATCGCAGAACAAAATGGTGGTATTCGACCGTGGCAACCACCAGATTGGCGACTATGTAAAGGTGCGCATCACAGGTTGCTCATCAGCCACCCTCTTCGGCGAAGAGATTTAGGCTCGTGGATGCGGCCGACACATTCAGGCAGACACATATTCGTGGATGCGGCCGACACATTTAGGCGGACAGCATGCCACTAACAACTAAACGGAGGTGACTAAAAAGTTAATTAGTCACCTCCATTTTGTTATCAGGTTGAATAAAAAGATGTAGTTTTAGGCCTGCGAAGCCCGAAAAAGCGGAGTTTACTAAGCGTAAATGAGCATTTTGAGGGCGAGCTTAACGACAAAATACACTTTTTATTCAGCCTCTTTTTTTGCTAATCGTTGGTTGTGTCTGAATATTTGCCAACTATTCAGCAGGTTCTGCCATACGATATATGCCGTGGGAGCAATCGAGGCGATGGGGTCGAGGAAGTTAAGCGAGAGCCATATGGCAAAGATCGTATTCTTCTGACCTACTGACTGTGTAGTAGCCACCACATCGCCCGTATGACGACCCAACAACCTACCAGCACCAAACTGCACAAGGCATAGTAGCAGTGCGACAGCAGCGAGCTCCACCTCGATAAAGGGGGTTGCATCGGCATTGATAATAAAAAGCGTGGTACGGCCCATAACCAGCACCAACGACACGAGCCACAGATAGAACGACACAATAGAGTGCGAGGCAAACCACTCGGCAACCTTAGGCAGTAGCCAGCGGCAGAGCTGGGCCACGATAAAGGGCGCTATAAGCGTTGGGGCTACACGTCCGATAATCTCGGCAAAGGTACAGCTACCACTGCCAAACACGTGGAGCATAGGGGGAATAAGAAGTGCTGTAACGAGATTACATACAAGGCTATATGTCACCATCGTCGTGACATTAGCGCCGAGCATATTACCAATAACCACCGCAGCCATAGCAATAGGTGCAAGAACGCATATCATAGCACCCTGAGCCACCGTCTCGCCAAGCAGAGGCAGCGTAACATAGTAGACCGCAGTCGCACCGACAAACTGTATGAGAAGCATCCATAGGTGCACCCAGCTAAGGCGCATATGGCGAACATCTATCTTACAGAACGTAACAAACAACATCGCCGCAATAAGCAGTGGCGTGAGTAGATTATGACTTGCGCTCTCCACAGCGGCCAACGGACGACAGAGCAGCGCCCCGACAACCATTGCCAGGGGCATAAGCGCTGTTTGCAGATTATGACGCGATAGTGCCATCGTTACTTAATAAGAAAACCGAGCACAGCACTCATCATCTTATCACGCTCCGATGCCGAGCGTATAGCCTCGAACGGAAATCCCGCCACGAACGTACGATAAGCACCCGCATAGGCCGATGCTGCGGGCTGGTTGGTAGAGCGATAGCGCATAGCGACACTTGCTCCCGAGGCAGCGTGGACAATCTCGGGCGAATCGACACGATATATTTCGTCGCTAAACTCGGTGTTGAACGTAACATTGAATGGCGTACGCATAAAGCTAAGCGACAAGCTCTTAACATCGCCACGACGTGTAGCCATACTACCTCCATAGCTTGCGTGGAGCACGCTCTGGGCAAACTTACGACCCGCCTCCGAGCTATTTTTCGACTCCCAAAGATCGCTCAGAAGATAGCTTCCTGTAACCATTATCGAGCCACCCTTAGCCGCATATTTGGTCAGCTGTGTCTGCATAGCCTTAGGCATAGCCTCGTAGCGATACTCGCCCTTACCCACAGCCGTAGTGCGCTGCTTGCCCAAAATAAGGTCTACGGCAGCGTAGTCGTCGAGCTTCACATCGCCACTCTCGACAGCGAGATGCGAGGCCGAAGCAAAGGAGTAGCCCGCAGCCAAAATAGATTTGCCATGAAGTGCTACGAAGTCGAACGTATTACCTGCGATTATCTCCGTTTCGTAGTCGTTGTACGACTGTCCGAGGGCGTTGTTATCGTCCTGCGACTTAGAGAGTGAACGACGGAAGTTGGTCTGCTCGCCAATGAACGATATATCTTCGATATAGGCAACACCGCTATCATAGCAGTTATAGAAGCCCGCCTCGTCCTCATCCTTATAACTCACGGGGGCAGATACTCGGTCGAAGCCATTGACTACAAGCACCTGCTTGCGTGACTTACCCACAGCAGCGGCCAAGGTCTCGGAGTCGAAGCTCTCGCCGCCATCGTTCACCGCCGTAACACGATAGCTATAAACCTTTCCCGACTCCTGCTCCACAGTGATTGATGTGCCATCTACCCTACGACCCGCATCGAAGCCTGAGTCGCCAATGCGTGTATATAATATATAGTAGTCGGGCTTAGCCGTAGGTTCGAGCTTATCCTCGGTAGGCTTCCAACTTAGCGTCGCCTTGCCACCCTTAAGCTCCACGGCAAAGCTATTTACGGGCAATGGTTGCACGACATACTCCACGTTATACTGACTCGAGAGGTAACGCAACACGCCCTTATAAATAGCACGGCTCACGTCGAAGCGGAACTGAGGGTCGAGACCATAGCGCATATCTGAGAAGTTCTGGTGCGAGAGTAGCTCGAGGAGCATCGTAGGACACCATGGTAGGCGTGCCTCATAGTAGGACTTATCCCACATACCACGACGCACCCAGCGCTTATCATACTTCTGGCGCAGGTCACCTACAATCTGTGTCATAACAATATCCGTGAGGTCACGAGAGCGTAGACGTGAGATGTCGTCCTCGAACTCCTTGCCATTGTCACGTGTGCAGTAGATACCGAGCGTGCCTATAACATAGTCATTGTCACGCACGCCAGCATCCGAGTGGAAGGCGAGGGCAAGATCCAGAGGTATGTTCTTACCCTTCTGCGCACTAAGACGCTCCGAGCCACCCATAAGAGCATTGACCCAGCGAGCACGTGACATATAGTCATCCTTATAGTCATCTACACCACCCTTAGGGGCATATACATCTGTCGAGAAGCCCGACCACTGCAACCAGTAGCGTGAACCTTCAGTGAAACGTGGGTAGCCACTTGTCTCAGAGCTATACTCACGACTTGAGCTACGTTTTGACGAGTGTACCTCACGTGAGATGTTACCCATACCGCCGCCAATCTTAACAGCATCTGCCGTAACCACACCCGACTGCGTAGAGTAGTTATCAAGGGTCACAATTGGGGCTTCGTCGCCAGCCTCAAAGTAGAACTCACCAAGACATATCCACATACCGCCACCCATCTTCTGGTTCACCAAGAACTGCTGATCGCCACCCGAGGCGTGCACCGTATATCGAGCATCCGACACCGAGCGTTTGTGTGTATAGTACGACACATAGAGGCTGTATACTCCCGACTTAGGTATCGCCGCTCGCCACGTAGCGCAAGAGTGCTTATCACGCTTGGTAGAGGTCGAGGCCATACGTGCCGAGCCATCGGCAAAGGGGTTATGTCCCGAGGGATAGCTCTCACGCAAGTGAGCAAAGCCACTTCCTGCACGACTCCACTCGCCACTCTCGGTGTAGGTAGTCGAGTCGATGCCCTTATCGTTGTCGATGATAAGCTCCTCACGACGCATACTGCGCTCACGAGGCAGCAGCACCGAGGCACCAGCCCTCTCGAGCATAGGCACAAGGTATGGCACGACGTAGCTCTGCGTATATAGGTCCTCGACAGTCTCCCAAAGACGTGCACGCTGCCAACTCCACTCGCCAGTATTGTTATTGAAGTAGCGACCGTGGCTCTGCCAGAGAGCTATATGACGGTTAGCAAGACCTCGCTCGGGCTGCGACTTACGGCTACTTCGTGTAATAAGTGGAGCAATAGCCGAGTTTGTAAACCTCTTTGCATCGCTGCTCTGGGCATAGTATTGCGGGATGAGATTATCGACGAGTTGTCCGTTGGCATATAGCTTTAGGTCGTACTCCTCAAACTCCTTAGGGAGCTTCTTGCGTATGGCCGAGTATAGTCGCTCCACACTCTCGGGGCGCATAGGATAGAAGGCCAGGTGCTCCGATGCACGTATCTCCATAACGGGGCGCTTACGCTCCTCGTCGTCGGCAGTAGAGTCCTGTTTCTCGGTCTGCTCATCGCCGATAAGTTTTATCGACTCGATCTTAACGTAGCTTCCAGCAACCTCAGCCAGCGTTATGCGACATAGCACCGCAGCAACCGTATCGGGGAGATACTTCGGCACTTTGCGGCGTTGCGCCTCAGCAGCAAATGGGGTGATGACTACACATAGCGCCAACAGTAGCGCCGTCAATATATTTTTACAAGTTCTCATCGCTATTCATATTTAATGATAATAGAGATTGCAAAGGTACTAAAAAAGTCGAATAAGGAGGGGTATTATTTGCGAAAAAATATTACCTTTGTGGGATATAGAGAATTTTTACTTAAAACCTTAAACGAAACCTATGAGAAGAGTACTCATACTCAGCATCGTGGCCCTTGCATCGGTGGCAATGGCCTCGGCACAGACTTTCGACGACTACTTTGCAGACAAGACACTGCGTATCGACTACACACTATCGGGAAACAGCTCGGAGCAACACGTGGCCCTGCGTGAGCTCTCGGCAACAGACCACTGGTGGGGACGCCGTGTAAACCTCGACAACGTACCCCTTAAGGGTAATGGCGACCTTACGCTCTACGATGCAGAGAGTGGCAAGGTGATATACAAGACCTCGTTCTCATCGCTATTTCAGGAGTGGATAACAACACCTGAGGCTGCAACTATATCTAAGAGTTTCGAGTTCACACTGCTCGTGCCTATGCCTCTTAAGGCCGTAACTGCCGAGATGGTACTGCGTGACAACACCGGCAAAGAGAGTAAGCTACGTCACACCATCTCGCCCGACGATAGACTCATCCGCGACCGCTCGCACCAGCGTGCACTGCCACACCGCTACCTACACCAGGGTGGCAACTCCGAGGAGTGTATCGACGTGGTAATCCTTGCCGAGGGCTACACCGTGGATGAGATGTACACCTTCTTCGATGATGCGCTCATCGCCACAAACGAGATTTTATCGTACGAACCCTTCAAGTCGCACGCCGATAAGTTTAACTTTATAGCTATCGCCAGCGCATCGACAGATAGCAACGTGAGCGTACCTCAAGACGAGGCGTGGCGTGAGACTGCCGTAGGCTCTAACTTCCTCACCTTCTACATGGACCGTTACCTAACGTCGGGCAACGTATATGCAATGTACGATCTGGCTACTAACATCCCTTGCGAGCACTTTATAATCCTCGCCAACACAGATACTTATGGCGGTGGCGGCATCTACAACTCATACACCCTTACAACGGCACATCACCGTGCGTTCCGCCCCGTTGTGGTACACGAATTTGGTCATTCGTTCGGAGGTCTTGGCGACGAGTACTTCTACCTCTCTACCGATAATAACGACGAGATGCACTCTCTCGACCACGAGCCTTGGGAGCCTAACATCACCACCCTTGTAGACTTCGAGTCGAAGTGGGCAGATATGGTTGAGAAGGGGATAGAGATCCCTACTGCTGTCACCGAGGAGCGCTCGAAGAACTACACCGTGGGAGTATACGAGGGCGGTGGCTATCGTGCTAAGGGCATCTATCGACCTACGGATGTGTGTCGTATGCGAGACAACACTGCCGATAGGTTCTGCCCTGTATGCGAGCGTGCCTTGGAGCGTGTAATACTGCACCAGACCGAGGAGTAGCGGTTTTATTGGAGGTACAGAGAGATAAAGAGAGATAAAGAGACAGAGAGAGGGTCACAGACAAGCTAATATCGGACTTCTCTCTCTTTTTGTCACTAAAATATCTAACAACAACTCATTGACAACTGGGGATTGCGGGAGTCACCCCCGCCACTACGCTCAAAAAGAGAATTTTCTGCGAAAAATATTTGTTTTTTCGTGAAATATTGCTTAAATTTGTTATTCGATTAACAGCACTGTTATTCGACGACGAAAAAAACAACCTGTAAACAACCTAAAAACTAACAAATAAACCTATTGAAAGATTATGACAAAGATCCTAAAAATTCGTGATCTTACGTTGCGTGACGGACAGCAGTCTTCATTCGCAACACGTATGACTCAGCAGCAGGTAGACCGCTGCCTTCCTTATTACAAGGATGCTGGTTTCTACGCTATGGAGGTTTGGGGCGGTGCAGTGCCCGACTCTGTGATGCGTTACCTCAATGAGAACCCTTGGACTCGTCTCGAGACTATCAAGAAGGCAGTAGGTGATGTATCGAAGCTCACAGCCTTGTCGCGTGGTCGTAACCTCTTTGGCTATGCTCCTTACACCGACGAGATCATCGACGGTTTCTCACGCAACGCTATCGAGAGCGGCTTGGGCATTATGCGTATCTTCGACGCTCTGAACGACGTGGATAACGTTAAATCAACAATCAAATATATCAAGCAGTATGGCGGTATTGCCGACTGCGCTGTATGCTACACCGTAGATCCTAAGTACGCAGATGGCGAGGAGCACGAGAAGGTATTTACCGATGAGTACTTCCTCGACAAGGCACGTCAAATGGCAACTCTTGGTGCCGATATGATTACTATCAAGGATATGTCAGGCCTTATTCCTCCCGCACGTGTAGCAGGCCTTATCAAGCTACTCAAGAAGGAGCTTGGCGTGACTGTTGATTTCCACACCCACTGTACCCCAGGCTATGGTCTTGGTTCGGTATACGCAGCTATCGTTGCAGGCGTTGATATCGTAGATACCAACTGCTGGTGGTTTGGTGGTGGCACAGGCGCTCCTGCCGTAGAGCTTGTATACTTGTTCTGTAAGAAGCTCGGCATCGAGCTTGGCGCAAATATGGAGGCTGTGGCTAAGATCAACGAGCAGCTTAAGGATATCCGTAAGGAGCTTGAGCTATCGGTATTTGGCGCAGAGAAGCCTCTTCCAAAGCCATTTAACCCACTCACTGACGAGACTCCTGCTGAGGTTGATGCACTGCTCGACCGCTGCGTGAAGGCTGCTCAGGAGGAGAACTGGGATGAGCTTTTGGTAGCTTCACAGGCTATCGAGGCATACTTCGGCTTCCCAGCACCTAACAAGCTCGTTCAGGATGCTGAGATCCCTGGTGGTATGTACTCTAATATGGTTGCACAGCTCAAGCAGCTCGGCGCTGAGGACATCCTCCCACGTGCTATGGAGCTTATTCCTCCTGTACGTCTTGCAGCAGGTCTTCCACCACTCGTAACTCCTACATCGCAGATCGTTGGTGCTCAGGCCGTAAACTGCGCTATGGATGAGAAGGCTGGCCGCCCAATGTACACCAACAAGTCGGCACAGTTCGTAGGCCTTGTTAAGGGTGACTATGGCCGCACTCCTGTTAAGATCTCGGAGGACTTCCGTGAGAAGATCTGTGGCTTCCGTGAGGAGCGTCCTTACGACACATCGAAGTACCAGAAGCAGCCTAACCCTGTGTTGGAGGAGGCTGGTGGCGTACTCCTTGCCGAGAATGAGAAGGAGGAGCTCTTGCTCGAGTTGTTCCCACTCGTTGCTAAGGCATACCTCACAGGCATTAAGAAGGCGGCCTATGCCGAGAAGGTTGCTGCCGACCCATCACTTAAGAAGGAGGAGAAGGTAGAGCTTCAGCCTATCACTGGCGACACTATCTGCGCACCACTTCCAGGTCGTGTTATCGAGCTTAAGGTTAAGGTTGGTGACACCGTAGCCGTAGGTCAGGAGGTTGCCATCCTCGAGGCTATGAAGATGGAGAACTCTATCACTTCAGACTTTGCTGGTAAGGTTAAGCAGATCATTGTTCGTGAGGGCGACACCGTACAGGCTGAGGGCGTTATCATCGAGATCGAGAGCGCTAAGGCTGGTGCTGCAGCTGCTGGCCGTCGTCCTGTAACGGGCAAGGCTGTATGCGCACCACTTCCAGGCCGTGTCATCGAGCTTAAGGTTAAGGTTGGCGATAAGGTTACTGCTGGTCAGGAGGTTATGATCCTCGAGGCTATGAAGATGGAGAACTCTATCACCACCGACTACGCAGGCTTCGTGAAGCAGATTTTGGTTGCGGAGGGTGACACTGTTGCAGCCGACGCTATCCTTATTGAGGTAGCTGACTCTATGGAGGATGACGCTGCCGATGCAGGTGCTGAGCGCAAGGTTACTGCTGCGGATGGCAAGACCGTGAACGCACCACTTCCAGGTCGTGTTATCGAGATTAAGGTTAAGGCTGGCGACACCGTTACTCTTGGTCAGGAGGTTATGATCCTCGAGGCCATGAAGATGGAGAACTCTATCTCGGCAGACTTCGCAGGTAAGGTTCTTGGACTGTTGGTTTCGGAGGGCGACACCGTTGCTGCTGACCAGCCATTGGTTGTTATCGAGTAATCGCAAAATAGTATATTAAGAATGGAGGTGGCTAATAAGTTAATTAGTCACCTCCATTTTTTACATCCTACACAGTCCTAAAAAAATGAGACAATTGAGACCTTTAAGACGATTAAGACAATTAAGATGGTTGCGAACAAGAACACTAACGGCCGAAACCACAGCGTGATACCCGACCTCTTAATGGTCTTAATGGTCTTAATGGTCCTAATGGTCCTAACGGTCCTAATGATCCCAAAAGAATTTAGCTGTCCACCGAAATTTTCGTACTGCGCCACCAAATACAACTCCACAAAATCGGAGGTGACTAAACATTCATTAGCCACCTCCGTTTTTGTTATGAGGTTGAATAAAAAGATGTAGTTTTAGGCCTGCGAAGCCCGAAAAAGCGGAGTTTACTAAGCGTAAATGAGCATTTTGAGGGCAAGCATAACGACAAAATACACTTTTTATTCAGCCTCTTTTTTTATTCTCGCCCAACAATGTCCCCACAGAGTGTTGTTCGTTTCGGAAATTATTTTTAATTTTGTAGTGCTATTTGGATAAAGTAGCAGACATATTGAAAGTGTTTTCGTAAGTCCTAAAATGGAAATGTGGTAGTTTCTTACGAATCAAGGATAACGAACAGCACTCATTCCTTGTATAGCTATGCGTGGCTATGCACGTTTTGTGCATATACCCCATACTATCCAAGTGTGGGGCATTGTACGTTTATTTGATTCGGGTTTTACCACAACCTCCATTTTGATAAACGAAATCAACTCCACACTTTCTTTTTTATTATCCGCTGTCATAGGAGTTGGGATGGCAACAGACCAAACTTTATACTATGAAAAAATTTTCACTTTTCGTTGCAATTCTTGCATTTGTCGCCTCTTGTGCGCCTATGCAGTATGTTGAGGTAACAGAGAAGGTTGCTGTTCAGGAGACAACTCTTGACTACACTGAGAGTACCGCTCGTCTGCTTGATGCTGAGTCTAACTTCCTGGTAATGCCACTTGTCGCTAATCTTGAGGTGTCGAAGAAGAAGATTACATATGTTGAGAAGGAGGCTTTTGCCAATATTAAGGTGAATAACTCCTCTATTGCAAAGATAGAAAAACATAAGCGCACAGCTTTGGGTCGTGCGGCTAAGGCCTATGGTGCTGACATTTTGGTCAATGCCGATATTGAGGTTATGACCGTTGATGGTCGCTTTGTTATCACAATCACTGGATATCCAGCATACTACAGAGATTTTAGAAATGCTACGGCAAAGGATCTCGAGATTATAAACGACGCAAACAAGGTTCAGCGAGGTACATTCTCAACCATTGTTGAAACCACTAAGGAGCAGGTAAATAAATAGTTATGAAGCGATTTATACTTTTGGGCGCACTGCTCTTGTTATGTAGTGGTAGCGCCTTTGCACAAGCAAATAAAAATGGCGAGCAGCGCATTCAGCAGGGTGTTATAACTGAGACCACTGTGACAACACTTGATAGCGTTACGGTCACCAAACAAGTGCGAATGTCGAGAGAGCAGTGGCGTGCCTACCGAGATAGCCTAAGAATGGTTAAATATGGTGCAAGAAAACAGAGACAAGCATCGATTCCTCGATATGATGCTAAGCGAGGTTTCCAGCAGCAAGTATCATTTGGTTGGTGGTGGACTGAATCTTGGGAAGGCCCCAATTATAGCGCTCTCAGATTTAGCTATATCGGTGGTAGGCGTTTTAACGACTACTTCTTTGCCGGTGTTGGTGCTGGTTTAGATATCGGTGTGTCTAATACCTATAAACCTATAGCTAAGGAGAGTGTAGATTATTGGGGTGATTCTTGTTATTATGTAGAAGATGCATATGGTTGGTATGACCATTCGACTGAACTACCCATGCAGTCTATTGCGATACCGTTGTTTGTGAACTTAAAGGGCTACTTTACCAAGACTAAGGTTGCGCCTTATCTCTCGTTCTCGGCGGGTGCAAGATTATCAACAGGCAAAAAACTTGAGATCTATAACGAGTCGGGTAACTATGACGGCAAACAACGATATGGTGCGTTTAAGCCATTCTTCGAGGTTGCCGCTGGTGTAAACTACCGTAAATCGGCGGATAGAAACTACACTTTCCAATTTGGATATTACACGCACAATATTAAGGAATTTGATGGGCATAGTAATGATTTTGACCTTTATAATGAGTGGAGTCACGGTTTCTCGATGTCGATTGGCATGACATTCTAACCGAATAGTGTTTTATGAATAATGAGGCCGACTAAAAAGTGATTTTTGGCCGGCCTCTTTTCTTAGGACAATTGCGACATCGATTCTCTCCAACACCCTCTCAATATCCTACACCGAACTAATC
The DNA here is from genome assembly GCA_017408825.1 of Alistipes sp. GTDB lineage: Bacteria > Bacteroidota > Bacteroidia > Bacteroidales > Rikenellaceae > Alistipes. Next base: position 18,613 of record JAFQTX010000011.1, read on the forward strand.
TTCACAATTTCAGTGGCGAACTCGATAGTCGTGATCTCTTACTCTCTTATTTGTCTTTGGCCTTAAAGTTGCAACTGATGGAGTAATCACAATTTATAATTACTTATTGCTAATTGCTAAATTAAAGGTATATGACACTAAAGACATTTGCAACAGCCATCATCACTGTAGCCGAGCTACCCTATGCCTACGACGCTCTTGAGCCCTACATCTCGTCCGAGACGCTACACTTTCACCACGACAAGCACTACGCTGGCTATGTAGCTAAGCTCAAAGAACTTACCACAGATACACGCTACTCCGCACTACCTCTGGAGGATATTGTGCGTCAGAGCGATGGCGCTGTGTTTAACAATGCCGCACAGGCCCTCAACCACGAGCTATTTTTTGAGCAGTTCTCGCCACAGCCACGCCACGCTCCCGAGGGCAACCTACGACGTGCCATAGAGCTTCAGTTTGGCTCGGTAGACGAACTCAAGAAGTCGATGACCTCGGCAGCAACGATGCTCTTCGGCTCGGGGTGGGTATGGCTGGCGGCAGATAACGATGGTGTACTCTACGTGTTGTCGAAACCTAATGCTGGCACACCGCTAACAGATGGATTGCATCCGCTCATTGCCATCGACGTGTGGGAGCACGCCTACTACATCGACTATCGTAACGTGCGCAAGGAGGGTGTCGAAAGTATGTTTAAGGTGCTGGACTGGGCAAAGGTCGAGCAGCGATACGACAAGATATAAAAAATGGAGGTGACTAATTAACTTCTTAGTCACCTCCATTTTGTTATCAGGTTGAATAAAAAGATGTAGTTTTAGGCCTGCGAAGCCCGAAAAAGCGGAGTTTACTAAGCGTAAATAAGCATTTTGAGGGCGAGCATAACGACAAAATAGACTTTTTATTCAGCCTCATCTTCTATATTAGAATGGTAAGTCATCAGGATCCTCAGCCGGCATCTGCGGTGCTACGGGCTGTGGCTGTGGAGCCTGCGCATATTGTTGCTGTGGAGCCTGCGAATACTGAGGCTGCGGAGCTTGCGCATATTGTGGCTGCTGTGGCTGATAGCCACCCTGCTGTGGTTGTGACTGATAGCCACCCTGCTGTGCTCCATCCTGGCGGCGACCCAAGAGTTTCATATCGTCGGCAACAATCTCAAAGCCGAAGTGGCGCTGGCCATCCTTCTCCCACTCACGGCTACGTATACGGCCCTCGACATATATCTGCGAGCCACGGCGCACATACTTATCTGCCACATCTGCCAGACCACGCCACAGGGTCACTGTATGCCACTCGGTATGCTCCGTAGTCTCGTTAGTCTGGCGGTTGAACATACGCTCCGTAGTAGCCAGACGCAGACGTACAACCTTAACACCACTCTCAAGGGTACGAACCTCGGGGTCCTGACCCACATTTCCCAAAAGAATTACCTTATTAATCATATCTCGTCATCATCTAAAATTTGCTTTTTACTGCGCTTTCCCGAGCGTGTGCCGAACTCGTCGTTAAACTCAATCTCGGCCTTGAGGTTACCCACAAAATCCTTATCCGGGCCTGGGATTAGCTCTGTTTCGATAGGCTGATAGTACATCGCACGGCGCAAGTTCTCGGGTAGGCGGCGTAGTCGGAAGAGCTTCACGGCATCCTTCTCGGTCATAAGGACTATGGCTCGAGGGTGCTCGGCGAGCATCTGTTGCAGGCGCTGCATATCTTCAACATTATACACGTGGTGGTCGGGCATAATCATCTGATCGACAACGCTAAATCGCTGCTGCGCCTCACGTATAAAGGGTCGTGGATTACCCACACCCATAAGGAGTATCGCCTGATGGCCATAGTCTATCGTCTCACGCTCCTCGAAGTAGAAGACAGGCTCGATATCCTTAGGCACAATATGCGAGAAATAGACCTTTTGATAGGCTATCGAACGTAGCTTCTTGCGCCATAGGCTACGATCCAACGGGCTCATCTGATCCGAGCACTTCGACACAATGAAGAAGTGAGCCGCAGACAATCGTGACTTAAGGTCACGCAGACGGCCTCTGGGAAGTAGGTGGTCGTTCTCGTGAGGACGTGTGGCATCAAGGATCACGATATTTACCTTGGCACGCACCCTACGATGCTGGAAGCCATCGTCCATAATTATCAGATTTACCTCGGGATGATCACGTTGTATGCGCTGGATGGCAGCCACCCTATCTTCGGCGACCACGACAACTGCCTCGGGAAATTTCAGCTTCACCTGCAGTGGCTCGTCGCCCACATCGAGATACTTATCGGTGGTCTGCACCTCGTGATAACCCTTGGTGCGTCGGCCATAGCCTCGTGACAGCATAGCAATAGTATAACTATCCGACAGCTGCGATATAAGCATCTCGGTCATAGGTGTTTTACCCGTGCCGCCCACCGTAATATTGCCAACACACACCACAGGAATGTTGAACGAATAACTCTTAAGCACACCCCAGTTATAGAGTCGATGACGTATAGCAATCACCGCTCTATAAATCCAAGAGAGTATGGTCAAAAGTGGCTTCATCAGCAATCAGTTGCGCATAAACATAGTTATACAATCTCGTCAAAGATACTATTTATTCTGAATATTTGCAAGCATATCTCTATTTTTTTGTCGATACACGACTTTTATCGCCTTTTTATTAGCAATGTTTGCGAATTTTGATTAACTTTGCGCATTATGAAGAGATCGTATCTATACTATTCCGCAGCGATACTGGCTATGCTTTGTGTGGCTTGCGGCGGTGGCACGTCCGAAAACGCAGGAGATGAGGGTGAGTTTGGTGATTTCGACGGTTATGAATATGTCGATTCATTGGAGGTCGTTGAGCCTGTCTATCAGTATGGCATCGACATCACTAAATATACCACCGAGACAATGACAATCCAGTCGGGAGAGACCGTGGGCGAGATACTCGGTCGCTATGGCATCTATGCTCGCAAGGTAGGTATTCTGGCTAATAAGGCCGAAGATGTATTCCCACTTAAAAAGATTAAGGCTGATGCTACGTACACCACCTTTATCCGCACGGTATCGGACTCATTAGGTGAGCGTGATGTGCTTGAGTATGTGGTATTTCCAATCACAAAAACCAAGTATGCCAAGATGTCATTCTTAGGCGACTCGGTACACATCGTCAAGGACTCGCTGCCTATCACCATTAAGCGTCAGTGCGCTCGTGCCGAGATTAAGTCGTCGCTATGGGGTGCAATTATGGCTGAGAATATGCCTAATGCCCTTGCCTCAGAGGTAGAGGGTCTCTTCAAGTGGAGCGTCGATTTCTTTGGCGTACAGGAGGGCGATAGCTTTGCCGTAATCTACGACGAGAAGTTCACCAACGATACCGTATCAGCAGGCATTGGCCGCATATATGGTGCATACTTCAAGAAGGGCAAGAAGACCATATACGCTATCCCTTATGCCGATGAGAATGGCCGTCTCAAATATTGGGACTACGACGGTGCGACGATGAAGAAGCAGATGTTGCAGGCACCACTGACATACACACGCATCAGCTCGAAGTTTACGTACAAGCGTCTACACCCAGTATATCGAGTATATCGTCCTCACCTCGGCGTAGACTATTCTGCGCCTATGGGTACTCCAGTACACACCGTGGCCGACGGTACAGTCATCAAGGCCGGCTGGGGCGGTGGCGGTGGTAACACCATCTACATCAAGCACTCAGGAGGTCTTCAGACAGGCTACCTCCACCTCAAGAGCTTCGCTAAGGGCATCAAGGTGGGCGCTAAGGTGACTCAGGGACAGATTATCGGTTATGTGGGCTCGACAGGTACATCGACAGGTCCTCACCTCGACTACCGTATCTGGCAGAATGGCAAGCCTGTTGATCCTCTCAAGGTTACTCAGCAGCCTCAGGAGCCTATGAACAAGAAGTATCGTGCCGACTTTGAGCTTATTCGTGACCGCATCATATCAGAGCTCGAGGGCACAGCTCCCGAGGGTGATCGTGTGACCGAAGATGAGTTGTTCCGTCGTAAGCCAGCACCTAAGCCCGCTGCCGACACCACTGCCGTAGCCAACAATGTAGAGACAGCAACAGAGGAGGTAGCAAAGGATGGAGCGGACAAGGAGCAGCCAGCCAAGGAGCAGCCAGCCAAGACAACAAAAAAGAGCACAAAGTAGAGCACTATGGCAGTAGACGAGCGCATAGTACGATTCATACGTAAGCACCACGTGCTGACATTAGCGACGCTTGACACTCGCACCACGCAGCCCTACGTATCGAACTGCTTCTATGCCTACGACGCCACACGTAACATCTTCATATTCACCTCCGACGTGGCAACACGTCACGGAGGTGAACTTGTTTCTAACCCCAAGGTGGCACTAAGCATCGTACGCGAAACACGCCTTGTGGGCGTCATCGAGGGGCTACAAATTACGGGACGTGCTGAACGTGGCGACGAGGAGGCTAAGCGCACCTACATTAAGCGTTTCCCCTACACAGCCGTAGCACCACTAACCCTATGGATGGTACACCCCGAGATGATGAAACTCACGGACAATAAGTTAGGATTTGGCACAAAGCTAATATGGCAAAGCGAGGAGTAATAATCGTGGCAGGAGGCTCAGGACGTAGGATGCAGAGCGCACTACCCAAGCAGTTTATGATATTGGGTGGCGAGCCTGTGGTGGCACGCACAATAAACACCTTTGCCGAGGCGATGCCTGGCGCAGAGATTGTCGTGGTACTACCACAAGAGCATATCGAGCTATGGCGCAACCTCGCTGCACGCTTTGACGTTGCCGTACACCGTTGTGTGGCGGGAGGCAGCGAACGCTTCCACTCGGTGAAGTGCGGCCTTGAGGCACTAAGCCCCGAGGTAGAGTATGTGGCAGTGCATGATGGCGTGCGTTCCTTGGTTAGCCGCAAACTAATCATACGCACGATGCTCGACGCCGAGCTCCACAAAGCCTCAATACCCGTGGTAGAGGTTGCAGACTCCTACCGCAGGCTCACAGCTGAGGATTCGGAGATCGTTTCTCGTAGCGAGCTACGCATAGTGCAGACCCCACAGATATTCAGCGCCGAGCTACTACGCAGAGCCTACGAGCAGGAGTATGACCCGCGATTTACCGACGACGCCTCTGTAGTCGAGGCCTTAGGCCATCGCATCTCACTTGTCGAAGGCGAGCGCAGCAACCTCAAACTAACCACCCCCGACGACCTCGCTTGGGCCGAGTGGTGGATAACAAGAGAGTAAAGCAAGAGGGCATAGCAAGAGGGCATAGCAAGAGGGCATAGCAAGAGGGCATAGCAAGAGGCGGACACAATATACAACAAAACGGAGGTGGCTAATTAACTTTTTAGTCACCTCCGTTTTGTTATGAAGTTGATAAAAAGATGAAACTTTAGGGGATCAGTCTGAAAACCGGTAGGCAGCTCAATTCTTTTAGGAGCATTAGGACCATTAAGACAGTAAGACAATTAAGATGGTTGCGGACAACGTGTGATACCCGACTTCGTAAGGTCCTAATGGTCCTAATGATCCTAATGGTCCTAAAAAAATAGCACAATTAAGATGGTCGCAGCCGATAGCCTTACCAGCCAAGATAATTCAGCAAGCAGAATTAGATGATGCCTTATTACAACAAACTTCGACAAAACAGACTTTTATTCAGCCCCAGTTTATATCGTCAGCCTAATTACTTATCGCCCCACGGCCTCAACCTTGTATCCCTTCTTGCGCAGTAGGCGGATAACGCTCTTCTTTCCATAGTCGAGGTGGCCGACACCCACAACAAAGAGCGTAGAGCCCTTCTCCATAATCTCGGGCATAACCTTCACCCAGTGCTTATTACGATTATCGACAAGGCGCTTAACCCAATCGTCGTCGTAACGTCCCGAGCCCATCTCTTCGCCAAAGACCTCGTTGATAGCCTCAATATCCTGTGTTAGATAGGCATTTACAAGCTGCTTTGCACTCTTGACGCTCACCTCACGATTATTTAGATACCACGCCAACTCAGAGGCCTGCTCCTCGAGGCTCGAGCCAAACAATATATCCATCTGAAACTGCAAATCCTCAAGCCACATAACCTCCTTGCCACGCTCCAAAGCAACACGCTGGAAGTAGGCATCAATAGGCTTGTTCATATTGATATAGCCACCCTGCTCAATCTTAACAGGTTCGAGCATCTGCAACATAAGCGATAGCATCTGAGGCACGTAGCACCCTATATTCTGAGCTACATATGGATTGGTTAGATCGGCACCGATACGCTTTTTAAGTACAGCGTTGAGCTTAGCGTAGTCCTCGGCCGAGAGCAGATCCTCGTAGGTTATACCCTCGGGGAGTTTCACCTGTTCCAGTAGCTGCTCAGCAGCTGTCATAGAGTTAAAGTTCGATGTCTCCACCTCGCCACAGACAATATCAACACCCTCAAACACATCAGCAAGGCCCTCAACCTCCTTAACAAAATCCTCGGAAGCGAAGTGATAAGTACCAAAAATGTAGGATGGCTTCTCAAGTCCCTTACCCGTGATGCGATAGAATATCTGAGCGCTGGCCGTAAGCGAGGTAAGCGCAATAATCAAAAGTGTTAGTAGCGTTCTCTTCATAGTTTAGGTTGTGTTTTAGTTAGACTATTTTTTTGTCACAAAGCGACCTACGACATATACATCGCCAAGATCCTTAATCAAGGACTCCACAAGTAGAATGTTTGGATCGTTCTTATACTCGGGGAATACACTCTTGATGGCTGCGATCATCTGCTTCACGTCGAGCATCACACTTAGCCTTCCCGAGCTATACTTGACATATCCCGAGACACTAACCTTCTTACCATCGACAGTTGTCGAGGCCACCACCCCCGCCGTAGAGCGATTGTAGGTATAGGTACCGTGCAACGACTGGTCGCCCTGCGATATAACACCCTTGCCACCCTTTAGCTGCAACTGTGCCGAGCCAGTGGTGACACCCATCTGCTTGAGCACATCACGAATAACGGGGTCAAGCTGCGCAACAGCCATACTTGCAAGGTAGTTATTACCCACGTACGAGAACGATGCCGACTCGTAGCTCCATCGCCCCTCGAGCTGCGTGGCTGTAGGAGCTGCCTGGGCTAATCGCTTATAGGGGTCGTTCGACGCCTGTGTCTGCGTCGATGTAGAGGTAGACTTAGAGCCACCAAAAAGCCTCGATAGGTCGAACTGCGCCGAGGCACTCGTTGCAAGCGTGAACATCGCCACAGCAATAAGAATTACTCTCTTCATAGTAGTGTATCAAATCATATATCAAATAAACGTTTAGAGGGCAAAGTTATTGCCCTCCAAACAATTAGTTCAACTCACTAAGCTCACGCTCGATCTCATCGACCTCAGCAAGCCATGCACGCTCCTGAGCATCCGAAGGCATATGCAAGTCGCCACGTGGCGATAGGCCCACAGCACCCACCTTAGGGCCATCGGGCATCGCCGAGCGCTTGAACTGCTGCGTGAAGAAGCGGTGGAAGAACACCTTGAGCCACTTCAAAATCGTGGGCTTATCGTAGGCACCCTCGAAGGCGATAGATGCCAACATAGCGATCTTCGATGGGGCATATCTACGACGCAAAGCACAGTAGAGGAAGAAGTCGTGGAGGTCGTAAGGGCCTACAATATCCTCGGTGCGCTGTGCGATATTCTCGCCATCCGCAGGCAAAAGCTCAGGGCTTACAGGTGTCGCTACCACATCACGTAGCGCCTCACGCAACACACCCTCGGCACGATTATCAGCATACCACTCCACCATATAGCGCACAAGGGTCTTAGGCACTGAGGCATTGATACCATACATCGACATCTGATCGCCATTGTATGTTGCCCAGCCCAACGCCAACTCGCTCATATCGCCTGTGCCGATAACCATACCGCCACAGATGTTGGCAACATCCATAAGTATCTGCGTGCGCTCACGTGCCTGCGAGTTTTCGTAGGCTACAGAACGCTCCTCGGCGCTAATGCCAATATCCTTGAAGTGCTGCTCGCACGCCTCACGAATAGATATCTCACGTAGCGTACAGCCAAGCTCACGCACCATCGTGAGTGCATTCTGATAGGTGCGATCGGTAGTACCAAACCCTGGCATCGTAACACCTATGATACCCTTACGATCAAGGCCCAACAGATCGAACGTATCGCACACGGCCAAGAGCGCCAACGTAGAGTCGAGACCTCCCGAGATACCGATAACAGCTGTCTTACAGCCTGTATGCTCGAGGCGCTGGGCAAGACCGGCACTCTGGATGGCAAAGACCTCACGGCAGTGGATAGCACGTGCAGCCTCATCCTCAGGCACGAAGTATAGAGGCTCTATATGGCGACGCACGTCACCCTTGTAACATATTTCGTCTACGTCGATCTCTACCACACGCATCTCAGGAGCCTCGGGATAGTAGAACGTATTACGTGCAGTACGACGAGTAGAGATATACTCCACGTCGATATCGGCAATCACCATACGATCGTTACGCACAAAGCGCTCGCTCACGCCCAACACTCGGCCCAACTCAGCAATTACAGCATTACCCGCAAACACAAGGTCTGATGACGACTCGCCATGTCCTGACGATGCATATACGTATGCCGCCATGGTACGTGACGACTGCTCAGCGATGAGCGAGATAAGGTAGTCGTGCTTGCATACCGACTCGGGCGATGCCGAGAGGTTAAACAGCAGCTTAGCACCCTGCACTGCCTGCATTGACGATGGTGGCACTGGCACCCACATATCCTCGCAGATCTCCACGCCAAACTCCACGTCGTGGATGTCGAACATAATATCAGCGCCAAATGGGCACTCCTGACCAGCAAAACGTATCATACGGTCACGGATACCGAAGCCCGATACCCACCAGCGAAGCTCCGAGAACTCGCCATAGTTAGGGATGTACGATTTAGGCACAATGCCCCAAAGTACGCCCTGACCAAATACCGCAGCGCAGTTATATAGACGATCGGCATATACTACCGGGAGGCCCACAATACCTATTGTTGGTATATCGGCAGTCTCGGCCATAAGCCACGCCAAGGCACGCTCCGAGTCACGAAGTAGCTTCTTCTGTAGCACCATATCGCCACAGGTGTAACCTACCAACGACAGCTCTGGCATCACCACAATCTCGACACCCTCCTGGAAGGCATCTTGCATAATCTTGAGAGCGCCCTCGGCATTACGATGGGCATCGGCGATGTGTACACGTGGCACCGCCGCCGCAACTCTCATATATCCATATTGGTTGTTCATATTACTCTTACAGTTAGAAATGAGTAATTAGAAAATAGTAATTAGTAATAGGTTGTTTGTGCAGGGGTTGGTGGGGTTCTATGTGTTGCTATGGGTATTCAAAGTAACTCATCGAAACTCTCCCACCCCCAAAATAATTTAATGGTAGAAGGGTGGCATATTTGGTCTCGATCAAGAGCCTTGGCTGGATGGGACATACTGTGCGTATTTCCCATTCAGCACAGCAATTGAGAGGTCGAAGATGCCCCTTATCACGACAAAGAACCAATTTGTTGTTAGAAGGGTGGCATATTTGGCCTCGATTAAGAGTCTGGGCTGGATGGGACATACTTAAGGTATTTCCCATTCAGCACAGCAATTGAGAGGTCGAAGATGCCCCTTATCACGACAAAGAACCAATTTGTTGTTAGAAGGGTGGCATATTTGGCC
>JAFQTX010000001.1 GCA_017408825.1 Alistipes sp.
AAAAAAAAGCCACGAATTTGGCACGATTGAAATTCCTAAATCTGCATGTTTTGCACAGTTGAAACAAAAAGAAAACCTCTGAATTCGTTGAAATTCAGAGGTTTTCATCTTTTTGCTGTGATTCTTCGTGGTGCCACCGGGATTCGAACCAGGGACACAAGGATTTTCAGTCCTTTGCTCTACCAACTGAGCTATGGCACCATCATATCGCTTGGCTTAACTCTCATTAAGCGAGTGCAAAGATAGAGATAATTTTTAATTCTGCAAACTTTTTTGCGGAAAAGTTTACTATTTTTTTAACGCTTTTTTGCTGTAAACACGGCAATAGTCTAATAATTAGTGTGATAGACTACTGCCATAGAGTGATTATTATTCGTCGTTCACGTTTAGCTGCTCCGTGGAGATAAGCTGCTTGCGGCGATATTGTGTAGGTGTCATGCCATAGTGGCGGCGGAATGTGGCTATAAAGTGCGACACATTGACAAAGCCGCACCGTGTGGCAATGTCGGAGGTTGCAGCACGTGTTGAGCAGAGCATCTCGCAGGCGAGGCTCATGCGGCATAGTAGCATCCAGCGGTGGGGTGGCATCTGGTAGCGTTCGCCAAATCGGCGTTTGAACGTCGATACAGAGTAGCAACACATCTGGGCGATCTCGTCGATAGATAGGTTTGCCACGATACCTTGAAGTATAGCGTTCTCGAACCTCCTTGTCTCACGGCTATCACCCTTATCACTCCCAGAACTATGCTCTCGGAGTATGGAGGTTACTCGCTCGCATAGTAGCTGATCGTTGCTCATAATGTTATTAGTATTACTATTTTGCATATCGCATTTGATTACTGTCACAAAGGTAAGTACAATATGCCGAAATAAGTGTCACATTTGGCTCAAACTATATTTATGTTGTTCGTTTTGGCCAAATTTTGATGTTTTTATCTCCCAACTAACCTCGCAATACGTTCGAGCCACTCTTGGTCGGTGCTGTCGAATGTGGCGAGCGTCGAGCTATCAATGTCGAGTACGGCGATGATATTTTCGTTACGCCATATGGGGACTACAATCTCGCTGCGTGACTCCGAGCTGCAGGCGATATGTCCTGGGAACGCATCTACATCATCGACGATTATGGTGCGTTGTTCGCTCCACGACGTGCCGCACACACCCTTGCCACGCTCTATGCGTGTGCAGGCCACGGGACCTTGGAATGGGCCTAAGACGAGCTCGTTGTCTATGACACGATAGAATCCTGTCCACCAGAAGCCAAATGTTGAGTGTATCATCGTGGCGATGTTTGCCATATTGGCTATCGTATCCTTCTCACCGCTTACCACCGCCTCAATCTGTCGGTATAGCAGTTCATATTTTTGCTGTTTGTCGCCCTCGGCAATTATTAATGTTTCGGCCATATTGGAGTGTTTATATTAATACAAAGGTACGATTATTTTGATTAATACAAATATAAACGGCCAACATCGTGTGACGCTGGCCGAAAATATTGTTGTGGGGTAGTCCTATAGTAGGCGGTTTGTACGCTCGTCGGGGAAGACAACTTTTGGCTCGAAGGTCTTAGCCTCCTCGAAGTCCATAAAGCCGTAGCCCATGATTATTACGATGTCACCAACTGCGGTCTTGCGTGCTGCTGCGCCATTGAGGCATATGCAGCCACTGCCACGCTCACCCTTGATCACATATGTCTCGATGCGCTCGCCATTGTTGTTGTTCACGATCTGCACCTTCTCGCCCTCGATGAGGCCTGCTGCATCCATAAGGTCCTCGTCGATGGTGATGCTACCTACGTAGTTTAGATTCGCCTCTGTGACACGCACACGGTGAATCTTCGATTTCATTCTCTCGATAAACATAGTTCGGGTCGGTTACTTAATCTTGATGTTGTCGATAAGGCGTATCTGGCCTGCCTGCACTGCGCAGCATCCCTGAATACGCTCTGACTCCTCCCAGCGCTCCACCTTCTGCATTGTGCGGGCATCCACAGCCTCGAAGTAGATGGTCTTAAGTAGTGGGTTCGAGTCTATTGTTGCAACTACCCACTCTGTGAGCTCAGCGGGTGTCATCGACTCCATACGCTCGGCACACTGTCGGATTGTTGCGTAGATGTGTGGTGCTGCGGCACGATGCTCCGCTGTTAGTAGCTCGTTGCGTGATGATAGCGCAAGGCCATCCTCGCCACGTACGATGGCGCACTCTACGATCTCGATGTCGATAGCCAGCTGCTCGACCATAGCCTTGATCACGGCAATCTGCTGGAAGTCCTTCTCGCCGAAGTATGCACGGCCAGGGTTTACCAAGGCAAATAGACGGCTAACCACCTGCGCCACGCCATTGAAGTGACCTGGGCGTGTAGCTCCCTCCATCACCTTATCTATAAGGCCGAAGTCGAATGTGCGAGTGTCGGGCTCTGGATATATATCCTCCACCGAGGGCATAAACACGACATCTGCTCCTGCGGCCTCCAATACGGCGCAGTCAGCCTCGGGTGTTCGGGGGTAGTTCTTAAGGTCGTTCTTGTCGTTGAATTGTGTTGGGTTTACGAATACGCTCACCACCACGGTGTCGTTCTCACGGCGTGCACGCTCAACGAGCGAGCGGTGGCCAGCGTGGAGTGCACCCATCGTAGGTACAAATCCGATACCCTCTTTAGGCTTATTAGCCAATGCTGAGTTTAGTTCAGCTACGGTGTTTACTACAATCATAATTCTATGATGAAATGATGCGGCAAAGTTACAAACTTCTACGAAGATAGCAAGAGAATAGCCAAAAAATGTGGTGTTGAGGTGCTATATTATGCCATTTTTATTTCGTGTCGCCACATCGGCAGTGTGGAAAATGGCTTAAGGGCTTGTAGCCACTGTCGCCCATCTCATAGCAGAAGGTCTCTATGCCGTTTGTCATTGCGATATATCGGCATCCTAACACTGAGTTGTAGCGCACCACTTGGCGTAGCACGTTGTCGTTAATTTTTATTCCAGGCTCTTTGCACTCGACCACAAGCTCGGGACGTGCCTCGCTGTTCATCACCACGATGTCGGCACGCTGCGCCATACCATTGAGAGGTATGGGATACTCCTCGACGATAAGCTGTGGGGCGTAGCCGCACTCGTTGCGTAGGTACTCCACCACGTGGCGGCGCACCCACTCCTCGGGCGTAAGCACCAGCCAACGACCACGCACCGCATCGAATACCTCGGTGCGACCATTCGCTGTGTGACGTGCTCGCAGACGAATGGGTGGAAAGTTGAGCGTAGGGTAGTGCGACATACTATATATATTAATATTTTTACTATATTTGCGGCAAAGATACGAATTAAAATGGAAAAACAACCTATTGTCGATATCGACGAGCGTGTTGCTCGTGCTGTTGGATACTTTAAGTCGGGATATAATTGTGCTCAGGCTGTGGTTATGGCCTTTGATGATGTTATGGAGCTTGATATAGATCATCTGGCAAGGCTCGTTGCCCCATTTGGTGGTGGTATGGGGCGTATGCGTGAGGTGTGTGGCACGGTGAGCGGTATGGCCTTTGTAGCGGGAGCTATCTGCCCATCACAGAATCCTCAAAATCTCGATGAGCGCAAGGCTAACTATGCTCTTGTTCAGAGGTTTGCTGATGAGTTTAGACAGCAGAATGGCGATATTGTTTGCCGTCGTCTCTTGGGTCTTGAGCCTATGGTGGAGCGTGCTGAGACAGCTATGCCCTCGGAGCGTACTGCGGAGTACTATCGCAAGCGCCCCTGTGCCGAGTATGTCGGCTGTGCTGCCCTTATCGTTGCAGAGTATATAGCCAACAGCCACTAATGCTTGTAGTTGCCCTCTGCGCTGCGGAGAATGTAGATTGCGAGGGGTATATTAATAGTAGGAGGAGCTATCCAGATATGTGGTTAGCTCCTCTCTCCATTATCTATAGTTTAGCCACTACTTCTCCACCTCGCCTTCCCACGATATGATGCCGTTGGAGAGCTCCGTAACCTCCAAGCCGCAACTCACCATATGCTCGGCAGCCTCCTTGCTCCTGCGACCACCACGACAATATACCGCTACGGGGCGTGACTTATCCAATTTAGCAACCATAGCCTCGAACTCCTCGCCATCAATGTCGATGTTCACTGCGCCAGGGATATGCCCCTCGCTGAACTCTGCTGGTGTTCGTGTGTCAATTATTTGTACCTGCTCGTTCTCAATCACCTCGGCAAAGCGTGTTGCGTCTACCGAATCAAAACCCTTTGTTGCATTTGAATTATTGCATCCGACAATCATTGTTGCAGCAAATAGAGAGTATAAAATATTCTTCATAGTTTTATCATTTATTGGTTTTACACTGCGCAAAGATAGTGCTGTGCTATTAGTTTTCCAAATTTTATAAACGAAATCTATATTGGAAGTTTTTATGCGGCTATTTGTATCTCTTATACTCCTTTGGGTACTCCCGCTCATAATACTATCTTCTGTGATGGTTGCGGCCAACAGCGCAAACAGCTAATGGCCGAGACTACGGCGATACCCGACCTCGTAATTGTCTTATGGTCCTAATGGTCTTAACGGTCCTAAAAGTATCGAGACTCTATCAGTTTTGCGGATAGTTCCTGAATATGAGTGTGCCTGTATACAAGTCCCCCTTTGCCAAAGGGGGATTTAGGGGGAATGTAAATATTGATTCACGAAAAAAGGAGAGTTAAAACTCTCCTTTTTTCTGTGAATCCGCCGGGGCTCGAACCCGGGACCCCAACATTAAAAGTGTTGTGCTCTACCTACTGAGCTACGGATTCTCCTAACCAAACATTGCGATTTGGTGGTGCAAAGATAGTAAATATTTTTATTCTACCAAAATAGTTGCTAAAATTCTTAAATTCTTAAAATAGCGACTGTCCATCGTTCGACGTATAGGCGTAGCCGAGGTGGCGGTATGCGAGCTCGGTGGCCTCACGACCACGTGGCGTGCGCTTCAGGTAGCCCTCTTTGATGAGGAATGGTTCGTAGACCTCCTCGATAGTGCCTGCCTCCTCGCTTACGGCCGTTGCTATGGTGTTAAGGCCCACGGGGCCGCCGTTAAACTTGTCGATGATCGTTGCAAGGATTTTGTTGTCCATCTGGTCAAGTCCTCGTGAGTCGATGTTGAGCGCTGCGAGGGCAATACGTGTAATCTCGATGTCGATATGTCCCTCGCCCTCGACCATGGCAAAGTCTCGCACGCGACGTAGTAGGGCATTGGCGATACGTGGCGTGCCTCGTGAGCGTAGTGCAATCTCGAGTGCTGCGTCGTCGTCTATCGAGATGTCGAGTATTGATGCTGAGCGTTTTACGATGCCAGCCAATACATCTGCATCGTAGTACTCAAGGTGGCAGGTGATGCCAAAACGGGCACGCAGTGGGGCGGTGAGCAGACCGCTACGTGTCGTTGCTCCGACGAGCGTAAATGGGGCGAGTTCAATCTGTATGCTACGTGCTGCGGGACCTTTGTCCAGGACTATATCTATTTTGTAGTCCTCCATAGCGGAGTAGAGATACTCCTCGACAATGGGGCTTAGGCGGTGTATCTCGTCGATGAAGAGCACGTCGCCAGGGTTAAGGTTGGTGAGCAGTCCTGCGAGGTCACCAGGTTTGTCGAGCACAGGGCCAGAGGTTACCTTCAGCTGTGCGCCCATCTCGTTGGCGATGATGTTGGCGAGTGTTGTTTTGCCCAATCCTGGAGGGCCGTGAAGCAGTGTGTGGTCGAGCGAGTCGCCACGCATAAGTGCCGCCTTGATAAATATCTTGAGGTTGGCGACAATCTTCTCCTGACCCGCAAAGTTGTGCAGTTGTTGTGGGCGTATGCGGCTCTCGAACTCCTTGTCGCTCTCTATGTTTCGTAAGTTTCTATCTACTCCCATGCTTGGAAATGTGGTTAAATTAGACTTTTAACACGCAAATATACAATTTTGATTTCAATATTACAAACATAGCGCAAACATCTGAGCCACGATAGGTTATTTGGTGTGCTGGTTGTGTATTGTCCGAGAATTGGATAATTATTACAGCAAAATATATCAATAAATTTTTTTGTTTACGAAATTCATTATAACTTTGCCATCCTACTATATCTCTATAGAGATATGTGACGATGAAAGCTTAATATACTTTTAACACAAATTTTTTAACTAAAACCAACAAATTATGACAAACAAACTATTCAAGTCATTCTTTGCAGTTGCATTGCTCGTGGGTTCTGCCCTTGGCTTTGTGGCTTGCGAAAATGAGGGTGATGGTGTTGTTGCCGATCCTAAGGTTGAGGTGTCGGCTACATCGCTTAACTTCACCAACGAGGAGGGTAATCAGACCCTCAATGTGACTGCCAACGCTGAGTGGAAGGCAGAGACCGATGCTGATTGGGTGACTATCACTCCAGCTGCAGGTAAGGGTGATGCTACAATCACTGTTGCTGTATCGGCCAACGACACAGGTGCTGTGCGTACAACCGTTGTTAAGGTTATCGCTTTGCACAAGGAGTATGGCGCTTGGGATACTAAGAAGGTTACCGTATCGCAGTCGGCTACCGAGACTCCTCCCGTAGAGGAGGAGTTGTTGTATAGCGATGACTTCGATGGCGAGGAGGCTACTAAGACCTATGGCTCAGGCTCATCATGGCCTTACATCGACCAGTTCCCTCAGTTTGCTAACCAGGAGGGTCCTGCTGCCGAGAACGTAACTTACTCAGGTAAGGGTGTTTCGGTACGTGCTAACTCTACATCTGACAGCCAGTACTCAGACTACGCTGGTTCAGGCTCTAACAACATCTTCTTTGGCTCATCGGCTTACTTCCAGGTGAACAACATCACTTTGGCAGCTGGTCAGACTAACCTTAAGCTCACTTTCGGCTCGGAGAAGTATACTCAGGATGGCGACAGCACATTCAAGCCAGAGGAGTTCCGCATCTACCTATCTAAGGATGGTAACGCTTGGGCTGAGATTAAGGAATATACATTCGCTGGTACTGAGGGTGGCCGTTGGAATGTTGCTACTGCTGAGTTTACGTTGAACGCTGTTCCTGAGACTCTCTACCTCAAGTTTGCTGCATCGGTAGCAAGCGTATATCGTCTTGACGACGTTAAGCTCTACACTGGTAACGGTGGTCAGGCTATCGACCTTGACAACATCGAGGCTCCACAGCCTGTTGAGGCTAAGAAGGTGACTGTTGCTGAGTTCTTGGCTGCTGCCGAGGATTCTACTATCTACGAGCTTACAGGTGAGATTACCAATGTTACAAACACTACATACGGTAACTTCTACCTCAACGATGGCACTGGCGAGGTGCTTATCTATGGTCTTTGCTCACCATCGGGCGAGCAGAAGTACTGGGCTGAGTCGGGTGCTAAGGTAGGCGACACTATCACCGTACAGACTGTTCGTACATCATACAATGGTACTCCTCAGGGTAAGGATGCTATCTTCGTATCGTTGGTTCCTGGCGAGGGTGGTAGCCAGACTCCAGAGCCTGCTGAGGGCCCATACGCTTCGGATGTTGCGTTCGTATGCTCTACTGATGACTCGACAAACGCAGTCTATAGCCTTGGTGCAACAACTATTGACGGCAGCGCAGTAACAGGCTTCAAGCTCGGTAAGGGTAAGCAGACAGGTTTGTTCAAGTCAGCTGCTGTAGGTGTATCTGGCGACAAGTATCTCAACCTCTACGCTGTGGCATGGAAGGGTGGCGATGCTAAGCTCTACTTCCGAGTTGACGGTGGTGCTACTCAGACATTGGAGATTGCTCCTAACGATGGCGCAACAAACAATGCTCCTTATACTGCATTGGCATTTGCCGAGACAGACCACTACTCAGTAAAGCTTAGCGGCTTGACTGCAACTTCTACAATTGAGTTCTCGACAGATCCTAACTTCGAGCTTACTTCGGCTGATGCTACTATCTCTTATGCACGTGCTATCGTTTGTGGTGTTAAGCTTACTGACGAGCCTATCGGTAACGAGGGTGGTAACGATACTCCAGCCCCAGAGCCAGGTGTAGTTAAGGTGACTGTTGCCGATTTCTTGGCAGCTGCTGAGGATTCAACTATCTACGAGCTTACTGGTGTGATTACTCGTATGTATCGTGAGAACAACGAGAACGACACTCTCTACGGTAACTTCTATCTTGAGGATGCTACCGGCGAGGTACTTATCTATGGTCTTTGCTCACCATCGGGCGAACAGCAGTATTGGGCTGAGTCTGGTGCTAAGGTGGGCGACACTATCACCGTTCAGACTGTTCGTACATCATATAACGGCACACCTCAGGGTAAGAATGCTATCTTCGTATCACTCGTTCCTGGCGAGGGTGGTAGCCAGACTCCAGATCCAACCCCAGGCGATGCAATGACTATTGCTGATGTCTTGGCTAAGGGCAGCGGTGCTACTATCGGTGGCGTTATTGAGGGCGTTGTAATCTCTAATATGGATCTCAACAACCTTACCTCAAAGAAGGGTCTCTATGTTCAGGATGAGACAGGTGCTTTGCAGTTCTACCTTGCAGCTAACCACGAGTTTGCTTTTGGCACTAAGATTAAGATCGACCTTACAACTGCTACTCTCGGCTCGTACAATGGTGCTGTTCAGGTTAGCGGCGTAGGTTTGGATAAGATTACTGTTGTTTCTACTGATAACGCAGTAGAGGCTAAGACCGTATCTATGGCAGACTTCCTCGCTAACAAGTATGAGGGCCAGTATATCGCTCTTGAGGGTGTTCAGGTTGCTGCTTCAGACCTCTCTAAAACATGGGTTATGGATGGCGCACACACCTCTATCGCTATGGAGGACGCTGCGGGCAATAGCTTCGTAGTATTCTCTTCAAAGTATGCTTCATATGGTGCTGAGACTGTTGCTCAGGGTGCTGGTACACTTAAGGGTATCTCATCTATCAATAATGGCACAATTCAGATTATCTTCGCTCAGACAACTGACTATGCTGGTCTAAGTGGCGAGCGTTTTGGTGATGCTGGTGGCCAGACTCCAACTCCAGAGCCAGAACCAACTCCTGGTGATGGTGAGGTAGTTGTTTTGACTATGGCTGACTATTTCTCAGCTGCCGAGGAAATTGTTAATACAGATGGCACAGCTAAGAGCTACACATTTGGTGATTATACATTCTCATTCTCAAAGGTTAATAGTAATGCTTCTAACTACAATGCTTCTGATGCGGGTATTCGTTTCTATCAGGGTGATGTGATGACTATTGACGCTGGTAACAAGACTATGACTAAGATCGAGTTTGAGATCTATGGTGGTAAGATAGGTCCTTTTACCTCAAACGTGGGTAGTGTAGATGGCACTACTTGGACTGGATCAGCATCTTCAGTTGAGCTTACGGCATCTGCACAGGTGCGCTTTAAGAGTGTAACTATCACTCTTGCTGAGTAAAACTAAATATCTCGTCGCCAAAGAGCTTGGGTGGGGTAGTCCCACCCAAGTGGGCGAGGGGTAACCTCTACAAAAATTTTAGACCAAGAACAATGCTAAAGAGAGTAAACTACATATTATCCCTCATTGCTGTTGCAATGGCTGTCGTGCTCACGGGATGCGAGAAACCAGTGGAGAGTATCGAGAGTGAGGCCTATATCAACAACGAGACTGTAAAGGGCGAGAGTAAGAATTGCGCTGTTGTGCTGCGTGCAGAACAGGGTACGTCGTACCGAATAACCATTCAGTCGGAGGGCGATTGGGCACACCTCTCGGGTGGCGTTAATCAGGTTGAGGGCGTGATGGAGGCTACGGATAAGGTCGTATATGTCTACTTCTCGAAGAACTCTTCGGGGCAGAGTCGTATGGCAAGTGTTCAGGTAGACTTCTCGTATGGTGGCACATTCACACTATTCTTCACGCAACTTAGTTACGATAGCACCATAGCCATCAGTCGTGAGTGGGCCGAACTGCCCCTATGCAAGAACGAGAACGACTATATCTACAATACGCACTACGGCACGCTTGGTTATAAGAGCGATGCACGTAACTATACCTACTGCTTCGACCCCAAGGTGCGTGCCTCGCTGTGGGTGGCCTATCCGCTACATAGCTCGCATATGTCGGGCGAGGGTAATCGTAATTATAGCTCGTTTGGCTATGACCCCAAGGTGAGTACTTCGCAGCAGGCAAACTTGACTAAGTCCTACAACGGCTGGTATGATCGTGGTCATCAGCTCCCTGCGGCTGATCGTAAGTGCTCGCAGCAGATGATGGACCAGACGTTCTATGCCACGAATATGACGCCACAGCAGTATAACTTCAACCAGAACAAGTGGGGCGTATTAGAGGGTAGAGTGCGCAATATGTCATGCAGCGATACGCTATACGTGGTCACTGGAGCATACTTCGATGGTGTGCACCACTCCTCTATTGATGCACAGACCACCGACCGTTCGGGAAATGTCTGCCCCACGGCTACGCACTACTACAAGGTGCTACTACGCACCAAGAAGGGAAATACGGGCCTACGCATCGACGAGATTAAGGATGCGGCACAGCTACGTGCCATAGCCATATGGCTCGAGCATAAAGATACAGGCGACGACACCTCGATAACTGCGGCAGATTGTATCTCTGTGGCAGAGCTCGAGGCGAAGGTGGGCTTTACGTTCTTCCCAATGATAGACGATGAGATTGAGGCGAAGGTGAAGAGTGCCGCAGTACCCTCGGAGTGGGGTATAAACTAACCGAAAAACAATAATTACTAAATAATACAAACTATGAGAAAATTACTGTTAATTCTATCAGTTATGGCTCTCTCGGTGGCTACGGTCGTAGCTCAGGATAAGCCATATATGATAGCATTCTGGAATTTCGAGAACCTCTTCGACATCTACGATGACCCCGAGACCCACGATGAGGAGTTTACGCCCGAGGGTGTTAAGCAGTGGAACGAGGTCAAGTATCAGAAGAAACTCTCGAATATGGAGCGTGTGGTTTTCGACATGGCGGCGATCAATCGTGACTACCCCGTGGTTCTCGGCGTGTCGGAGATTGAGAACCGTAGCGTGCTCGAGGACTTTATCGCACAGCCTAAGATTAAGGGTGCAAACTACCGCATCTGCCACTACGACTCGCCTGATGCTCGTGGTGTTGATGTGGCATTCTTGTATCGTCCCGATGTCTTTAAGCTCGAGGGCTCGGACAACATCAAGCTGGTGGTGGACGAGTTGCCCAACTTCCGCACACGTGACCTTGTGGTGATGTGGGGAACTATCGAGGGTGAGCCCTTCTACTTCCTCGTGTCGCACTGGCCATCACGTCTTGGTGGCAAGGAGGCTTCGCAGTTCAAGCGTGATGCTTGCGCAAAGCAGATACGTGAGATTAAGGACTCGTTGCTAAAGGCTAACCCTGCTACAAAGGTTGTGGTTATGGGCGACTTCAATGACGACGCTACGGATGCCAGCCTTGTGAAGGTTATGGGTGCTAAGGGTAAGGTTAAGGAGCTCGAGCCAGGCGACTTCTTCAATCCTTATGTACAGATGCTACGTGCTGGCCTTGGCACGTTGGCATACCAAGACTCGTGGAACCTCTTTGATAACATCTGCGTAAGCGAAAACCTCGTGACAGGCTCTTATGGTAAGCTCCGCCTCAAGAGGGGTAAGAAGTTCTATGGCAACATCTTCACCCGCCCATATATGCTTCAGCAGGAGGGTCAGTACAAGGGCTATCCACTACGTACGTTCGTTACAAACAACTTCCAGAACGGCTTTAGCGACCACTTCCCCGTATATATTTATATAGGTAAATAATCTAATATTCGCTATATGAAGAAATTTTTACTAACACTTGTGTGTGCCACTCTATCGCTCGCTGCCTTTGCGCAGTCGGGAGGTATGAAGGGTACTGTCGTGTCGCGCGATGGTCGTGAGCCACTTAGCGGGGTGAGCATCCTGCTCAATGGTGTGCCCATCAACCACACGACAAACACCACTGGCGAGTTCCTTATCTCGGGACTTGAGCCAGGCCAGTATCAGCTTACGTTTGCAGTGGCTGACTACGAGGATCTAACAATTATGGTGCGTGTCAAGGAGCTTGTCCACGATATGCAGCAGGTGGTGATGATACCACAGACGATGATTGCTGTCGATGACTCGGCATTTGCTGAGCTCGATACCGACGTAGAGAGTATGGGCGACAATAACGCACTGCCAGGAACGCTCTCGGCATCGAAAGATATCTTCAACAACATTGCCTCGTATCGCTTCTCGGAGATGCGTTTCAACCCACGTGGTTACGACTCGCAGTATCAGGACGTATATCTCAACGGAATACGTTTCAACGATGCGCTCACCAGCTACGGCCCTTGGTCGTTGTGGAGCGGTCTTAACGATGCCACACGTAATCAGGAGAACACCTCGGGACTTACGATGTCGGACTTCGGCGTAGGTGGCGTGGCGGGTACTACCAACATCAATGCTCGTGCCTCGCAGCTACGTAAGGGCTTCCGTGCAAGCGTGGTCAATGCTACACAGCTCTACCGCTTCCGTGCTATGGTGAGCTACGCCTCGGGACAACTCGACAATGGTTGGTCGTATGGCTTCTCGCTATCGACACGTCAGGGTGGTAACGGCTATATCGAGGGAGTCTACTACAACGCCTATGGCTACTTCTTCTCGGCTGAAAAGGCATTCAACAATGGCAAGCACCGCCTCTCGGCAACCATTATGGCAGCACCTACACAGCGTGGTGCGCAGCAGGCATCTACGCAGGAGGCCTACGACCTTTGGGGCGATAACTACTACAACCCTAACGTAGGTATGCAGGCTGGCAAACTCCGTAACTCACGTGTACGTGATATGCACGAGCCTATCGCTATGCTCAACTATAATTGGCAGATTGGCGAGCGCACATCGCTCTCGGCAGCTACGTCGTTGCGTTTCGGTAAGAATGGCTACTCGGCACTTACATGGTATAAGGGTGAGGACCCTCGTCCCGACTACTACCGTCAGCTGCCATCGTACTATGGCGATCGTCTTGGCCGCCGTATGATGCTTAACAACTTCGCTGAGGCTAACGGCCTCTCACTGCCATTTACTGATGTCGATCTCGAGACCGACCGTGCAAAGTTTATCGAGTATACAAAGTATTGGAATGGCTATATCGACTTCGACGGCCTTATCGAGGATAACAAACGTGGTGATGTAGATAGCCGCTATGGCGAGGGACACCGTTCGTATGCTATGATTGAGGAGCGCCACACCGATCAGCTCGACTACAACTTTGCTGCGCAGATTAATCACGTGTTCCGTGGTGGCTCGAAGCTCACAGCGGGTCTTCGTGCACGTGTGAACCGCACGGAGTACTACTCTACGGTTAAGGACCTGCTTGGTGGTGACTACTGGTTGGACGTAGATAAGTTTGCCGAGCGTGATTTCGGTAGCAACGATCTTGCCTACCAGAACAATATGGCCTACTACCGTGAGCACGGTCAGGCACAGGCTGTTCGTGAGGGCGATAAGTACAACTACGACTACTACGCACACGTGCGTCAGGGTGAGCTATGGGCAATGTACGAGGTAAAGGCTGGTGGCTTTACTGCCGACCTCGGTGCTGAGGTAGGCTTCTCGAGTATGTGGCGTGAGGGTCTTTGGGAGAAGGGTCTGTTCCTTAACGAGAATGCCCACGGCGACCGTGGTAAGACATCGCTCGGTGAGTCGGACAAGATTAACCACCTTACGTATAAGGCTAAGGCCAACCTAAGCTACCGCTTCTCGGGCGCTCACTCTCTTGAGCTCAACACTGTGGCTATGCAGAATGCCCCAACGTTCAACAACGCATTTGTGTCGGCACGTACACGTAACCAGATTACCCCTGGCCTCGAGGCCGAGAAGATCTATGGTGTGGACCTTACCTACAACCTTAACACTCCTTGGATTCGTGCTCGACTCTCGGCATACTACACGCTGATGAACGACCAGTCGAAGGTTATCTCGTTCTACGACGATACCCAGAGCTCGTTCACCAACTTCGCAATGTCGGGCATCGACAAGCGTTATATGGGTGTTGAGTTGGGCTTGAGCGTGCCTATCGCTTGGGGACTATCACTACAGGGTGCTGTGAGCTATGGCGACTATATCTATACCTCGAACCCCGAGTTCACGCAGATGATTGATAACTCGGCAACCGACGTTGTGCATAGCCGTGTGAACTGGAAGGGTATGAAGATTGAGAGCACACCACAGACAGCCATTAACGTGGGCCTTAACTTCCGTGGTCCTAATAGTTGGTTTGCTTCGGTAGACTTCAACTACTACGACAACCTATACCTCTCGATGAACCCTATGTATCGTACCCAGTATCTTGCCGACGAGATTAAGCGTATCTACGACTGGTCGAGCCTCGAGACTGGCCGCCAGAAGGCATATGTCGTGGGTGTTATCGACGAGATACGTCAGCAGGAGGACTTGGGCAATGCCTATACCCTTAGCGCAAGCATCGGTAAGAATTGGCGAATTAAGTATAAGTACACTTTGGGCTTCAGCCTTCAGGTGAACAACATCCTTAACTCGCAGACTATCCGCACGGGAGGTTACGAGCAGATGCGTCTGAACAAACTCTCAGACCCTATCCTCTTCCCTAATGCCGATGGCGAGATGACAATCATCCGTAAGCCAACGACATACTCGCGCTTTGACTCGAAGTATTTCTATATGAAGGGTATCAACTACTACCTAAATATCTACTTCCGTTTCTAACAGCTAAACTTGACGAAGACTATGAAAATTACAAAGATTTTTACACTTCTCGCCGCTGCTCTCTTGGCGGTAGGCTGTTATGAGAAGTTTGGTGAGGTCGATGCTCCATATTTGCTCGACTCGGATAAAGATTTCGAGGCGATGTTCCCAGAGGCTGAGCGTATCACCATTGCTGAGCTTAAGTATGCCTTTGGTACTATAAGCAATACGGGTGTGAATAGCGGCTGGAACAATACTATCTATAAGCTCATCGGCGAGGATATCTTCGTAGGCCACGATGTCTATATCAAGGGTAAGGTTACCTCAGACGACACCGAGGGTAATGTCTACAAGCAGCTCTACATCCAGGACGAGACTACGGGTATTGAGCTTAAGCTCAACAACAACGTAGGCGTTAAGTATAAGAAGGGCTCTTGGGTATATGTGCGCCTTACAGGCCTCTATCTCGGCAACTACCGTATGATGCTGTCGTTGGGTGGTGCGCCTTCGGAGTCGTGGAACAAGGCTGGCGAGCATAAGTTCTACGCTAACTCGAATATCGAGATACAGGAGATTATCGACCAGCACGTATTCCCTGGTCGTGCGGATAAGCTCGAGGTTGGTGAGTTCGATCAGTGGAGCCGTTATGAGCCCTCGATCGATATTATCACCGTCACTCCAGCCAACTACGAGGAGGTGTTCTCGCCTGCTAAGGTCGAATGTGAGGGTAAGTTCTATGGCACGGATAAGACCGAGAATGGTATTACTCGCAAGGTGTTCCAGATGTCGCAGCGAGAGCTTATGTTTGGTCGTCTGATACGCTTTGAGGACCTTGTGTGCCGCTATGCTGGTGTTCCCAACCAGGATGGTGTGACTAACCCTGCAATGAAGAGTGGCTCGTTTGAGAATCTCTACCCAAGCTGGCTCTATACCGACCCACGTCCTACTGTGTCGAAGGGGTGGTATCAGTGGGCATTCAAGGAGGAGGTTACAGGCCGCAGCCTCTATGGCTCGGTATTGTTTACCTACGATCCTACGGCTACCGTATGCTCGGCTAACGGTGTCTATGTACTGCGCACCAGTGGCTACTCACGCTTTGCACGCCGCAACGTATGTAAGGATGGCGAGAAGGCTACGATTACGGCCATCTATGGCATCTACGCCCAGCGCTCGGACTATGCTGGCAATGCCGATGACTATGCTTCGTACCAGCTCACCGTAAGCTGCTTCTCGGATCTCGAGTTTGAAAATGGCGACGCTGCACTGCTCACCGACGAGCAGGTTGCGGCAATGACTACCGATGATATGAAGACCGTGCCTTGGATCGACGAGGAGGGCGAAGAGTCTATGTAGTAAATAACTAACAACCATTGCATCAAGAGGCTGAATAAAAAGTGTATTTTGTCGTTAAGCTCGCCCACAAAATGCTCATTTACGCTTAGTAAACTCCGCTTTTTCGGGCTTCGCAGGCCTAAAACTACATCTTTTTATTCAACCTGATAACTAAATGAAGGTGGCTAATTAACTTTTTAGTCACCTCCTTATTTATGCTTCAAATCTGCTTAATATGAAGTAACGGCTCAGTCTGAAACCCTGGTGGGTAGCTCAATTCTTTTATGAGTATTAGGACCATTAAGACCATAAGACCATTACGATGTCGGGTATCACGCTGCGACTGCGGTCGTTAGTGCTCTCGGCCGTAGCCATCTTATTTGTCTTAATGTCTTAAAGGTCTTAATAGTCCTAAAAAAATTCTTATCTTTAGCGTCATAATGACGCTTCTACTACAACATCCTTCTACATCAAAGTAGGTCTCACGTGATGATAGGTCATAACTTTTTCTTATCTTTGCCCTATGAAACGTAAACTTATATTTGCCCTCGTGGCCACGGTTATGGCTGTGTGTGGCGCAATGGCTCAGAAGCCATCTATTATCCCAACACCCTGCAAATATGTCGCTGTCGATGGCAGCTTCACGCTTAACAGCAGGTCTACAATATCGGTCGAGGATGCTACGCTCGACGATGCTGCCGACTATCTGTCCGACCACCTCGGCATACGCCTTGCCGAAGTGGATGGCGATATACGCCTAACGCTTGACAGTGCGCTACGCAAGGAGGAGTACCGCCTAAAGGTCGCAGCAAGCCATATTGAGATACGTGGTGGCGACTATGGTGGTGTGTTCTCGGGCGTGGTGACACTCCTGCAACTGCTCCCAGCATCGGTCTACGATAACTTGGTGCTCCCTGCCACAGTAGGGTGCTGCACGGTGGAGGATGCCCCTCGCTACTCGCACCGAGGCTTTATGCTCGATGTGTGTCGTACGTGGATGAGCAAGGAGGCGGTGATGGCGTTTATCGACCTTATGGCCTACCATAAACTTAACTGTCTGCGCCTGCACCTGACCGACGACGAGGCGTGGCGCATAGAGATTAAGTCGCACCCCGAGCTCGCTGAGGTGGGAGGTTTTCGTGGTGGCGACAGCCCCGTGTGGCCTCGCTATGGTAAGTGGGGCGAGAAGTGGGGTGGCTACTACACCCAAGAGGATATGCGTGAGATTATCGAGTATGCACGTGTGCGTAACATCGAGGTTATGCCGGAGATAGACCTCCCAGGTCACAGCCTCACCGTAGCCTCGATGCACCCCGAGATACTATGCAACTACACGCCAAACCTCTCCTCATCGTTTGGTTACGATACCCGCTCGGCATTCTGCGCCTCGAAAGAGAGTAACTACGACTTGTTGCGTGATGTGCTCACTGAGGTGTGTGCATTGTTCCCCACAGAGTATATCCATATCGGTGGCGATGAGGTGGAGACCTCGCAGTGGAAGCGTTGCCCCGACTGCAAGGCACTTATGGCCGATAGAGGATACTCCTCGCCCGAGCAGCTGCAGGCCTACTTTATGACCCGCCTCTCGGATATTCTTGCCCAGTGTGGTAAGAAACCTGCGGTGTGGAACGAGGCTACCGATGGTGGGCAACTACCAAGCCATACGATCGTCTATGGCTGGGAGGGTGTCAAGGAGTGTCGTGAGGTGGCCGCTAAGGGCTACAAGACGGTAGTTATGCCTGGCCAGTACTTCTACTTCGATATGAAGCAGTCGAAGCGTGAGCCGGGCCACGACTGGGCAGCGATATTCGACTGGACAAAGGTCTACAATGTAACACCCACATCGCTCGGATTTACCCCTGAGGAGCAGCGTAACATCCTCGGCTTCGAGGGCTCGTTCTTCAGTGAGGCCTACGTGTCGCGCAACCCTGAGCGTGCTGACTACCTCCACTATCAGACCTTCCCACGCCTTGTGGCCCTCTCGGAGGTAGTGTGGAATAGTAGTGACCACAGAGATAAGAGCGCTTTCTACCGTCGTATGATCGAGCACTACGCACGTCTTGATGCTATGGGCGTTGCCTATCGTCTAATGCCTCCACAGGTGAGATATGCCGAGGGTATGCTCAGCGCAAAGGTCGATGACGGCTCTACGTTATATGCCCACGAGGTGGGTACCGATACCTGGATTAAGTACGCCGAGCCTATTGCCACCACAACCCCTGCTCGCTATCTCTTTGTTGCTCGCCGAGGCAAGGCTATATCGCCCGAGGTAGCCGTAGAGGGATATTTTAAGACCCTACGCCCCGAGTTTACCATCACCTCGTCGATGCCCGAGCACTCGTCGATGACCTTCGCCAAGGCGCAGAACTATGGCCGCTTGGCACGCACCTCACGAGCTCCCGATGTGGGCGACTGGGTGCAGTATACCTTCGCTACGGCAGTTAAGTGCCGCAGTATGAAGCTCGCCACGGGAAACTTCCAGCTTCCACGCTTCATCTTCGAGCATGGCTATGCCGAGATAAGCTACGATGGTGTTGCGTTCGTACGTGCTGGTGAGCTGCGTAACGGTATGTTCATCATCGAAAACCCCTCGAGGCCCATTAAGGCCGTTAGGCTGGTCTGCACCTCACGAGGCAACGGCGCAAAGTTTATCTCTATACAGCCACCGACAATCTATCCGGTGCTGTAATGGGGTTTAAGAGTTGTGCGCAGCGGAGCTGCTAAAGGGTAGGCGAGCCTGCGGCTCTAAAGGGTAGAGCGCTCGCCTGGGGCGAGCTAAAGGGTGGCTCGCAAGCAGAGCTTGCTAAAGGGCAGTGCGCTGCTGACGCAGCTAAAGGGTAGAGCGCTGCTACGCAGCTAAAGGGAAACCCCCTTTCTACTACCCTTTAGTGCCGCAAGGCACGAACAACCCTTTAGCACCTTTAGGTGCGAGCAACCCTTTAGCCCGCTTCAGGCGGGCGAACAACCCTTTAGTGTCGCAAGGCACGCCCCCCCCTAACAACGAGAGAGAGGATGGCTTGCGGGCCATCCTCTCTCTCTTATTGTTCGTTGCCGTGTGCTACTTAGGCTCAACGTATTTGTATGTCGAGATGTCTGCTGCATCAGACTTGTAGAGATAGATCTCCTTCTTGAACAACTTACCGAAGTTGCCGTTAGCATCCTTAGCCACTGCGATAAGGTTGTACTCCTGCTCGTATGGGATCTGCAGGTAGGTATTAGAGTGTACCGCCTGGCGATAGAAGTCGTTAGAGGTGATGTCACGAATCCACTCGTCATCGTAGTTGTAGTAGTCAAGTGGCATTGTTGTCAGTATCCAGAAAATCTCGTCAGTAGGCTGCACACCAGAGATTGTTACAGGAACAAGTGCGTAGTCATCCTTGCCGGCATGTTCACCCCAGTGCTCCGAGTCTACTTCAGCCGCCTCGTCGAGGTTGAAGTGTGCACCGAGTGTTATCTGGATGTTCGAGCTACCAGCCACATTATCCTTTGTTGTGAACTCCTTGGTGAAGATTCTGGTATTAGGAGACTCACCCTCCAAACCATATGCAAACGCTACGTAGGTAGTGTTAGGCGTTAGGTTAGCGAGGTTCATATCTGTATATCCTGTGGCGGTGTAGAAGCTGTAATTAGCATTAATATATGCAAAACGTTGCTCGTCGGTCGCACCCCAAGAGTCGTACTCTGCCTTGGGGAATACCGAGCGTGCAAACCTACCATTAGGGTCGCTTGCTGTCCAATATACGTTGGCTGTGGTGGCGTAGATGTCCTTAACCTCAATGTTGATGGTCATTCCCGACTCCTCAGCAGAGAGTGTTGAGATTTTCTGAAGAACTATCTTTGAGCCTACAAATGCTGTGTCGGCGTTAATAGCAAAGGCGTAGAAGTAGTACTCGGTGTTGGCCTTTAGGTCGTCGCTGACGATCGTCTGCGAACCCTGCTTGCACCACTGCTCGATAATATGGCTTGGGTAGTAGCCCACATTGAGCCATGTAGATGTCTGCTCATTCCAGCGAGATACGAAAATCTGCTCAGGGTCGGCATTTGCACCAAAATAGCTCTGGAAATCATCTACGCTCCAATGCTCAGTGTAGAAGTACGTATCCTCCTCCTTGGTCGTAATAGTCTGCTTGACTGTAGCGCCCTTAACCTCAAGAGTCATCTCCAGTGCGTCATCAGCCATTGAAGGTGATGCAGTGCGTACAACCTCACGATATACCTCGCCTGTCGATGATTGGCCGCTAACAAGGTCGATGTGGTAGGTGTACACAACATAGTTGGTGTCGGGGATGAGTTTGTCGAAGATAATGTCAAAGGCCTTGCCCTTGTGGGAGATGTTTTGCAGATAGTTCAGCGTTGTCTGATCTACGTAGTCTGCCTCATCGCTGATAGCCTTAAGGTCGTATGCTATGAGTGCGTAGTCCTCCTCAAGTTCGAATGTCTTGATATGCTCCTCGGTGTAGATACGGCAGACATAGGCACTGCTGAGGTCTGCGGGGGTAACGTTCAACGATATGCGTGTAGGCTCGTTGATTGTTACCTCAAACTCGAATGATGGGAGTGTTGATGCCTCCTGCTTTACCAAGATCTCGTACTTAGCATCTACGGCGGTGTAGCTTACTGTGATCTTAGCCTCACGAGCCTCCTGCTTGTAGTTTGGTGCTACGTTAAAGGTGATAGAGCCGAAGGTTGCTGTGCTGAGGTTTGTAATCCAGTTCTCGGTGCAGTTTGTGAGCACTACTGCGCCATTTGCGTGGTTCTCGATGGTGTACGTTACCTCCTGTGCGCCACCATTAGCACCTACCATAAGCTCTGAGCTATCGAGCTTGAACGATGCTGTGCCGCCCTTACCCTCGTCAGGGTTTTTCTCGCAACCTACCATTGCCACGAGAGCAATGGCCATAAGCGAGCTAAAAAGATTTTTTAGTGTCATAGATATAGTTGTTAGTTGTTGTTAGATATTTTCTACTTATACTCCTGTGGTACGCCAGTCCACGTTCCTGTAATCTTGTTGCGGAGGTCATCGTAGCCTTCAATCTCTACGGTTACTGTGCCGTCGCCATTATCCTTTATCGACATATTGCCAGAGCGGAATGGCGCTACCTCGCTTTGGTCAGAGGTAAAGTACCAGCTACACAACAACTGGCTCATATTAGTCCAACCAGGGATGAACGACCACTTAGCCAAGTAGTCCGAAGCGGTATACTCGCCATAGAAACCACTCTCCTTATCGCTGTAGCCTGTGATAATATCGAATTGGAAGCAGTCGCCAACGCCTGAGTTAGGCGAGATGATGAACACCCAGTTGTAGTAGCCATAATCGTAGTAGTCACCCTCGCAAGCATATACCATTGAGTGATCCGAGAGGTCTGCCTCGTAGTCGCCTTCGAGCGTAGAGTACACTGTGATATCGCCACGGCTGTCAGTAAGTGTTGGGTTGCCATTGAATACAGCGGTATGAGTCTCGCCATTAACCTTCACCGTGAGGGTCATCTTGCCATCCTCGACAACGAGAGTACCCTCCTCAAATGGTGCGATGTCGTCACGACGGCCATCCTTATCTGTCACCCAGAAGCCGCTATACTCTGCGGTGAATGTCCACTCGGCATATGTATCCTCGGGGTCGAAGGTATATGTGCCCTTAGGGATCTTGATATACTCCACGTCGGTAGATACAGGGCCATAGGCGTCGATGCGGTAGTATGTAGCGTTAGGTAGTGAGCTGCCCTCAGAGCTGAAGCCACGATCGGTGAAGAAGAACCAGTAGTTGCCCACGCCAGGTGTCAGCGCATCGCCAAGGTACTCGCCATAGAGTATCGGTGCCTCAAACATCATCTCGCCATCGCCCGCCTGACGCAGTGTGGTTGTTGCTGTTGATGAGCCGTAGCCTATGGTCACCACGGTCTCACGTGCCTTGCCCGTAGTGTTTGTAGCCACGCCCAGCTCAATCTCGCCATCATCCATGGTGTCCATAGAGTAGATCCAGTCGGCATCGCTCTTCACATAGATATAGTCGTTGGGGTTTTTGCCCTGAACGGTATACCCGATAATTGCCTTGCATCCTGCACGCTTGACATCTATCGTCTCGCCCGAGGTGATGGTGATGGTCGCCTCCTCAGCCACTCCAAGCTGATTGATAACTACGGTAGCATGCTCCGCACCTACACCAAGTGTCACTGCGGCCATACGAGTGCCACCAGTGTCGTTGTCCTCGGTCTGAATGAATATCTTACCCTGAATCCTGCCGTCTACCGTGGCCGAGTCGTGCTTGTAGACACGTAGCCACTCCGACGAAAGTGTAACCTCCGCCTCGCTCTCTGCCGTGTAGTCAATCATAAACTCAGCAGCATACTTACCGATGGTTACCTCCGTAGGGGAGGTGATAGTAAGGCCACCACCAACGCCCTCCTCACTCTCGCAGCCCACAAACGCAAATAGGCCAACAAGAGCGAACATAATAGTAAATAATCGCTTCATAGTGTAGTTATTTTTTTTGTATTGTTACGATATTGATTTATTCAGGCGCAAATATACCTATTTTATTTTATATATGCAAAAATTATCCTCACCCTATTATTGTCTCTCTTTAGGCACGAATGTTGCATTTTTTTTGCAATAATTATGTGGTTGCGAACGATAAATATCCTCACGCTTGTTGCCAGCGTGCTGCTCCTCGCATCGCTATCGGTCGAGGTGCTCTACTCTCGGCAGTTCGCCTCATTCTCGGGGTTATACTCTTGGGCGATGTTTGTGGTGTGTGTCATCTTCCTTACCGACTTTGCTATGCTTATGTGGGCAAGCGACAACCGCCTACACTTCTTGGCCCGCAACTTTCCGATGCTCATTCTCTCGGTGCCCTACCATACTATCATTAACCTCTCGGGCGTAGTTCCTAACCACCTTGCGACAATGGTGCTTAGTGGGGTAGTGTTGCTACGTGCCGTTATGGCGCTCTTCATAACCCTCAGATGGCTCATCGAGAGCCGTGCGTCACGCCTACTGTGGGCCTATGTAGCCACGGTGCTACTATGCACCTACTTTGCGTCGTTGCTCTTCTATGAGTACGAAGCACCTGTGAATAGCTCGGTGCGTAACTTTGGCGATGCGCTATGGTGGGCAGCGATGAACCTAACGACCGTTGGTGCTGAGATATTCCCCGTGACGGCCATCGGCAAGACCATATGTGTGCTGCTACCTGTGTTGGGTACGGCGATGTTCCCTGTGCTTACGGTATATATCACTTCGCTCTATAATCGTCATACGACGAATGGTGGCACGCAAGTTGCTGAGGATGATGCAAACCAAAAAATATAATTTAGGATGAAACGGACACTTTTAGCCATTATGGTTATCGCCTCGGTCGTAGGCGTAGCAAGTTGTAGCAAAGCTCAACGCTGGAACGAGAAGGAGCGTCGTGCGGTGCGTGACGATGTGCGAGCTTATCGCAATATGGTCTATCTCGACAACCTCGAGCAGGCCGAGTTTGACCTTTTCTCGAACGATGTGGTCGATGCTATCGAGGTAGATTATCCCATCTACACAACATTTGTAGAGCTGCCCGGGCGTGGCGATACCGTGGAGGTATATGTGGTATCTACAATCGTGAGCGAGCTTGCGGCAGATGCCCATAATATGCGTAAGATATACCCCTATAAGGAGCTTGTTGCCGAGGGTATCCTCCCCTCGGACCTCGACCGTCAGGCCCAGCGAGCCTTTTATGAGTGTTTCGCACGCAGGGTAGATAATAGCTTCTCGTCGGTGGGCGAGTTCTTCAATGCTGTGCTTGCCGACACCACGTCGAACTCAAAGATTGAGCAACTTCAGCGTCAGTGTGCCTCGGACCTCTTCGACTGGGTTGTCGAGATTGACGAGGTGATACTCTACGAGTAGCCTTCCATATGCATAGTTAAGTATAAAGTTTGATTACCGAGACTTCGGTCGAAGAGGGGGATGGGTGGTTTGGTTGCCACTGGCCCCCTCGGTTGTTTTTTAGTGTTGGAGTGTTGCAAGTTTCGGAGAAAATTCCTATATTTGTAATATTATTTGACTCTAACGACTAACTAAACACAAAACTATTATGGGACTATTGCAAGAGTTTAAGACATTCGCACTTAAGGGTAATGTCGTAGATATGGCAGTCGGTGTTATCATCGGTGGTGCTTTTGGTAAGATCGTAACATCGTTGGTGAACGATATCATTATGCCACCTATCGGTGTGATCACTGGCGGCGTAGACTTTAAGGATTTAAGCGTTGTTATCCAGAAGGGTGTTGAGGCTACCGAGACCACCCCTGCCGTGGCCGAGGTTGTTTGGAAGTATGGTGCCTTCGTTCAGCAGGTCATCGACTTCCTTATTGTTGCCATCAGCGTCTTTGTGATGATTAAGCTCATCAATAAGCTCTCGAACCTCCGCAAGAAGGAGGAGGCTGCCGTAGCCCCTGCCCCCGAGCCAGAACCAGCTCCCGAGCCAGAGCCAACAAAGGAGGAGTTGTTGCTTACGGAGATTCGTGATTTGCTCAAAGAGAAAAAGTAATTTCTTGTGATAAGGAGTCGATTGCGGCCCCTAACAAAAAATGCCACCAATGGGACGTACGCCAAGTACTACCCATCGGTGGCATTTTTGCCGAGTGTAGCACTCGGCATCCTTCTGACAAGAAATTTATTGTGATAGTGGCACTACTTTGCCACCTCAATCATTGCCCCGAATGGGAATCTCGTCAAGTATGTCCCATCCAGGGCAATCTCTTAATCGGCGACAAATTAGCACCTCTCTGACCTCTTTCCGAGTCCTCTCAGCCCCCTACGCTAATACAACTTAATATACTCGTACGTATTCCCTACCAGAGAGAGGTAGCGCTCGAACTCCTCACGAGAGATCACCACCGTGAAGCGGTTGTCGTTGGGGTGAAAGCTCAGCGACTCCTGCTGTTGTAGGCTCTCGTCGAGGAATAGGTGTACGTGGTTTTCGGTGTCGTTGATAAGTCCAAAGGGCGATACCGACCCTGGCGAGAGGCCTAACCACTTGAGCATACGCTCAGGCGAGGCAAACGAGAGCTTGCCCTGATGAAGGATATGCTCGAGGTCGTGGATGGCCATCGACTGCTCCGAGTCGAAGACGACAAGGTAGTGGCGGTTGCCCTTGTGGTTGCGGAAGAAGAGGTTCTTGCAGTGCTTCGACCCATCCTTGCGCCAATACTCTCGAGCAATCTCAATAGTGGGGGCCTCGGGGTGCTCGTACCACGAGTAGCTTATGCCGTGCTCGT
Source organism: Alistipes sp. (assembly GCA_017408825.1). GTDB lineage: Bacteria > Bacteroidota > Bacteroidia > Bacteroidales > Rikenellaceae > Alistipes. Next base: position 25,271 of record JAFQTX010000001.1, read on the forward strand.
CGAGCCACTGAAATACTTTATCACGTCGTTCCATATGTCAAATGCTAAAATAAAACGCTCAAAGATAGGAAAAAGTTGTGACTTTTCATCACGTGTGGCCTACTTTGATGTAGAGGGATGTTGTAGTAGGAGCGTCATTATGACGCCAAAGGTAGTAAAATTATGGCTAATGGTGTTGCATAAATAGAATAAATTACCTAACTTTGTTGGGATAATAGGCAAGTCACAACGTAAAACATAGATATTATGAACATAACACTTATCAACGAGAAGTTTCGTGAGAAGTTTGGCACTTCGGGCGAGTTGTTTACATCGCCAGGTCGTATCAACCTTATAGGTGAGCATACAGACTACAACGGCGGTTTTGTCTTTCCTGGAGCTATCGACAAGGGTATGGTCGCTGAGATTAGGCTCAACGGCAGCGATAAGGTGCGTGCCTACTCCGTAGACCTCGATGATTATGCCGAGTTTGGACTCAGCGAGGAGGATGCTCCACGAACCAGCTGGGCACGCTATATCTTCGGCGTATGTCGTGAGATAGAGAAGCGTGGTGGTAAGATTGCAGGCTTCGACACAGCCTTCTCGGGCGATGTGCCTCTTGGCGCAGGTATGTCATCATCGGCAGCCCTCGAGTCTACATTTGCCAACGCCCTCAATGAGCTATTCGCATTGGGTATCGACCGCTTCGAGCTCGCTCGCATAGGTCAGTCTACGGAGCATAACTACTGCGGCGTGAAGTGCGGTATTATGGATCAGTTTGCATCGATATTCGGTAAGGCAGGCCACCTTATGCGCCTCGACTGCCGTTCGATGGAGTTTGAGTACTTCCCGTTCAACCCCGAGGCGCACGGCTACAAACTTGTTCTTTTGGACTCGGTGGTTAAGCACGAACTTGTAGGCTCGCCATATAACGACCGCCGTGCTTCGTGCGAGAGGGTAGCCGCAGTTCTCGGTCAGGAGTTCCTGCGTGGCGCTACTATGGAGCAGCTCGATGGCGTAAAGGATAAGATCTCGGAGGAGGACTACAAACGTGCCCGCTATGTCATCGGCGAGGAGCAGCGTGTGCTCGATGTGTGCGAGGCTCTCAAGCGTGGCGACTATGAGACCGTAGGTAGGCGTATGTATGAGACACACTGGGGTATGTCGCACGACTATGAGGTGTCGTGCGAGGAGCTCGACTTCCTTGCTACTGTTGCCGAGGAGTGTGGTGTTGCTGGCTCACGCATCATGGGTGGTGGCTTCGGCGGCTGCACCATCAATCTTGTTAAGAGCGAGCTTTACGATGAGTTTATCGCCACTGCCAAGCGTCGCTTTGCCGAAAAATATGGCCACGAGCCTAAGGTCTACGCCGTAGTAATATCGGATGGCGCACGCAGATTGTAAGAAAAAGTTGCTCTTAATTTTGGAAAGAGCAAAAAAGTTGCTATCTTTGTGTGACTATATATGCGTGAGCATATTGGCGCTACAGCGTAAGTAGCACGAGGATAAAGAGATAGGATTTATTTACCAATACAAACTTAATAAAAACACTTAAAACTTATGAAACACAATTTTAACGCAGGACCTTGCGTTCTTCCACGTCAGGCTGTTGAGGCTGCTATCGAGGCTATCCGTGACTTCGACAACACTGGTATCGGTATCCTTGAGATTTCACACCGTACTCCAGGTTGGGAGCGTGTAATGGCTGAGGTAGAGCAGCTATGGCGTGAGCTTCTCAACATTCCAGATGACTACGCTGTATTCTTCGTAGGCGGTGGTGCATCTACTCAGTTCTTCCAGGTTCCTGCTAACCTTCTTAAGACTAAGGCTGCTTACTTGCAGACTGGTGTTTGGGCTAAGAAGGCAGTTAAGGAGGCTAAGTTCTACGGCGAGGTTGAGGTTGTTGCTTCTTCTGAGGACAAGACCTACAGCTACATCCCAAAGAACTACACTATCCCTGCTGATGCTGACTACTTCCACATCACCACTAACAACACTATCTACGGTACCGAGATCCACGAGGATATCGACTCTCCTGTAACCCTTGTTGCTGATATGTCATCAGACATCATGTCTCGTCCTATCGACATCAAGAAGTATGGTATGATCTATGGTGGTGCTCAGAAGAATGTGGGCCCTGCTGGTGTTACCTTCGTTATCATCCGCAAGGATCTTCTCGGTCAGTCAGGCCGTAAGCTCCAGACTATGGTTGATTACGCTACTCACTACCCAGAGGAGGCTCGCAACCACTCTATGTTCAACACTCCTCCAGTATTCCCTATCTTCGTAATGTACCAGACTTTGAAGTGGGTTAAGGAGCTCGGTGGTGTTGAGGTTATGTACAAGATGAACAAGGAGAAGGCTGAGTTGCTCTACAACGAGATCGACCGCAACTCTATGTTCGTAGGTACTGCTGCTAAGGAGGACCGCTCGTTGATGAACGTTTGCTTCGTAATGGCTCCAGGTAAGGAGGAGTTCGAGAAGGAGTTCATGGAGTTCGCTAAGGAGCGTGGTATGGTAGGTATCAAGGGTCACCGTTCAGTAGGTGGTTTCCGTGCCTCTATCTACAACGCTTGTCCAAAGGAGTCTGTTGAGGCTTTGGTAGCTTGCATGAAGGAGTTCGAGGAGCTTCACAAGTAATCCATACCAATTAAATATTACGGTAGCCACTCCTCGGGGTGGCTGCCTTGATACTTTTTTTTGACAACATTATTTAACAACCATTAAAAAAGAATAATAGACCTATTATGAAGGTACTTATTGCAACCGAGAAGCCCTTTGCAAAGAGTGCAGTTGAGGGTATCGAGTCAATCTTGAAGGAGGCAGGTTATGAGGTAGTTCGCCTTGAGAAGTATGCCGACAAGTCGGAGCTTTTGGCCGCTGTTGCCGATGTTGATGCTCTCATCATCCGTAGCGACAAGGTTACTGCTGAGGTTCTTGACGCTGCTAAGCAGCTTAAGATCGTTGTTCGTGCAGGTGCTGGTTTCGACAACGTAGACTGCGCTGCTGCTAAGGATAAGGGCGTAGTTGTTATGAACACTCCTGGCCAGAACTCAAATGCTGTTGCTGAGCTCGCTCTCGGTATGATGGTATTTATGGCTCGTAACCAGTTCACCCCAGGTACAGGTTCTGAGCTTCAGGGTAAGACCCTCGCTATCCACGCTTACGGTAACGTAGGTCGCTTGGTAGGCTTGAAGGGTAAGGCTCTCGGTATGAACGTTGTGGCATACGACCCATTCATCACTGACGACGCAGTATTCGAGCGTGATGGCGTTAAGAAGATGAACTCTATCGCTGAGCTCTACGCTGCTGCTGACTACCTCTCACTCCACATCCCAGCAACTGCTGAGACTAAGGGCTCTATCGGCTACGACCTCGCTATGTCGATGCCTAAGGGTGCTACCTTGGTGAACACCGCTCGTAAGGAGGTTATCAACGAGGAGGGTCTTATGAAGGCTATGGAGGAGCGTGAGGACCTCAAGTATATCACCGATATTGCTCCTGATACAAAGGATCTATTCGCTGAGAAGTTTGGTAAGCGCTACTTCGGTACTCCTAAGAAGCAGGGTGCTGAGACTGCTGAGGCTAACGTAAACGCTGGTCTTGCTGCTGCACGTCAGATCGTGGATTACTTTGTAAACGGCAACGTTCGCTTCCAGGTTAATAAATAATCTTGTTTGATATTTCGAAGCTTGCCTCGGCTGAAAATTGCTCATTTACCTCGAGTAAACTCCGCATTTTCATCCATCGAGCAATCTCCAAACTATCTAAACAATATTACTTATTAAATATATCAGTCGTGTGCTGATAACAACATAGGGTGTCAATGAAATACTTGGCACCCTTACATAGAAAAATTAACAAGCTAAAACTACAAACTAATATGGTAAGAATTAAGCCCTTTAAGGGTATCCGTCCTCCAAAGGAGTTGGCATCAGAGGTTGCATCACGTCCTTACGACGTTCTTAACTCAGTAGAGGCTAAGGCTGAGGCTGGCGAGCGTTCGTTGCTCCACATCATCAAGCCAGAGATCGACTTTGATCCTATTGCTGACGAGCACTCTCAGGAGGCCTATGAGAAGGCTATGGAGAACTTCCGTATCTGGAAGGAGAAGGGTTGGTTGGCTCAGGACGACGAGGAGTACTACTACATCTATGCTCAGACTATGAACGGCCGTACTCAGTATGGTATCGCTATGTGCTGCCACTATGAGGACTACCTCTCAGGCGCTATCAAGAAGCACGAGCTTACACGTGTTGATAAGGAGGAGGATCGTATGATCCACGTTCGCAACCAGAAGGCTAACATCGAGCCAGTATTCTTCGCTTATCCTGATGATGCTGAGATCGATGCTATCATCACTAAGTGGGTTGCTGAGCACGAGGCTGACTACGACTTCGTTGCTGAGGATGGCTTTGGTCACCATATGTGGGTTATCCGCTCGAAGGAGACTAACGACCGCATCACCGAGTTGTTCAAGGGTATTCCTGCTTTGTATGTTGCTGATGGTCACCACCGTACAGCTGCTGCTGCACGTGTAGGCCAGGAGTGCGCATCGAAGAACCCTAACCACACTGGTGACGAGGAGTACTGCTTCTTCCTTGCAGTTACCTTCCCAGCATCGCACCTCCGCATTATCGACTACAACCGTGTAGTTAAGGACCTCAACGGCCTCTCTAAGGAGGAGTTCTTGAAGGCTATCGAGGAGAACTTCGTAGTCGAGAAGAAGGGTGCTGAGATCTACACTCCTAACGCATTGCACAACTTCGCAATGTATATCGACGGTGAGTGGTACTCGATGACTGCTAAGCAGGGTACTTACGACGATAACGATCCTATCGGCGTTCTCGACGTATCTGTTCTCTCTAACCTTGTATTGGATAAGGTTCTTGGCATCGCTGACCTCCGCACATCGAAGCGTATCGACTTCGTAGGTGGTATCCGTGGTTTGGGCGAGTTGCAGAAGAGAGTTGATAGCGGTGAGATGAAGGTTGCTTTCGCATTGTATCCTGTATCTATGCAGCAGCTCTTCGACATTGCTGACACTGGCAACATCATGCCTCCAAAGACCACTTGGTTTGAGCCTAAGTTGCGTTCGGGTGTTGTTATTCACTCATTCGACGAGTAATTTCTTGTGATAAGGAGCCATTCTCGGCCCATCACTAAAAGTAGACTACCGCAGGCTGTACGCTACAGTACTATCCTGCGGTAGTCTCTTTTGCTATATGCCAAGCCTGACTCCTTCTGACAAGAAATTTATTGTGATAGTGGCACTACTTTGCCACCTCAATCATTGCCCCGAATGGGAAATACGTCAAGTATGTCCCATCCGGGGCAATCTCTTAATCGGCGACAAATTAGCACCACTCTGACAAGAAATTTGTTCTTCCTTGTCAAAAGTCGCAATCTGCGGCGCATCACTAAAAGTAAGAGACTTCGGGCTGTACTAAGGTACTATCCCGAAGCCTCTTCTTTTGTAATACACCACATCTCACGACTTTTGACAATAAATCGGTTAGTGCTGATTGGTAGGTGGTTTATTTGGGAGTTTAAGGAGCTTAGGGATAAATGTCGGTAGCGCTTTCACTAAATTTCCTAAATTTCCTATTAACTACGCACCTGACAATACATCAATCCGTGGTGCTAATTTCTCTTTAACTATTTTATACATATTGTGTTATGAACAAAAATGATATCCAGAATCTGATTGCTGATTTTTACCGAGTATGTCTATTCGGAACGAAAGACCCCGATATTGAAGATGCTGCAAAAAGGGCTTATAGAGACTTGTGTCGTACTTTGAAGTTAAATAAGTGTGAAAACGGTATAAGCCATAGAGATAATGTTATTAGTGAAATAATCGAGCTAAGGATTAAAGAAAAGTTGGTGAATAGTGTCTGTATGTCGCAAGGTGATTACGATGAATTTCATCATGCTTTATGCGAGGAAATAATTGGTTATTATTCGAATGAAAAAAGTTATGTATCAGACTTTTACTATGGTCAGGCGCAGAAGTGGATTAATATGACAATGAAGTATCTCTGTGTCATAGGAGAGGAAAGGTATCCTTGGTTGAATAGATTATACCCATTTTTACATATTCCCATTGATAGTGTAATTCTTGGTAAAATCATTGGTGATTTTGAAATAGAGAGCGTTGCTGTAAAAGGAGAACGTGTCTTGTTGAAGAATCTATCTTGGAGTCGTATTGACAAGGATACATATGATGCTATCCAAAATGTTTTACGTGAGAAGATAGGTGAAAATGAAATTCCAATCGTTTGGGAGTTCAAAGCGTGGAACAACCCTAAAGAAAATGAGTAATTGACGCAAATTGTCAAATGTGATATATAACTTTGTAGTGAACAATTAAAGTTATGTATTATGTATTACGATTTTATTGCGGAGTTTTTCGCTAACTCAAATGATGCTGAGCCTATTTACAGAACTTATGTAAATGGTGTTCAAGATACCGAAGGTTTTATTCGGGAGAAAGGATTTGTTAAGGTTGCCGATGAGTGGGAAGGAGATTTTGTCCTTGAAACGGATATGGAGTGCCTTAATGGTTGGGTTGATGCAAACCTAAACCCAGAACTTCTCACGATTTGTCTTGAAGGTGAGGTGTGCGATAGGGTGCGTATTTATGCCTTTGAGTATCACGCGGGCGAGGGGTCGTATATTGGATTCTGCTATGGAGATGATGATGAATATAGAGTGGTTTTTGCTGGAAATAGACCCGATGATAAGATTACAATCGAGACTTGCGGAGGTCCACTAATCTGCCCACTTAAAATTATGAAAGAGCATTTTAAGGTGCTGACTCTCTTTGAGGTTATGGAGCGCTTGGAGAAACGAATTGATGAAGCGATAAAGAACGGTGTTTAAATATTATGGAAACTCAGAATGTATGAATTGTGCAATCCTGAGTTTTTTTTCGATAAACTGCATCTTACTTCTCCAGACAAGAAATTAGGTTGTGCAACCTGAAAGGTGTTTTATTAGTGAATTTAAGGAATTTAGTGAGTGTAGAGAGCTTTAAGATAAATATTGGTAGCGCTCTCCATAACTTCCCTAAATTGCCTAATCTCCCTAAACTCTTCATGTCCCGCTCACACAGTTCTCTGAAATCTCTCTGTGGTTTACAATGGGTTACGATGTGTTAAAATGTTTTTTCAGCGGAAGTTTTCTAAAGATCATTGCTCATTGCTAATTTCTTTTTGCTCATTGCTCATTGAAAAAAAGATTGCTCTTTACTCTTTGCTCTTTCATCTTTTTTATCTATCTTTGTAGATTGAAGTTAATCTATATAAACATTTAGGCAAGGATATGATTAGGTCGATGACGGGCTTCGGTAAAGGCGAGGCAACGTGTGCAAATAGAAAGTTTCGTGTAGAGCTACGTTCGCTCAACTCTAAGCAACTTGATCTCTCGATAAAGATCCCATCAAAGTATCGTGCCGCAGAGGCCGAGGTGCGCAATATCATTACTCGTGAGCTGCAGCGTGGCAAGGTGGACTGCTTCGTGTCGTTGGAGAGTGCTGTCGCTGAGACCTCGGCACATATCAACACCGAGGCGTTCAAGGCATATGCCGAGGAGCTGCGTCGTGTGTGCGAGGATAACACGCTGAGTGTCGATGATAACGCCATAATGCAGTCGGCGTTGCGTATGCCCGATGTTGTCACGAGCGAGGAGCGTGAGGTGTCGGCCGAGGAGATTGAGGCGATCATCGAGGCTACACGTCTTGCCGCTGCGGAGCTTAATAAGTTCCGTGAGCAGGAGGGCGCAATACTTATCGCCGACCTACTCAAGCGTATCGACCTCATAGAGCAGTATCGCCACGAAGTAGAGCCCTTTGAGAACTCACGTGTTGAGACAATCAAGAGTCGCATACGTGAGAACATCGAGAAGTTGCAGCTGGAGGTGGACAACAACCGCCTCGAGCAGGAGATGATATTCTACATCGAGAAGCTCGACATCACCGAGGAGAAGGTGCGCCTCGATAACCACTGTCGCTACTTTAGAGAGGTGGCACAGAGCGAGGAGGCTCCAGGACGTAAGCTCGGCTTCATAGCTCAGGAGTTAGGTCGTGAGATCAACACCATGGGTTCGAAGTCGAACGAGGCTAATATGCAGCGTTTGGTGGTTAAGATGAAGGATGAGTTGGAGAAGATTAAAGAGCAGGTACTCAATATATTATAATGCGATAATAGTATGGGTAAGTTGATTATATTCTCAGCTCCGAGTGGCTCGGGCAAGACAACAATCGTTCGTGAGTTGTTGAAGCATTTTAAGAATTTCGAGTTCTCAATCTCGGCAACATCACGCTCACCACGTGGCGCTGAGCAGAATGGCGTAGACTACTACTTCCTATCCTCGGAGGAGTTTCGCAAGCGTGTGGAGCGTGGCGAGTTTGTCGAGTGGGAGGAGGTATATGCTGGCACCTGTTACGGTACGTTGCGTAGCGAGATGGAGCGCATCTGGGCTGCGGGTAATATCATTGTCTTTGACGTAGATGTTATGGGCGGTATCAACCTCAAGCGTCTGTTTAAGGATGATGCCTGCTCGATATTTATTATGCCTCCATCGGTCGAGGAACTTGAGCGTAGACTGCGTGGCCGTGGCACGGATGCTGAGGAGGTTATCGCCAAGCGCATTGCCAAAGCTGAGTTTGAGCTGTCGAAGTCCTCGGAGTTCGACCATACGGTGATTAACGATGTGCTCGATGATGCCGTGAAGGAGGCTACTGAGATTATTGAGTCGTTTATAAAGTAGAGAGTAAGATGAAAAAGCGAATGTTATTGTATTTCGGCTCGTTCGACCCTATTCACAATGGTCATATCGCACTTGCCGAGTACGCCTTAGATAAGAACCTATGTGATGAGGTGGCACTCATCATTTCGCCACAAAACCCATTTAAGGCTGATGTATTGCAGACACCTGAGTACACCCGTTATGAGATGGCAGAGATGGCCTGTCGTGCATCACGCTATCCAGAGCAGATTAAGCCCTCGGTGGTGGAGTTTGTGCTCGAGAAACCCTCGTACACCATAAATACACTCGACTACCTGCGTAACGAGTGTGGCAACGAGATGGAGTTTGCTATAATCACTGGTAGCGACATCTGGGCACGCTTCGACGAGTGGCGTGACTATGAGCGTATCTTGAACGAGTATAAGATATATGTCTACCCCCGCAAGGGTTATGCCGTGGAGAAGTTTGCCGACAGAGTGACCATTCTCGAGGATGCACCATATGTCGATTACTCATCGACCGAGGTGCGAGAGAGGGCAGAGCGTAGCGAGGATATATCGTCGATGGTTGCAGCACCCGTGGCCGACTATATCGTTAAAAATCAGCTGTGGACACCCGCAGGCCGTATAGTGCGTCTTACGGCGATGATCGAGGGTGGCGATGAGCGTGAGGAGCTATATATCGAGCGTGGCAAGTGCTACTTCCAGCATAACGAGTGGGGTAAGGCCATCAACGACTTCAATCGTGCCAAGAGCATTAACCCCGATAGCGAGGAGGCGCAGCAGCTCCACGATATGGTCTATGAGATATTGTCGTTCAGATATAAGGATATATACAATCCATAAACCGAGCATTCTATGATTGAGATTAATGATAAGATTGTTAGTGTAGACCTCCTTCGTGAGGGCTTTGCCTGTGATTTGGCGCAGTGCAAGGGTATCTGCTGTGTCGAGGGCGACTCGGGTGCTCCACTCGATATCGACGAGGTGGATATGTTGGAGGAGGAGTGGGAGAACTACTCACCATATATGACCGAGGAGGGACGTCAGGCTGTCGAGGAGCAGGGCTTTATGGTCGTGGATGTCGATGGCGACTACACCACACCTCTGGTTGATAATGCTGCGTGTGCCTATGCCTTTGAGGAGGATGGCATTACGTTCTGCGCCATCGAGCGTGCCTATCGTGAGGGTAAGTGCTCGTTCCTCAAGCCACTCTCTTGTCATCTATATCCCATTCGTGTTAAGCGCTTCCGTAATGGCTCTTATGGCCTTAACTATCATCGCTGGGCTGTATGTCGCTCGGCTGAGGAGTGTGGTCGCAAGCTCGGTGTGCCTGTGTATAAGGGACTGCGTGAGCCTATTATACGAGCCTTTGGCGAGGATTTCTATCGTCAGCTGGAGCTTGCTGCTGATATGCTTAACGAGCAGACTAAATAGACTATGTTTAATGATAAGCCGATGACAATGAGTAGGGTTGTTAGAGTAACGTGGGACGAGTGGTTCTCCATTCAGAGAGAGAAAGCACGACAGAAGGGATACTATTTTGTCGAGGAGCTTGGCTACTGGCGTGATAGTGATCGTGAAGTGTTTGTACGACGTCATCATCAGTTGCGCATACTATATATCCACGGCCTTTCGTCCTCTGGCTCATCGTCTACGGCTGAGACACTATGCGAGTCTCTTTACGACGATGTGGTATTCTCACCCGACCTTCCTATCGATCCCTGCGAGGCGCTCGCTATGTTGCAAGAGCTGGTATACAAAGAGCGTATCGACCTTGTGATAGGTACATCTATGGGTGGTATGTTTGCTCAGAAGCTGCGTGGCTATCATAAGATATTGATTAATCCCTCGTTTCACGTATCACGCTCGATGCGTAGAAAGTTGGGTAGCAACGAGTTTTCCGCCCCACGTAAGGATCGCGCTACGCACTACGAGATTACCGAAGAGTTGTGCGATAGGTATGAGGCGTTGGAGCGTGATCAGTTTGTCGATATTAGCGATGCAGAGCGTGAGATAACGTTGGGACTGTTTGCTACGGGCGACGATGTTGTAGACTGCTCTGAGGAGTATTGCGAGCATTATACGAGGTATCAAAACTTCGAAGGTGGACATCGTCTAAGTCAGGATAATATTCACTTGGATCTGATACCCGTAATAGAACACTTTAGAGCGAAGTCGGTGCGTCTTGAGATTGCGCAGAGGCCAACGATAATTGAACAGATACGTGCACGTCTGGCCAAGGAGCGCTCATAGCGTGCGTGGTCGGATGTCGATATAATTTGTGCGAAGATTAAATTGTGAGAGATATGAAGTGGTATAGATTTTTAGTTGTTGCCGTGGCGCTGATTGCTACCAACTCGCTAAGTGCACAGCAGTCCGACACTACGGCGGTTGCTGCTAAGGCCGACACTGCAGCAGTTGCCGCTAAGGCCGACACTACTGTGGTGGCTGCGAAGATAGATAGCCTTCCTGCGAAGGTCGATACTCTACCTAAGAAGCGCCATACGCCCATAGCATCGGTGCGTACGCTGGGTGCTGTTGCGCCAATAGACACGCTACCTACGACCAGCGACGAGCTGCAAATCATCCTCTACAACGACAATACGTGGCGCTACGTTCGCACCAAGCCCTCGCAGCGTGACCAGAAGATATTCTCGGAGTATTGGAATACCTCGGTGACTCACGTCTACTATGGTATCTCGGCAGATAAACTCCCTGAGTCGATACCTATTCAGCTCATCGACTCGCTCTCGGGTAGCCACTATCCCTATAAGGGCTGGATGAGCTCGAAGTATGGCCCTCGTGGTGGTCGTGGTCATCAGGGCGTAGACCTCCCGCTTAAGACGGGTGATCCGGTATATGCTGCCTTCGACGGCAAGGTGCGATACTCCAACTTCTCGTCGAGTGGCTATGGTAATCTTGTCATCATCCGCCACCATAACGGCCTTGAGACCTACTATGCCCACCTCTCGGAGCGTAGCGTTCAGGCAGGTGAGTGGGTTGTTGCCGGTCAGCAGATTGGCAAGGGTGGTAGCACAGGACGTAGCTCTGGCCCGCACCTACACTTCGAAACACGATACAAGGGTCAGTCGTTCGACCCTGAGCGTCTGTTCGACTTCAAGACTGGCGAGTTGCGCCAAGCCGAGCTGCTGTTGAAGCGTCGCCACTTTAGCATTAATTCGAAGTATGAGCAGGACTTCAACGATGAGGAGATTGCCAATCAGCTGGCGGCAAAAGAGAAGAGCGCTGCAGCAGCGAAGAGTACCGCAGCAGCAAAGAGCACATCTACGAAGTCTTCATCGTCGAAGCCAACGACATCGGTGTCGGTGACAAAGTCTACCTCGTTGAAGAGTAGCTCGTCGGCAACATACCATACAATCGAGGAGGGCGATATGTTTAGCAGCCTTGCGATAAAGTATAAGACCACGTCGAAGCGTATTCAGGAGCTCAACCCCGATGTTGATCCTACGAAACTTCAGATAGGTCAGAAAATTCGTGTAAAGTAGAGATCAGTACTATGATGACAACAGAGGCTAAGAACCTACGAATAGTGTTTATGGGCACACCCGAGTTTGCGGCTACGTCGCTACGTCGATTAGTCGATGAGGGTTATAATATTGTGGCGGTGGTGACTACACCCGATAAGCCCGCTGGCCGTGGTCAGAAGATGCACCTTAGCGATGTGAAGATCCTTGCTCAGGAGCTGGGACTTCATATCTTGCAGCCCGAGAAGTTGCGTGACGAGGCCTTTCTTGAGGCGCTACGTGCCTTACAACCCGACTTGGGTATTGTCATCGCCTTCCGTATGCTTCCCGAGGTGGTGTGGGCTATGCCTCGCCTCGGCACGTTCAACCTCCACGCCTCGCTCTTGCCCGAGTATCGTGGTGCTGCGCCTATCAACTGGGCGATTATCAATGGCGAGACACGTACGGGTGTCACTACATTTATGCTTAATCACGAGATCGACAAGGGTGCTATCATCGAGCAGCAGGCTGTCGATATTGCTGAGGAGGATAACATCGGCACGCTATACGATAAACTTATGAATGTAGGCTCGGAGCTTGTGCTGCGCACGGTGGATAAGATAGCTGTGGGGGAGTACGACACCATTGAGCAGATGCATATCGACGAGAGTAGTCTGAAGCCAGCGCCCAAGATCTTTAAGGAGGATGGCCGCATAGATTGGCATCGCTCGGGACGTGATATCATCAATCTTATACGTGGCCTGTCGCCCTATCCTGCGGCGTGGACCCCGATATTCAAGGATGGCGTTGAGTATGGCTCGGCAAAGGTGTTTGCCGCACACTTTGTTGCCGAGGCAATGAGTGGTGAGGTGGGCGATGTGCATACCGACCTGCGCACAACGCTCGGCATTCGTTGCTCGGATGGCGTGGTATATATTGATGAGATACAGCTGGCTGGAAAGAGACGTATGGCAATACGTGATCTTCTGCTCGGCTGGCGAGATGCCGCTACGTGTCGATTTGTCGAGTAGTGGATAGCTGATCTTTTAGGACTATTTGGGCATTAGGACCATTAGGACCATTAAGACCATTAGGACCATTAGGACTATTAGGACCATTAGGACTATTAGGACCATTAGGACTATTAGGACTATTAGGACCATTACGAGGTCGGGTATCTGGCCTCCTGTTATATCCCTATCTCTTTTTCTTGCCTCGCTTGAAGCGGCGACGTATGCTCTTTGCTATGCGGCGTATGCGTACATCGTACCAGTCGGTGTCGAGTAGCGATGAGTCGTTGGTGGCCTTGCGGGTGAGGTATATGGCGATAGGTGTTAGCGTGGCGATAGGCAACCACATACCGTAGAGAGCATCCCACGTACCCTCGCTCGACATCTTCTCGCCCGACACGCTGATGATATAGTAGAAGACGAAGAATATCACCGAGATAACAATCGGCATACCAAGACCTCCCTTACGGATGATTGCTCCCAGTGGTGCGCCAATCATAAAGAATACAAGGATAGATATTGGCATAGTAAGCATTCTGTGCCACTCGTTCTCCGAGCGGTAGTACTGCGTGATTGCCACCTTTGAGCTCTGCTCGTCGAAACTATATGCGCCACGTGACATTCGTGCAGTGTTGTTGGCCTGCGAGAAGACCCTGGCACGCTGGCGTATAGGCAGCTTGGTTATCGAGTCGTAGAAGTTGATGGCCACAAAGTTGGTCTTGTCGAAACGGATGCTGTCGCCACCGAGTATTGAGCTGTCACGAGGGAATATGCGCTCCTTGAATAGTGGGGCGTATGAGGCTGCTTGGCTCTCGTTGATCATATTCTGCAATGAGTCGCTAAGCTCCTGAAGACCAATCATATTGCGGGTCTTTGACTCGGTAAACTTCTTCGACATATCGCTTGTGCTCACCTTTGAGATAGGAAATGCTCCATCCTGAGTCACGAAACTATGACGACGCAGGTTGTTGGTCTCGTACCAGCGCACGTTGCGTGAGTGCTCATATGTGTCACCATTGTAGAGCGTGACATAGAGGAAGCTCTTGTCGTCCGAGAGGCTGATATATCCCGAGTCGGCAATGGTGGTGGTCATATCGCCATTTGTAGCTCGGGTGTCGAATATGATAATGTCGGTAAGTAGCTTGGTCTTAGGGTCTTGGTGCCCTACACGGATGCTCATATCGGGGAGACCGTTGAAGAACATACCATCCTGAAACTCCATCTCTTGGCGCTGCTCACGAATATCGTAGAGAATGTCGTACATACGCTTGTTGGCATATGGCACGAGGTTGTTGGTGATGAAGAAACCACCGATGGCGATAAACGTTACGAGGATGATTAGTGGCTTGAGGATGCGGGGGAGCGACATACCTGCCGACTTCATAGCCAGAAGCTCGAAGTTCTCGCCGAGATTACCCATAGCCATAATCGCTGAGAGGAGCATTGCCAGAGGGAGACCCAGAGGGATCATATTGGCCGTTGCGCAGGCAAGCAGCTCTGCGATGGTGCTAACCTCGAGACCCTTACCTGTGAGCTCGTCGATATATCGCCATACGAAGTTCATCATCAGCACAAACTGCACGATGAAGAAGGTGACGATAAGCGGACCTAAGTAGGCCTTGAGTACGAGTAGGTGGATCTTTTTCATTAACTTAGCAATGAGTAATTAGTAATGAGCAGTTAAAAATTGGTAATTTGTTACTACTGTTTTAAGCCTTGGCCCTTTTGCTGTGCAAAGATAGTAGTTTTACACAAATAAGCGCAAGGGTGAGTGTAAATATTATGCAACTACCCGTCGGAAGGTCGAAATTGTAGCTCAGCACGAAGCCTACAATGTTGCCCACAACGCCGATGATGGCTGAGAGTAGGGCTATTTTCGAGAAATCCTTGGTCAGTGTGTTGGCTATCACCGTGGGGAGTGTGAGTAGCGACATAAGCAGGATGATACCCATAACCTTTATCGAGAGCACTATGGCCAGTGCCACGACAACAGCCATAACATAGGATATGAGCGTGACGTTCATACCCTGACTTCGTGCGTAGTCCTCGTCGAAGGTGATGTACATTATGCGACGCAGCAGGGTTATCGCTCCGATGACTATGATGGCTGTGAGCAGGGCGAGGAGTGCTATATCGCTACGATCGACGAGCAGAATATTTCCGAATAGATAACTCGTGAGATCCGATGCATAGCCTGGGCGTAGCGACATAAAGAGTGCGCCGAGGGCCATACCTAACGACCAGATAATGCCTATGGCCGAGTCCTCGCGTAGCTTCACACGGCGTGATGCGAACTCGATGCCCAGGGCCGAGAGTATGGCTGCGAGCATTGCTCCGAGCGTGGGGCTGAAACCACCATACAGCGCAATGCCGAGACCTCCGAACGAGGCGTGTGTGATACCCCCGCTGAGAAACACCATACGTCGAGAGACGATGTAGCTGCCCACAATGCCACAACTTATGCCCGAGAGGAGTGAGGCGAGGAGTGCTCGCTGCATAAAGTCGTAGGTGAGTATGTCCTCAATAAATGCCATTCGTAGTGCCGATACCTATTTTATAGAGTATATCGCACAAAGATAGTGCTTTTTTTGAAAACTACAACGTTGCCATTTGGCGAAAATGTTGTATCTTCGCCCAAAAGTTTAAGTGCAAGAGTATGTCACAGAAGCGAGTGAGTTTTCATACATTGGGCTGCAAGCTCAATTTTTCGGAGTCATCGACCATAGCACGTGAGTTTGAGCGTGGTGGCTACCAGCGTGTTAGCCCAACGGCTGATACAGACGTGGCTGTGATAAATAGCTGCTCGGTAACCGAGCACGCCGATAAGAAGTGTCGTAATATTATCCGTAAAATACATCGTCGTAACCCCTCGGCAATAATTGCCGTAACGGGCTGTTATGCACAGCTTAAACCTCAGGATATTGCCGCTATCGAGGGCGTAGACCTGGTGCTCGGAAACAACGACAAGGCCGATGTCTACCGCCGTGTGGAGGAGCTTAAGGCGAGCCGTGGCGAGGCCGAGGTGTATGGCTGCTCATACGACCAGATAAACCGCTTCTTTGCCGCCTACTCGTCGGGCGATCGTACCCGCTCGTTTCTTAAGGTGCAGGATGGCTGCGACTATAAGTGTGCCTACTGCACGATACACTATGCACGTGGCTCGAGCCGTAATATCTCTATCGAGGAGCTTGTGCGTGAGGCTGAGCAGATAGCCTCGGAGGGGCAGCGTGAGATTGTGATCACGGGGGTGAACACTGGAGACTTTGGACGCACCACGGGCGAACGTTTTATCGACCTGCTCAGGGCGCTCGATGGGGTAGAGGGTATTGACCGCTACCGCATATCAAGCATCGAGCCAAACCTTATCACCGACGAGATTATCGAGTTCTGCGCCTCGTCGCCAAAGTTCGTGCCCCACTTCCATATCCCGCTCCAGAGTGGCTCTACACATATTCTGGGCCTTATGCGTCGTCGCTATACGGCAGAGAAATATCGTGAGCGCATAGCTAAAATCAGAGAGTTGATGCCCGATGCTTTTCTTGGTGTCGATGTCATCGTGGGCTTCCCTGGCGAGGGCGAGGAGGAGTTTATGGAGACATATAGGCTGTTGGAGGAGGTGGAAGCCTCGTTTTTGCATATATTCCCATTCTCGGAGCGCCCAGGAACTCCTGCTGTTGCGATGCCTAATAAGGTGCAGTCGAGCATCGCTACCCAGCGTGTTAGCCGCCTTGAGGAGCTTAGTACAAGACTGCATAAGTCGTTCGTTGAGAAATATTTAGGTCAGGTGCGTGAGGTGTTGTTCGAGAGTACCGACCGCCGAGGGATGATGTGTGGATATACGGATAACTATCTTCGTGTGAAGTGTAAGTACGACACTTCGCTAATTAACCAAATTTGTAAGGTTCGTCTTGTTGATATCGACGACGATGGCGATATTCGTGCTCAAATAGTTGGATAATTGCAACAAAAGTATTACTTTTGTCCGATTATATACACTTTTGAGATTACGACTATGTGGAAACGAATAAAGGCCTTGTTTGCGGTTAAGGGCATCGAGCGCCGTATGCGTGTAGCCTTTACGAGCATTGTGCTGTTGCTTGTGTTTGCTGGTGCCACCTCGCTGCTTGAGCTCGAGCGTGTGAGCCACGATACCGAGCAGATACTCGTTGCCAGTGAGCAGAGTGTCGATGTTGCGGGACATATGCTTGCGGCACTTAGCGACCACAACGATGCTATCATCTATATGGCTGTGGTGGGCGATACGTCGGTGCGCTATCGTGAGGCTCTGCGTGGCTCGATGTTGCAACTCGATGCTACGTGTGAGCGTGCTAATGAGCTTATGCCTGCGGTCGAGCACGATGGCCTCAATGATACTCTGGCGATGTATGTTGAGCGTCTTAATACCCTTGCCGAGGAGTATCTCGAGGGTAGGGTTTATGAGAATGTGATTCGCCGCAGGGTGAGTGACTCGCTGGCCACCAACCTATCGACTCGTAGCTGGTATGTCGATGAGTATAAGGTTGCATATATCGACCTCTCGAGACAGATATCTCGCTATATGACCGACTCGCAGAGTGTGCTGAGCCCCAAGGTTAATCACCTTAGCCATACGGCACGTCGCTCGGTGACGCCAGTCTTTATCTCGTTGCTGGTGATGTTCATCGTGGTGATGATGCTCTACTACTTCCTCAAGAAGCTATATGTGAAGCCTATACTGCGCATCAATCGCAGTCTGGGCGATTATCTCTCGTATAAAGTGCCTTTCGACGAGAGCATTGCCTGTGGCGATGAGATTGGACAGTTGCGTGACCGTATCGACACGCTAATCACTAAGTCGAACAAATAGATGCTCGGGCGATGAGAGTACACGTTGTCATACGCTATATCGGTATGGTGCTGGTCTTTCTGGCAGCATTTATGCTTGCGTCGGCAGGTGTGTCGCTACTCAACAACCACGACTCGGCGCTATACCCACTCCTGCTGTCGTCGTTCGTAACGGCAATCTTGGGTCTCTTCCCGCTAATCTTCGTGGAGCGTGTCGAGGAGATTAAGACCAAGGAGGGATATGCTATCGTTGTGGGCTCGTGGCTTGTGGCCTGCGTTGTAGGTATGTTCCCCTACCTGATATGGGGTGGCGAGTTCTCGCTGGTGAACGCCTGGTTTGAGAGCGTGTCGGGATTTACAACTACGGGAGCATCTATACTCAACGACATAGAGTTTCTGCCCCGAGGTCTGCTCTTCTGGCGCTCGGCGACAACGTGGATTGGAGGTATCGGCGTGGTTATGTTTGCGCTGGTGATCCTCCCCTCGATGGGTCGTAGCCGTCAGATGCTCTATAACGTGGAGCTCTCGACCATTGCTAAGGATAATTTCCACTACCGCTCGCGCGAGATTATGCGCATCCTTATCTTCGTATATCTCGGCCTCACGTTGGCCACCACCGTGCTGCTCAAGCTCTCGGGGATGTGTTGGTTCGATGCTGCAACACACGCTATGTCGGCCTGCGGCACATCGGGATTTAGCACCAAGAACGCCTCGGTGGCATTCTTCGATAATCCTACTATCGAGCTGGTGATGATGGGCGCTATGACACTCTCGGGCATCCATTTCGGTGTGCTCTATGCCACGATGACGGGACGACGCAACAATATTTTCCGCTCGGAGATCGTTCGTGTCTACGTCGGTATGATGGTTATCGCATCGCTGATTATTGCTGCCAACCTCTTCAGTGATGGCCTCTATCCTACGTTTGTGGAGTCGTTGCGCCACGCCTCGTTCCAGGTGGTGAGCGTCACCACAACCTCGGGATTTGCTACGGCAGATACTAACCTATGGCCCTCGTTGGCGATAATACTGCTCATCTTCTGCTCGGTGGTGTGTGGCTGCGCTGGCTCGACATCGGGAGGTGTGAAGGTGGACCGTCTGGTTATCGCCGCAAAGGTTATCCGCAACCGTGTGAAGCTGCAACAGCACCCTACGGCAGTGATTACGACGAGGACCGATGGCACGGTGCAGGGCGATAATGTGCTCAACCTGGTATTGACCTTTGTCGTGGCCTACATACTGCTGGTGTTGATGGGTACTATCGTATATGCGATGTTTGGATGCGATATAATGACCTCGTTCACAGCCTCGATTGCCTGTATTGGCAACGTGGGCCCAGGATTTGGCGAGGTGGGCTCGCTGGATAATTACTCTGAGCTGCCTACGATACTTAAGCTCAACTCTACGCTGCTGATGCTTGTGGGACGTTTGGAGATATTCGGATTTATACAGTTGTTTTTCTTGCGCTCGTGGCGCTAATGGTTTGATTGATAGATAAGTGAAGATATGAATAGACGAAAGATTATAGTTGCGACATTTGCTGCCAGCCTCTTTGTGGCGCTCTCGGCATTTGCATTGAATGTGGCTCAGCGCCCAGGTATTAAGGAGCTGATGTCGAATAGAGAGTATGTCGAGCTCCTTGAGCGTAGCGAGCAGCTCTCTCTGCGTGCCGACTCGGTGAATACTCTTCTTGCCGAGCGTCGTGCGCTTATTGCCGATGCGGTGGAGGGTGAGGATGTCGCACCATTGCGTCGTGAGATTATCGCTCTCGAGCAGCTTAGCCACGACCTCTCGATAGAGCAGGGTGCGGTGACCCGTCGTATTGGCGAGATTGAGCAGGAGCACATTATGAACCAGCTGCTCAACAATCAAGAGCACGTTGTCGTGGGCGAGATTATCGACGATGCCGATATGGACCATACAACTACGGCTCTGGCAAACCTCGTGGACAACGAGTGCTTCAAACAAGAACTTAAGGCCGAGGACTATGCCGACTTGCTAAGTGCGCAGCGTGAGGAGAGCGAGATGGTGCAACTCGCTGCACGCTATGCCGAGGCCTATGCCGAGCTTAAGGGTGTCGCCGAGGAGTATGCTAAGGCCGACCGTGCCAGCGTGGCAGAGCCGCTCTATGCTCGCTATGTGCAGCTATCTGCGGAGCTCGAGGAGCTGGATAAGAGTATGAACGATAAGTGGAACCATATCCTCGATGCCAAGTATTTCGCTATGGCCTATATCCTTGAGAAGTCGCACCGCTACGACATCTTGGATCGTGCCTCGAACAACTATCAGGCGATGCAGCAGCGCTGTGCTATGAACGATGGTGTCTACGCCTCGGATGCCTTGATGCGCTATGCCTTGGGTCGTCGCACGCTGCTGGGCTATGAGTGGGAGTTCGCTCGTGATATGCGCCTAAAGCCTGCGCAGGACTCGTTGCGAGGTGTGCTCGATGGATATACCCCTCCCGTGTTCAGCCTCCAGAGGATAGAGCTCGAGCAGGGTAACTTTATGGACTATGCTAAGGTGAAGATTGGCCGCACGAACTACTATGACGAGGAGAGCAACCCTCTGCCCGAGCTACGTGTGTTCGAGAGCGGCGTGATATATCGTATATCGCTGGGTAGGTATCGCAACAAGCAGACAATGACGCTGTTCAAGGGTGTTCAGCCTATGTCGGTAGAGCGCTCGGCAGATGGTATGTACTGCTACTATGCTGGTGGCTATGCTACCGAGCAGGAGGCTCGTGACGATATGCAATTCCTCGAGGGCAAGGGGCTTAAGTCGCTCGAGATATGTTGCTGGAAGGATGGCACTAAGAGCACGTTGTCGAAGCCAAAGAGCGTGTCATCGAGTGAGAAGAGTAGTTCTGCAACAAAGCCCTCGACACCTAAGGTGCAGTATATGGTGGTCGTGCGTGCCGATGCTATGAACGATAAGATGCGCTCGGTGATAAGGTCGGCAGCGGCGGGTAAGTCGATTTCGCGTAACGGAAATACCTATATCATAGGCCTATTTAGGGAGCGTGGCGAGGCTGATGTGTTGCTCACAACGCTCTCGGAGAACTTCCCGACGTTGGAGATGGCCATTCAGGAGACCAAGGTGGAGTAGTGTTGTAAATAATGAGATTATAGATATGAACTTTAGATTTTTTAACTTTCTCGTGGTGGCCGTTGTTGCCGTAACGATGATGTTTTTGGGATGTAAGAAGAGCGAGGAGCTCTCTTTCGATGTTCCGTCGGATAGTATCCTTATCGAGGTAAATCGTGCTGGCGACGAGGGTACGACGAGCTTTGCGTCGCACAATATTTCGGCCGTGAACGTGGTGTCTACGCCCAGTGGCTGGGAGGTTACAGACATCGATATGTATGCTAAGACCATCACCGTGAAGTCGCCCGCAACGTTCGACGATGGCGAGGTGCGTGAGGGTACTCTCTCGCTCAGTGGCTACTCTCCTCGTGGCACGCTCAAGAGCGTGTCGATACACGTGGCGATACTTCAGAAGCCCGATATCGACTACCGCAACGCCCCTGCCAACTGCTACGTAGCTCCGCAGGCGCAGACACGCTACCTCTTCAACGCTATGATTGGTGGCTCGACAACACCGCTCGAGACCGTTAGCCTTAGGCTCATATGGCAGAGCGTGAGCGGCTTAGTGCCATATATCGACTTTGAGAATGGCGTGGGCTCGTTCTATGTCGAGGCGCTTGCCGAGAATGAGGACGAGAACGAGGAGTACTTCGAGCCAGGCAATGCGCTCATCGGTGCTTACGATGCTCAGGGGGAGCTTATCTGGACTTGGCATATATGGGTCACACAGAGTAACCCCGCCGATGATACCATCACGCTCAACGGCGTAGAGATGATGAACCGTAACCTCGGCGCAAACTGCAACTCCGAGGGTAAGAACGACCCTAAGCTCATCGGCCAGTCGTATGGTATGTACTACCAGTGGGGACGTCGCACCCCTATCGTAGGCCCTCAGACGTGGAACTTCTCGGCAAACTTCGATATGACACTCTGGGATGCTAATGGCGTGGATATGGCTGTTAAGTACACCGAGTCTACGGCTGAGACAGGTAGCGTGGCGTGGGCCGAGCGTAACCCCCGAGTGATAATCACCGGTAACAAGGATAACGCCTACGACTGGCTCTACGAGGGTCACGACGATAGTTTGTGGAGCACCACATCGAAGAGCGAGCACGACCCCTGCCCCGCAGGCTGGCGCTTGCCCACAAGCGAGCTCTTCGAGGGCCTTACCATAAGTCCCGTGGACGATGCTATGGATTGGCACGAGGCGCAGACGATGTATGGATGGAGGCTGGTGTATGCCGATGCACCAAGCGGTGAGGCGTTTTTCTTCTCGGCAGCAGGCCGCCGCAACTATATTGACGGACGTCTCGACATTGTTAATGACGACGATGTATGCCCAGTGCCCTGGGCGGGCTACTACTGGACTGCCACCACGACGGATGATGGCAAGGCCGAGGCTATGTTCTTCGACCTCAATAGCGCCACCCGCACGTGGAATGGCTTTGACGCCGCACGCTCTATGCACCGTGCCAACGCTATGCCTGTGCGCTGCGTGAGGGAGTAGGCGAGAGCGGCCTAAATGGTAGGCGAGCCTACGGCTCTAAAGGGTAGTGCGCTCGCCCGAGGCGAGCTAAAGGGTTTTTGAAAGAGGCCGACCAAAAAGTGATTTTTGGTCGGCCTCTTAAGACTATTAAGATAATTAAGACCATAGGACCATTAAGATGGTTGCGGACAACGTGTGATACCCGACCTCGTAATGGTCCTAATTGTCCTAATAGTCCCAATGGTCCTATTCTCCCCCAACCTCCCCAGCTCCCGCCCCTCCCAAGAACTATTTCCTGCAAACTATTTGCTTTTTAGCTCAAAAAGAGCTACTTTTGTAACTTCAAACGTCAAACCGTGAGACCCAATACTTTATTCGGCCCGATTATTCGATAACAATAATGGTATTTTCAGATCTATTTTTCCTCTTTGTATTCCTCCCCGCATTTGCCATATGCTACATCCTTGCATCGCTCCTCGAGCGTAAGATTAAGAGCGAGGATGGTGGCCGTAGCTGTGTGCTGCGCAATGGTGTGGCGGTATTGTTCTCGTTTATCTTCTACGGCTGGGGAGAGCCCGTCTACGTATTTCTGATGCTCTTCTGCGTGGTGATAAACTACCTCAGTGGCCTGGCCATCGACCGCTACGAGGATACACGACGTAGGCGTGCCTTGCTCCTCGGTCTGGTGTGTAACATCCTCATCCTCGGTGTGCTCAAGTATGCAGGATTTATCGCCACAACGCTCAATGCGATAGGCATCCCGATGCCAGTACCGCAGATAGCACTACCCATAGGCATCTCGTTCTATACCTTTCAGTCGATAAGCTATCTTGTAGATGTCTATCGTCGTGAGTCGCCCGCACAGCGTAAGTTCGGCAGCCTGCTACTCTACATCTCAATGTTCCCGCAGCTCGTCGCAGGACCTATCGTGCGTTACGACACCATTGCCCGAGAGATTAACTCTCGCAGCACCACGGCGCAGGATATCTCGGAGGGAGTGTTCCGTTTTATCATAGGCCTCGGCAAGAAGGTGATTATAGCCAACCAGTTCTCCGAGCTCGCCGACCAGTTTCTGCTCAATGGCGTTGATAGCCTCTCGACAGCGGGTGCGTGGATAGGCACCGTGGCCTACGCCCTGCAGATATACTTCGACTTCTCGGGCTACTCAGATATGGCCATAGGTATGGGCCGCTGTATGGGTTTCCACTTCAACGAGAACTTCAACCACCCCTATATCGCCACGTCGATAACGGAGTTCTGGCGCCGATGGCATATATCGTTGGGTAGCTTCTTCCGTGACTATGTATATATCCCGCTGGGTGGCAACCGCCGCCACCAGTCGCTCAACATCCTCGTAGTGTGGTTTCTCACGGGTATGTGGCACGGCGCAAGCTGGAACTTTGTGCTCTGGGGCTTATACTTCGGCGTAATAGTGCTCATCGAGAAGTACACCATACTACGCTTCTCGGAGCGCATACCCCGCCTTGTGCAGCATATCTATGCCCTCACGCTGGTGTTGTGCAGTTGGGGACTATTCTACTACGATAGCTTCGATAGTATGGGCCTCTTCTACCGAGCGCTCTTTGGTGGCAGTAGCGTTGCTGCCGACATTGCGGAGCATACGGCCCTTATGGGTAACTTCTGGCTATGGGTCGTTGCCATACTCTTAGCTATGCCGCTACGTAGCCTCCTCACCGATAAGCTTGCGACCCTCTGCGGCACACACACCACGGCGCTGGCGTGGACACAGCTAACACTACGTGTGGTGCTCTCGCTCGCAATACTTATCCTCAGCGTGGCACTGCTCGTCGGCGCTACGAACAACGCCTTTATCTATACACGATTCTAAACCGACCAAACAATGAATACAATCAAACGACTATCCCTTATGCTGTTGGGCGTTATGGCCTGCACCACGATCCTCGCCCAGCAGTCGCACCGTGTGGCGAGCTATGTGAACACGGTAAACCCCAACGAGAGCGCCTATATGGCAGCCAATGGCATCATCATCCTCGGCAAGGCCCCCAAGGCACGTGCCATCAACAGCTTCAACATCTCGACAGACCTTACGCGCAACTGCATAGAGTGCGCAAAGTACTACCGCACGACACTCCCCGCCGATGTCAAGGTATATCTGCTCGTCATACCCTCGGCAACATCATTCTATACACCCAAGAGTGCCACACGCTGGACACGTGACGAGGCCGTAGCCATCAACGCTATATATGCTGGTCTCGACCCCAATGTCGTCATCGTGGATGCTTACAGCGAGCTCTCTAAACACGTCTCGGAGGATATCTACTCACGCACCGACCACCACTGGGCGCCGCTGGGTGGTTACTACGCCGCTAAGTCTATTGCTGAGGCTGCGGGTGTGCCGTTCAAAGACCTATCGAACTACGAGCGTAAGGTTGTGCCAGGCTACGTAGGCTCGATGTACTCCTACTCTAAGGATGCGGCAATAAAGAACTCGCCCGAGGATTTCGTCTACCACAAGCCTAAGAACATCGCCTACGAGACAACCTATATCACCTACTCGCTGGCCTCAAACCGCAAGACAATAACTGGCGAGAGCCGCCCTACAAAGGGTAACTACTTCTACAACTTCTCAGGAGGTGGCGCCTACTGCACCTTTATGGGTAGCGACAGCCGTATCACGCAGGTGAAGACCGCCACGCAGAATGGCCGTCGTATGCTTATCGTCAAGGATAGCTTCGGTAATGCCATCCCCGGCTATTTGTTCTACTCGTTCGAGGAGATACACGTCATAGATTTC
The DNA here is from genome assembly GCA_017408825.1 of Alistipes sp. GTDB lineage: Bacteria > Bacteroidota > Bacteroidia > Bacteroidales > Rikenellaceae > Alistipes. The sequence goes on from JAFQTX010000001.1 coordinate 50,647, forward strand.
AGGTTTTTCAACAAGAACCTTAAGAGCTATATCAAGGAGCACGACATCACCGATGTGGTAATCTCCACAAACCTTACGTTTGCCTGCTCGCCATCGACGATGAGCACCTATAAGCGACTCCTCGTACAATAACTCCACAGCGATGAAGCGATTACACTATATCATATATGTGGCAACGATGTGCGTCGTGGTCCTCGGCTTCGTTGTTGTCTTCAACCTCTTTGAGCGCACCACCTACTCGGAGCTCGAAAATCGTGAGGTGGCTAAGTGCCCCGAGTTCTCGTTCGAGAGCCTCTTCGCAGGGACATATACCCGTGATGTGTCGTCGTGGTATAGCGACAGTGAGCCATATAGAGATAGGTTTATGACCCTGAGTATGGAGTTCGACGATGCTAAGAGACTGCGCCTTGGCTCTGCCGAGGAGGAGGTGACTTTCATCGAGGGCGATAGCGATGTTGCAGAGGAGCAACCACCACTTATCGACACAGTAGCATCAGAGACCGAGGCCGAGAAGAGTGCTGAGGAGCAGGGCGATAGTGTGGCTGTGGCGCAACCTCAGGCCGAGCAAAAGGCTAAGATTACCAACCACGGCATTGTCATCGTGGGTACTCAACCCAACGTACGTGCGCTTACCAACTATCGTGGAGGGCCTACGGCCTGCAATGCCTATGCACAAATGGCAAATCGCTATCAGCGTGAGCTCGGCGAGGGTGTCACGGTCTACTGTATGCTCATCCCTACGGCTATCGAGTTCTACTGCCCCGAAAAGGCTAAGAGTAGGGTAAAGTCGCAACGTGAGACTATAGATAATGCCTACGCCCAGCTCGACTCCACCATCGTTGCTGTCGATGCCTACAACGCCCTTAAGCGCCATACCGACGAGGATATATACCTGCGCACCGACCACCACTGGGCACCACTGGGTGCCTACTATGCTGCCGAGGCGCTGGCCAAGGCTGCCGGTGTGCCATTCAACGACCTCACACACTATGAGCGCAAGGTGGTGAAGCGTTATGTAGGCTCGATGTATCGCTACTCGCAGGATATATCGGTGAAGCGCTCGCCCGAGGATTTCGTCTACTACGAGCCTCTCAACATAGAGTACGAGACGACATATATCAACTATATCGTCGATGAGAACTACGCCGTGACGGGTAGCCATCCACCTATCAAGGATCGCTACTTCTGTAAGTTTAATGATGGCTCTGGCGGCGCCTATTGCACCTTTATGGGTGGCGATAATAAGATTACGCAGATACGTACAGCCACGGATAATGGCCGCCGTATGTTGCTGTTAAAGGATAGCTTCGGCAATGCCATCCCTGGCTATTTGTTCTACTCGTTCGAGGAGATACACGTTGTCGATGCCCGCTACTTCACCCGTAATATTGTGGAGTATGTGCGCGAGAATGGGATTACCGACCTTGTCTTCGGCAATAACATTGCCTTTGCTATGTCGTCATCGACCATCAACTTCTACAAGAGGTTTCTTACTCAGAAGTCGAAGTAGGGTAGAATGCTCTTCTAAGGCGAGCTAAAGAGTAGGGCGCACCTAAAGGTGCTAAAGGGTAGTGCGCTGCTGACGCAGCTAAAGGGAAGATCCCTTCCTACTACTCATTAGTGCCGACAGGCACGAACAACCCTTTAGCCCGCCTTAGCGGGCGAACAACCCTTTCTAAAACCCTTTATCTCCGCAGGCTCGTCCTACCTCCCCAGTACCTTAACAAGTTCGGCCACGGCACGGCCACGGTGCGATATGGCGTTCTTCGCCTCGGCACTCATCTCGGCAAATGTGCAGTCGTGGCCCTCGGGGATAAATAGAGGGTCGTAGCCGAAACCTCCGCAACCAGCCTCCGAGGTGGCTATCATACCACGCACGATGCCCTCCACCCGATGCTCCACGCCGCCACGGATGAGCGATATCACGGTGCGGAAGCGTGCCGAGCGGTTGCTCTTACCCTCGAGCTCGGCGAGTAGCTTGCGGTTGTTGGCTGCAAAGTCGTGACCCTCCGTGGCATAGCGTGCCGAGCGTACGCCAGGAGCACCATTCAGGGCCTCTACCTCAAGACCTGTGTCGTCGGCAAAGCAGTCAAGACCCGTACGCTCATATACATAGCGTGCCTTTAGTGAGGCGTTCTCGTCGAGTGTCGCCCCCGTCTCGGGGATATCCTCCGTGATGCCCACCTCACGCAGTGTCACAAGCTCGTAGTCGGGGCCTAATACGGCGCTCACCTCCGAGAGTTTATGGGCGTTGTTCGTAGCAAAGACAATCTTCATAACTGGCTAATCGACAAAGATAATACGTTCGGGACCCTCGTACTCGGGCAGTGGCTTTGGTGTGTAGTCGGCATAGCCTATCGAGATCACCGACCATACTCTGTAACCCTCGGGTATCTCGGGGAGTATCTGCTTCACATAGTCCTCGCTACGCTGACTCGTTGGGTCATCCTTGAGTGTTAGGTAGTCGCCCACGTGTACCCAGCACGATGCCAGTCCCTCCTCTACCAGTGCCAGTTGCAGGGTGTTTGCCATTATCGAGGCGTTAGTCTGCCACATAGGACTCGCCTCCTCGTCGCCGAGGATGACGATAGCAGCGCCTGCCTCGTCGAGAAGCGATGATCCCCAGTCACGCAGACGGCTCAGGGCGTGCACCTTGTCGAGATTTGTCACGGCCATAAGGCGTGTCGAGCGTGTATTCTTCGATGATGGGGCGAGTAGTGCCAACTCCATTGCTGAGCGTAGCTTCTCCACCTCTACGGGCTTACCAGTATAGCGACGTGTAGAACGGCGCTTGCGTACAACTTCTTTGAATTCCATAGTAATATGCTTTATTGTTAATTATTTGCGCATTATAATTGCAAAAATAGTGAAAATTTTCTATATTTGCTCTATATATCATAATAAACAGAGAGATGAACAAGATTACCGTTGCGCTGATCTACGATTTCGATGGCACACTCGCACCTGGAAATATGCAGGAGTACGACTTTATCCCCGCCGTGGGCAAGAGCAATATAGAGTTCTGGCACGAGGCTAACACCCTCGCCGAGGAGCAGGATGCCGATCAGGTGCTTACCTATATGGCACGAATGCTTCAGGCGGCACAATCCAAGGGACTGTCGCTACGTCGTGAGGCCTTTCGTGAGTCGGGACGCAATGTGCAGTTCTATCGAGGTGTTATAGAGTGGTTTAAGCGTATTAACGAGTATGGCGCAGAGCGTGGCATCAACATCCTCCACTACGTAAACTCCTCGGGCCTTAAGGAGATTATCGAGGGTACGGCCATCGCCCACGAGTTTAAGAATATCTATGCCTGCTCGTTCCTCTACAATGTCGATGGCATCGCCTACTGGCCCGCCGTGGCGGTGAACTATACCAACAAGACACAGTTTATCTTCAAGATTAATAAGGGTGTTGAGTCGGTCTTCGACACCAAGGATGTCAATAGGTTTATGGAGGAGAACAAGCGCCCTGTGCCCTTTTCGCGTATGATCTACTTCGGCGACGGTACTACCGACATCCCCTGTATGCGCCTTGTAAAGAACTTCGGAGGCCACTCCATCGCTGTCTATAACCCCGAGGAGCAGGGCCAGCGAACACTTCTCAACGAGCTTATACGTGACAATCGTGTGAACCACGTCTGCCCCGCCGACTACTCCGAGGGCTCAGAGATCGATATCATAGTCAAGACTATCATCGATAAAATCGAACTCGACCACCGCCTCGACGAGCTCGAAGCTGCCAAGACTATGTAGCTTTTAGCAATTAGGAGGGGAGTGCCCGCCTCGGCGGGCTAAGGGGTAGGGCGCTGCTGATGCAGCTAAAGAGAAAACCCTCTTTCTACTCCTCTTTAGTGCCGTAGGCACGAACAACCCTTTAGCCCGCTTTGCGGGCGAACAACCCTCTCGCAACATTTTAGCTCGCCACAGGCGAGCGCTCTACACTTTAGAGCCGCAGGCTCGCTCAACCCTTAATCAAGGTCCGCTTGCGTCTGTTGAAATCATCCAACGTTCTACTGCTCAGCGAGTTGCACTTAACTCATTGAAAATCAGCACTATGAAAAATAGGGTCTTTGACTCCTGTTTAAGACGCTGTGTGTCAGTGTGTTGCGAAATGCAATCTGGAAAAAACTTTAGCCCGAAAATTTGGTGGTAGGCTATAAGAGTGCTAACTTTGCACTAACAAAAAACGTTAATCTATGCGCATACTTACCGCTATACATCGAGCTGCGTTTATGCTACTATTGCTTGTTATACCTCACGTGACAAGTGCGCAGACACGCTTCAAGTTTCAGGACTCGCTCGGTAGCTATCGTGTGGTCTTTACACCCCATGTCGAGTCGCAGGACGATGCAGTACGCTACCGCAAACCCCTTGTGGCTGATACTCATGAACTGCGCTTGGGCATTGCCTACTCGGTACTTACAGCCTCGATGGAGTATACCACTGACCATTGGTGGAATCCTCATTGGGACGATGGATATAGTGTCGGTGACTATGTTGTAGGCTCGCCCAATTGGCTGACATTTGGTGTTGAGGGTGGTCGCTGGTATAAGGATTGGCTATACTTTGGTGGCGCTCTTGTGTGGTCGGGAGGCTTCTCGGGAATATATGACTATAGTGCATATAAGCGTGTGGATACTTATAGTTATAATAGCTACTCGTTGCTCCCTATTGTACGCTTTGCATGGCTGCGTCGAGGCATCGTGCAGCTCTACTCCGGTCTGGGTTTCGGACTCTCCGTTGCCCATTTCGACAGGCCTACAAGCGTGGGTGTTGATGTCAATGCTGCCTTTGACGTCACATTTATAGGCATCAGCGTGGGACGCAATCTCTTTGGGTATTTCGATATCAGTGGTGGCTCACGTGGTGCTATATCTCTTGGCGTTGGTTATCGTTTCTTGAATAAAAATAAAAAGTAGGAGGTTATGAGAATACGTATATTTATGCTACTTGTTGCGTTTGTCGCCTCGCTTACCACAGTATTGGCGCAGAGCAACGTAACTACGGAGCAACTATCCGACAATGTGTCGGCCTATTGGGCTGAGCAGCAGCACTCTGCAACGATGACTCAAGTGTCAAACCTCTCGCCTGATGATGCTCTGCCCTCGGTGCGTTTCGCTAACTCGCTTGAGCTTGGTACAGCCGTGCCAGGGGCTTCGCTGATACTGCTTATGGAGCTATATACCGATGTGGATCGGGGCTTACAATCCCAGAGTCGCAACTTTAGTCAGATACTCCACGATGCCAGCCACTACAGCTCCGCAGAGCGCTGTTGGCCCTGCCTGTCGCTCAACTATCAACACAGCGTAAAGCGCTGGCTGTCGCTCGGTGTGAAGAGTACTGTGGGGTGGAAGACACGCTCCGAACGCCACGTGGTAAGTAACGATGTCTACCGACGTTACTCTATGTGTCTTGCCTCGCTGATGTTTAATATGCGCTTTAGCTGGCTACATCGTGACTACGTGTCGATGTATTCGTCGCTTGGCTTGGGAGCAATGGCTCATATTCAGTTTGGCGATAGCTGGTTGGCACCTATGGTCGACGCTGCGTGGGTAGGTATCTCGGTAGGAAAGCGGGTATATGGCTATGCCGAGTTTGGCGCAGGCGTTGGCGGTGTGCTGCGTGCGGGTGTTGGTGTTAGATTTTAGAAATTGAAGCTACTATGAGAAGAGTGTACCTATATTTGGCTATGGTGCTCAGCACCTTTACTTTCGTATCGTGTGTCATTGATGATGCCGAGAGTCGAGATCCAGAGCGTGTGGCTCAGACAATATGGAGCGAGGCGCACGCCGACCTTAGATATATCAACAAGATGCTTACCGACGTTGTGCACTTCGACCATATGTTGCAAATCGAGGATGATAGCCAGCGTGATAAATATTTCGACATCTATTTTGGCCAGCGTACAGAGCTCGAGGAGCGTGGCAATGGCTATGTTGTGAAGCGTATGTCGAACTACGATATGCCGATATATACCTACTATATCACTAATAGGTGTGCTCTGGGTGAGGGTGAGTGGACCGTTCGCTATGAGGGCGGCAATGACTATACTATGACCCTTACACCACAAGAGGATGGTAGTATTGAGGCAGATATATCATCACTCTATGTCGCCGAGTCGGAGGGTAGTGCAATACTCACGTTCGGCTATCTACTCCACGACCTCGACCAAGTGACGTGCAATGCCGAGGTGGAGCTCTGCTACGAGGGGTCTATCGAGCTTGTAGATAGGAGTATGGGTGAGTCGAAGCCTCTGACCATATCTACACGCACGCTTGAGCCAGTGCTCTTCAGCGACCAGTGGGGATTTAAGGGTGGTAAGCTACGTATAGAGTGCCGTGACGAGTTCTACGGCTCACGTGATGAGGTAGATGCCGAGTTCTTCTTCGATCCTCAGCGTGTCGATTTAACCTATCTTGGTGTTGTATACACAAAACACGCACAGTATGGTATATAAATCTACGGAGGTGGCAAAGCGTTAGTTAGCCACCTCCGTATCCTTGGGCCTGTTACATAACCTCATAGCCGATGCAGTGGTAGTAGCTCGAGCCGCTGGTGTTGATCGATATGTAGAGCATACCAGCATTCTGTGGCGTGATGGTGATTGTGTGCCTGCCATCGCTCGAACGAGTGAAATCACGATGCCATACCGAGCCATTCTCGATGATGGCGCACTGCCGACCATTGCGTGGCGTGAAGCTAAAGGTGTAGCTCTCACCACGGCGCAGACGATAGTTCATAGGCACAGTGTCGATATAGAGGTGTTTGCCCATATTGGAGTAGAATATCGGCAACTCGCTGATGTTGTGCTGCTTGATTAGCTCAGCTAACTTTTCCTCGTAGATGCCAGCCTCTATCCACTCTTTGGAGTAATGTAGGTTCTTGGTGTTCTTGACAAGAGGGTCGCTAAGAGGGTAGGCCGCCGCCACATTTGCCCAGTCGTCGGCCGTGGGTTGCTCCACAGCATAGTCCAGAAGCAACGTCCACTGATTACCATCACCAGCCTTATAACCAAGACGCACACCACCCACATCACGCACCATATAGTCGATAGCATATAGACCGCCACCGAGGCTATGCCACTGGTCTAGATCGACGAAATTGCCGTTGTTGATGAGTGCTATGTTATATATGTTGCTTGGATGCCTAACGCGGAAGGTGTATGTCTTGCCTACTCGCAACGACCTCTCGAGTGGCATCTCACAGATCTCAAAGGTGGTGGTTATCTCGTCGCAGCTATAAAACGTCGGAAGCCTAAGCTCGCCCCGCAGCGCAAGGTCGTACATATGGTCAATGTCAAGCCTTAGCTTAACCCAGTCGCCAGTGGCACGTGGCAACGAGCGAAACTCGTCGAACGATATGGTGGGGTAGAGGAACTGATCCGAGTCATTGTCCGGGAAGTGGGTGAATATCAAAAACTTGGGATCTATATCAAACCAATTCCAGATATACTTGTTGCGTTTGAATGTTCCGTTGTTCACGCTGCCAGCACCCCACGTGGCATCGAGAAATATGCCTCGCCCATCCACAATGGTGTATATCCAGGCGTGGCCACTGCTGTCGATGTTGCCATCTATGTCCTTCGACTTTCCGCATATGATGCGAGATTCGATGCCTACACACTTTGCTAGGTGGTAGTATAGCTCGCAGTAGGCCTGACACACGCCACGACGTTGCTCGTAACACTCGTCGGCGTGATATATGGTGTAGGTGGTGTCGTAGGCGATGTTGTCGCATAGCCACTTGTATATCGCCTTGGCCTTATTGTACTCAGTTGTGCACCCCTCGACAATGCTCTCGGCCAGAGGCGTGTAGTCGTACTTTGTCTGTGGCTCTTGGCTTGTGACCGAGCTTGATGCTACGGCCGAGGCACTCGCTGGCATAATGCTGACAGATAGCGTAATGAGTAGTAGGGTGATGATCGTTGGAATTCTCATAACTATGATGTTTGGTTTTGAAACCAAAGGTAGTAATAAATTTATAATTATGACTCTTTCGGCTGTAAATTATTGTATTGTAGTCACCGTTTATCGTTTGCTGCAATCCCTGCCGATATATTTTTTTGCTCTGAGCGACTAAATATTTTGCAAATCGATATATTTTGTTTACTTTTGCACCGCAAAAGCCCATGCAATGATATTCCCGGATATGATTTGGGGTATTGTAGTTGAGGCGAGTGATGGTTCCGTAGCTCAGTTGGATAGAGCAACAGCCTTCTAAGCTGTGGGTCGTGGGTTCGAACCCCGCCGGAATCACTTTTAGACCTTATAACACACCCTGTTGTAAGGTTTTTTTTGTGTCCATACCTCCTTTATTACCCACAAAAATAATAGGTGTAACACCCTTAAAATATCAATTATTAGGATGTTACATCTATTACAAACCTTACAACCTAACACTCTTCAATCACATCAATTACATTGGTGTGCTGGGTGTGTTGTGGAGGTCATTACACTAAAAAGTGATACCTATATGTGACCACTTTTAGTAGGTCTCAGCAAATGTTGTAACCATTTAATTTATAAAGTGTTATGTGGAATATTACATTTTGTTGTAGAGGTGCAAAAGTGGGTAAAGATGGACTTGCTCCTGTGGAGATGGTCATCACTGTTGATGGGGTTAGAAGTTATAGAAGGCTATCTATCAAAGTTAATCCATTAGAATACAAGAAGTTGATATCCAGTAAGAGGGATAACTATGTCAAGAGATATTGTGAGAATGAGAGGTTAAAGGCATATGACACCATATCCAAGTTGGAGATGATGGGATATCCTATCACCATAGAAGTAGTCAAAGATGCCCTTATAAATGGTGTAAACACAAATTATTCATTGAAGGATCTACAACAGGACTTCTTAACCATTAGTAAGCAAAGAGTAGGCACTGACTTATCCATACCTTGCTACCAAAGATATGTGAGAATTACAAATAAGGTGATTGCGATATTAGACAATAAAGAGTGTAGGACAATTACTAATAAAGATATTAGGTTATTGGCAGCAGAACTTAGAGGGAGTCTACAAGCATCAAGTTTTGCTAACCAGTGGTCAATAGTAAAACTATTCATCAATTATGGGATAAACAACAATAGGATATTGGGACATAACCTCTTTGATTCAATTAAGGTTGAGAGAAAACCTAAAAAAGTTGAGTATCTTACCAGTGATGAGTTGAATAAGATTCGTAGTACCCCATATTCATCCCCATCATTACAAAGAGTTGCTGACATCGCCATTTTGCAGGCAAATTTAGGATTGGCATACTGTGATTTGGTGGATATTAAAAGAGATGACATACAAGAGAGAGGTGGAGTGAAGTTTATTCAAAAGCAAAGACAAAAGACAGGAGTTGAGTATATAACAGTAGTCAATGATGAGTCGTTGGAGATATTGGAGAGGTATAATTTTAGTATCATCATATCTAATCAAGCATATAATAGATTCCTAAAAATTGTCGCCCTGCAAGCAGGGGTGAATAAGAACCTTCATAGTCATCTTTTGAGACATACTTTTGCACATCACCAACTAAATGAGAAGCACTTAAACATTGCTACTGTGAGCAAGATGTTGGGGCATACTAACCTAAAACAGACAATGCACTACTGCGAGAAACACACCACAACAGTCTTAGAGGAGTATTTGAAAGCAAATGAAAGTCTCCACAACACACCCAGCACACCAATGTAATTGATGTGATTGAAGAGTGTTAGATTGTAAGGTTTGTAATAGATGTAACATCCTAATAATTGATATTTTAAGGGTGTTACACCTATTATTTTTTGTGGGTAATAAAGGAGGTATGGACACAAAAAAACCTTACAACAGGGTGTGTTATAAGGTCTAAAAGTGATTCCGGCGGGAATGGAGACCTCCTCACTAACCTTCACATCCACAAATCATTTATCAAGCATCATAACCCATTGGTCACATATTAGTCTCAGCATTAATATGTTGCTGCGAAGGTAATCGTAAATCCTGATTTGCCAAACTATTGGCATAAGATTCTTATTACCTATTATACATCTTTTTAATGATGCAATTCCAAAACTACATAACTATTTCATTATAAGTAATATATCGAAGATTGTTCCTAACTATTTGTTCTTATTATTATTTCTCTTCTCTCTATCTCCTTCTCTCTTTCTTATATATACTAAAAACAATACTATAATATCTATTTAAGAATTCTTAATGTAAACATAGTTTTTATGATTCTTAATTATCATTGATGAATCCTCAATATACTAAATTTAATTTACCTATTTAGTACTAAAATTATAGATGTACTATTTTAATACTTAAAGTGTGCTTTTTGAAGTATTGAGTAGTGATCTGTATTTAGTCTTTGTTTTAAATTATATAGATTCATATATCACCTAACAGACTAACCAATAGGATGTGATTGATGTCTTTTTATGTCGAAGCGAAAGTATTGATATAGTTTTCAAACAGAGATGATGTATCATTACATCTCAAAACATAGTTGATGTCTTTGAAAAGTGATTAATGGTAAGTTGTGGATGTATCCAATAATAAAGAGAAACCTCCCCAACAATGAAGTGACCCCAAAAGTTTGGACAAAAAACTTTTGGGGTCACTTCACTCCCTTCGCCATTGTTTGGGCACTGATGCGCCACTGCATTTCTGCGGCTCTGTATTGATGCTGTGGGCGGTATCTCTATACCAAGATTCACTATCTATATGTTTGCTCAGAACGTAAATAAGATACTTGATCACTGAAGCCTTTGCGTATTCTGAATTGTAAATCTTTGAGAAGTTCCTCTCAACAACACATCTTTCAAACTCTTTAAATGAAATGCCCTTAAAAGCATCATCGCAGACATAGTCATATACTTTGCGTAAGTAACACTGGTCGATTAAGCGACTTGATACACTTTGGCTTGGCTTGTTAATGGCGTAAATATCCACACCAAAAGTAAGCTCAATGCGTTTACGCAAGATTGGCATATGTTTAATAAAACATTCAACATCAAACGTTCCAGGCATATTAAAGTCGTGGTCATCAACGAATCTCCTATAATACTGATACTCACTCTCAGTGTCAAATTCGAGGTCAAGCTTCTCGGTTAATAGTTTAAGTAAATAGGTGTTGTCATATGACGAGTCCATATAATAAGCACTTATCATATCGGCAACTATTAAAGGTGAAGCGACACGGCTTAGTTCTACAATCGTGTAAAACTCGTCGTAGTTACACTCTTCTGGAAACGGAGTATAATCTAATAGTTCTCTATCCTTCGCACGATTACGCTGCTCACATTCATCCTTGTAACATTTATCTATGATGCGTATTGCTTTGGATACAATTGCAATAATGTTTAGTTGTGCTATAAACTCTAAATTCTGTTTCATAGTTTTAGTTATTGTTAGGGGTTATTATCCCTATGCCAAATGCGCTGAACGCTGGCTACAGATTTGTTAGTTCCAATTTATGGGTTGATAACACTTGGGGATATATCCTGCGGCCGTGCTGTTTTGGTTATCTTTTATTGTGGTTGCAATCAGTCCAAATCCTTCCACATTGCAACGGCGAAGTTATGAAGGATTTTGCAAACAAACAAGATGTACCCCCGTTAGGGGTACAATGTTCGTGGCGAGAATGATGCTGGAGGGCGATATTTTTTTTAGGTTTCCTTATTGGTTTCGATAAATCGATATCGCAATTAGCTGTGAAATGCGAAGTTATACTTTCGAGGCGGCATCATATGCCCTAAATCACCCGAATACACCCTTAGCGCTTTGATGGCAATTTGCCCAGAAAATCTATTATAATTTGCCAAATCGCCTTAAAAAATCGAGATTTGGCAAATTATAAGCAAAAATCAAGACGAAAATCAGGAATTCCCTTCAAAACGCATACTTTGATAGAGGCCTTCTCTTGTCGCAAATTTATCGTATTTTGTGGCAAATATATCAATTGTCGCAGACTGTCTTAGTGAATTTCGTAGTAGACACAAATTGAATAAGATTACTCCTTCTTTTTAAACTATCTGGATTTGCTCGTAACATTACAAATAAAGCACTTTTTACTCAATTCGCATAGTAAACAAGTGAAATTTTCACATTACCCCTGGACGACCGTGGCGATGTTGTAGGTTTTGGAGCATCGTGCATAGTGGGCAATTCAAAGGATGGCAGTGTGAGACTTGACTTGTTTTACACCGATCCTTTTATCCGTCCACAGGAGTAGGTTGATACTATCCGCATGGCAGCAGTGGAATACATTGCTGCAACGAAGATGGACGTAGTATCGAGAGGTGGTCGTAAGAAGAATTTCTGGGATTTACATATGTGCGTGATAAATATTTTGTCAAGCAACTGCTTCCGCTCTATCAGGAGCGCTACCCATACGGAGCAACAGAAGAGGAGTGTATGGCGGGATTAATGAACTTTACGGTAGCCGATACAGAGCCCGATCCAGTATCTTTGCTCGGTAAAGTTTAGCAACTAATTAAGTTTGATTGTATAGATTAAATTTCCTAAGAAACAATAAATTTTGTACCTTTGTGGCGTATTCGTTCTTTGATAGAGTGGAAGAAGGTTTAATAGACCAAGAAGTACTACGAAACTAAAGTGATTTTTTCACAACCTTATTGGTATTAACGGGGAGCCGCAAGTCGAATCGACAAGACGACATATCCACGTAATAGATTTGTTACGCTATATAGTATCTCAATTATTTGGATAGGATGTGTTCTGTTTGTTATTTTTTGATATTGCATAAAACTCGTATAATGCTTCAGCAATGTGGCATGGGAAAATAGAGAGCAAACGAAGGTCAATGCATATAGTACTTTTAGGTTGGTAATACTGATGGTGGCATGGCAATATTGCCGTAAAACCTTTAAAAGTATTAAAAATGGTTAAAGTAAAAAGACCAATTAAGCCTTCAAAAAGGGTACGTAAGGCACACCCTCATTGCTCTTCTTCGATGGAAAGAGCTACCAAAAAGATTCGCGAAACGACAAGATTTGTTAGAAGCATAAGAAAGTTGCTGTGCGAATTATGGAAGTTGGTTAAGTATGTAATAGTAATAATTCTTACTATTTTATTTTTACTTGGCTATCCATCGGCTCTCTAATTTCTTCTCCTAAGTTATGATTCGTACATTAAAACATCTAACATATACTTTAAGAACCGGGTTGGCAACAATTAATGATATTCTTGCCAACATTGATTCGTACTATATATCGTGGTCAAAAGTTAAGACCGATAAAGATACTGGTCTCCCATTAACAGATGCTGATGGCAATCATCGAACTCGTCAACTTAATTCCACAAAAATTGAGCTTAAAAGGATTCAGAAAAGAATTCTTGCGCTATTGATGTCCCATGTTGAGATACCTACATACGCATTTGGTGGAGTGCCGAATAAAGATAATATTAAGAATGCAAAATATCATCAGGGGAACAAGTATATCTTTACAACAGATTTAAGATCTTTCTTTCCCTCTATATCACATAACAGAGTTTTTGAAGTCTATTGCGATAACGGCTACTCACCGACTGTCGCTCGAATACTTACTAAATTAACGACATACAAATATCAATTACCACAAGGTGTTCCCACATCAACATTATTGGCTTTATTGGCATTCAAGCCAACAGGGGACAAATTGTACGACTATGCATTACAGCATAATCTGAAATTTTCTATTTTTGTTGATGATATAACAATATCATCCAAGGTGGATTTTAAGCATCTTGTCCCAGATATCTTGGATATTATCGTTTCTGCCGGATACAAAATAAGTCACAACAAGACACATTATTCTACTAAGAACCCAATCATAACGGGCATAAAATGTCAAAATAATAGAATAAAACTTCCACAATCCACATACAAGAGAATGAGCAAATTGCCTAAAGATAGCAATTCTTATAAAGGTCTTATTATGTATCGAAAGAGAATTGATTCTAATGGGGAATAATAATATGATTAATGTATATAATTTTTTGTATGTTATATTCCCTCATTTTGAGCCACTTCTTCTAATCTGATAATCTTTAACCTATCCTTCAATTCCCAGTGCTCTAAAACGAAGCTGTCTATCCTACTTTTATCTTCCTCAGAAAACCAGCTAATTTCCCATTTAGAGCGATTACTTACGTTTTTGAAAACCCAGTCTATGTAATCTTCATCTATAGTGGAAAATGAGAAGCCATATATGTGTACATATTCAACATATTTAACAACTTCATTTAATTCTTCGTGCTTATAGATATGTTCGTATGGATTCTTATGGTATTTGTTTAATTCAAAGCATACTTTGTCTTCGTTATGATCCATAGAGCTCCCTGAAAGGAACACATTATGTCCATATATTAGGCGTTCACGCCTTGTAAGTCTGCCGTGAATATGAAGTATGCGTTCTTCTGGTATTTTATATAACAATTCTAATACATCTGTATAATTGAAATTGATAAAGAATGAGTCTTCCTTTTCGATACGGAGATATTGTGGTTTAATAATGACCCTATGCTGATCTTCTATCCACTTCTCAAAACAATAGTGCAACACATCTAACATACCTATAAGACATTTTGCACAATAGGAATCTGGATATCCAGGAAGCATATCACTTCCATATTTTTCTTCAAGTTTCTTTCTTCGTTCTATCTCTGCCATAATCTCGTCAATAGGCTTCTCTGGAGGAGTGAACTTTTTAACAAACTTGTTTACATCCAATTTGCCCAGTTGTAATTCAAAATCATTCCACCACTCAGCATCTATATCATAAATGGCCTGCAAATTCTCGTAAATGAAAGGATAGTTATTCTCCAACCATAAACGAAAATCTGAGTATCGTGTAGCAAGTCCTGTGTAAATATCAAAACCGTTTCCTATTATGTATAGATGTTTCATTGCATTTTGTATTATTCAACTCTTACCATCTCAGCCAACTGCACAAAATATTCATTCGACCAAATATCGAGCTCTTTAGGATTGCGAACAAAGGGCAATACATCCTCTTTTACTTGCTTTATGTCGGCAGTCGAAAGTCGCTCAATAAGTTTATCTTTGAATGACTCGGGGGTAATATCCTCGCCGTTAAACTGCTTGCAACGCTCCGCCAAATGAGCAAAATCAAGGGCGACGCCATTGCGCACATACCACTCAAAGTCATACCAATCACGCCCCTTAACTCTATTCTTCCATGCACGATACACCAGAGCGTGCATCTTGCCGGCAAACAAGTCGGGCAGGGTGAAGCAACGAGTCATAAACGAGTGAGGTTGAAGCAACAACTTCTGTTCGGTTGTGAAGTTAAGCGGAGGGTTGGTATCCACCTCAATCTTGATTTTTATCGACTTCTCCGTCTGGAATGTTACATCGTAAACATCGGTATTATCCTTCAAAAATGCCGACTCTACCTTGCCAAAACTCTTCTTGTCCTTTTTCGTAATCTCCACCTCTCGGCCGACCAGCGCAAACGCATCTACGATAGGCTGAAAGTACTTTGAGAAATCGAAGTTCTCATCACGCATTAGCAACGAAAAATCCATATCCTCGCTGAAGCGTTGCAATCCGTGGAAGATTCTCAAACAAGTACCGCCATAGAATGCCGCAGACTCAAAGAACCCACCGGCATAGAGCCCAGCAAGTATTATCTGCTGATTTACCTCAAAAATAGCGTTTCGCTTCTGCTGCTCGGTTGTCAACTCATAGCGCGACAACATATTATCAAATATCTCGTTTTTCATCGCTTCAGGTACTTTAATAGTGTAACAATGGAGTCAGCCTTCTTGCCGACCTTGATATAATCTTCAAATACGCTTGCATCGAACTTGTAGAACTCCTCCATATCCATGCGGATATCCTCCTCTAAATAGTGCTCTACATCTATGAGATAGCGAAGATTGACCTTTGAGGAGTTGGCAATCAAGTCGCACAAAGCCTTTTCGGGCGAGGCAATCAAGAAAGCATATTCGTCCTTATGTAGACTTCTTACGCCAACCGAAAATGCCTCTCGCGAGATATACTTGTAGTCGTACTTACCCAACGGAGTCACGAAACTACGAGAGTGCTTTACGGTCATCGACTGATTGATATAGACCGCCTCTGGAATTAACCCATAATATCTCAATGCTGTTGACATCGAGATATACGAAGGGGCGTAGAGGTGGTTGGCTATCAACTCGGTCGAAAGGATTTTGCCCGAGTGTTCGGGATTAACCACATAAAGTCCTCGCTTCAATCGTATGATGTAGCCCTGCTCTTCAAGCAAAGTTACCTTCTTGTTTGGCGACTTCAATTCTGGATACAACGACTCGATTATTGATGTCGTTACTGGAGTCGCACCTATTTCCTTTAATAGCTTATTCATATTGCAAATATAGTAATATTTTGAATAATAAAAGAATTACAATATCTTTTTCTGTTCAATTTATCACCATTTACATAATTTGTTATTACAAAAAGTGTAAATACATTTTATGTGACATTGATTTTGGAGTGTGCATTTTATTTCCGAAGTGCGTTATAAATGCTACGTTTCGGAAACAAAACAACATCTATCTATAAGATATGTTGATGGAAACAAGTGGATAAAGAGAAGATGTGCTAGTCTTATTTAAGCATTTTAGATAAGCTGAACATTATTATTTTTGTCTAAAAAACAGATTTATGGACAATATAGCACCTTTATTTTACGATTTTTTCGTAGATTCGTGTGTGATTTATTAAAAATGTATTATATTTGCATTTGCAAACCCTAGCTGAAACTAAAACATATTTTTGCCATGTTAATACGTTTTGTTACATCAAATTTCATGTCAATTGGAAATGAGTGCGAATTCAATATGCTCCCAGCACCATTGCATAGTCATCAACATCATGTGTATTATAATGCGACAAAACGCATTAAAATTCTCAAGGGCGCAGCAATATATGGAGCAAATGGTGCTGGTAAATCAAACATAATAAAAGCTATTCATTTTCTCCAGACAGCTGTTTTGTCGGGAGAGGTAATACCAAACACTTCGCGACTTCGATATAAGTTGGATTCTGAGGTAGCAAGTCGTCCAATTGTATTTGATGTAGAGTTTGAGTGGCATCGCAAATTTTATGGATATCACTTAGAGATATATAATGATATCATCATTGAGGAGTCTTTGTATGAATTAGGATTTAAGAATGAGGACAAACTTCTATTTGAGCGACGATATAATGCACACAATCAGAAAATTAGCGTTGAGCTTGGTGGGGCGAGAGTGTCAAATTCTCAGACTCGTCTTCTAGAAAAGCTTCTAGCAGCGAATTTCCTCGATAATAGAAAGTTGTTGTTGAACCACCACAGTATGCTTAATAACTCAAAGATTTCTAATGCCTTCGAATGGTTTGGAGCAGGATTGCTTATACTATTCCCTAATTCTAAATTTACAGGAATGGCAAAGTCTTTAAGCGACTCGGCTAAATTCAGTTCGTTTGCGAATAACGTCATTACAACATTTGATACTGGTGTTACACAAATAGGCATTAATAATATTCCGTTTGATGAGTTCTTTGGAGAAGAAGATCCGATTAACAAGAGAAAACTAATTGATCACCTCAATAAGACGGGACAAGATATCCCTATCCCATTAAGGGACGGAAGTGTTGTTGTTGCTTCAGTTGATGAGTATGGCAATTATGTAATTAAGAAGCCTATTACATATCATAAGGATTCATACAACCGCAATATCATGTTCGATATAATAGAGGAGTCAGACGGAACGCAACGACTTCTTGATATAATCCCAGCTATTGATATGTATCTTAATAATGGTTCAACAATCATTATTGATGAGGTTGATGAGAGTTTGCACCCATCACTACTAAAAGCCATCATGAAAAAGATCATGGATAGCAAACCAGAGGATGGCGGACAATTCATTGTAACGACACATGAAAGCAACTTGTTGGATGCCAATATATATCGACAAGATGAGATATGGTTCGTTGAGAAGCATAATGGAATGACCGAACTCTATCCATTAACCGATTTTAGTCCTCGCGCAGACCTTCAACTACAAAAAGGATATTTGATGGGGCGATTTGGAGCAATACCATTCCTCGCCGATTTACGAGATCTTAATTGGTAATGGTTATGGGACGAGTGAAAAGGGGATACAAGCGAGTTATACCGGAAGGTGATCTTATGCGAGACTACCGTTTATTTGCTATCGCATGCGAAGGTAGCAAGAGGGAAAGGGAATATTTCGAAATGTTTGAAGGTATTTCCAGTCGAGTTATTGTAGAGTATATCGAGGATGAGGAGTATCCAAATGACCCACCATCTGCACCGAATCATGTACTCCGAAGGCCCAAGAATATGTCGCAGCAAATGATCTTAACGAAGAAGATAGCATCTGGTTGGTGATGGATGTTGACAAATGGGGACCAGGTCTTAATGAGGCTAACGAGTATTGTAAGCAACATGATAATTGGCACACAGTTATTAGCAATCCTTGTTTTGAGATATGGCTTCTATTCCACACAAGGAATAATCTTGATGGCATAGACATCAGTAGCTCACAACGATGCAAGACTGCTCTTAATGAGGAAACACCAGCTGGATATAGCCCCAAGAAATACATTGTCCTTCTAAAAGAGGCTATGAATAACGCTCGAGAAGCTGATACTTCGAACGGCTGGTATCCCAAGCCTGGTAATACTAAAATGCATGAACTTGTGAGCGCACTTATGAACTCCATTAGCCAAAGAGAGTTTGAGGCGTTTATTGCGCGAATGAATGGATAATTTGCCTCTTCATAACAACTACACCAGCCGAATAGTTGGTGTAGTTGGATTATATCAATATAGCAAAGATCCAATATTCACAATAATGATAGCTGATGATAAAACCACTATTCAATTCGCTATTTTGGTTTGAGTCTTGCAAAAAACATTAAAAAGGTTGTATTATTACAACCTTTTTAATGTTTATTCTATGCAACTAACGAAATAATCTATCGAATTAGAGCATGGTTCGTAACAATCAACTGACCCCATGATTCATTTTTTTGTCAAAAACAAAGCTAGCATCTCTTTGGATGATAAAGAGTAGCAGACTTTTGGTGTATAATTGGCGCAATACCAATATTGTATTTATACTTTCTGAGATAAAATCATATGCCCTAAATTACCCGAATACGCCCTCTGCTCTTTGATGGCAATTTCCCCAGAAAATATATTATAATTTGCCAAATCGCATTAAAAAATCGAGATTTGGGGAATGATAAGCAAAAATCGAGACTGAAATCACAGTTTTCCTTCAAAACCAGGACTAATATAGAGGTCTTAAATATGGTAGATTTCACACAATTCGTATGGTAAGCAAGTGAAATTTTTACATTATACCCATACCCAATAGAGATTTTACTCAGATTCGTTCTTTGAGATATTGAATTTCTTATTATTGTAAAATTGTATTAACTTTGCTAAAAATAAAGTCGCTATGAGTGAAATCACGAAACCAAACTATGAGCAGTTAATTGCTAACATTGGAGCTATTTTGGCTGACGGTCGAAACAGAGTTGCAACAGCAATCAACACTGCTTTGGTACAGACATATTGGACTATAGGTCAACACATAGTTGAGTATGAGTAACAAGGTAATGAGCGCGCGGAGTATGGAAGCAATCTATTAAATCGCCTTGTTAAAGACTTAAAAGAACAATATGGTGTAGGCTTTAATCGCTATAATCTTCAATATATGAGAAAGTTGTATGTTGCATTCCCAAATTGCACGACACTGTCTTGCAAATTGAGTTGGAGCCACTATGTCGAAATTCTCAAAGGCGACGACCCTTTGGAGATTAGTTTCTACGCTACTCAATGTGTAAAGGAGAATTGGAGTGTATGCGAGTTGAGACGACAACGTAATAGTATGCTTTTCCATCGCTTGGCTCTCAGTAAAGACAAGGAGGGCATTATCACATTGGCTACCGAAGGTCAAGAGGTGCAGCGTGCTGAGGATGTTGTTAAAGATCCCTATGTATTGGAGTTTTTGAATCTTCCACAGCAAGAACGCTATTTGGAAGGCGATTTAGAACGCAAGATAATCAATAATCTTCAGACCTTCCTTTTGGAGCTGGGGAAGGGATTTGCCTTTATTGGCCGTCAGTACAAGGTCACTCTTGGCGGTCGTCACTTCTTTGTGGATTTGGTATTCTACCACCGCATTCTAAAGTGCTTTGTATTGATAGACCTTAAGCGAGGCGAGATTGATCATGGAGATATTGGGCATATGAATCTATATCTCAACTACTTTGCAGAGGAAGAGAATACCGAGGGGGATAATCCACCTATCGGCATTGTATTGGGAGCGTATAAGGATGAGGTATTAGTCAAGTATGCTACAACAGGTCTTGCTAATCAGTTGTTTGTTAGCAAATATCAACTTTACCTCCCCGATGAGAAGGCTCTGCGTCACGAAGTGCAAAGAATCCTGGGACAAGAATAAGACATTCAATATCTCAAAGTTCGACATCCGAGTCCACAAGATTCGGATGTTTTTTATAACAAAATATGAATTACACAAATTGTTATTACAAAAAGTGTAAATACATTTTATGTAACATTGATTGGGGCGAGTTTATATTATTTCCGAAGTGCGCTAAAAATGCTGCGTTTCGGAAACAAAACAACATTCCATACTTTCTCGGACAACTTATATATGTAGCTTTACATCAATGTATTATCTCTACACTTCCTGAGTAAGAAAATGTAATTATCTCTTTATCAACTCCTCTGCGATGGATTTATCCCATAATCGTAATGCGGTGCACTCAGAGGCGTTATACCCGAGAAGATTAATGTCGCCATACCAACATATACTTCTGTCTATAACCGCAAAGTGCGTAGAACACGACTTCGTATGGACAACCTCTATATTCAAATCGAAAAGTCCTCTATCAAAAGTCTCCTCTGATGTGATAATCCTTACGCCTATTCCTATTGCAAGGCTGTCACGAATAGCCATTGCGGCTTTTGGATTCGCAATTCTTGATGCACGAGGAACCGAAATTACGATCTCGCGTGTAGCGGATGACAAATCCTTAATAAACTGCTCGCCAAAGTCGTGACCATCAAATATATAGCCACAATCTTTAACATCATCTGTGCTGTTTACAGATGTGTATCCAATTGACTTATATGCTCTAAGCCTGCGACGATACATCTTTTCGCAGATTGGATTTCCCAAATCCACATAGTCATAAATCTGGCAAGTTGTTTTACCGTCGTATTCTCAATGCAAGCGACCTGCATATTGTGCAACAATACCCTTCCAAGACACGGGTAATGCTAAGAGTAGCGTATCAAGTCGAGGAAGGTCAAAGCCCTCACCTACATATCGACCCGTTGCTACGATAACCATATCTTCATCTGCTTCAATAGCCCGCATTTGCTCCATAGCAAGTCGCTTTTGCTTGGCACTATCTGCTCCGACAAGCTTAATAACACTCTTGCAATACGGTTTTAACATTTCGCAAAGACACTCAGTATGTGATGTAAGAGCAGTCAATATTATTGGAGTTCTGCCATTGTCTATAGCATCAACAACATCTCGCACTATAAGCTCGTTGCGCACCCTATCTTCTGCAAGGCGGCGAATAGTAGAGGTATAAGACTCATTATCCTCGGTTTCCCCTTTTGATGTTATAAATCGTGGAACTAAACAACGCTCATACGATGAGGTGTTGTTGGCCACAACACTATGCCGTATTGCTCCACACTGCATAAATATTATTGGCTGATGTCCATCTTTGCGTATAGGTGTAGCGGTAAGACCATAAACATATCGGGCATTTGCATAGCGCATAATCCGCTCAAAACTAAACGCCGACAGATGGTGGCACTCATCGACAATCACCATACCATAATCACGCACCCACCCCTTTACTCTATCTCCGTCCGTAAGCGACTGCATTATAGCAATATCAATAATCCCGCTACGTCTATCCTTGCCACTGCCCACGCAGCCTATTGGCGACCAAATTCGCTTTCTGCCTTTACGGGGTTTCTCTATTGGGGCATCGCACTCTATCGTAAGAAATTTTGCCAGTACCGACTGCCATTGCTCCATTAGGGCTTTGGTATGTACGAGGATAAGTGTATTTGACTTTCGCTGTGCAATAATATTTGCCGCCACAACGCTTTTGCCAAATGCCGTAGCGGCAGATAGTGTACCTATTCTATCGTTTAGAAGTGCTGTTACAGCCATTTGTTGGTCTGGTCGCAGTTCCCCATTAAAGCTGACCTTAATAGGATTGCCAGCATTTGTCTTATCGACAATGGAGTATCTAACGCAAAGCTTATCAAGTATCTCAATCAATGCCTCCTCACAACCACGAGGCAGTGCTAAATAACCATCAACAATCTCCGCGCAGGAGATTATGCGAGGAGATGAATGCGTTGCAATACGCATCGCTTGACGAGCAAAGAACTCGGGATTCTTAAAGGTAGCAATGCGTCGAAGATGATTGAGTAGCTTGGGAGATATGTCAGATGTGGCAATATACAACATATTGGCTCGCACAACCTCAAGAGTTGGACAAAGAATATCTGACGGAGATAGCTGTGGCTGTGATGGTAACTCCCATGGCTTATGCTCCGAAGATTTGGACATCACACCGAGGTCGGTAGTAGCGCCTAATTTCTCAATTATAGTATCAACTCCCTCCGCTGATAACTTCTTGACTGATAATAGATATACCCATTGGTCGTCGTATGATTCAAACTCTTCATTTACGAATACGCTATTCCCCTCTTTGCGCGCTCTGCCTTGAAGTGGTAGGGCAATAAGGTTTCCCAAACCACCTTCGGGTAGAGTCTCCTGATTGGGAAATAGACGGTCGTATGATTTGAACGATAGCGTACCTTTAAGTCGCATAGCTTCGGTAAGAATAATATTGCCCAACTTTCGAGCCTCCGATGCGAGAATAGCATCCGCAAAAAATATCCACACATGTGCTCCATTTCCCGACCGAGAACGTTCAATAGTGTATGGAATATTATGCTCCTTACATACCTCTACGAAGGCGATTACATCATCCTTGTATCCTACCAACGAACTCTTGTCGTCAAAATCTGCACATAGGAAATAACAGGTATTGTAATCTACAATAGGGTAGATGCCTATAACATCGCACCCATCGCTATCACGACCTTCAAGGTGGCGATATACATCATCATAACCCAACTGCTTGAAATCTCTACTCTTGCATTCAGCACATTGTACTTTCCCCTTTTCACATACACCTACTCTCCATTCATTGTTACACACTGGCTGATAACCCGACTTGCCCGACTTATTGCTTTGCCACCTTCGAGCAAATACATCCTCTCGGCCACGGAATATACTGCGAAATAATGCAACTTTCTCTTCGAGGGACAACCGATTTGCTGGCAGTTGTGTAGTATTATGTGACAGCAAACCGACTTGCTCCTCTTGTTCATGTTCACGATGAACCAACGACTTGTATCGTGCAATTTCTACTTTAAGTTTTTCATTCTCTGCTTGGAGCTGCCTTACACGACTTAAAAGTTCTTGGTATGTAGGTTTATGTGACATAAAATCTTCGCATTAACAATGATAGTGCGAATTTAGTGATTTAATTCCAATTTCAACATATCCAACAAGTTAATTCATCTGTGAGTGTGACGTGAGCGCATACGGCAAAAATCGTACAATGCTTTGAGTGTTTGCGACAAACAATCCACACCGCCTCCACCACCGGAATCACTTTTGCAAACGACAACGACAGAGCAATCTCCCTGTCGTTTTTTTGTGGCAAGTCCATCGTGAGCAAGCTCCCGAGTCCTACCACAAATGCTACGCCCGATAAATCGGTCCAGCCAAATTCTGCGGGTTACGCGCTTTGCAATCCGATAAAATCGGGTGAAATCCAATGCAATTTTCTTCGCCCGACAATTCCAATCCCAAACGAAGAGAGTCGAGTGTGACCAATAAGCCCAACAAGCTGCCATTGAGCCCCAGTATGTCGTGTCGGAATCAATAAAAAATGCCCTCACCGAAGCGAGGGCGTAGGTACTATGACCTTCGGCATATAGCCTTATTGTGGTAAGATGTAGAAATTCTTACATTGCAAATATAGCTATTTAATTGCAAAATACAAAATATTTGCTTAATTTTACGAAAGAAATTTCAACCCCTATATATATGACAAAGATTTTAGGTTTAGACTTAGGCACCAACTCCATTGGTTGGGCTATAACCGAGAAGCAGGATAATAGCTTTGCGCTATTGGAGCGTGGAGTTGATATCTTCCAAGAGGGAGTCAATCGCACAAAGACTGGCGAAGAGCCGATGGTTAAAATCCGCACAGATGCACGAGCGCTACGCAGACACTATTATCGTCGCAGATTGCGAAAAATAGAACTGCTAAAAGTATTGGTTGCGAATAATCTTTGTCCCTATTTAAGCAACGAGCAACTTGATGCGTGGCGATACAAAAAACAATATCCGTTAGTAGATGAGTTTATGCTGTGGTTGCGCAGTTGCGACAATAGTAACCCTTATGCTGATCGTTTCAGGTCTTTAACAGAGGTTCTCGACCTAAACAATCAAGAAGATCGTCATACTCTCGGTCGTGCGCTTTATCACTTATCTCAAAGGCGTGGTTTCTTGAGCAATCGCAAAGATGCGGAAGGTGGAGAAGATGGTAAGGTAGTAGTGGGCAACATCAATCGTCTTAACGAAAAAATGGCCGAGGCGGATTGCACCTATTTAGGAGAGTTTTACTATAAACTATTTCTTGCGGATAAGAAGATTCGCACGGGAGATGAATATGGTTATGCAGGTCGCATTGCCCACTATGAAAAAGAGTTTAATGCCATATGCGAGAAGCAACGCCTATCGGATGATTTGCGTGAAGCTCTCCATCGTGCAATTTTCTTCCAACGACCGCTGAAATCACATAAGGGCTTGGTGGGCTCTTGCACATTCGAGAAGGACAAGACACGATGTCCTATCTCGCACCCTCGATTCGAGGAGTTCAGAATGTGGTGTTTTCTCAATAACGTAAAGGTCAAAACCTATTTAGATGATGAGTATCGTCGGCTTAACGAGGAGGAGATTGCCAGGGCACTACCTATGTTCTATCGTAAGAGTAAACCAAACTTTGACTTTGAAGATATTGCAAAGGCAGTAGCCGGCAAAAAGAGGGGGTGTTATGCATACAAGGAGGATAAGTGTGATGCACCTTATCGTTTCAATTTCCGTATGACAACATCCGTGTCGGGTTGTCCGGTTACTGCGCAATTACGAGAGATTTTTGGCAATGAATGGGAAAACTCTATCTGCGAGGTTTATCTAAAGGGCGGGGGCAAAAGTCAATGCCAGATTGTAAATGATGTATGGCATTCGCTCTACTTTTTTGACGATAACAATAAACTATATACCTGGGCAAAGACCAACTTACAACTCGAAGATGGGGAGGCTGCAAAGTTTGTAAAGATTAAAACGCCACAAGATTATGCCTCGTTAAGTCTTTGTGCGATAGACAAAATATTGCCATGGCTACGCCTCGGTTATCGCTATGACGAAGCAGTTTTTCTTGCAAATCTGCCGCAGGTTGTAGCAGCAGATGCGTGGGGCAATGAGGGAATACGAAAACGAGTGGTCGATGCGGTCACAACCGTTGTTGCCGAGAGTCGCAATGCGAAGGGAGCTACAATGGAGAATGTTATTTACAATGCATTGTTGGATTGTGGGTTATGTGGGGATGAGATACGCATTGATAGGCTCTACCATCCCTCTATGATTGAAACATATCAAGATGCGAAACCAGACGAACAAGGGCTTACCCTTTTAGGTTCACCTCGTACATCGTCAGTTAGAAATCCGATGGCAATGCGTGCGCTGTTCCGTCTGAGAGTATTGGTAAATAATCTCCTTAAGGAGGGCAAGATTGATTGTGATACGAAGATAAATATAGAGTTTGCACGAGGCTTGAATAATGCCAACAAGCGCAAGGCTATTGAGGTTTATCAGCGAGAGCAAGAGAAGAGACATAAAGAGTATGCCGAGAATATCCGCAAACTATTCAAAGAAGAGTGCGGAGTAGATATCGAGCCAATGGAGGATGACATTCTGAAGTATCAACTTTGGGAGGAGCAGAACCATCAATGCCTCTATACAGGGCAGACTATACGAATTTGTGACTTTATTGGAGCAAATCCACGCTTCGATATTGAGCATACCGTTCCTCGTTCACGAGATGGCGACAATTCGCAAATGAATAAAACTCTTTGCGAGAGCAACTTCAATCGTGATGTGAAAAAGGGTAAACTACCTGCAGAACTCGCAAATCACGCAGAGGTTTTGGCTCGTATTGAGCAACTGGGTTGGGACGATAAGTGCGAAGAGCTGTACAAGCAGTTTGAGCGCACAAAGGGCTCTTTCTCAACGAAAGAGATCAAGGATGCAATGATTCAAAAGCGACACCGACTAATGATGGAACTCGACTATTGGAAGGGTAAATTGTCTCGTTTTACGATGACCGAAGTTCCCGAGGGATTTAGCAATCGCCAAGGTGTTGATATCGGTATTATAGGTCGCTATGCAAGGCTCTATCTCAAAACCGTATTCAATAAAGTCTATGTTGTTAAGGGTGCTACTACAGCTGATTTCCGCAGAGCATGGGGGTTGCAGGAGGAGTATGCAAAGAAGGAGCGTGTAAACCATATCCACCACTGTATTGATGCTATTACTATTGCCTGCATAGACAGCAAATCGTATCAAGAGTGGGCGACATATCAAAGGGAGGTGGAATATACCGAGAAATATCATATTGCTCGTCCTCAATTTCCGAAGCCATGGGCTACCTTTACAGAGGATGTTAAGGCGGTAGCAGATGACTTGCTCGTATCGCACTATACGGCAGACAACGTTCCCAAACACACTCGTAAGAAGTTGCGTGTGAGAGGTAAAGTACAACTCAATGCTGAGGGTAAGCTTATCTACGTTCAGGGCGATACTGCTCGTGCTGCGCTGCATCAGCAGACATTCTACGGCGCAATCAAGCGTGATGATGAAATTAAATATGTTGTCCGCAAAGCATTGGACGCATTGCAGCCAGCCGACGTAGACAAGATTGTTGATAAGGCTGTGCGTGAATGTGTTGAAAAGGCTATTGAGCGAGAGGGTTTCAAGAATGCGATGTCGAAGCCTATATGTTTCAATGAGGCAAAGAAGGTATATATAAAAAAGGTCAGGATATACACTCCAAGTATTACCTCGCCTATTCATTTGAAAAAACATCAAATGCTCTCTCGTTTTGACCATAAACAAGAGTACTATGTTGCAAACGACGGCAACTATTGTATGGCTATCTACGAAGGCAAAGCAAGGGGTAAGATCAAACGCACTTTCCAAATCGTCAATAATTTGGAGGCAGCAAAGTTTTATAATGGCAAGACTAATCGCTACGACTTAGTTCCACAGTCAGACGAGAACGACTTCCCATTGAAGTGTATTCTCCGCACTGGAACAATGGTATTATTCTATGAGAATAGCCCAGAGGAACTCTACGAATGTTCACGTGCCGAATTGTCAAAGAGGTTGTATAAGGTAACTGGAATGAGTGAGCAAGTTGTGTCTGGTCAATATCATTATGGAACATTCACTTTTAGACATCATCAAGAGGCGAGACCAGCAGGTGAGCTAAAAGCAAAAGGAGGAGAGTATAAGCAAAATGAGGGGTATCGTCCAATAATAGGGCTGAAACACACCCAACTCAACGTTCTTGTCGAAGGCTACGACTTTGAGATAACTGTTACGGGAGAGATAAAATTTAAGCATTAGTTGTCTATGTTAAAGCGAGCATTGTTTTTCTCAACGCCCTTCTGTTTGAGTCTTAAAGATAACCAGATGGTTATCAATACCAAGCAGATGCCAGAGGTAAAGCGAACCGTACCTATCGAGGATATTGGTTATGTTGTATTGGAGCATCAGCAGACATCTATTACCTTGCCGCTGCTTAATGCACTGTCTGACAACAATGTTGCCGTAATCTTTTGTGGCGATAACTGTATGCCCAATGCAATGTTGATGAATCTCGATAGCAACAAGACACAAGGCGAAAGTTTCCGTGCGCAGATTGAGGCAAGTGAGCCACTCAAAAAAGGGTTGTGGAAACAAGTTGTTGAGGCCAAAATTCGCAACCAGGCAGCACTACTCAACAAGCTTGGCAAAGATGGCGATATACTTAAACCATACTACTCGAACGTCAAAAGCGGAGATGCTGATAATAGAGAGGGTATTGCAGCCAAAATATATTGGCACGAGCTATTTGGCGAAGAGTTTATTCGCAGCCGAGAGGGCGTTGCTCCCAACAATTTGCTAAATTATGGTTACACTCTACTTCGTGCAGCCGTTGCTCGTGCGTTAATGGGGTCGGGGCTGTTGCCGGCATTAGGCATTTTTCATCGTAACCGTTATAACGCTTTCCCATTGGCAGATGATATTATGGAACCATACCGCCCATATGTTGATGAAATAGTGTATCATATGTTTACAAATGGTATCACCAAGTTAGATAAAGATGCAAAAAGCCAACTGCTACACATTTTGTTTGCCGATACAGTTTTTAGCAAGGTTACACGACCATTGGAGGTTGGTTTAACAATGACCTCGGCTTCATTGGCTAAATGCTATATGGGCACAAGTAAAAAGATTGTATATCCACTACTTGAATAGATTATGTCGGAACTTCGCTTAAATGCTTATCATATTATGTGGCTTTTTGTATTCTTTGACTTGCCCACCACAACTAAGAAGGAGCGTAAACACGCTGCTCAATTTCGTAAGGCATTGGAGAAGGATGGTTTTTCAATGATGCAATACTCGGTCTATGTCCGCCATTGCCCATCGAAAGAGAATATGAATGTACATATTGCAAGAGTTCGAGCAGCAATGCCGCCTTTGGGTTTGACTAGTATTCTAAGTATAACAGATAAGCAATATGGAGAAATACAAAACTTTTGGGGAAAAGTTGAGCGAGCAAAGCTCACAACCCCGCAACAATTAGAATTTTTTTAGCGTTCATTTGATATTGGCGTGAAATTTCACTACATTTGTAGTAGGTAAGATTGAAAAAATAGCATCAAACGCACTTCGTGGGTAGTTCGGAGTCCATTTTGTTAATCGTCAAAACGATGTAACTTCATGGAAATAACCGCATAAGGTAGCCGGCGTTGTGGTTTGATGTAGAAATAGAATAAGGAACAACTTGTGGAGTCGAACCACACCCCACGGGGCAGTTGTGGTTTGATGTAGAAATAGAATAAGGAACAACCGGGTGTCAATTCTAACTCATCATTCCACGGTTGTGGTTTGATGTAGAAATAGAATAAGGAACAACCCCAGGTGCGTCGAATGGCGCCTTAACGCCGTTGTGGTTTGATGTAGAAATAGAATAAGGAACAACTAACCTCGAGCGTTGATTCGTAGCCAGCAAGTTGTGGTTTGATGTAGAAATAGAATAAGGAACAACTTTGGAGATAAACTAATAATTACGACTATGGTTGTGGTTTGATGTAGAAATAGAATAAGGAACAACTGTCGTACTCGCCCAAATATTCGCCAGTGCGTTGTGGTTTGATGTAGAAATAGAATAAGGAACAACAACTTAATCGTTCAATTTATATTGGTGATGGTTGTGGTTTGATGTAGAAATAGAATAAGGAACAACTTATGAAAGCAACAGCACAAAACATTCAGAGTTGTGGTTTGATGTAGAAATAGAATAAGGAACAACCTAAGCTGACTGCTAAGCAGCGTGAATGGGGTTGTGGTTTGATGTAGAAATAGAATAAGGAACAACAGCTTGTTGAGCAAAAACAGCATCGATACCGTTGTGGTTTGATGTAGAAATAGAATAAGGAACAACTTAAGTAGTTGCAATTAAAAACACTTAATAGTTGTGGTTTGATGTAGAAATAGAATAAGGAACAACAAACAGTAGTTATTGTCGATAAGAAAGGTGTTGTGGTTTGATGTAGAAATAGAATAAGGAACAACGATGCTGCCAAACTACGACTCAACCCGCAAATTCCTCCGCAAGGTCGATGAAACAAAGAAGCCAGTCACCGATTGGCAACTGGCTACATTCCAGAACGACTACGACCCATACCAGAATCCGTGGATGGTGTAGGTCTTTTCTGTATCACCCTTGTCTGTTGCGGTTTATGTTCTTTTGCGGCTTTCATATGTCTGATTTTTTAATATTATAAACTATTTTATGGTGATGAGGTGGCAGAGGGGAAGTTGTATTCACCTCTGCCGATGTGCTGTTCTATGATTTGCTTTCAGCTAGTTTACTATCGCTCGGCAATACTCAAGTAAACTTGGTATTGCTCTCGCTTAATCGTAAACTTCTGTTTCCATTGGTTTTATTATTATGGTGAGTCGGTGAGCGATCAGGCTCACTGACCTTTAACATTTATTATTTCAAAGTGATGCTCTTCCAAGTATATCCTGCCCATGTATTATTGGCAAGGTCGGGAGCAAGGCCTTCAACATTTCCCTGATCCTTATTAAGAACAAGGTGACAACCGCCAATTTGGTATCCGAGGTCATAAAACACCTCTCCACTGTTGTCGTTAATGGCAGTAACCACCGAGCCAAATGTTAATGTCTCCAAATAATAGCAAGCCCAAAAGCCTCTATCACCTACAGTTGTCACTTTGGGGAGAGTGATGCTTTTAAGCACATCACAAACATAGAATTCATATTCTACAATTTCCGTAACATCTTGATAAATCAGATCAACAGTACCCCAATAGCTGTCATTTTTTTCGTCCCAATAAGCATAAGTTAGTTGCTCAAAAGCAAGAGATACTATCGGAGTAAGATATCCGCTCATAAGAAGCTTCGCCGGTTGGCTACCTGTTACGATAATTGTGGTATGTCCATTTTCTATATAGCTTTTGAGTAATTCCACCATAGCTGCAAGATCATCTTCGGTAGCTTCGGTTTTACCTCCCAAAGTGCTGTCTATGATAGGTGTTGCATCCAATGCATAGCTCTTATTG
The DNA here is from genome assembly GCA_017408825.1 of Alistipes sp. Classification (GTDB taxonomy): domain Bacteria; phylum Bacteroidota; class Bacteroidia; order Bacteroidales; family Rikenellaceae; genus Alistipes. The sequence continues at coordinate 81,711 of JAFQTX010000001.1, forward strand.
GGCTCTGTGCCATTAGGGTTCTTCTCTGCGGTAAAGGTGTAATCTTTAAGAGTTATATCGCCCTGCTTCACAGTTACGGTTGCATCCTCTGCAAACACGCCATAAAGGAAAGCGTTGCCGTTGTTGTCAGTGGTAAGGGTGTATGCCGCTGTTGCTACCTCGGTCGCTCCTGCTGGAGTGAAGTTTGTCGTAGTAACAGTCAGCGTTTGGTTTGCCAATCCAGCTATGCGCAAGCGGCTGTAGGTGCGTCCGCTTTCAAAATTGATGTCAAGTGTATTTTCGCTAATGGTGGTTCTGGCAAGGATGTATTCTGCCTCTCCGTACTGCTTACCTTCAAGAAGTCCGATGGTCTTGTTCGACTTGATTTCGCAATCGGGAGCATAGACGGCAGTAATCGTGGGAGTCTCGTTTTCGAGATAGCTCAATGTGCCACCATCAGATTCCCAAGTATTGTTTTCAGCATCAAAAGTCAGTGTCACCGCTTGGTCTCCGTACTTTTGGGAATACAAGTGTACAAGAATCTTGTCACCATCCTCCCACGCACTCTTTCCCGCATCTTCCAAGCCGATGGTACGGGTTGCCACTCCCTCACCAAAGGCAGGAAAGTCGCCTACTACGAATTGCAGACTACCTTTATTGACGGGCTGTAATGCCTCATCCAACTCGTTGCTGCACGATGCAAATAAAGATGAGAGTGCAAAGATGAAAGATGAAAGTTTAATCCAATTCAGTATATTATTCTTTCGCATAATCTTATCCTCCTATTAGTTTAAGTCTTCCTCATTGTTCCAACCACCAGGGAAATCGGTATCTGTAGTGGTAGGTGTCAGTGTCACCTTATCCTTACCTACCTTAAGGTCGAAGGTGTAGTGAGTGCCAGCTTTAAGAAGAGCTTCGTTCACATCTATGGTCTCGGGATTATCTACTAACTTAACCGTCTTTTCCTCACCGTTCACTTTTAGTGTTAGTAGAGTCCATTCGGTAGGAATAATGATTTCGTCGTCATTATTAAGCTCACGGTTAGTTGTAAGCATTGCGGTATAAGTCCCGTATGTATTATCTTCAAAAGGTATTACATCTATAATCCCGTAATTAATATTCCATCCAATAAATTCATCATTAATATTATCATCAGGGTCATTATAGTGGGACGAGTCAAAGCTCTTAAAACGCACATCCGTAATTTCAGGTGTTTCGTCATACTCGCTGCCAAAGGTGATATTTCCAACAGTAACTTTTGCCAATCCGTGAATGAAATGAGCGTTGATGATGGGATTATCAGCCGTAGGAAGAGCTACTTCCCCGGTAGGTATCATCCAATCATATCTGAGCAAATCATCAGACTGGTCACAAATTAGATTATCCTCATCTGTTATAAATTGGCCGTAATTCAAACATACATAGAGATCCTTTTCGTTTATATCAGAAAATCCAATGTATGCATATACTTTTTCAAGCACCTCAAAATCGCATACCTTCATCGGATTATCGCTAACCCATTCGCCACCTTGATAGATGTATTTGAAAAAATCTGATTTCCATACTCCATTCGTCCTTGATCCTATACAGACGGTCATTATCTGTCCTTCAGTAAAGCCATCATTATTGCCGTCAAAAGCTGTGGCACGAGTTGCCAGACGGATTTCCTGCCCCTGCGGAGTGAAGTCATCCACCTGCGAGCAGGCGGCAAAGGCAAAAGCCAGCGCTGCAAGGGCTATATATTTATATGTTTTCATAATTCTTAATGTTTATGGTTAGTTATTCGGTTGCTGAAAACTTCACCTCTTTCCAAGTGAAGCCTCCCCACGCAACGTTTGTACCTGCCGTTGCTTTCAGATCGCCCTCGGCGTTTGCCTGATCGGGATGCAGCGTGAGGGTAATGCCCGAAGAAAGGGCTTCACCTCCAAACAGGTTTACATTGACATTTGTGATAACAGAGCCGAATGTGATGTTTTCAAGTTTCGTGCACTCTGCGAAAGCTTCATATGTTAATTCAGTCACTCCCTGCAATGTGATAGAAACCAGTTCAGAGCAGCCTTTGAAAACATTATTACCCATACTGGTCGCTGCAGGAACATTTACAGAAACGAGACTTGTGCAACGAGTGAAGAGCTGCTGGCTTAGATTCTGAAGTTTAGGCAAATCTACGGTCCGGAGTTGTTTGCAATGCCCAAACACAATAACTCCCGCTGTTTCTAACGAAGGCAGAGAAACTTCTGTAAGGGCGGTACTGCAGAATGCTGAATATCTAGCCTCTTTCAGCAAAGGCATATCAATGGATGTGATCGCTGTGCCTTGCAAGCCCCAATCTCCTATAGACTGCACCTTTGGAGCGGTGATGGAAGTCAGATTCGAGCAGTCCAAGAACGCCTGAGCACCAATTTCTGTCACATCGGGGAGATTGACGGATGCCAGTTGGGTAACTTCTTCATGCGATACTATTTCTACGTTGTTTTCATCCCACTGTGCATTACGGGGGCCAAAAGCAACACCATCCCAGTTGGTAGTACCGGGAATCGAAGTCACACCCTTGAGGGTGAGGTGGATACTGCCTTCGGTAACGCCGTCGGTGTCGCAGATGGCACGGCGGATGGCAGTGATCATCTCGGCTGGTGCATCGGGCTTAAGAGTCACGGTAATGTCGGTCTCGCCTTCCTCCAATGCCTTTGTAACAGTAGCGTTCAACTTGTCTGGT
>JAFQTX010000012.1 GCA_017408825.1 Alistipes sp.
AGCATAGCATCTATATCAGTTCGTTTTACGAATGATAATCTACTGCTTAATTTATATGCGACCAGATGACCTGCGTATATCATTTTATATACGGCTTGAAGTGATAAACCTAAAAGAGTTGCTGCTTGAGCAATTGATAAATACTCCTTGTCTTTGATGTTCTCAACTGGTTTTTCTGTCTTGACATAATGAGTTTCGTTTTCGGCTTGTTTGACTCTCTTGTCTCGAACTGCCTGTTTGTAGGCTAAATTAGCACAGCGATGTGAACAATACTTAGTAGATACTTTTTGAGCTTCAAACTCAACTCCACACCATTGGCAAATCTTCTTGATTCTAATGTTACTTGCTGCCATTTTACTACTGTTTTTAGTGTTTAATTCTCCTGATTTCTCCTGTTTTGGTTTAACTATCTTAAACCATATTCAACCATATTCAACCATATTCAACTTTTTCCATCACCTCGCCAACGCAACATTGCATTTCAAGCGGCGAGGTACACAGGAGGTACAAAAACAGGCGTAAAAAGGCTTAGCAACGATTAACAACGATGCTTGCACAAATAAAAATAGCACCCGTAAAGAGTGCTATATTAATCATTTATGGTTGATTTAACTATTTGATAATCAACAACTTACTTTCCGATGCAGAATTTGGAGAAGATGGAGTTTAGGATGTCGGTGGAGGTGATTTCGCCAGTGATCTCGCCAAGGTGATGGAGAACCTGTCGGATATCCTCCGAGATAAGCTCCGAGGAGAGATTATTGTGGAGTGCTATGCGGGCAGATTGTAGTGCCTCGCCAGCACTCTTGAGGGCTGCGTAGTGGCGCATATTTGACACCACAACACTATTTGAGTTTAGCTTTGATGTGTCTACTGTAGAGCGTAATGTGTCACGTAAAGAGTCAATGCCACTATGAAGTTTTGCAGAGATGCATATGGCGTCCACATTAGCTATACTATCACTTGATGTAATGCGGTCAATCTTATTGATTACCTTAATATAGCGTTTTGTGCTACTGTCTATTTTGATAGGCGCAAACTCAGGATTTTCGGCCGAGCAAAGGTGTAGTATGACGTGTGCATTTTCGATGGCTTGATATGTGCGGTCGATACCCATCTGCTCAAGCTCATTCTCCGTGGTTCTAAGGCCTGCAGTGTCTACAAAGCGAAATAGCACGCCGTCGATATTGGTCGTGGCCTCGATGGTATCTCGTGTGGTGCCAGCGATGTCAGACACCATAGCTCTATCATCTTCGATAAGGGCGTTAAGCAGTGTACTCTTACCAACATTTGGTTCGCCTACAATAGCCACATTTACACCGTTTTTAATTGCGTTACCTAAACTAAAGGATGATGTGAGCTTCTCGATCTGCATACCTACCTCATCGAGTATTGTGTACAGTGCTCTGCGGTCGGCAAACTCAACATCCTCCTCCGAGAAGTCGAGTTCCAACTCAAGTAATGAGCATAGGCGAAGTAGCTCATCTCGAAGCGAGGCGAGGTGTTCAGAGTAACCGCCACGCATCTGCGTAGAGGCTATATTATGCGACCAACGTGAGTCGGAGGCGATTATATCGGCAACAGCCTCAGCACGACTAAGGTCCATCTTACCAGCCAGGAATGCACGACGTGTGAACTCTCCGGCTGTGGCCATCTGCGCACCTCGCTCGATGGCAAGGCGAATGAGCTCCGAGCAGATATGCTCCGAGCCGTGGATGGTGATCTCCGCAGTGTCGTCGCCAGTATATGAGTGTGGAGCACGGAACAGCGCAACAACAACATCGTCGAGAGCCTCATCATGCTCGTCGTGCAACGTGCCATAGTGGAGTGTATTACCTTGGCAGTCAGCGAGTCTGCGGCGTGAACGAAACATACTGTCGGCAATCTCGATAGCTCGGCTGCCACTTATGCGTACCACCATAACAGCGCCGCCCGCAGCTGTTGCTGGGGCGACGATAGTGGTTGTGGTATCAACGATGTCGTATCTCATCTTGGTATTACTTTGCGGTTACTCGCAACGTCTGGCCGAGGCGCAGAGCATCTGGATTCTCGAGGTTGTTCCACTCGACGAGCTGCTTAACACTCACACCATACTTACGTGCAATAGCACCGAGCGTATCACCCTCTACGACAGTATGTGTCTTCGCCGATGACTTGCTCGACGACGACTTTGTCGATGATGAGGACTTCGAAGATGATGATGCCGAAAGACGTATAGTCTGGCCGAGGCGCAACGCATTAGGATCCTCGAGGTTGTTCCACTCAACAAGTTGCTTCACCGTAACACCATACTCTCGTGCGATAGATCCCAGCGTGTCGCCCTCAACGACAGTATGGGTCTTTGTCGAAGACTTGCTCGACGCAGATGTCTTAGTCGATGATGATGGCTTAGACGACGACTTTGATGTCACCGTAATACGGATCTTCTGTCCGAGGCTCAGGGCATCAGGATTTTCGAGTTTGTTCCACGCAATAAGCTGCTTAACGGTGACATTATACTTTTTAGCAATCGAGCCGAGGGTGTCGCCCTCAGTGACGGTGTGGTACTTTGTCGTGGTCTTTGGTGTGCTAAATTGTGGTGTTTCCTTGCGTTTGCGCTCGAGGTTAGCTTGAATGACATACTCCTTAAGGTAGGTAGAGTCCTTGGCGTGAATCTCCTTCTCGTGCTCGAGATACTCGCTAATATTCTCGATAGGTAGTGTCAGTGCATACTGCTTTGATGTTGCAGGGATAATCTCCATAAGATACTGAGGGTTAAGCATCTTGAGCACCTCGTGCTTGACGTTGATTGTCGATGATACCTGCTTGAGGTGCATCGGACGATTAATCATAATGGTATCCACGGCAATAGGCATTGGGGGCAACGATATTTCAATATCGTGGGCCTTGAGGTATGCAAAGGCGTAGGTAGCACCCATATAGTATGGCACGTAGAGACGTGTCTCCTCGGGGAGATATTCGTATACATCCCAGAACGAACCCTTGTAGTTCTTAGGATCGCCGCCAGCACGTATGATAGCCTTATTCACGTTGCCAGGACCAGTGTTGTATGATGCCAAGGCAAGTGTCCAGTCGCCATAGGTTTCATACATATGCTTTAGGAAGCGGCAGGCAGCCTGTGTAGATAGGCGAGGGTCACAACGCTCATCCACCAGCGAGTTGATCTCAAGGCCGTATGCCTTGCCCGTAGAGGGCATAAACTGCCATATTCCCGCAGCTCCCATCTTAGATATTGCCGTAGGGTTGAGTGCCGACTCGATAACGGCGAGCGTGCGTAGCTCGATAGGGAGTCCTGCACGTGTCAGCTCCTCCTCGATCATCGGGAAGTAGTAGTACGCAAGGCTGAATACTGGGGCATAGTGCTTCGATGCAAAACGGTCGATGGCATCACGTACCTCAGGGTTATACTTCAGTGGCACGGGAGACATTAGAGCCCCCAGACGAGCGATATATACCGAGTCCATATTGGCTATGGCGGTGTTGAGCTTCTTGCGAGTTGCTAAGTTTAAGTAGTCGTTGAAATAACGCTCGTAAGCCTCTTGTGTACTTGTTGTTTTCCATAGCGCCAATACCGAGTCGATCTGCTGAACAGTGTTGGGGCGAACGTGCTTTACGGTGATATTAGCACTTGAAGAGAGTGTTGCTACGGTGTCTACCTTGTCGTTATGTGTCTTGGTAGTTGTTGGAGTGCTTTTGGCCACGGTCATTGTTGTGTCCTGCACATTTTCTGCCTTAGCCTTTGCCCCCTTGCGTCTACGAGGACTTTGGTCGATAGCACTGGCGAAAGTGAACTCTGAAGTAGCGCCCAAAAGTAGTGCTGCGACGAGCAGGTGTTTGAGTAAGGTTATCTTCATATGTCATTAAAATTTCACGCTCAGATTGACTCCAAATGTTGGCTGGGTATTCACCGTGGTAGTGCCAAAATATGGTTCTATATCCATCGCGAGGTTGTCCGAAATATCGAAATCCTTGAGGTGTGCATCGACATGTGCGTCGATGATGTTTAGGACATAAACGCCAGCCGTGAGAAGGATACACAGATCTCGGTTTCGGCGGTAGCTATCCTTAAGGTTCTTGAGGAATGTTGATGTGTATGCTCCTCTGAACTCGTCGGCAGAGCCGTTAGGGTATTTCTCGGGGTTTTTCTCGTAGTCTACACGTAGGGTGTATGCGGTCTTAAATCGCTGGTATCCTCGGTTGTTCCAGTCGATGGTATAGATTGTCGATGCCAAACCACCAATGACTATTGGTACACGCCAGTAGCTCTTGTTGTATATCTGTCCAGCACCCGGGCATATGGTCGATAGGGTAGTTGCCTTCTTGATGTCCGATACGTCGTTTGTCGAGTAGTTGTAGGCGGCATCACCGATAAAGTAGATGTATGTCGCAATGGCAACTCCAGCATATATCTGCTGTCGTGTATTGTGACGTATCATCTTTGTTTGCAGGGCGTCGAGTTCGGGGGTACGTAGGTATCCGTGATCGACGAGGTATTGGTCGTACTCCGCTTTGAGAGGCTTGTACTTCTTGTGCTCGAGCGCAAACATCGTTGTTGCACCGCCCACCACAGGGTAGAGAACACCGAGCTTCCAATACTGCTTGTTGTATATCTGTCCAAAGCCTGGCAGAGGTAGCGATAGCCAGCATACACGTGATAGCCCCATCGAGTCGCTGATAAATGGTTGGCGTACCTCGCCCCTCTTGTTGAAGCGTATGCGACGTCCATCAGGTGCTACGCTATCACCCTTGTTGATGATTGCTGAGTCACGATGTACACGTGCTGCGATAACCTTACGCATCGAGTCGCGAGCCGTGGCGTTGAGCTTCGCATAGCCAGGATCGGTAGTGCGACCTATCGAGTCAATGTAGCTTAAATACAACGAGTCACGGCGTGCCGCAGCAGCAACCTTCTGGCGGAGTAGTGCTGCCGAATCAATGGGCACAAGACCACCTTGGTTGATCTGTCGGATGTTGCCTCGCTGACTGACCCTGCTATACTCCTGAGCATAGAGCGTGTCAGTGAAGAGCATAAGGCTCGCCACAATCAGTGTAATCGTTGTAATGACTCTGCTAAGGTTCATAATATCAGTATAACGTGCTTAGGGCAAAATTATTTTACTCGCTCGAGTCGCTTGATAAGTCTCTCTATGTCGTTGTCGCCCATACACTCGATGGTTATGCGGCAACTACCCGACTTTGTGCGCTTAAGCGAAATATTCTCGGAGAATACTCGCTCGAGCTCATCAACAAGGCGTGAGTAGCTCTCAGGATACTCCTCGTCGTCGTTCGATGTGCTCTTTGCTGGCGACTCGTTGAGTTTGCGTGCAAGCTGCTCCATCTGACGAACCGATAGAGCCTTCTTTATACACCTCTTAAGAGCCTTAAGCTGCTCGTCGGGTTCAAGGCCGGCGATAGCCTTAGCGTGGCCCATAGATATCAGACCCTCCTTAAGGGCTAACTGCACCTCTGATGGCAGGCTTAGTAGACGCATATAGTTCGACACTGTCGAGCGCTTCTTGCCCACCTTCTCGGCCATAGCCTCCTGCGTAAGTCCACACTCCTCGACAAGGCGCTGCATGCCGAGTGCGATCTCAATGGCGTTGAGATCCTGACGCTGGATATTCTCGACAAGGGCCATAGCGTGAAGATTCTCGTCGTCTACCTCGCGGATATATGCTGGGAGAGTCTCGAGTCCAGCACGCTGTGATGCTCGCCAACGACGCTCACCGCTGATGATTGTATACTTGCCATCGCCACGACGCTTAAGCGTGATGGGTTGAATTACGCCAAGCTGCGCAATAGAGTCGGCAAGCTCTGCGAGTGCCTCCTCGTCAAACTCGGTGCGTGGCTGGAGGGGGTTAGGCTCAATATCTGCAATAGCCACCTCGGCCATCTCCGACATCGGCTTGCTCTGCTGCGTTGGGTTGATGTCGCCAAAGAGAGCATCGAGGCCTCGTCCTAATCCACGTTTCTTATTTGTAGTTGTCATAATTGTCCTATCGTTAGTTATTCTGCTTCTTGCGGTTACGCTTAATGAATTCACGTGCCAGATTAAGGTAGTTCACAGAGCCTGTTGCCGAGGCGTCGTAGAGCATCACTGGCTTGCCGTGTGAAGGTGCTTCGCCAAGACGAATGTTGCGCTGAATGATGGTCTCGTAGGCCAGCTCGCCGAAGTGCTCACGTACCTCGCCGACAACCTGGTTGTTCAGACGATTGCGCATATACATCGTGAGAACGAAACCCTCGATCTGGAGCTCAGGGTTAAGACGCCCCTTAACCATCTTGATGGTGTTGAGTAGTTTGCTTAGTCCCTCAAGTGCCAAATACTCGCACTGTACAGGAACGAGCACTGAGTCTGCTGCTGTGAGGATGTTCACCGTGGTAAAGCCCAACGATGGCGAGCAGTCGATGAAGATATAGTCGAACCTGTCGCGAACAGAGTCTACGATGCTCTTGATTATGTGGTGAGCATTCTCCATTGATGGAAGCTCGGTGTCGGCCGCAACAAGATTTATCGACGAGGGTAACACCCATAGTCTCTTTATATCCTCGCTATGCTGAATTACCTCCTCGGCCTTAACCTCGCCCACAATACACTCGTAGATGCCCTTAAGGTTGATGTCGAAGCCCAATCCCGATGTGGCATTTGCCTGTGGATCAGCATCGATGAGCAACACCTTCTTGCCAAGTAGAGCTACCGATGCCGCAAGGTTTATGGCTGTGGTGGTCTTTCCCACGCCACCTTTCTGGTTTGCTAATGCAACAACTTTTGCCATATAATAATTTCTCTTTATTATCCCTATAATATATACCGTGCAAATTTAGTAAAATTTATTCGATTTACGATAGATAATCCAGAGAAAAAAGCTACCTTTGTTTGATTTTTGTTGCTTAGCACTCTCAGAGTGCGACTGGCAACAGGTGGCTAAACAGATTAATTATGGAGAAAATTACCAAGACAATAGCTAACGTCATATTTGTTACGTTGATTGCAATAGTAGCATATCTGCTGTCGGGACTACTTATCGGACAATTTGGCGAGATAGACTCCGACATTAAATACGTGGTGTCCTACTCAACGCCTATGCTGCTGATGCTTCTTGGTGTAATTATCTATGATAGGGTGGTGTGCAAGAGGGCACAGAGGACGATGTGGAGTATTCGTGGTTTCAATCCGTCGATGATCCTATGGGGTGTGTTGCTGCTTGTGTCGTTGTCTATTGTACTATCTCCACTAATGCGCCTGCTACCCACGGCTACGCCATTCGTCGAGACTGAAGTGTGGGCTGTCGTGACGGTGATATGTATAGCACCAATAATCGAGGAGATTTTGTTTCGTGCAAAGATCTTCTCCCTGTTTCGCAGCACGCTCTCTCCCACGCTATCGGCAGTAGTCACCTCGGCTATATTTGCGCTTATGCACGGCTTTACGGGCGTTGCTATCGAGGCCTTTTTGGCTGGTATGATCTTTAGCTATGCATACATTGCAACAGGCTCGATATTTGCGCCAATTATTCTGCATATATTCAATAATGTGATGGCATTTGTGATGATGCAGTTTATGTATCAGGAGCGCACGATTTCAGATTATATCGGAGCTTTAGAATCGTTTGATATAATATATGCTGTTGCGTTGTTAATCACCATTATAGGCCTGATTGTAATAGTGCGAAAATATCGCTTGGCCGACAGAGTAGTTCGTGAGGGCGGCACGCTTAGTAATTTGAGGATCGAGGAGCGCAACGCAGATAACACCTCGGCAGATAAAGAGTCCGATGAGTAGCGTAGAAGACATCTGTATAAATAGTGAGGCTGAATAAAAAGTGTATTTTGTCGTTATGCTCGCCCTCAAAATGCTCATTTACGCTTAGTAAACTCCGCTTTTTCGGGCTTCGCAGGCCTAAAACTACATCTTTTTATTCAACCTCATAACAAAACGGAGGTGGCTTAATTAACTTTTTAGTCACCTCCCTTTTAATGCTTAACGTCTAAATCTTAGAGCAAAGCGTCGATCTTAGCCTTAAGCTGCTCCTTAGTAGCTACACCTACGTGCTTGTCTACCTGCTTGCCATCCTTAAGGAAAACGATGGTTGGTACGTTGCGAATCATAAACTGAGCAGCAACCTCGTCGCCCTCCTCAACATCGCACTTGCCGATCAAAACCTTGCCATCATACTCCTCAGCGAGCTCGTCAATGATAGGAGCTACCATACGGCAAGGACCACACCATGTTGCCCAAAAATCGATAACGAGTGGAAGGCTCTGAGCCTTAACCTCAGCATAATTCTCATTGTTAATCTTCAATGCCATAATTGTAAATTTTTAAGTGTTAAATGTTTAAGATAAAAAATAGTTAAATTCGTTACTCTCTAAAAAGTCCATAAACTCAGTGGTTGGCGCTACACGATATTTTTTCGAACTGAGCTTAATTTTCACACCGCTGCTGCGATCAACGATGCTAAATGCCAGTGTCGCCTTACCCTTATTCTGCGTAGCTTTCTCAATGAGCATCTCGGTGAGTGTCGTGCACACATCGCTTATGCCCAGCTCGATGCGTATCAGTGAGATACTATCTACTACATCGGCAAGATGCTGAATTGACATAATCTTGAACTCCAACTCCTCGGGTTCTCGGTAAGGACGGGGTTGCACTCGTCCACGTATCATCAGGAAGTTGTTCTGCTCAATAAGCATACCCATTCGCTCGTAATCCTTGCTAAATAGCGCAAACTCGTGGCTCGAGTTATAGTCCTCGAGCACAAATCGTGCATAACGACGGCCATCCTTCGTGCTCAGCGGTGTGACGCTTGTCACAACACCTGCAACAGAGATCTCGTCACCCTTCATAGGCGTGAGATCCTGCAACGAGGCTAACTCGGCTTGACACATACGTCTAATAATGAAGCCAAAGCGGTCGAGCGGGTGCGACGACATATATAGACCAATCATCTCACGCTCCTTATTGAGTACCGTCAGATGGTTCCAATCCTCGGCCACGGGGACTCTTGGATGCTGAATGTCGCCACCGCCACTATCTCCCATAAGGCCAAAGAGGCTCTGCTGGGCGTTCTGCTTCTCCTGCTGTATGCGCTGTCCGTAGCGAACGAGTGCATCGAGGAAGATTGTGCCACTCGGATCGGGCATAAAGAAGCGTGAACGATGGAAATCAATAAGCGAGTCGAAGCCACCGGCATACGCAATGTTCTCCAAACATTTGCGGTTCACTGCCGTATAGTTGATGCGCTCCACAAAGTCGTATATATCTTTGAACGGGCCATTCTCGTCACGCTCTTTGATGATCGACTCCGAGGCGGCCTCGCCAACACCCTTGATAGCGGCAAGACCGAAGCGAATATCTCCCTTCTTGTTTGTCGAGAACTTTATGTGCGACTCGTTGATGTCGGGACCAAGCACCGCAATGCCCATACTCTTGCACTCGGTCATATAGGCCGTCACCTGCTTGATGTCGTTAAGGTTGCGGCTTAGTACCGTTGCCATATACTCAGAGGGGTAGTGCGCCTTGATATATGCAGTCTGGTATGCCACCCACGAGTAGCACGTGGCGTGCGACTTGTTGAAGGCGTACGACGCAAACTTCTCCCAGTCGGCCCATATCTTCTCGAGTACCTTCTCGTCGTGGCCATTCGACTTGCCGCCAGCAATAAACTTAGGCTTAAGCTCGTCAAGTTTCGACTTGATCTTCTTACCCATCGCCTTACGTAGCGTATCTGACTCACCACGTGTGAAGTTACCGAGTAGACGCGACAGAAGCATCACCTGCTCCTGATATACCGTGATGCCGTAGGTATCCTTCAAGTAGCGCTCCATGATCGGAATATCGTACTCGATAGGCTTGCGGCCGTGCTTTCTGTCGATGAAGTCGGGGATATAGTCCATTGGACCGGGACGATAGAGAGCATTCATCGCAATAAGATCCTCGAAGGTCGAGGGTTGCAACTCACGAAGATACTTCTGCATACCTGGCGACTCAAACTGGAACGTTCCAATAGTTCCTCCCTTGCAGTATAGCTCGTATGTCTTTTTATCATCAATAGGGATGTTGTCGATGTCGATATGCACGCCGTGTGTGCGCTCAACAGTCTCGATAGCATCCTTGATAATTGATAGGGTCTTCAGTCCGAGGAAGTCCATCTTGATGAGTCCTGTATCCTCAATTACAGAGCCCTCATACTGGGTGACGAGCATATTCTCGCCCGTCTCCTTATCCACAGCAGTACTTACTGGCACCCAGTCGGTGATGTCGTCACGGCAGATGATCGTGCCGCAGGCGTGAACGCCCGTGCCTCGAACATTTCCCTCTAGCATCTTGGCATACTTGATCGTATCGTGCATGATGGGGTCTGACGACTCCTCGGCGGCCTTAAGCTCAGGAACAGCCATAATGGCATTCTTGAGGTTTATCTTAAGCTGCTTATCCTTGTCGTTAGGGTCGGTGATGCGATCGGGTACCCACTTACATAGCTGATTGGCCTTGTCGAGAGGTAGTTTCTGTACACGAGCTACATCCTTAAGTGCCATCTTGGTGGCCATCGTGCCGTAGGTGATGATATGCGCCACCTTCTCCTTGCCATATTTCTGGGTCACCCAGTTGAGTACTCGTCCACGACCATCATCATCGAAGTCGATATCAATATCGGGCAACGAGATACGATCGGGGTTCAAGAATCGCTCGAACAGAAGGTCGTACTTGATAGGGTCGATCTGAGTAATACCGAGACAGTATGCCACGGCAGATCCTGCTGCCGAGCCTCGTCCTGGGCCTACCGATACGTCGAGCTCCTCGCGTGCGGCACGTATGAAGTCCTGCACGATAAGGAAGTAGCCTGGGAAGCCCATAGTCTTCATGATGTGAAGCTCGAACTTTAGACGTGTCATGGTCTCCTCGTCAAGCTCCTCGCCATAGCGCTTGCGAGCACCATCCATAGCGAGTTTTGCAAGGTAGTCTGCCTCAAGTTTTATACGATATAACTTGTCGTAACCTCCTAACTTAGCAATCTTTTTCTTCGCCTCGTCCTCAGACATTACAACCTCGCCATTCTCATTACGTGTAAACTCGTCGAAGAGATCCTGCTCGCTATATTTTTGGCGATATTGCTCCTCTGTACCAAACTCTTCGGGGATGGCAAATGTCGGCATGATGGGCGAGTGGTCGATGTCGTAGCTCTCGATCTTATTGCACACCTCAACTGTATTATCTATGGCCTCGGGAATATCCTCGAAGATAGCGTTCATCTCGGCCGTAGTCTTCATCCACTCCTGCTTGGAGTAGAGCATACGACGTGGGTCGTCAAGATCTTTTGACGTTCCAAGACATATCAGTCGGTCGTGAGCCTCGGCGTGCTCCTCGTCCACAAAGTGCACATCGTTGGTGCATACGAGCTTTACGCCGTGCTTATGGGCATAGTCAATAAGAAAATCATTGACCACCTTCTGCTCTCGCCACGTCTCGTGGTTGGCACGCTCAACGGTGGCCTTATGGAGCTGAAGCTCGAGGTAGTAGTCGTCACCGAAGATCTTGCGATGCCACTCGATAGCCTCGCAGGCCTCCTCGATCTTATTGGCACGTATGAGTCGTGGAATCTCGCCACCAAGACAAGCCGAGCAGCAGACAAGTCCCTCGTGATACTTCTCAAGCTCCACGTGGTCGGTGCGAGGACGCATATAGAAACCCTCGGTGTAGGCCTTTGATACGATCTTGATGAGGTTCTTGTAGCCCACCATATTCTTGGCCAAAAGGATGAGGTGGTAGCCACTCTGATCCTCCTTGCCCTCCTTGTTGAATAGGCGGCGACGTGCTACGTAGACCTCGCAACCGATAATGCCCTTGAAGTCGCTCTTGGGTATTGCATCAAGCTCATTTCGTGCCTTGGCCAGTGCTGCGCCAGCATCGTCGCCCATCTCGGCTTCGGATGCTGAGCCATTCTCAAGACGCTCGATAAGCGCTTGAAGCGACTTAATCTTATCCTTGCGGGCAGAGTTTTTTTTCTTTACGTAGTTGAAGAACTCCTTGACACCGAACATATTACCGTGGTCAGTGAGTGCAATGCCGGGCATACCATCGGCAATGGCCTTATCGACAAGCTTTGCTATGCTTGCCTGGCCATCGAGCAACGAGTACTGGCTGTGTACGTGTAGGTGTACAAACTGACGCATGGTAGAGTTTTTGTTCTATAAAAATTAAGTGTACAAATATAACGATAATTTTTTGGAATATTTTAGTCCTCGAGTAGCAATTTTTTAGAAAAAATGTACTATCTTTACAAAAATCCTGAGATTATGGACACAACATCAACACATTCAGAGGGTTTGGTTGCCCTTCAGGCTTTTGACAACCCAACACAAGCAGAGATCGCAAAATCGATTTTAGATTGTGCTGGAATCTTCTGCGTTTTACACGGTGAGTATCTCTCGTCGATCTATGCTATTGGCGCTTTTCCCACTCGCCTTATGGTTCGTTGTGAGGATATAGACGAAGCAAGGCGACTTCTCGGTGAGAGATAGCCGCCTTACGTAGAGTCAAAAACTTGGTGTCGTTACTTCGTGTGCTCCTCTGCTTTGCGCCAGACGTGCCACGAGGCGATGGCTTGTGTCTGCAACATAAGCATACCTCCCATTGTCATTGCACCACGCTCCTTGGCTCGGCGTAGAAACTCTGTGTTGGCAGGGTTATATACCAAATCGAACACTCTGTGCTCTGGTCCAATATGCTCATAGCTGATGTCGGGCGCTTGAGCCACATCAGGGTGCATACCGACTGGCGTGGCGTTGATTATGAGCGTATGCTGGGCGATAATCTCTGGCGTAAGCTCGTCATATGTAATGTCGCCACGCTCGCTGCTGCGCGATACGCACTTATATTCGATGCCCTGTGTGCGCAGTATGTGTTGTACAGCCTTCGAAGCGCCTCCCGTACCGAGGATAAGAGCCCTCTTACAATTCTCAATATCGAGCCAGTGTAGCGATGCCTCAATGCCACGCACATCGGTATTGTGGCCGATAAGTTTTCCATCACTAAACTCAACACAATTCACAGCACCCACCTCACGTGCCTCAGGGGTAATCTCGTCGAGATACCTCATTATGCTCTGCTTGTAGGGGATAGTTACATTGAAACCCTCGAGAGGCATCGTCGCAAGGAGCTTTGGAAGCTCATCGATCGACTCAAGTTCGAAGAGCAGATAGTCGGCATCAATCTGCTCGGCAGCAAACTTAGAGTTGAAAAATTTAGCCGAGAACGAGTGGCCGAGTGTGCGGCCTATAAGTCCAAAGTGTCGCATTTCTCGATATTGATATTTTCCTTTAGTTCAGGTGTTACAACCTCCTCTATATCAGCAGCTGGTGTTTCAGTATCTGCGGGTGCCTCAGTGCTGCCGAAGAGCCAGAAAGCGAGGGCCGTGAAGCCGATGAGCAATACTGCAAATAGTGATGCAAGCAGGTTGAAATATTTGTCGATAAAGCTCTTGATTGGAGCACCAAACTTCCATATTAGTCCTGCGATAAGGAAGAAACGCATACCACGTGAAACAAACGATGCGATAATAAACATCACAAAGTTGATGTCGAACATACCACCAGCGATGGTAAAGAGCTTGAATGGTAGCGGTGTGAAGCCTGCGGTGAACACTATCCAGAAGTTAAATCTGTCGTACAATGCTCCTACGTTGTCAAACTGCTCCTGACTGAATATATACTCGTAGAATAGCGACGCAAGTGCTGTGGGATCGCCATCAGGTGTGATCCACATAAAGTGTCCTATGCCATAGCCCAAGGCTGCACCAACAATAGAGCCGAAAAGGCATATTGTTGCAAAACGGAACGACTTCTTGGTTGCACCAAGACAAAGTGCAATAAGCAGGACATCGGGTGGAAGGGGAAACCAGCTGGCCTCAAATAGTGCAATGAAGAGTAGTGCTACCCAACCCCAGCGACTCTCGCTCCACGATAACACCCAGTTGTATAGACGTTTTACCATAAAATATGAAATAGTTGCTCGTTATAATTAGGGTGCAAATGTACAACTTTTACTCGAAATCAACAACAATTCCTCCACCAATGACCAAATTGTTACGATATAAAACCAATGGCTGTCCCTTAGCGGGTGCCCAGGCTGGATCTTGACACTCGATACGGTATCCATCATTCCAGATACTTACTCTCGCACACCCCTCTGGATTGCGGCCTATGCCTCTGATTTTTATGGTTATGTCGTCGGCCGTAATAAGCTCATCGTGGTCTACTATGCAGCACTCTTTAATATAAAGTATATTCTTATATAATTTGCTGTTTTCACCAACAGTCAGCGTGTTACGATTTGCGTTAATATCTATGATGCGTAATCCCTCGGGTATGCCTTCACCACGGCGTTGCCCAATAGTATAGCGAGCAATTCCGTTGTGACAACCCACCACCTTGCCATCCTCAAGAATGATGTCGCCTGCGGCAAGCTCCACGCCCTCGTTGCGCAAAAAGTCGGTATAGTGACACCCTTGCAGAAAGCAGATACCCATGCTCTCGCTACGATCTTTGAGTCCCGCCTTAATATCACTCTTGATTGCGTCGGCCATAGGCGTGATGGCACGTGCCAGGATCTCTTGACCGAGCCCCCAGAGATAGTATGATTGGTCTTTTGCCGAGTCAGCACCCTTAGCTACATAGTATCGTCCTCGATGTTGCTCAATGCGAAAATAGTGGCCAGTGGCTATATAGTCGATATTTAGGTCGTTGGCAACGGCAAGGAGCGTACGCCACTTAATCATAGGGTTACAGCGGGTGCAGGGTGCTGGGGTGAGCCCATTGCGATAGCTGTCGATAAAGTAGTCTACGATGTGGTGACGAAACTCTGCTGTGAGATCTACTGTGCGCCACTCGATGCCAATCTCTCGAGCCTTGGCCTCGGCCTGCGATAGTAGCCTCTGGTCGTGCATAGTGTCGATGGTGAGGGCTGTAACTCGATAGCCTCTCTCTATGAGCCATTGGGCTGATGCACAGCTGTCTATGCCGCCACTAAAACCTAAAAGTATGCTTGGTTGTTTCATCTTTTCCAAAGTTAAAGGGCTGTCCCTCATATGTGAAGAACAGCCCTCGTATCATTAAAACACGGCTACTCGTGCTCGGTAAAGTAGTCGGGTTTATGCTCCTTCACGTAGTTCACAATCTCCTCGAGGCCATCAATAAACTTGGCAAAATCCTCCTTATAGAGGTGCATCTGATGGCGTGTAAAGTTTGCTGAACCATCGTCGTTGAGTCGCTTGCGTGACTCGGTGATGGTGATAAAATAGTCATTGCCTCGTGTGGCCTTCACATCGAAGAAATAGGTGCGCTTGCCAGCACGAACAACCTTAGAATAGATCTGCTCGCCACTATCATCGTGCTCTCGGCGAAAAGAATTTTCGAAACTCATGGATGTGTTAGTTTAGGTTTTTTTAGATAAATTTGGATTTTTCTATAACGAAGATAGTAACTTTTTGCTTTACTTCCAAATTTATGACCTAAAATTCGCTATTTACCCATTGAGTTGAGTATCTGTTCGTAAAGAGTCTTCTCTGTTGCAATCTCCACGGCTTGTTGTGCCATAGGGTCAAGATGCTTATTATATATATAGTATCGAGCCCACTCGCCATATAGTCGTTCGGCCATCGTAGCCTTGATCATCGTCGTGATAAAGTGCTGGTCAAATTCGGTTAGCTCCTCGGCCTCAAGATTTGCATTACGGTAAAACAACTCCATAATCCTGTCGCTAATCTTATAGCCCGTATCGAACTTATCGACATTGTCATATTGTAGAAATAGTCCATAGTTCGATGTGCAATCCCAAATATCTATGTCTGTATGCTCGAATACTGCCTGTGCATAGGCCACTAAGAGCTTGTCGGATAGATTAATAGTGCTATTATCGATATACACATCAGGGGTAATTCCGCCGCCGCCATATACCTTGCGTCCAAGCTTTAGAGTTGTATACATCAACTTGCTATCGTGTGCAATAGAGTCGGGGTGCATATATCGCAGAGAATCCGCAATATAGTCGTCGTTTTGGCCCAAGGTGTATGGACGTTGTATTATACGGCCCGAAGGGGTCTTGTAGCGAGCAATGGTAAGGCATAAGGCGCTGCCATCCTTTAGGTCGATGATCTCCTGTACTAATCCCTTGCCAAAGCTCGTGTGACCAACAATTACTCCTCGGTCGTGATCCTGGATTGCCCCGGCAAATATCTCGCTTGCCGATGCACTATTTTCGTTGATGATAACCACAACGGGAATGTCGATAATCGCTCCATCCTCTTGCTTGTCATAGACGATATTGTGGCTGCGACCCTCGGTACTTACAATCACATCGCCCTTTTTGAGGAATAGCCCTGTGAGGTCTATGGCTGAGGTGATTGCGCCTCCGCTATTGTTGCGTAGATCAACGATAAGAGCCTCCACATCACCTAAACGGCGATAGGCGGCATAGAACTCCGAGGCCACAGGCTTGGAGAAGGCTGACACCGAGATATAACCCACATTGCCCACACGAAACGATGTGCTAATAGCGCTGTTGTCGATACTCTTACGTCTTACGGTGATCGTTTCATGAAAGAACGACACTCGACGAGCGACTTCAATGTTCAGCGATGTGTTTACCTCTCCCTTAAATAGTGAGGCAACAGAGTCGATTGGCATGCCGACTACATTGCGACCATCGATAGCTACGATGCGGTCGTTGGGGGCAATGTCGGCACGCTCGGCTGGAGAGTTGGGCATAATGCTACGCACGACAACAGTATCGTTGTGTATGATATATTTGATGCCAATGCCTGCATAATCTCCACGTAGGCGTGTCCTCATCTGATCAATCTGCTCACGCGAAAGATAGGTAGAGTGGGGGTCGAGTTGCTTGAGTGTCGCTTTGATGGCCTCTTCAACCAGTGGCTCAAGAGGCACATCATCGACATAGTTGTTGTGTAGTTGCTGATATACGTAGTTGAGTTTTTGTATCTGTTGTTGTTCGGTTAGCTGTGCTATGGCACTAAGGTGCATAAATACTAAACCGATAGTTAAGATAAAAGCTCGTTTCATACGTATTTTTAGCATCTTATAGAGTTGCAATAAGTTCCTCAAAGCTAAGCTTGCGCTGCTCGCCCGAGCGCATATCCTTGAGCGTTGCCTCACCTGCGGCCAACTCCTCAGAGCCTATGATCACAACATATGGAATGGCACGGCGGTTGGCATACTCCATCTGCTTCTTCATCTTGCCCTGATCGGGATATATCTCAGCGGCAACACCCTTGTCACGTAGCTTGCCGATAAGCTGCATCGATGCAGTCTGCTCCTCGTCGCCAAGGTTTGTAAAGAGCACCTTGGTTGAGCAGGCAAGCTCCTCGGGGAAGAGGTTTAGGCCGAGCATAACATCGTAGATGCGGTCGGCGCCAAACGAGATGCCAACGCCCGACATACCTGGCATACCGAAGATACCCGTGAGATCGTCGTAGCGACCACCTCCCGAGATTGAGCCAATGGCAAAGTCGTTGGCCTTAACCTCGAAGATAGCACCTGTATAGTAGTTGAGTCCTCGTGCCAATGAGAGGTCGAGCTCTGGAGTAATGAAGATGCCGAGACGCTCCACATTATCGAAGATTGTGCGCATCTCCTCGATACCGAGTTTGCCTGTTTCCGATGCACCAATAACCTCGCTGAGTTTGCTGAGTTTCTCGGCATTAGTGCCGCTTAGCTCAAGTATTGGTTGAAGCCTTGCAATAGCCTCATCGTCGATGCCTCGCTCACGTAGCTCGGCCTTGACATTATCAAGGCCAATCTTGTCGAGCTTGTCGATGGCTACGGTGATATCTATCATCTTGTCGGCGTGGCCGATAGACTCCGCAATGCCGAATAGTATCTTGCGGTTGTTCATCTTGAGTGTCACCGAGATACCTAACTTAGCGAATACACGTGCCACAATATCTACGAGTTCGACTTCGGAGAGCAACGACTTTGAACCAATCACATCGACGTCGCACTGGTAGAACTCACGATAGCGACCCTTTTGTGGGCGGTCGGCACGCCATACGGGCTGAATTTGGTAGCGCTTGAATGGGAAGACAATCTCGTTCTGATGTTGCACGACATAGCGGGCAAAGGGTACTGTAAGGTCATAGCGAAGACCCTTCTCCGAAATCTTCGATGCCTGACGTAGCTCCTCCTCCGAGAGTTTTGCGCCATAGTCGCCCGAGTTGAGTATCTTGAATAGTAGCTTGTCGCCCTCGTCGCCATACTTGCCCAATAGCGTTGAGAGGTTCTCCATCGAAGGGGTCTCGAGTGGAGCATAGCCGAAGAGACGGAACACGCTCTTGATCGTGTCGAATATATAGGTGCGACGCATCATCTCCTCTGGAGAGAAGTCACGTGTGCCCTTTGGTATTGATGGTTTCTGTGCCATAATCCTAAAATTAGATAGGTAGTTTACTGCTCTGCCAAGAGCTTCTTATACTTAACACGCTTAGGTGTGGTGTCCTCGCCCTGAGCCCTCTTCCAAGCTTCATACTCGGAGTATGAACCCTCATAAAAGACTACCTTAGAGTCGCCCTCGAACGAGAGGATGTGTGTTGCGATACGGTCCAAGAACCAACGGTCGTGCGAGATCACTACTGCACAACCTGCGAAGTTCTCGAGACCCTCCTCCAATGCTCGCAGCGTATTAACGTCGATGTCGTTGGTAGGCTCATCAAGCAAGAGCACGTTGCCCTGCTCCTTGAGCGCAAGTGCGAGATGAAGACGGTTGCGCTCACCACCCGACAGCACGCCACACTTCTTCTCCTGATCAGCACCGTTGAAGTTGAAGCGACCAACGTAGGCACGAGCGGGCACCTGACGATTGCCGAGCTGGATAAGGTCGGAGTTCTGCGAGATAACCTCATACACGGTCTTGTCGGGGTCGATAGACTTATGCTGCTGATCAACATATGCGAGCTTTACGGTAGGTCCTACACGGAAGCTACCCGACGTAGGCTCCTCAAGACCCATAATCATACGGAATAGGGTAGTCTTACCCGTGCCGTTAGCACCGATGACACCCACAATGCCGGCAGGTGGTAGCGAGAACTCGAGGTTTTCGTAGAGCACACGATCGCCAAAAGCCTTGGTCACACCCTGAGCCTCAATCACCACATCGCCGAGACGTGGGCCGTTAGGGATATAGATTTCGAGCTTCTCCTCACGCTCCTTGGTGTCGGCATTCATCAGCTTGTCGTAGGCCGAAAGACGAGCCTTAGACTTGGCGTGGCGGCCCGAGGGGGACATACGCACCCACTCCAACTCTCGCTCCAGAGTCTTGCGGCGCTTGCTCTCCTGCTTCTCCTCCATAGCCATACGCTGGGTCTTCTGCTCGAGCCATCCCGAGTAGTTGCCCTTCCAAGGAATACCCTCGCCACGATCAAGCTCAAGTATCCATCCTGCAACATTGTCGAGGAAGTAGCGGTCGTGCGTAACGGCAATTACCGTACCCTTATACTGCTGGAGGTGCTGCTCCAACCAGTCGATACTCTCGGCATCAAGGTGGTTGGTAGGCTCATCAAGGAGTAGTACGTCGGGCTGCTGAAGGAGCAGACGGCAGAGTGCCACACGGCGGCGCTCACCACCTGAGAGCACGTTTACTGGCTGATCGCCATCGGGGCATCGCAGAGCATCCATAGCACGTTCCAATACGCTATCGAGCTCCCAGCCGTTCACCTGGTCGATCTTCTCGTAGAGCTCGCC
Organism: Alistipes sp.; assembly: GCA_017408825.1. Taxonomy (GTDB): domain Bacteria; phylum Bacteroidota; class Bacteroidia; order Bacteroidales; family Rikenellaceae; genus Alistipes. Next base: position 19,753 of record JAFQTX010000012.1, read on the forward strand.
CTGACGCTCAATGAGGCGTGCCATCTCGTCGTCAGACATTGGCTCGCAGAGCTTCATATTGATATCCTCGTACTCCTTGAGAAGTGCTACGGTCGATGCTGCACCCTCCTCGACAATCTCCTTTACGCTCTTTGTGGGGTCGAGCTGAGGCTCCTGCTCGAGGTAGCCTACGGTGTAGCCTGGTGAGAATACCACCTCGCCCTGATAGCTCTTGTCAATTCCTGCAATGATCTTCATCAGCGTAGACTTACCCGAGCCGTTGAGACCGATGATACCGATCTTTGCGCCGTAGAAGAACGATAGGTAGATGTTGTTCAAGATTTTCTTGTTGTTGTTGAGCACCTTGCTCACACCAACCATCGAAAATATAATTTTCTCGTCTGCCATATAATAATAGTTTAAATATCTTCAAATCTGAATATCGGACAAATATACGAATAAAAATCGAGATTTAGAATGTTGCATAATGGAAAAATTATTATAACTTTGTGGTCATATACATAATTACGCGGAAAGTGTAGACTTGTTCTCGGATTACGAACGTAGGAAATTCGATTAATTTAGAGAGAGTAAGTTGGCATTATCCTGCGTCGTACCCATAGGGTATGGCGTGGGGCTGTTGCTTGTTTTATCTAAATGGTTTTCCTACGACCAGTAATCCTAAAATAAGACTTCGGCACCACGCTTTCTTTATTTAATTATTCCACATAGGTGTCGAGTGGAGATTAATACACCAATATTATGTCAATAAACACTACTAATCAGAAACCCGAAAATTATCTTATTTGGGCAATTCTATCGACGCTATTTTGCTGCCTACCATTAGGCATCGTTGCAGTCGTTAAGGCTAATCAGGTTGATAGTCTATGGCTTGGACAGCGATATGATGAGGCTTTGGCAGCATCAAATGAGGCGAAAAAATGGACTATGATCTCTGCAATATCCGGCTTAGCAGTTCAGTTCATCTCATATTTAATTCTATTTATTGTAATGTTATTTGCATAAAGTATTTATGAAGTCGTTAATACATGTTTGGGGCATACTCCTCGTTGTTATATCATCTGTTATAGGTGTATTTTTAATGCCATACATTTGCTGGTTGTTTGATGGCAATGTAGGGTATATGGGTCCTTATGTCGTGTCAATAATTTTATTATTGGTATCTGTTATTTGGTTTATGTTGAGAAAGAGAGGAGAATTGATGATGAAATTCATCATGCTCTATATCTCATTAGCACTATTTGTTCCGAGTTTCATAACAGCATTAAGATTTGATTTTAACAGTATTAATTCTATTAATGATTGTATCAGTGTTCGAGACTTTGGATTCAATTATTGTTATAATAAATTTGGAATATACAAATTTAATTATAAATATAAATTAGAAGTCGTGCGCAATACTAATGGTGAAGAGTGTATGTACGCAGAGTGTCATTATAATGACAAGTATTGTAGATACACAATCGTTTATGATAGCTATGGTAATTACATTGAGTCTATTCCTCATATTAAGGGTGTAGATCAAATGTACGAGTTAAATCAATATGGCTATCGCTAAAAAATATAAATATCTGACATATGCAATAATGGCCACTATTTTGGTGGCTGTTATTGTGTATATGTACTATCAGTATGATCCATCATATTCTTCTTTAGCCCCAAAATGTATTGTTCGTCAATTAACGGGCTACGACTGTCCTTCGTGTGGAATCCAACGAGCTATACATTCGTTGTTACACTTAGATGTGGAGCGTGCCTTTTGGCTAAATCCATTTATTTTTGTCGTAGCACCATACATTGTGTTGCTAATCCTGACTACACTCTGTAAAGGTAAAGTATTTTGTCGCATGCGTCAATATGTTCAACGTAGAGTAGTTGTCTACTCTTATATAGCGCTGTACTTCATATGGTGGGTAGTGCGTAATACCGATTGGTGGCACTCTTTGGCTGTTGTGTAATATACACGTTTGGCTCGAGATTTGCTCTTGCGGTGAGTGTCTAATAAAATTAAAATCACTATGAAAAACACACTTAGAGGAACACTCACCGAAGAGAACTTGCTCAAGGCATTTGCCGGTGAGAGCCAAGCACGCAATCGCTACACCTACTTTGCATCGCAGGCCAAGAAGGATGGCTACGAACAGATAGCCGGAATATTCGCCACCACGGCCGATCAGGAGATGGAGCACGCCAAACGCTTCTTCAAATATCTCGAGGGCGGCATGGCAACGATACACAATGCCTCGTATCCTGCGGGCATCATCGGTACCACGCAACAGAACCTCATTGCCGCTGCCGAGGGTGAGCACGAGGAGTGGGAGGTGCTATACTCATCCTTTGCCGAGACAGCACACGCCGAAGGATTTCAAAAGGTGGCGCTGACATTCAAACACGTGGCCGAGGTGGAGAAGGAGCACGAACGACGCTACCTTAAGTTGCTCAGCCGCATTACCGATGGCGACTTCTTCCGCCGTGATGGCGAGATAGTATGGCAGTGTCGCAACTGTGGATATATCGTAAAGGCTCGGCAAGCACCAAAGCTATGCCCCTCGTGCGAACACGAGCAGAGATATTTCGAACCAATGGCAGATAACTATTAACTTAAAGAGGCTGAATAAAAAGTGTATTTTGTCGTTAAGCTCGCCCTCAAAATGCTCATTTACGCTTAGTAAACTCCGCTTTTTCGGGCTTCGCAGGCCTAAAACTACATCTTTTTATTCAACCTGATAACAAATGTACTGACCC
>JAFQTX010000013.1 GCA_017408825.1 Alistipes sp.
ACGCTTGAAAAGCCACAAGATATCATCATCGACTTTCGCCGAACGGAGCTCGTGACAGGTGTGAGGATGTTCGATAGCAACGAGAGTGTGGAGTATAGCCTCTGTAACGAGCATATCGTAATACCAGAGTCTGAGACACGTTGCGGCCGTCAAGGATTCTCGATAGACTTCAACGTAGACAACCAGTCGCTAAACCGTCGTGATGAGTTTTTATATACGCTCCTTGTCCCTGAGCGAGCCCGCACGCTCTTCCCCTCGTTCGACCAGCCCGACATAAAGGCACACTACCGCCTAAGTCTGGCCATACCCGAAGAGTGGGAGGCGGTATCAAACACCCCCGTAACCACACCTGAGTATGATGCCGAAAGTTGGTACGACTTAGACTTTGGTCATACGCTACCCGAGGGTATGAAGATAGTGAGCTTTGCACGCACAGAGCCTCTAAGCACCTATCTCTTCTCGTTCGTGGCTGGTAAGTTCCAGAAGCGTAGCTACGATGATGGTCGCCACCGCTTCTCGGCATACTATCGTGAGACCGACCCTAAGCGCTTAGCACAGCTCGACGATATATTCCGAGAGGTTGCCGCAGCACTCGAGTGGTTAGAGGAGTACACTGGAATAAAATACCCCTTTGCCAAGTACGACTTTGTGATGTTGCCTGGCTTCCAGTATGGCGGCATGGAGCATACCGGAGCTACGCTGTATAACGATGCGCAGATGTTCCTCGGCGAGAATGCCACGCTCGAGGAGCGCCTACGCCGCACACAGCTCATAGCCCACGAGACTGCCCATATGTGGTTTGGCGACTATGTTACGATGCGCTGGTTCGACGATGTATGGTGCAAGGAGGTATTTGCCAACTACTTCGCAGCACGCATGGCCGAGCCGCTATTCCCCACGGTGAACCACCGCCTAAACCGCCTCAAGACATATACGCAGGCGGCATATAGCGAGGACCGTACGTGTGGTGCTACGCCCATAAGCCAGAGTCTCGACAACCTACGTAATGCTGGACTGATATACGGCCAGACAATCTATAACAAAGCGCCTATCGTGATGGATAAGATTGTGGAGCTAATGGGTGAGGAGGCCTTCCGCCGAGGTATTCAGGAGTATCTCACCACATACGCCTATGGCAACGCCTCGTGGGACGAGATAATAGCCATCCTCGATAAGCATACAGATGCCGACCTCGAGACATTTAGCCGCCTATGGGTAAAACGACCAAGAATGCCAATTATAACCAGCAGTAACGGCAATGTGGCGAACATGGGCAGCTCCCGTGCGCAGAGTTTCGACTGTCTGGCAATATACGACGATGGCTCGCAGAAGCGTATTGATGTTACTCTCGACATCAACAATGGCTACGCTATTGAGGATGCTACTCTCATAATTCCCAATATTGATGGCCGTGGCTATGGTCTTTTTCTCCTTGACCCTAAGCAGATGGAGTGGATAATGGAGAATATGGCTACGACGGATGACGACCTTATGCGCGAGTCGTTGGCCATAATGCTCAACGAGTGCTACGAGCAGAGCGAGTGGTTCAAACATAAGCTATCATCACGCCGCTGGCTCGACTTTCTGCTTAGCTACATCCCCTCGGAGCGTAACTTCCTCGTAGGCTCAACACTCTGCGGCTTTATCACGCAGCCAATGCTCGATGTGGGCACAGCCAAGGATGAAGAGAGGCTACTACACATAGCTGATACTCACAGCGACAGGTCGTTGGCTCGCAACCTTAAGCTAACACTTGCACGCACGATGCGCTCCGAGCATATCATCGAGCACTACTACGACAAGTGGCTCAAACGTAGCGATGCGGAGCTTAACGAGAGCGACTATATGACGATAGCCTACGAGCTTGCCGTACGTCTACCCAAGCACTACGACACAATAGCAACTACACAGCTTGAGCGTCTAACAAACCCCGATCGACGTGAGCAGTTTGCATACGTCATACGTGGTGCACACCCCGACGAGGCAGTGCGTGACGAGCTTTTTGAATCGCTGCTCGAGCCTGAGAACCGCCGCCGTGAGCCATGGACAGCCACAATGCTTGGCTACCTAAACCACCACACACGACAAGAGCAGGCGATAAAGTATATCTACCCGGCGTTGGAGGAGCTTCGTGAGGTGCAGCGCACAGGCGACATCTTCTTCCCACGCAACTGGGTGGGAGCACTGCTCAAGGGGCACTCAAGTCGCAAGGCGTATAACGAGGTTAAGCGCTTCATAGATCGCAACCCCGACTACCCTACTCTACTACGTAACAAGATTTTGCAGGCCGCCGACCCGCTATATAAGAGCTTCGGCAAGTAGCTCACGTGCTGCGCGCTCTGCCACACGGCGCAGATTCGCACGTGCCACATCGGGGCGCATAGCCTCCTCGAGGGTCATACCCTCAGGCATAGCCTCATATATGCGCTTAAAACCGCTTGTGCGCAGCTCGTCGCACCACGCCACACTGCCACCCACGGCAACAACATCACGACCCACACGGCGTGCCACATTGAGCACGCCCTCGGGGGCCTTGCCCATAAGTGTCTGGCGGTCAAGCCTACCCTCACCCGTGACAACGATATCACAACGGCCCACACGCTGCTCAAAGTCCACCATGCGGAGCATAAGGTCTATGCCACGCTGCATCTCTGCACCAAGTAGCGCCATAAGCGCAAAGCCCACACCGCCAGCAGCACCTGCGCCCGCACACCTCGCCATATCGACACCTACAACGCTCGCCACAACGCCCGCATAGCTACGCAGTCCCGCATCAAGCCTCTCGACCGTGGCCCTGTCTGCCCCCTTCTGCGGAGCATAGACCCACGCAGCACCACGCTCGCCATAGAGCGGGTTATCGACATCCGAGGCTATGGTTATATGCGTGTCGCAGAGCCGATTATCAAGCTGTGCGAGGTCTACTGCCGCCACCCTCTCAAGCGCCTCACCCGAGGGTATAACGAGCTCTCCCATCGTGTCATAGAACTGTGCACCGAGCGCCTCGAGCATACCCATACCGCCATCGTTCGTGGCACTGCCGCCAAGGCCTATGATAAGCTCACGACAGCCTCGCCCCAGAGCATCAGCGATAAGCTCGCCCACACCACGAGTGCTTGTATTCAAAGGGTTGCGCTCCTCGGCAGCGAGCAGCCTAAGTCCTGCGGCCTCGGCCATCTCGATAATGGCAGTCGTACCGTTGTGGATAGTGCCATAGCGAGCCGCAACAGGTCGGCCGAGTGGATCGGCAACATCAACGGCCACATACTCGCCACCGCACGCCCCGACAAGCGTGTCTACAAGGCCATCGCCACCATCCGATATCTCGACAATATCTACCTCACTATCAGGCATAACCTCGCACCACCCCTCACTGAAGGCGTGGGCTACATCGCTCGAGCGTAGCGACCCCTTAAACTTATCAAAGGCAAGAAGCAAACGTGTCATAGTTGGCTGAGTTTTAACCACAAAGTTACAAAAATAGTCCGATAATGCAACACTCGCCGACCAACCACTGACACCTGTGACAAGATGTCTACGACACATAGTTGCACCATAGTGCCAATGAAATGTTCCGTATGGCTCAATATTGGGGTATTTAGTGAAAAAATGTGACTACTGCGCAATTTTCGGCCTACGCCACACGTTATCTTGGCACGAGGATTGCACATTCCTCGTATAGCTACGCTGGTCCAACCACGTAGTTAGGTTTCTTCATTTATTTAAGTTTGGGTTAGTAGTTTTTTCAGAATTTAATTCTGAGGGTATAGGCGGCAGCTGGGAAGCTCCCGCCTATTACTTTTTATTATAAATTCTGAAAAAACTACTGACGGTTTTGAACGTAGCAACAATGCTCTTGTTGGCGGATGTAATACATCTATGCAGAAGTGTGGCGCACCATTCAGCAAGTAAACTCGCCATGGTGCGCCACTCTTTTGCAGTTACTTCGTAACTCGCCAACCTCGACCATTGTCTGACCTACTCGTGGAAACGTTAGTAGTTTCTAGCGGTATTTCGCTTGCGCTACATATAAAAGTTTATAAAAGTGTTCCGCTTACGCTATAAATCTATATTTACAAGTCATTTTCCACCGCTCGTGCTTTCAGATATTCATTATAGCCATCTGTATAATGTAATCCTACACATCCTGAAGCTTTTATTTCGATATGTACACTACCCGTCAGCCAATTACCAACACTAAAACCAGTATAATATTTACAATGGCCATCCTTTACTTCGCTATATTTATCGTTATCGTCATCAAGATCTATATAACTTGGTGTACTAACAAACTCCTCTTTCGAGTAATATGGTTCTCCATACTTCTTTTTTAGAGAAGAAACCAATGTACAATAATCATTGTATAAGTGATTCCATCTATATTGTGTTGGCAAAATAGCAACCACCTCATATACCAAATTATCGTAAGCTTTCACAATCACTTCACAATCGTTATAACCGGCAAAAGAGCCACCCTTATACCAATATGAGCCCTGACTTTTATAATTATATTCAAACCCCACCGCTTCCAGTTTACGACCAAACTCTTCTGGTGTACCATCGATTGGAATACCCTTAAATGTTAGATGCTGATGTTCTACTGAAGATGCTTCTGTTGAAGACGTAGGCTCTGTTGTCGTTTCAGTTTCTGCTGTCTGCGCAAATAATGAGAATACTGAGAATATGCACAATAGTGATATTAAAATCTTTTTCATATATCATCGAGTTAGATTGTTACCAAAGTAATGCTACTACAAATATAACAGCTAAAATACGGCTATCGCACGAGCTCGTGGATATGCAAGGTATATATATGCTCTATTTATCTTACTATCTGTCACTGTCCACGCAACAAGATTTTCTGCATCAGACTCAAAGGCCCAATACTCTCCACCACTTATTTCACTATTTTCCCCTATTTGTGTATAACCATAACAGGCAAGAGTTGAATTAATAGAATAAAGCCTCTTATAGATAACAAGCCACTCATCTGTAGTTGGTAGTCGCCAAGCCCTTCCGTACATTTCGGAACACCATTTGTTTGCACTATACCAATCGCCCTCTTCACTTTCATATAAACTAACAACCTTTCCGTGTTGGCCATCGGACGACACCTCAAAGACAACCCCCTTTTTGCCACCAACAGTTATGACATCGCCAATCTTATAAGCAAAGGTTGTTGTAGAAATAGCCAATAGTGCAAGACACGTCTGTAAAAGTTTTTTCATAATGCTATAAATTTAAGTTAAACAATAAGTGTCGTTGCCGCAGACAGCAACCGTTTAACTTAAAATCAGGGTAGAATACCTAAAAAGAAACGTGGGTACACTTACGCCTTGAAGGGACGACCAAGTACCCATACGAACATAAGCACACCCACGCCATGCGGCGTGAGCATCTAATGTGCCTATTGTCTGTTCGTTTAATAATTTTGGTCGTTTTACTTCACGAAACAATAGCCCTAAATGCCATCTATAAACGCTACATATTCCGTAACATTAATGCAAATATAGAAAATTATTCTGCAAATAACAAATAAGTGGTTAAAGAATTTAGGGAGTTTAAGGAAGTTAAGGATTGATTTCCCTAATCTCCCTAAATTCCCTAATCTCATTACACACCACAATACAATGTCTACGGCGTGGTATTTAGTACCTCACCTTAAAATAGTCGAGCACCGCTTTATAATTATCTTGTGCCGTTAGGCAGGTGTCACGAAGATACTCCTTGATGTGAGGCCACTCTCTGAGACCACGATAGTAGAACATCTTGAGTTCCTCGGTAATTATGAATGGTACATAGCCATTTGCCAAGCACTCCTTGAACATCACAAGGCGGCCAACACGACCATTACCATCTTGGAATGGGTGTATCGCCTCGAAACGCTGGTGCAGGTCGATGATATCCTCAAACGACTTTCGCTTTTTGCTGTTGTACTCTTTAAGCAGCGTCTTTATCTCACGATGCACATCTTCGGGTGCAGTGGTCTCGTTGCCACCCACCTCGTTGGGTAGGCGTTTATAGTCGCCAACGGTAAACCAATCCTTGCGGCTATCCGATGTGCCCATCTTGAGTATAGAGTGCAACTCCTTGATAAGGCTCTCGGTAAGTCGCTCCTCGGCTCGATCGATAATAAGGTCGATGCAAAGGAAGTGATTAGTCGTCTCGATGATATCATCTACACGCACACTCTCGCCCTCGATGCCGACGGTGTTGGTCTCAAAGATATAGCGTGTCTGATCGTGCGTGAGGCGACTGCCCTCGATATGGTTTGAGTTGTAGGTAAGGTCGATTTGTGTCTTGTGATAGATGCCACCTTTGAGCCTTGCCTCCCTCTCTTGGCGCAGAACAACGAGCAATGGCATCGCCTTGCGCTGACGAGGTTTGCGCCCCGGCAACTCCGCATCCGCTGGAATGTTCCAAGTCTTACCCACGAGAGTTGCACCCTCAACCTTTCCGAGAGCGCAGTAATTACGTGCTGTGCGCTCCGAGATGCCATACTTGGCGGCAAATTCTGCAACTGAAATATACTTCATACGCTACGACTACTGGCAAGTTTTAGACCGATTTGTCGGCACAAATATAGCATTTTTTGCCGATAACGGCAAGTTATCTCTGTGGATTTAGCGATTTTTTCTATTTCCCCTCTGCGCAAACCTTAAAGAACGTTAGTAGTTTCGATAGGTATTTCGCTTGCGCTACATATAAGAGTTTTTTCAGAATTTATTTCTAAGGGTATAGGCGGCAGTCGTGAGACTTCCGCCTAATTCTTTGTTTTTGACATCTAAAATATTTTGCTTAACTTTGTAATATTGAACAAAACCTTATCAGTTTACTATGAGAACTATTTTTACCCTATTAGTTGGCGTTGTTGCTATGGTGTGTACGGGATGTGAAGTTGATGATACCGAGCTTACGAATCACAAAACATATACTCTTTATGAGGATATATCAGCCCTTGTGATATCAAATGGCGCGGAGGTTATCGTGGACGATGCTCTGCCTCATGACCAAGTATATGCCTTGACAAATGCTAATAATTTCAATAGGTTGAGCGTTGAGGTTAATGACGGCACACTACATATTGGAGTATCAACATCTATATTTGGCTTAAAGCGTTGTTTGGTATATGTACCTTCAGTTGCGTATGAGCGTGTTGCGTTGAAAGGTGGAAGCGATTTCTTGTGGAATAGCTGCAATAGTGATGTATTATCTATCTCAGTATCAGGCGGTGGCGACTGTCAGATTAATAGCTGCAATAGTGATGTATTATCTATCTCAGTATCAGGCGGTGGCGACTGTCAGATTAAGGGTATCACACAGCAACTAAGCATTGATAGCTCCGGAGGTGCAGATGTCAAGTGCGGCGAGCTGGAGGCTGAGGATGTCACCATCAACGCATCTGGAGGCTCTGATATTGATGCTGTAGCCAACAGTACACTCTCATTAACAGCATCGGGTGGTGTGGATGTACACATCAAAGGCAACCCCCAAATTGTACATTGGGATATATCAGGCGGCGCGGATGTGGAGTTTAATTAGGTGATACATTAAAGTTATACAACCCTTGGTTATAGGCGGCAGTTGGGAACCTTCGGTTCGAAGATATTTACATTCCTCCCCAACCCCTCCTTTGATAAAGGAGGGACTTAGTGCCTAATTCTTTTAGGGTGGTAAGGATTTTAATGGGTGTAATGAGTTTAGTGAATTTAAGAATTGATTTCCCTACTTTCACTAATCTTACTAATCTTCCTATAAAATCCCCCAAAACTCTTGCTCAAACGAAAAACTTTGCTTAATTTTGTAGAGAAAATGGTGTGGCTCACTACTACCACCACTACTATGAAAGTGTTTCGTCAATCTTGCAACGGGCGAACATCTCCACACTTTTACCTTTTACTAACCACTGTCCTCGGAGATGAGACGGCACAAACAAACTACTAAAATGGCTATTATTCAATGCCCAGGCTGCGGAAACCCCGTATCGGACCAGGCCATTCACTGCCCAAAGTGTGGTCAGCCAATTCAAAATGCCAATGTATATCACCAGGCACCTGCTCAGCAGATCGACAACTCGTCGTTGGAGTGGTATATGTGGATCGTACTGCTATTCTTCGGTTGGATCGTTGATCTCATCTACTACCTTGTTAAGAAGGATAAGGCGCCTCAGCGTGCTAAGGGTGCGTTGATTTGCCTTGCAATCAACATTGTATTTTCAATCATCTGGGTCTGCATTTCGTTTGCTATTGCAGACGCAGCATTTGAGGAGGCATACTACGGCGACTACTATTACTATTAGTAGATAGCGCAAGTATTGCAACATAACAATTTAGTAACACATAACCCATAAGTGTAACTATGGCTTTAATCGACGTTGTAAAATGTTCGATGGGTAATCGTGAACTCGTTGCCAAGTTCCCAAGTGAAGACCTTCGCTTGGGAACGCAACTGGTTGTATACCCCGGACAGACAGCATTCTTCATTAAGGGTGGAGAGATCTACGATGAGTTTAGCGAGGGCACCTACACCCTATCATCGGGCAACATTCCTCTATTAAACAAGATTATCAACCTCCCATTTGGTGGCAACTCGCCATTCCAGGCCGAGGTATGGTTTGTCAATAGGATTGCCATCCTGGACTCTAAGTGGGGCACGGCGACACCTCTCCAAATCGAGGATCCGAAGTATGGCGTGATTGTGCCAGTACGCTCTTATGGACAGTATGGTTTCCGTATTGAGGATCCACGCACATTCCTGCGCTCGTTGATCGGCAATATGACCTCGTTCACCATTGATCGTCTGAACAACTACTTCAAGGGAAAGATTATGTCGCAGCTCACTAATATTATCTCGAACAAGCTTACACGCGACAATATTAGTGTGCTGAACATCAACTCGCACCTGGCCGACATCTCGGAGTTCTGCCGTGAGAGCATCGCCGAGTCGTTCCGTCGCTATGGTCTTGTGGCCCAGGAGTTCGACGTGATCTCGATCAGCGTCAAGGAGGACGACCCAAGTTTCGTTAAGCTCAAGGAGGCTAAGGATCTGGCTGCCCGCATCAAGATTACTGGCCGTGACATCTACCAGATGGACCGCAGCTTCGACGTGCTCGACACTGCCGCAGGCAACGAAAACACCGCAGGCAACCTGATGAACGCAGGTCTTGGGTTGGGCATCGGTATGAATGCTGCCACACAGATGGGCACAAACCTCGGCAATACGATGAATGTTAATCCTGCGCCAACAACACCTCCACCACTCCAGCAGTCGGTGCAGTACTACTTGGCCATCAACAATCAGCAGGTAGGTCCTCTCGACATCAACACCGTGATGGGCTACATAAACAACGGCACAATCAATGCAACTACCCTCGCTTGGCGTCAGGGTATGCAGTCGTGGGCGCCTATCAAGGATGTGCCTGACTTCGCACACATCTTCAGCCCACGTCCACCAGCATTACCAACATTCTAAACTCATTGAGCTATGTTATATTTAGTAATACTCATCATCATACTGGGCTTAAACGCACTTTCTGGCGCAATATTCCCTGCATACGAGTGGTTTAATGTAGGCTTTAGCTCGGGAGTTATTGCCGCCAATGCCTTGTTGCTCTACCTCTTGAGCCGACCAGAGATCAAGGGAGGTTTTCAGGTGTCGTTGTCGTTTATCTTCCCGATCATAGCACTTATCGAGTTTGTGTTGGCAATCATCGCGCCACCAATTTTTGAGAACAACGGATTTCTCTTTGGCGTGATTGTGTTGTTTGTCATTCAGTTGCTTTTCTACCTAATTGTGTATATCGTTTCAAAGAAATAGAGTATGAATATTACTTGTGGAGAGTGTGGATATAGCTATAATCATAGTCTATCGTGTTGTCCCGAGTGTGGCAACCCCACAGTTGTTACCGAGCCATTTATCAACCATACTGGTCTGAGCAACTGCCCTAACTGTGGTGCTCCGGTATCTAATAACTTTGCGTGCGACTATTGCGAGAGCCGTTTTCCCAAGGTTGCAAATCCCACCCATGGTGCTGCTAAGCGCAAGGGCCACAACAACGAGGTGAGGGAGATTAGGGAGGAGAGCCGCAACAGTGGTGTTAAGGCTGGCGCAGCAGCAGCTGCATTCCTCGGTGGTCTTCTTGGCGGCATCATCGGCGACTAAGCGCACTATTGAGGCGTGATTATAAACAGTGGAGGTGGCTAAAAAGTTAATTAGCCACCTCCATTTTGTACTGACCCCAAAAAGTTGGACAGATTATTAAATAGATTTATTGGTAAAGAGTTCGGTATTGCACCGGACTCTTTCCGTTTAATTTTAGTTTAATACGGTCGTTATTATAGTAGTTAATATACTTTCGCAACTCA
>JAFQTX010000014.1 GCA_017408825.1 Alistipes sp.
AATCGCAGAGTAGGTCTTTCATGTCAGAGTGGTGCTAATTTGCCGCCGATCAAGAGATTGCCCCGGATGGGACATACTCGACGTATTTCCCATTCGGGGCAATGATTGAGGTGGCGAAGTAGCACCGCTATCACATGAAAGAAATTTCGTCGAGGGCTATGTATAGGGGTGTATTCGCCCCCCACTCGCCAACATCAGTGGTCTCAATCTTAACACTCACACGATCATAACCTTTACCAAGGCCCGTGAGGTCAAAAACATCCCAACGGGTAGCCATAAGTTGCTTGCCATCACGGTAGTCCACAACATAGCACTCCACCTTGCCAATCTCCTTATCGCCCTTATGCGATGCAAACACCACCTTGAGATAGTCGCCATCGGCAAACACACGAGCAAAAGAGTTGATATCCTCGTTAGTAATCGAGGCATAGGTATATGTCGTGAGGTTAAGGCGCACGCTGGTGAGCGTATGATCGCCCTTAAGAGTTATGTCGCAAGGCTCGTTATAGCTATCATAGTAGTAGATAAGCGCACCGTTGCCGTGCGAGGCCGAACTATTATATACGGCATACTGATTCTCGAAGATACCATTTGCAGGGTCAGTATCAAACTTCTTGGTCAGCGCAAAGCCACCCCAATAGCCGAACTCCTCGTTATAAAAGTGTTCAAAACAAAACTCGTCAGTCTCGTAGCCATACTTGAAATGATTTTGGAGCTCCACCTCGAAACTCTCGACATACACCTTAGGCTTAACATCATCAACCCACTCCTTGCCACAAGCGACAAAAGCGACAAGCGACAAAAGCAAAATAAATCTCTTCATCTATCTAAAATTTAACGATTTACAAAAACGACACTACATCGTAGGCACGGTACGTCTCGCTATTCCAACGAGGCAGGGTCTTATCGCTCACCGCAAGGGCCGAAAGCGCAATATCAACACTATCGCCATCGTAGTTATAGACAATCTTAGTGGGCACAACACCTCCCGACACTGAGCTGAGCGACAGCAGAATGTGGCTAATTCCGAGGCTTGTATCACGTGGCACGAGCTTGAGCACAACACCCTGTGTGAGCCTCTGTGCGATGGTCACGGTGAACTCCTTATCAATAAAGCTGAAGGCACGAGTGGGATTTGTAAGCAGGTCTACAGCCTTGAGGTTCACACGATCCTCCGTAACCTCCTTACGCTCGTTGTTAATCTCGTAGCGCAACTTGCCGTCGCTATATACCTCCATAACACCGAGCGTGAGATAGTAGCCATCGCCCTCAACCATATAGTAGCCCGAGATGCTGCCATCTGCGGTTGTTACAGCGATGTTATAGGCATAGCGGCTACCAAGCGACGCATTAAGCCCTGCGACCCACTCCTGAGCCGTTGTCTGTGCCGAGAGGTTCAAACACCCCAAAAGCACTCCGAATAATAGTGATATTACCCTCCTCATAGTAGTACTCTTTTTATACTAACGTTAGAAGATGCCCAATTCTTGTAGGCGGGCCTCCAAACTTGGCAAATCGTAGTATTTTATCTCACGTGGCTTTGAGCCTATCTGTGGGCCTACGATGCCAGCCCTCTCAAGCTGGAGCATAATGCGGCCAGCACGGTTGAAACCTACCTCGAAGTTACGCTGTATCATCGACGTAGAGATAATGCCGCTGGTAACGGCCTCACGAGCAATCTCGCCAAACTTAGGGTCGTACTTCTGTGGCACGCCACTCTCCTCCGAGCCAAACGACACCGAGGCCTCGCCACCACCCTGCTCAGGGGTGTAGTCGGGCAGCGCATAGGCCGAAGGATAACCCTGCTGACGGCCAATATGATCGACGATACGCTCCACCTCGGGAGTATCGACAAAGGCACACTGGATACGGGTGAGCTCGCCGCCATTCGACAGAAGCATATCACCACGGCCAATAAGTTGGTTAGCACCCGGCTGATCGATAATCGTACGCGAGTCGGTCATCTGCATAACACGGAAGGCTATACGTGCTGGGAAGTTGGCCTTGATACCACCAGTAATCACTCGCACATCGGGACGCTGCGTAGCCACGATAAGATGGATACCCACTGCACGGGCCTTCTGCGCAAGACGCATAACTGGAGCTTCGACCTCCTTAGCGGTCATAATGAGGTCGGCGAACTCGTCGATAACAACCACAATATAGGGCAAGAAGCGGTGACCATGCTCAGGGTTAAGGCGGCGGCTGGTAAACTTCTCGTTATACTCCACGATGTTACGTGTGTGGGCCTGCTTACATAGCTCCAGACGGTTCTCCATCTCGGCACACAACGAGTTGAGCGTATATACCGCCTTGCGTGGGTCTGTGACAATGGCCTCGTCCTCAGACTCCATCTTGGCCAAGAAGTGTTTCTCGAGCTTGTTGAACAACGAGAACTCCACCATCTTAGGGTCGATCAACACAAACTTAAGCTCGGCAGGGTGCTTGCGATAGAGCAACGAGGTGATGATAGCATTAAGACCCACCGACTTACCCTGACCCGTAGCACCTGCTACAAGAAGGTGAGGCATCTTAGCAAGGTCGAACGTATAGTTGTCGTTCTGGATCGTACGGCCGATAACCACGGGCAACTGCGCCTTCGACTCCTGGAACTCACGTGAGCATATCGCCGAGTACATCGACACGGTCTGCTTGGTGATATTAGGCACCTCGATACCGATAGTACCACGGCCAGGAATTGGTGCTATAATACGGATACCCAACGCCTTAAGGCTCTGGGCAATATCATTCTCAAGACCCTGTATCTTAGAGATTTTAACGCCCTGCTCCTGAACAATCTCGTAGAGCGTCACGGTAGGACCTACCGTAGCGTGCATACTACGAATAGGAATGCCGAAGTTGAGCAACGTCTCACGAATACGCTCCTTGTTTTCGAATATCTCCTGATCGTTGCTTGCAGCCACAACCTTATGGTCGGTAAGTAGCTGAGGCATAGGAGGGACATAGTGGCTCAAATCACGCATCGGATCGTATATTTCGGCGGTGATGTCGTCAGGCGACACAACCTCGTTCTTACGCTGTTCGACGGTGATAATCATACCCTCAGGCTCATCTTGCTCCTCGGCAACCTTAGCCTCAACATCGGTACGTGGCACTGTCGTAAACACTGAATTTTGGGGAGCCTCCTCCGCAGTTGCAGTTGTCGCAGCCATCGCTGCAGCGGCAAGCTGTTCATCGGTGAGCGGCTCCTCGATAGGTGCATCAGGATCTTTGAATGGGTAGTCGTCAATAACCACTGGCGTGGCAGCAGTTGTGGCAGTGGCAGCAGCCGCAGCGGGGCCTACAACTACGATATTACCCTTATCATCAACCTCAACCTTAGAGCCTCGATCAACAGTCATAAAGGGACTATCCTGCACTACTGGCTGTGGTACTGGCTGTGGTGCTGGCTGTGGCGTTGGCTGTGGCGTTGGCTGTGGTGCTGGTTTGACAACTGGCTCTACCACAGGCTGTGGCGATGGCGGAGTGATAGGCGCCGTAGCCTCCTCGTCATCCATCTCGTCCATCAACTCATCATCAGCCACCTCACCATCTGCATCCTGCCTCTTATGGCGTAGCTTAGTCCAAATCCACGATGCGGCACCCGATACCCCCTCGGCGACGTGCTCACCAGCATTATCGACCGAACGCAAGAAGTTACGATTGATAAACAGACCTGTGAGAACCCAGCCCGCAATGATGATAAGCAGTGTGCCGATACGTCCCACGTAGCCATCAAGATAGCCATTGAGGGCCAAGCCATAGCTACCACCAAGACCCGACTCGTAGAGATCCCAGCGTGTGCCGAAGATATATGCCAAGGTCATCGAGCCAAGGATAAGTATAGCACAAGCGATGACCGTGATGTAGATCAGTCGAAGATGCTTACTACGGAACAGACGCCAGCCAAGAACAATGCAGTAGAGCGGGATGATGAGTGCAAAGACTCCAAAACCATCACCCACAAGCATCTGGCCAAGGCGTGCTCCTGTCGAGCCACACACGTTGTTGTATATCTGCTTATAGAGCGGGTTTTCACCCTGAGTCATAACGCTCATATCGTCACGCCAGTAGAAGAGGTACGAGACCAAAGAGCAGATCAGAAATATACCTACTGCAAGGAAGATGAACCCCGTCATCCACCTTATATTATCTCGACGTATGGCCTTAAGCTCCTGCTTCTCGGCAGCGCTCATAGCACTACGTTTTTTACTCTTTTTTGCCATATATATCAAACATTCAAATTATTCGTTATCAACACCTTGCACACAGCTCCTCCTCGATTGCCGCCGCCTTACGCTCCAAGCCTTGGCGATACTCCTCAGAGGCGAAGCTGAGGAACTTAAACTCGGGCGTAGCACCCTCCTCGGCCGAGATATTATAACGCTCAAGCAGCCACTTAACACGTCGTGCAACAGCCGCACCCGAGTCTATAACCTCGATGTCGTGGCCGGCAACAACTCGCTCGATGGTTGAACGCAGGAATGGATAGTGCGTACATCCCAACACAATCTTATCGACTCCCTGGCCGAGTAGTGGCTCAACAGCCTCACGCACAGCCCTCTCAGCACGTTCGGTATGCTCCTCGCCACCCTCGACAATCTCGACAAAATCACGGCCAACGACCTTAATAACCTCAATATCGTCGGCATATCGGCTTGCCGTGCGCAGAAACATATCACTACGCAAGCTATGCTCCGTGGCCAACACCGCAATCTTACGTGTACGCGTAGTAAGGCAAGCGGGCTTCACTGCGGGCTCAAGGCCCACGATAGGCAACTCGGGCCAGCGCTGACGAAGATGCTCGATAGCTGCCGTAGTAGCGGTATTACACCCTACGACCACCATCTTAACACCTTCGGCCAAAAGGCGCTCGACAGCCTGCTCGGCAAAGCCTGTAATCTCCTCGCGCGAACGACCCCCATAGGGGCAGTTCTTACCATCGCCAAGATAGGTGAGCGACTCCGAGGGGAGCAATCGACGTAGCTCACGCCACACCGACAACCCTCCAAAACCCGAATCGTAGACACCTATCGCTCTATGTCGCATAGCTACTCTATTTTGCTTACAATATACTCGACAAGCTCATCATCCGAGAGCGTCGCACAATCCACAACAATCTTTGAGGCAGCATAGTAGGCCTCACGCTGAGCAAGTTGCTCATGCATAAACGCCAGAAGTTCCTCGTCGTTCTTACCTCGAAACATTGGGCGTTTCTCACGTCCGTAGGCCGACAGACGCGATAGTATCTGCTCTGGCTTACGACGCAGGTAGATGGTAATGCCCATACGATTGAGCAGCTCCATATTATCGCTCCACGTGGGCAGTCCCCCACCCGTTGCCACGATCAAATCGGCATCTGAGGCAAGCTCCTCAACGACCTTGCGTTCCGAACGGCGGAAGTACTCCTCGCCCTCGTAGAGGAAAATATCAGCTACCGAGGCACCAACCTGCTCTTCGACACACTTGTCGGTATCGACCACACGCAGTCCCAAGCAGCGTGCTATGCGTCGAGCAATGGTGCTCTTTCCCGAGCCTGCGTATCCCACCAAGAAGAGTATCATAGGTCTACATTAGAAGAGGTCCAACTGCGCAGCCGAGAATCCAGCATCGTCAATCTCGCCCTTCGACTTATAATCTACATTAGGGTCTGCCTTAATATCGTCGCCAAGAAGTTCGTCTACATCGATTGCAGCATCGGCATCTTGGTCAATATCTTCGGCCATTGGCTCGTCGTCGAGCTCCTCCTCAAGTTCGGGCTCTTCGGGCTCGATGAACGTGAGCTTCGCAACCTCGTAGGTGGTTATACGCTTACCCTTTGCACGATGACTCTTTAGGCCGATAAACTCATCCACGTCGATAATCTCCATAGGTCGCTGCTCGTGCTGTCCACCGAACTCAACAGCGAGCTTTGCTCCCGCCTTATCGGTGATGGCCACAAAGCGCATAGGAGCACCCTCGTCGAGGAAATATTGCGTCTTATCTCCCTTCTCGAGCTGGAAGCGCTTAAGGTAGTAGTACTCCTGCTCGCCATCGTAGTAGCACAACGAGTAGATGCGCTCCTCGCGATAGCGCTCCACACGTATGGTGTCATCGGGGAAGTGCTGCTGAATATCGTAGCCAGTGATGTAGTACTGGTTCTTTGATGTCCACACCACAATCTTATCGTCACCCTTGAACTCGCCAAGCAGCTGACCACGACCATCTGCATTAAGCCTACGCACATCGTCGTCGTACCATATATTCTGGCCACCGAGTGTCGAGGCACCACGCTCCTTAAGCACAATCTTGTTAATCGAGTAGCGAGTAACTAAGTTACCCACGCTCTGACGACCTTTGATAGCCAAGGTCGAGAGGTCGAGGTCGATAATGCACTTTTTGAGGCGTGCACGGGGGCGCAAGTATATCTTGAGCACCTCGGCCTCGCCATTAGGATTTACCGACAAGTATAACAATTCGCTCTTGGGTGTACCCTTTGTTAGGTCGTACTCTTTATCACGTGTTATCGACTTGATGGCGCAGCGCTTCATCATAATTGCGCCGCCACGGCCATCACGATATAGCATATTGTAGATCGTGCGCTCGTCGTTGCGCTTGTAGATGCCAATATAGTAGATACCCTTATCGAAGAAGGCCTTGTCCGAGATCTTGGTGATCTTATAACGGCCATCCTTGAGGATTATTATCACGTCATCGAGGTTCGAGCAGTCGCACACAAACTCAGAATCCTTCATACTCTTGCCATAGCCGAAGAAGCCCTCCTCACGATCGACATAGAGCTTTGCGTTCGACGAGGCCACCTTCCACGCCTCGATGGTGTCGAACTCACGAATCTCGGTGCGGCGCTCATGGCCCTCGCCATACCTCTGCAAGATGCGCTCAAAGTAGGCAATGGCGTAGTCGGTAAGGTGGTCGATATCGTACTTTGTCTGCTTAATATCCTTCTCGATCTGCTTAATCTCGTTATCAGCCTTGTCCGAGTCGTAGCGTGATATACGTATGAACTTAAGCTCCGTGAGGCGCTGCACATCCTCCAACGTAACCTCACGACGCAGTTTCGACTTAAAGGGCTCAAGACCCTTATCCACAGCCTCGTAGGCAGCCTCACGTGTACGACAACCCTCGATGAGCTGATAGAGCTTATTCTCAATAAAAATACGCTCGAGCGATGCAGCGTGCCAAGCCTCGTTAAGCTCGTCTAGCTTGATTTGCAGCTCCTTACCAAGCAACGCACGTGTGTGGTCTGTCGAGTATCGCAAAATATCGCTAACGCCCATAAACACAGGCTTATTATCGACAATAACACAGGCATTTGGCGAGATAGATACCTCGCAGTCGGTAAAGGCGTATAGTGCATCTATGGTCTTATCCGACGACTCGTCAGCGGCCACCTGGATGATGATCTCCACCTTCTCGGCAGTGTTGTCATCGACCTTCTTAATCTTAATCTTACCCTTGTCGTTAGCCTTGATGATCGACTCCTTGATACTCTCCGACGTAGTGGTAAAGGGTATCTCGGTGATTGCCAGCGTGCGCTTGTCAATCTTAGATATGCGGGCACGCACACGCACCGAGCCACCACGCAGACCGTCGTTATAGTTGCTGGCATCCATCACGCCACCAGTCTGGAAGTCGGGCAGCAGTTGGAACTCCTCGCCACGAAGATAGGCTATCGAGGCATTTATAAGCTCGATAAAGTTGTGAGGCAAGATCTTCGAAGCGAGACCTACGGCGATACCATCAGCACCCTGCGCCAAGAGCAGCGGGAACTTCACAGGAAGGGTCACAGGCTCCTCCTTACGGCCGTCATAGGCCAACATCCACTCCGTGGTCTTCTTGTTATATACCACCTCAAGGGCGAACTTCGACAATCGTGCCTCGATATATCGTGCTGCGGCAGCCTCATCGCCTGTAAGAATATTACCCCAGTTACCCTGCATGTCGATGAGCAGACCCTTCTGGCCGAGCTGCACCAGCGCATCCTTGATTGAGGCATCGCCGTGAGGGTGGTACTGCATAGCCTGACCCACGACATTTGCCACCTTGTTGTAGCGGCCATCCTCGACACACTTCATAGCGTGAAGAATACGACGCTGCACAGGCTTTAGGCCATCCTCCAAGTGGGGCACGGCACGCTCGAGGATAACATACGAGGCGTAGTCCAAAAACCAATTCTTGTACATACCCGT
The DNA here is from genome assembly GCA_017408825.1 of Alistipes sp. Lineage (GTDB taxonomy): Bacteria > Bacteroidota > Bacteroidia > Bacteroidales > Rikenellaceae > Alistipes. The sequence continues at coordinate 8,190 of JAFQTX010000014.1, forward strand.
AAGGCGGCGCATACTATCTTCAGCCCCTGTTAGCTGGGCATACTTACCCTTAGGCTCATCGCCAGCCACCTCGGCATCCTGAGCCTCCTCATCACGAGTGATAGGCTCATCAACCTCCATAATATCTCTGTTATCCTCCATTAGTTAAGCATTTTCAGGTTTTCGATAATATCCTCCTCAACACGTAGGTTGCCTACGATGAAGTCCTTACGGTCGGGCGTATTCTTGCCCATATAGAACTCAAGCATATCCTGTATTGGGTCATCCTTCGTTAGGCGTACCTTGTCAAGACGCATACCCTCGCCGATGAACTCCTTGAACTCGGCTGCCGAGATCTCACCAAGACCCTTAAATCGAGTGATCTCGGCCTGCGCACCACACCTCTTAATTGCTGCCTGACGCTCATCATCGGTATAGCAGTAGAGGGTCTCCTTCTTGTTACGCACTCGGAACAGCGGTGTTTGTAGGATATAGAGGTGGCCAAGACGAATAACATCGGGGAAGAACTGCAGGAAGAACGAGGTGAGCAGCAGGCGGATGTGCATACCATCGACATCGGCATCGGTGGCGATGATAACCTTGTTGTAACGCAGGTTGTCCATATCCTCCTCGATGTTGAGCGCAGCCTGCAACAGGTTGAACTCCTCATTCTCATACACCACACGTTTTGTCAGTCCGTAGCAGTTGAGCGGCTTACCACGCAACGAGAATACCGCCTGAGTACGTGGGTCTCGGCTTGAGGTTATAGAGCCAGATGCCGAGTTACCCTCGGTGATAAATATCATCGTCTGGTCGGCAAGTTCCGACTTGTCGGTATAGTGTATCTTGCAGTCACGCAGCTTCTTATTGTTCAGCGACACCTTCTTGGCCGCCTCACGTGCCTTCTTCTGCACACCAGAGATTGCCTTGCGCTCCTTCTCGTTTTCAACAATCTTACGTTGCAGGGTCTGCGCCACCTCGGGGTGCTTATGCAGGTAGTTATCGAGGTTGGTAGCCAGGAAGTCGCCAACAAACTGACGCATCGTAACGCCCTCCTCCTTATCCTTAGAGCCGAGCTTGGTCTTTGTCTGCGACTCAAATATAGGGTCATTCACACGCACCGAGATAGCTGCTATAATCGAGGTGCGGATATCTGCTGGCTCGTAGTCCTTATGATAGAACTCCTTGATAGTCTTGGCTATAGCCTCACGAAAGGCCGCCTGATGAGTACCACCCTGTGGGGTATACTGACCATTCACGAACGAGTAGTAGGCCTCGCCATAGCCATTGCCGTGAGTGATTACCACCTCGATATCCTCGCCCGAGATATGCACGGGAGCATATAGCGGGTCACTCGAGAGATTATCATTGACCAAGTCCAGAAGACCATTCTTCGACACATATGCCTGACCATTGAGCATCACGGTAAGGCCGAGGTTAAGGTATGTGTAGTTCTTGACCATCTGCTCGACATACTCAAGGTTGTAGCTATACTCACCAAAGACCTCACGATCGACAATGAACTCTACGTATGTACCATTAGCCTCCGACACCCCACTCTCCGAGCGGTCGGTAAGCTCCAATCCCTGTGAGAATGTCACCGTACGTGCCTCGCCATCACGCACCGAACGGGCAAGGAAGTGGCTCGACAGCATATTTACCGCCTTGACACCCACACCATTAAGACCTACGGTCTTCTTGAAGGCATCGCCGCCATACTTACCACCGGTATTCATCTTGCTTACCGCATCCGACAGCACCTCCAAAGGTATGCCTCGACCATAGTCACGTACCGACACCTTATCCCCCTCGATACTAATCTCGATACGCTTGCCCGCACCCATGATAAACTCGTCGATAGAGTTATCCACCACCTCCTTGAGAAGCACGTAGATACCATCATCGGCCTGAGTACCATCGCCGAGCTTGCCGATGTACATACCGGGGCGCAGACGTATATGATCTCGTGGCGAGAGTGTTATTATCGAGTCTTTGTCGTACTGCGCTGGTTGGTTCATTAAGTTCTGTTCAGCCATATATCTCGTTCACTTATTTACTGTTGTTAGCACGAATTTCGGCCAATGTATCTACCATCGAGTCGTGCACCTCGGCGATAATCTCCTTGATGGGTCGCTCGGCAATCTCCTCAGGCGAGATTGGAGGCAACACCTTGACTGTGATTTTATTTGTCCAGTTCATAAATATGCCCTTTCGCAACACACGGTTCGTACCGTCGAGCACCACAGGGAGGATAGGCACACCAGCATCTTTAGCAAGGAGGAAGGCACCTGCCTTGAAGTTGTGAATCTCACCATCCTTTGAGCGTGTACCCTCAGGGAATATCGATACCGACGCACCCTTTTTCAACCACTCCAAGCCCTTGGTATGTACAAGCTGCATCGCCTCCTTGGTGCTGGCACGGTTAATCACAATGTCGCCGTGGGCCAAGAGTAGACGGCCGATAAGTGGTATGCGATACACCTCACGCTTTGATACCCACTTGAACACCAGCGGAAGCTGATAGATGCTCATAATGTCTATCATCGAGTTATGGTTGAGTACTATGACGTACGACTTGCTTGGATCGATATTCTCAACACCCTCGACCACACGCTTCATTCGTGGAGGCAGACCAAAGAACACATCGGTAATCCATTTCGATAGTGTGTGTACCACAACTCGCTTTTTATCAAATGGATAGCATACAACCAAAGCGATAAATGTTGCCACGTAGAGTATCAACGCAGCCACCAAAACAACAATGTAGTAGAGCAAACTTAACATAATAAACTTCGTTTTTAACGACTATATCTTCAATTTTGCAAAGATACGAAAATTTGCGAAATTAATCGAAAAAATAAGCAACAAAAAATCATCATTTTTTTCGATATCGCATGCATAAAAAATAAAAATAGGTATTAACATTTTTTTGTAAAAATCCACCTAATTATTTGGATATAGAAAATTAAGAGTATATATTTGCAGTGTATTAGTTGTGTAATACACTATATCTGACAACTAAAATTCACATAATTATGTTACAAATAGTGACTATGATACGTTATATGCAATAAAATGCGACACCTGCCTAAAAAAAGTTGTCTAAAATTTTGGCGGGGGGGGGAAAGCATTATCTTTGTAAATGAGTAACGAGAAATTAGAAATTGGCAAACAGATATTGGCTATGAGAAACTTTAGTTTTACACTATTTATGGCAGTGGCGCTCATGAACGTTGTAACTGCCACGGCACAGAAGATCGAGCTTACGGGTCGTGTCATTGACGAGAACAAGCAAAACATTCCATATGCTACCGTGGTGCTTACCACACCCGAGGGACAGGCAGCTGGTGGTGCAACATCGGAGAGTGGAGGATTCTCGCTCTACGCTCCTAAAGGCGAGTACACGCTCAACATCAGCTACATAGGTTACACCACATACACCACGCAGCTCACACTATCGGAGCGCACCAACCTTGGCGACATAACCCTCAAGAGCAACTCGGAACAGATTGACGAGGTGGTGGTAACAGCACAGCTCATACGACGTGAGGCTGACCGCTTCGTGGTAGACGTAGCCAACTCCCCCATTGCCCTGGGCAAGGATGGTGAGGAGCTGCTAAAGAGCGCACCAGGTGTATGGATTCAGGATGACAAAATCTCGATTAACGGCGCATCTGGCTCTAAAATCTACCTCAACGACCGCGAGGTAAAGCTCGACGACGCACAGCTTATGGCCTATCTGCGTTCGCTCTCGGCAAACGACATTCAGCGTATAGAGGTAGTGCCACAGTCGGGTGCCGACTACGATGCATCAAGTTCGGGAGGCATCATCAAGATTACCACCAAACGCCGCCTCGACACAGGCCTTATGGGTTCGGCATCGTTTGTTGCAAATGGCACTAAGGGCATATACAACATAATGCCTTCAGTATCGCTCAACTACAATCGTGGCAATCTAAATGCCTATGGTCGTGCATGGGCAGGAACAAACTCTCTGGACTACATAATGGACGAGCATACCGACTACACCTCACAGACCATCATAGATGCTGCCTCAGAGCAAAAAGATAAGACCGTTTGGGGCGGTGCAAACATTGGCGTAGTGTACGACTTCAACAGTAAGCACTCGGCAGGCGTGGAGCTTCAGTACAACTACTTTGGTGGTGACAGCAAGACCAACACATGGACAGAGCATCAGCAGGGAGGCATCACAACACGAACTGATGGCAACTACGCCAATAAGTATCATAGTCAGATGATTACTGCTACGGCAAACTACATCTATAAGCTCGATGACAAAGGCTCGGTACTCAAGCTTATCGGCGACTACACCGACTCACGTATGCCTAACCACAACGACTATTTTGACACCACAATAGACCCTGCGACACTCATTGCTCGTGACTCTACACACCGCAACAACTCGTTTAGTAACTATCAGCTCACCACAGCGACACTTGCCCTTGAAAAGGTATTATCGCCAAAGGTAACACTTAAGGCGGGTGCTAAGTATACCTACAACACCAACTCCAACACAGGCCTTTACGAGTATCTTAAGGGCGAGCAGTGGCTGAAGAACGAGATTAACAGCTACGATATTGGCTACACCGAGAATATCGGCGCAGCATACATCATCGCCTCAGCACGCCTTGGCCGTCTGAGCCTTGTGGGTGGCTTACGTGGCGAGTACACATGGTTTCACTCGGCAGATGGCCTTGTAGAGCAGAACTACTTCGACCTGTTCCCCAATGCCAACCTCTCATATGCCCTTACCAAAGATGGAGCATACTCGCTTATAGCGCAGTACTCTCGCGCCATCTCACGACCCTCGTTCTGGGCACTCTCGCCCAACGAGACAAAGATCTCGGAGTATATGATACAGCGAGGCAACCCCAACCTTAAGCCCTCGTATAACAACTCAGTATCGGTAACCGCAGTGCTTAAGTATAAGTACACAATAACCATAGGTACACAGATTATGCAGAATGCCATACAGCAGGCTACAATCTCTGATAGCAATAACCCAGAGCTGCTCATTTTGCAGACTATAAACTACCCTACGCTCAACAACTTCTACGCCTCGGTAAACCTCCCATTCCAATTTACCAAGTGGTGGAGTGCAAACTTCAACCTTACGGGAATGTATATGGGTCAGCGCATCTACCCCAATGAGCCTGTGCGCCGCAACTTTATGGGCATGGAAACGTGCCAAATGGCATTTACGCTACCTAAGGAGTTTATCATCGAGGCAAGCGGACGATATATGCATGGTATACAGGCGGGTAACACCAAGATTAAGGACTTCGGTAATGTAGACATCTCGATAAAGAAACGCCTTGTGAACAACAAGCTAACGCTGAAGCTCGGCGTAAACAACATTGTCCCTGTGAAGCAGACGATATCTATCGAGGAGCCTACGTTCAAGCGTACGATGACCGTAGACCAGGCTTGGATGCGTACGGCGGTAAGTTTCTCAATATCGTATAACTTCAACTCTGGCAAGCAGTTCCAGGCTAAGAGTGTGGAGAGCGGTTCAGAGGAGGATCGTAGCCGACTTGGAAGCGGCGGAAATAACTAAACAATTAGTAAAGAGTAATCTATAAATTAATCCATACTACTATGAAACGACTACTTACAATCCTAACAGCAACACTCTGCCTTGCATCATGTACAATAGTGATTGGCGAGCCAGCTAAGGGCGAGATTATAGAGAAGAGTATCGCCATAAGTGGCGAGCCCGTAGCATTAGCCATATCACACGGCTTTGATGTGGTAGTAGACCCTACCCTGCCTCGTGGCGAGGTGCTGGTATCGACACATAGCGACCTTATGGACTTAGTAGACATCAGAATGGAGGATGCTACACTCAACATCAAGCTAAAAAGTACAACGCTGCGTGCCAAGACCCTAAGTGTGCGTGTCCCAGAGTATGACTTTAATACCGTTGCTATCTCAGGTGGCGCAGACCTCGAGTGGCACAACAGCAAGGCAAACACACTCACGGTGGCTGCATCGGGAGGTGCTGACGCAGAGATTACGACACTAAGCGAGCGAGTGACACTCGCTGTATCGGGAGGTGCCAACGTCGAGCTTAAGGGCAGTAGCAAGCAGCTCAGCATTGCGGCATCAGGGGGCGCAGATGTGGATACTTCGGAGCTTAAGGCCGAGAGTGTCGAGGTATCGGCATCGGGAGGTGCCGACGTGGAGGTATACGCCACAAACAGCCTTAGCGTCGAGGCCTCAGGAGGTGCTGATGTAAGCTATACCGGCAACCCAGCAATAAAGAGCATCAATACGTCTGGAGCTGCAGACGTCTGGTCTACGGGCATAGATGACTAATCAACGAGTGGTTCTATGGGTTGCGATGAGGTTCACTGAGTTGCTTCATACTAACCCATATTAACGGGTGCGAGTGCAACACTCAGCAAAAGAAACCACCGCAGGATAGTACTGTTACGTACAGCCTGCGGTGGTCTACTTTTGGGATGGGCCGAGAATGACCCCTTATATCCAAGAAATTATGCCTCGAGTGCAAAACGCTTGTAAGCAACAACTGTTGCCTCCTTGTCAGCACGCTGGATAAACTCACGGATAGACTCCTTCTCACCAACAACGCACTGGTTAAGAAGAGTATTCTCCTCGAAGAACTTACGCATCTTACCCTCAGCGATCTTCTCAAGGATAGCCTCAGGCTTGTTAGCGTTCTTAGGATCCTGCTTCATCATCTCCATCTGGATAGCCTTCTCCTTCTCAACAACCTCTGCTGGGCAGTCGTTCTCGTCGATTGAGATTGGAGCCATAGCAGTTGCCTGCATAGCCACCTTCTTAGCTACCTCCTCGTCGATAGCCTTATTGAAGCCGAGGATAGTACCGAGCTTCTTGTTGAAGTGTACGTATGATACGCAGTAAGGAGCCTCGATACGAGCATAGTATGCAAGCTCAACCTTCTCGCCTGTCTGACCAGACTTCTCGGTTACCATCTCCTCAACAGTGTTGCCTGCCTCGTTCTTAGTTGCCATAAGAGCGTCACGGTCAGCTGCATCAGCAGCAACAGCAACCTCCAACATAGCGCTTGCTGAAGCACCGAACTCAACGTTCTGAGCTACGAAGTCAGTCTCGCAAGCAAGGCAAAGGATATAAGCCTTCTGGCCAACGATCTTAGTTACAACAACACCCTCAGTAGCGGTACGGTCTGAACGCTTAGCTACTACGAGCTTACCCTTCTCGCGGATGATATCCTTAGCGCGCTCGAAATCGCCCTCTGCCTCCTGAAGAGCCTTCTTGCAATCCATCATACCTGCGCCGGTCATCTTGCGGAGCTTCATTACATCAGCTGCTTTGATTTCCATATGTGTAAATGTTTTTTTCGGTTAAAATAATTGTAAAAAACCGAGGCGAGCGGACCTACTGTCTACCCGCTCTCGGTATAAAATTTGCCTCTTCGGCGGTGAGAAAGGATTAAGCCTCCTCGGTTGCAGCAACAACCTCAGCAACGATAGCCTCCTCAGCATCTACAGCAGCCTTAACAGCCTTCTTGATGCGTGGCTTAGCCTGCTTTGCGCCCTCAGCTACCTCAGCCTCCTGAGCCTCCTTCTCCTTCTCGAGCTTGCGCTCCTCAGCACCCTCTGCAATAGCACCGCAAACTACATCAAGGATAGTAGCGATTGACTTTGCAGCATCGTCATTTGCAGGAATAACGTAATCAATGTCGGTTGGATCACAACAAGTATCTACCATTGCAAATACGGGGATGCCCAAACGCTTAGCCTCCTTAACAGCGTTCTGCTCCTTCTGTACGTCGATAACGAACAAAGCAGCTGGAAGACGGTTAAGGTCAGCGATAGAACCGAGGTTCTTCTCGAGCTTAGCACGCTGACGAGCGATCTGAAGCTTCTCACGCTTTGAGAAATTGTCATAAGTACCGTCGTTGGTCATCTTGTCGATGGTAGCCATCTTCTTAACGGCCTTACGTATAGTTGGGAAGTTTGTAAGCATACCGCCTGCCCAACGCTCAGTAACGTAAGGCATACCTACGGCTGCTACCTTTTCGGCAACGATCTCCTTAGCCTGCTTCTTAGTTGCTACGAACAATACACGACGACCGCTCTTTACGATCTGCTTAAGTGCAGCAGCTGCCTCGTCGAGCTTGATTGCAGTCTTGTGAAGGTCGATGATGTGGATGCCGTTCTTCTCCATGAAGATATATGGAGCCATTTTAGGGTTCCACTTACGCTTCAAGTGACCGAAGTGTACGCCAGCCTCCAACAAAGTATTAAAATCTGTACGCATTGTTTTCTCTTTTTTTGTTTTTTTTAACTCTTTAATCAACCCACGAGTAACACCCCGCTATGGAGTAAGGTTCTCGGAGGTTTAATCGCAATCGGGCAATCGCTGTGGCAGCACACCTAAAGTGTTATGCTACGCTCGGGCAACGCTGTTCAGCCGCTCTCACGCAGCCAAGGTGTAGTCCGCAGGATTTCGAAACCCAGATTGTGCTTTTTTGCCGAAAGTAGGTCGGTAAGGATTAACGCTTACTGAACTGGAACTTACGACGTGCGCCTGGCTGACCTGGCTTCTTACGCTCAACCTCACGTGAATCACGCATAAGGAAGCCATTCTTCTTCAATACAGGACGCATCTCTGCATCGATCTGGCAGAGTGCACGAGCGATACCCATACGTGCAGCCTCAGCCTGACCCTTGATACCACCACCTACGAGGTTGATAGTAACGTCGTAGTTCTCCAAGGTGTTAGTAACCATCAAAGGCTGCTTAACCTCATACTGGAGAATGTGCAAGGGGAAGTATACCTCGAGCTCCTTGTGGTTGATTGTAATCTTACCATTGCCGGGCTTCACGAATACGCGAGCAACAGCTGCCTTACGGCGACCTACGGTGTTTACAACTTCCATAATTCTTACTTAATCTCGTTTAACTTAATCTCCTTTGGGTTCTGTGCAGCGTGAGGATGCTCAGCGCCAGCATAAACCTTCAAATTCTTCATAATTGCCTCACCAAGGCGGGTCTTTGGCAACATACCACGTACAGCGTGCTCAACAACGAACTGAGGCTTCTTGTCGGTTGTAAGGAAGTCCTCTGGAGTAGCGAAACGCTGACCACCGGGGAAACCAGTGTAACGTGTGTAGACCTTATTGGTCATCTTAGCGCCTGTAAGCTTCACCTTATCAGCATTGATTACGATAACATAGTCACCGCAATTAGTGTGTGGGGTGTAGCTTGGCTTGTTCTTGCCGCGGAGGATCTTAGCAACCTGCGAAGCAAGGCGTCCCAAAATCTCGTTCGTAGCGTCAATCACGAACCACTCCTTCTGAGCGTCCTCTGCCTTGACCGAGATTGTCTTGTAGCTTTTTGAATCCACTTTTGTTTACGTTTAATTAATACTTAAAATATTGTAATCCAATACCTGAAAACTATTTCAGGCCTGCAAAGATACTAATTTTTCGAAAGATACAACCATATACCATATTCTTTTTTTTCGCTAAAGTGTCAAACCATTGGTTATTAGCAATTTAACACATTTTTAACCCAGTGTTTTTTGTGTGTTATGAGATAAGACTCCTATGGTCCTGATGGTCTTAATGTCCTAATGGTCCTCAAAGAGTTGCCCCACCAGTTTTGCGAACTGATCAGATATAACACTATCCACGTTCATAGCCCCCCCCCAAAAAAAGAGCTTAGAGATCAACCTCTAAGCTCCTTATGCCATATCTTAGCGTGCTATACGGCGAGTGTCACTCCTACGACTCTCATTGCGCTTTGCAACCTCTGATTGAAGTGTTGCCCTACGCTGCTGCTCGATAGCCTTGCGGTCGGCATCGCTAACCGTAAACTCAACGCCCTGTGTACGCTCAATGCGGATATCGCTAACCATTGGGGCCTTAACATTCAACGTTCGTAGCGTCAATGCTGAAGGCTCGCCACCATAGGCCTTGAACGTCTCTGGCTCCGAGGCACCATCCTCCGTCAAGTAGATAACCTTACGGAAGAGCTTGCTTGGCATAAACATAGCGTCGTAGGCAACAGCAACCACAGTCATCTCGGTATCCATAGGCACCGAAAGAATTATGTTCTTAAGAGTATATCCCACATTGAGGTCCTCATAGAACATATCATCGGGGAAGGTGTTCTCATCGCTAAGGTCACGGTTATATACTGCGAAGTAGAACTCCTCGTACTCGCCCTCGATATTTACAGACATAGGCACGATAGCCTCATTCTCGCAACCCTCAAACTGCGAGTAGCCATACTCAAATAGTGCCTTGCCATCCCAATACTCGCTCCACTCTACCGAGATGTTGATATCGGCATACTCCATAGCTTTGGTTGTAAAGACATCGCTAAATACCACATCGGTGATAAACTCTGCGGTATCGTAGTCCATAATCACCACACCTATCTTATAGTCGGTCTCGGGACGCAGGTCGTAGGCCGTAGTGTTGATATATCCCTGAGTAAGCTCCCATGATGAAAATGCTGGGATGTCACCATCATAGTAGTTGTTCACAATGGTTGTGATATAGGCCTTAGCCTCCTCCGCCGTAAAATCAGCAGGATAGACTAACCAGTTATAGAAGTGGCCCTTGTCCGAAGGGTCAATCTCAATCCAGGCGGTGTCAGAGCCAGGAACGACATTAAACGCAAAGGTACAATCCTTAGGATCGCCAGAGGCTGTTGTGGTCACCTCAACCTTTACCATATCGGTAGTCATCGTACCCGCAGTGCTACCAAATGCGAGGATAGTGTAGTTGGTCTCGGGGCGCATACGTGAGAATATGCGGAAAGAGTCGCCATTGGCCATATACTCCGATACCAGGTAGTCGTAATTGGTCATCACATAGTTATATATCTCATCATCTTTCATACCTGCGATATCCTCACTCTTCATCGGAATGACCACATATGGGTCGTTATTGGTGGTCGTTACAGCCACAGAGACCTGCGACTGATTAACCTCACGAATCTCTACCGTAAGTTTATTGTCGGACATCTCTGCAGCTGGCGCAGTATACTCTGCGGTAGATACCTCGCCAATAAGCCTACAATCCTCGTCCCACTTAGCGGCGTAGAGTATATACTTTTTACCCGCCTTGACACGCTCCCAACCATCATCAACAGTATCAATCTCGTTATACATATCAAAGAAGTCCTTGCGGTCGTCGATAAAATCGTAGTACATGAAGTCCTCGATGCCAGCCTCAATCTCGCCCTGCTGAATAGCATCACGTAGATTATCACTTCCGGCCAACGCCTTCCACGCCTCGATCTCCGACTCGGTAGCCACTCCATGGTAGAAATTAACACCCTTATGCGATGGTGTCACCACAAACTCCATGATGTAGTCCTCCTCTTTAATATCGAAGGTAAAGGTGATGTCGCCCTCGTAGGGTTTCTCGGTAGTCGCCTCTCGTGCCACGATGTCGGTAGTACGCTCACCATCGACCGTAAGGCCATAGACATATACCACAAACTCGGTCTCGGGCGTAAGACCTGTAATCTCAATATCACTCTGCGAGCCCATACCTACCATATCGGCAAGGAACTCATCACGTGAGATACCGGCGTTATCTGCCAGGTACTCGAAATATGCCAAGTCAGAGATATAGATCTCCTCATCGCTGAGTTTCTGATCCCAATACTCCTTGTAGGTTACCATAGGTATCCATGTCATATCGGGGTGCGAAGCCGTCACGTTGAAGGTAATAGATACGGGGCTTACCCCAGTAATCTCCACCTCGAGCGATAGGTTCTCACGTGGGACCTCGATATTAGGTTGCTTTACGGCAATCTCAACCGACTCAGCACCCTCATACTTTAAGACTACGTTGGTTACACGACCTTTCGTCGTAGCATTCTTGTCTGCCGAGAAGCTGATCTTGTCGTTAGCTACCTCTACAAGCAGCCACTCAGCAAGGTTCTCGACCTCGAGCTCGGTGCGCTCTTCGGCCCTCACATTTTCGATTGTGTAGCCAATCTCAAGACTCTCGCCATGCGAGTTGAGAGTCACCTCTAAGGCATCGACCTTTATCAGCGGTGCCTTCTCTGGAGTTGTTGATGGCTCCTTCTCGCACGACGTCAAGCCTGCTACAAGAAGCAGTGCCATCAACAATAGTTTGATGTGTTTCATAGTGTGTTATTAATGGTTTATGTGTGTGTCTAAAATTTACAGGAATCGCTCCGCAGTCGAACGTGTTACCTCTGACTGCGACATAGGGATACCCGCAGGCAGCTCTGAGCGTGTATATACCGAAATATCCGTTGCATCTGCGACATCAGTCCAGGTCATAGTGTCGCCATCGACAACCACGCCGTACGATGCGCTCCACGCTACCCCATCGACATATACGCCTGAGATGATGCCATTCTCATAGCCTACGTTACTATAATACAGCTCCCACTCACGGCTCTCGATACGCTGCCATAGCGATACCACGCCATCCTCCGTGATCGAGAGATATACGTCGAACGATGGCTCAGCGCCACGCCACTGCGTTAGATGCCAAGTGCCTGCCAAATCTGAGGTATCGGCATCGCCACCCACAGGAGGTGTTGGGGGCGTTGGCGTATCCCCCTTAGGGATTGTGATTGTCACAACCTCCGAAAGGCGCACCTTCTGCTCAGCTCCTGCAACAACAGCTCCTGCAAACTCATACTCTTTGCCCTCATCGAATGATGATAGCGCAACCGAGAGGCTTATGCCGCCATTGGTTAGCTCCACCTCAGCCTTATTCTCCCAATAGTATGGCTCGCCACCCTTCTCACGATAGTATACGTAGTAGTCCAAGTAGTGGTAGTCGGGACGCTCCACGCCATCGAACCACACCTTGACACTCTCAACCTCAACCTCGATATTATCGTCTACAATAGCCACATTTGGCTTTGATAACTCGGCCGTAACCTCGGCATACTCAGTCTCAAACTCACTCTCATTGGTGGTTATAGGCTCAAACTCACTATTTGCAGGAGTGATAGTCACACGGTAGAGATATGTGCTACTCTCATCGAGATAGACACCACCCTCCTCAGGCAGTGTCACACTATCCTTACCGGTCATATTTACCTCAACCCACTCAGGTTCTGTACGTTTACGTGCATACTCAAGCTTAACACTACTCAGCTCCTGAGCCACGCCATCGACCAAGTATTCTACATTCGAAAGCGTGATAGATGCAGTAAAGCCTTTAGCCTCAACCTCAGCATCGCACTTTATCTCGCACGTAGGCGTATGCTCCTTAGTAACGATTGGGAATGGGCTACCACTCGCACTGCCATACTCACTATCTTCGATACATACATAAGCATTGTAGCGAGTTTCAGGCTCAAGGTCATCTATTTGGAAGATTATATGTGTTGCATTGCTCTCAGAGATTGAGTAGTGCGTAACCTTCGTTTTGTTTGACTCATTGCCCTCAACATAGTACTCCAAGTAGATAGTTGCGCCATCGTGCTTCACGCCATCAACGGTGATATATGGTTTGAGCATATCAATGGTTGCGCTATTCGTCGTGGTAGTCACCTCAACAGGGCCAAAACAGAAGTCAGCATCAGGCTCAGTGGTTATAGTTGGTTCACAGGCAGCAAATAGCAGTGCGCCTAATAATATATATAGGTATCTTTTCATCTTTATTCTATTTTGAGGTTACAACCATCCGCCATTCTCGGCCTTAGCGCCACGAACAACCAACTCGAACTCTCGCTCTACGACCATACCGCCCATAATATCGCCACCAGTCGTCGGGCCACCGATGATAGCATACACCTTAATACGGCCTGAGCCAGGCTTGTTACACTGTATCGAGAGCATACCATTCTCGATACGTGGTTTACCCTGCATACCGAGCTCATCACGCACCGAGTCTGAAACCTCACAGCCCTGATATGTAAGATCCTGAGAGCCTCCACCAAAGTACTCATCCAACGAGAGGAGTGCAGCAGCTCCTGTCTCAAAGTATAGGCATGGGGTCGAGTCGAGCTGCATAAGAAGCAAGTGTGCATCGATATATCCTGAGCCGAGTTTCTTGGCATAAGGCTCAAGCTGCATATTGAGGTATGAGCCTGTGGTATAGTCAAAGTAAGGCTTTACACCTGTCTGATACTGATTTATATCGTGTACCGAGGTCTGAATAAGTGTACGCAGATAGTCGGGCGTAAGCGTATAGCCCTGCTTTAGGGCATACGACAGTGCAAGGGCTGCACAACCCGTAACATGAGGCGTAGCCATCGATGTACCCTGCATATACTCATAGCCATAAGTTGTGTTAAGCGATGTTGATGATACACAGAATAGCGTACCATAGTTAGCATCGCCACCTGGAGCCACAACATTGCATCCAGGGCCATAGTTGGTGTAGTAAGCTGCTGTATAGTCCGACGACATAGCCGTAACACAGACATACTCGTGATAAGCACCTGGGTAGCAAGGCTGAGGGTAGGTCTCATTACCCGCAGCAAAGATTGCCACGCCACCCTCCATAACACCCTCCAAGCGAGCGTTACTCTGGAAGTAGTCGATAGCCTCCTTAAGCACCGAGTCATATCTCACAAACTCATTGTCCGAGATATAGGTATCTGGCTCATAGCCCCACGAGTTGTTGATAAGCACAGCACCATTGTCGGCAGCATAATGGAAGCCACGTGCAATCTGATGCTGATAGCAGCTCTCATCGCCCTCAAAAATCTGGATAGACATAAGACGAACACCATCGTTGTTACCTGTACCACCAGCTATACCACATACGGCATATCCATTGTTGTTCACTGCTGAGATAGTACCCGCCACATGAGTACCGTGATCATCTGCGGTAATTTTACCTGAGTCCGTAAGGAAGTTATAGCCATATATATCATCGACATAGCCGTTGCTGTCGTCGTCGATACCCATCTGGCCATTCTGCTCCGCCTCATTAACCCACATATTATCCTTAAGGTCGGGATGATCGGTCATAATACCACCATCCACCACTGCCACAACAACACGCCTATCACCTGCGGTATACTTCCAGGCATTAAGCAGGTTAATATCTGCTCCTGCCAAGCACTGATTAGGGTCATCGGCATAGTCTGCAAGCGAGCCATCGTTGTAGTAGTGCCACTGCCATGGTAGCTCAGGATCATTAAATGGCATCTCGACAGAGCGAGTAGGCTCGGGACGTGATGTGGGCATAGGCTGAGCCTCGCTCACAATACGCTTAACTTTAACATCAAACTCCACACGTTCAACCTCGTCGAGAGCGGCAATACTCTCGGCAACAGCCTTAGTATCAAGCTCCTCGTCGAAATGTACCAACATCCAGCGGTCGAGACTCTCGCTACCTGTAGCCTTTGGGAACAGAGACTCGACAGTTAGCTCAATGCCCTCAACGGCAAGTTGTGAGTTGAGATCTGCAACACGCACCAGAAGGCGGCCACGTGCTGCGGTGTCGCTCCAATTATAAATCTTGTCGCTCGAAGGCGTAGGGGCCACTCCGCTATCAACACTCTCTCTCGCACACGACGAGAGAGCAAAGATGGCAAATATTATTAGAAATAATCTATTCATTTTCATTATTTTGGTTAAAATGTACCAAGCTTAAAGACAATCTTGTTGCAGTATAGCTCATCGGCATGAAGCACAATTGATGGGAAGTCTGGGTGGTTCACAGCATCGCTGTACCCCTGGCACTCGATAGCCACACCAGCGTAGTCATCGTAGTACTTGCCCGACTTGGTCTTAGGACATCCTCCCGAGAGCCAATTGCCGGTATAGAGTACTGCTGCTGGCTGTGACGACAGCACCGTAACCTTACGTCCTGTGGCCTCACAGCGTAGCTCGCCAACCTCCTTAAGTATGTTCTTGCGATAGCCATCGACCACAAAGCAGTGGTCGTAGCCTCTATATGTGCGTATGTTATTATACTCGGCATCAATCTCGTCACCAAACTTTCGCCAAGAGGTGAAGTCGAGTGGTGTGCCAGCAACATCGAGCAGCTTACCCGTAGGAATCTGCACCGTATCCATCTCAAGCACCTTAGAGCAGTCGAGGCGCAGCTCGTGATCAAGAATGGTCTTGCCCGAGCCCTCGCCATGAAGGTTCCAATATAGGTGGTTAGTGAGGTTTACCACAGTTGTTTTATTCGACTTAGCGAGGTATGTAATCTCGAGGTTGTCCTCATCATCAAAGTCGTAGACAGCCTCAACAACAAGCTCGCCAGGGTATCCCTGCTCCATATCCTCGGCTACGTAGCTGAATACCACACGATTGGTCTCAACACGACCCTCCCAGTAGCGGTTGGCAAAGCCCTTAGAGCCACCATGAAGGTGGTTAGGGCCATTGTTCACCTCAAGGCGATACTCTACGCCATCAATCGTCATATGGCCACGTGCAATACGGCCAGCAACACGTCCTACGCTCTTACCACTCGCAGCACCATCGCCAATATAGCTCGTAGGCTCTGCATAGCCCAGAGCCACGTCGTCGATATTACCATCACGATCGGCAAACTTAACGCTTACAATCGAAGCACCGATGTTACATAGCTGCACCTCCGAGCCACGTGCATTGCGCATTGTGTAGAGGATGATGCCCTCGCCCTCAGGTGTAGAGCCCCAAATATGCTGTAAAATCTCCATTACTCTACGGGTGTTACGTTATTCATAAGAGCGTCGATACGCTTTATACACTCCGCCTTGCCGATAAACTCAGTCACGTCGAACATACCTGGACCCTTACCAGCACCTACCAACGCCAAACGCAGTGTATTCATAACCTGACCAAGAGAGTAGCCCTCAGCCTCGATCCAAGCACGTACCACCACCTCGGTATTCTCCTTTGAGAAGTCCTCGATACCCTCAAGCACACCACGCAAAGCCTTGAGCATAGCTGGGTTATCGCCCTTCCACTGCTTCTTCGTGAGTTTCTCCTCATACTCCGTAGGTGCCACGAAGAAGAATGACGTGAGATCCCACATATCGGTCGTAAGCGTCATACGCTCCTTCATAATGCCTGCAGCCTTGCCAGCAACCTCGTCCGAAACCTTGATGCCGTGCTCACGCAAGATAGGCTGCATAAACACTGCAAGCTCCTCGTCCTTGAGGTTGTGCATATACTGGGCGTTAAACCACTTAGCCTTGTCGGGCTGGAAGCGAGCACCCGCCTTAGATACACGATCGAGCGAGAATGAGTCGATGAGCTCCTGCATAGAGAAAATCTCCTGCTCGGTACCAGGATTCCAGCCGAGCAACGACAACATATTGATAAATGCCTGTGCCAGATAGCCATCCTCACGATAGCCACGTGCGGTCTCACCCGTAGGCGATGTCCAGAATAGCGGGAATACGGGGAAACCCATCTTATCGCCATCACGCTTCGATAGCTTACCACTACCCGTAGGCTTTAGCAATAGTGGCAAGTGAGCAAACTCGGGCTGAGTATCTGTCCAGCCGAAAGCACGATAGAGCAGGTAGTGCAGAGGCAATGATGGCAACCACTCCTCGCCACGGATAACGTGCGACACCTCCATAAGGTGGTCATCAACGATATTTGCGAGGTGGTAGGTAGGGAGTGCATCTACCGACTTATACAACACCTTATCATCCAACGTAGAGGTATTGACCTCAACGTGGCCACGGATCAGGTCGTCCATCTTGACAACCTCGTTCTCGGGCATCTTGAAACGTACAACCCACTGATCACCACGTGCAATACGGGCCTCTACCTCCTCTTTCGAGAGGCTCAGCGATGTAGGTAGCTTCTCACGCACCTCATAGTTATATGCGAAGGTCTTGCCAGCCTCCTCAGCCTCCTTACGTAGTGCGTCAAGCTCCTCGGGGGTATCGAAAGCATAGTATGCCCAATCAGCCTCGACAAGCTGCTTAGCATACTTCAAATATATCTCACGGCGCTCGCTCTGACGATAAGGAGCGTGTGGACCACCAACGCCCACGCCCTCGTCGATCTCGATGCCGCACCACTTAAGCGACTCTATGATATACTCCTCAGCACCTGGAACAAAGCGCTGTGAGTCGGTATCCTCGATACGAAGAATCATCTTGCCGCCATGACGACGTGCAAAGAGGTAGTTATATAGTGCCGTACGAACGCCACCAATGTGCAACGGACCTGTTGGACTTGGTGCAAATCTTACTCTTACTTCTCTCATAATATTTCAATTTTAATTGTTTCTAATCTTATACTCGGCACGCACCGTAACACGTGCCTTCTTCACTCGTGACGATAGGTTGAACGAGCCTCCTGCCGAGAACTCCTCGTTGCCCGTTGCCGAGGTGATCTGGAACACACCAGCACGTGAGTTCGAAAGCTCGCCGAGGCGTGTTTCAGAGTTTGTAGCAATAATATCGGCACGCTCACGGGCATCCTTCGCCGCAGCGCCAATGAGGTCGTGTTTCACACTCTCGAGCTTGGTGTAGTAGTACAACGGATCATCGACCGACACCATAACACCCTCGGCCATAAGCGAGGGGAGCTCACGAGCTGCCACCTCGGTCTTGTCGATATCGAGCGACTCGATGCTGAACGACTGAGTGAATGTATAGCCCACAAAGCGCTCGCCACGATACGAGCCATCCTCGTACACATTCTCGAAGGACTCACGTGCCGAAGGCATAGCAAACGAGATGCTCTCCTCGGCAACGCCCTTGCTCACAAGAAACTCACGCACAAGTTTACTCTTATTCTCGAGCTCGACATATCCCGCCGCAGCATCCTCACTCTTTACCTTCACCTTGCCGTTGATAACAACCATATCCGACGTGAACTCGGTCTCGGCAAGACCTGTAACCGAGATAGTACCCTCGCCACGTGACTTAGAGGTGTAGGCCGCAGCGAGCACCATAGCCGCCAACACTACGGCCGACGAACAGATGATATATTTCCACAACTTATCCATAATCGTACGCTATTACACGTTAAAGAGGAAGTGCATAATGTCGCCATCCTCAACCACATACTCCTTACCCTCGATACCAATCTTACCAACATCACGGCAAGCACGTTCCGAGCCGAGCTCTACGTAATCGGCATACTTGATAACCTCGGCACGGATGAAACCACGCTCAAAGTCGGTGTGGATGATACCCGCTGTCTCAGGGGCCTTCATACCACGACGGAAGGTCCACGCACGGCTCTCATCAGCACCCGTAGTGAAGAATGTCTGGAGGTCGAGCAGGCGGTAAGCAGCCTTAATCAGACGACTTACGCCCGACTCCTCGAGACCCATATCCTGAAGGAACATCTGACGCTCCTCAAAGGTCTCAAGCTCGGCAATATCTGCCTCGGCCGACGCTGCCACAATAAGCATCTCGGCCTTCTCGTTGGCAATAGCCTCACGCACAGCCTCAGTATGAGCATTACCCTTTACGGCAGCACTCTCATCGACATTACATACGTACAACACTGGCTTGTCGGTAAGCAGGTTCAAGTCCCACACCGCTTTGCGCTCCTCGGCGGTAAGCTCCACGGTACGGGCCGAGAGACCCTGCTCCAGAGCCTCCTTATAGCGACACAGGATGTCGTACTGACGCTTAGCCACCTTATCGCCCGCCGTTGCCTGCTTCTGGCACTTGCCGATACGGTTCTCGATAGTCTCGAGGTCCTTGAGTTGTAGCTCGGTGTCGATGATACCCTTATCACGTACTGGATCAACAGTGCCATCCACGTGTGTGATATTCTCATTTTCGAAGCAGCGCAACACATGGATGATAGCGTTGGTATTACGGATGTTTGCCAGGAACTTATTACCGAGGCCCTCGCCCTTAGATGCGCCCTTTACCAAGCCTGCGATATCCACAATCTCGATTGTTGTGGGCACAACACGCTTAGGGTTGTCAATCTCAACGAGCTTCGTAAGGCGCTCATCGGGTACGGTGATCACGCCCACGTTGGGCTCGATAGTACAGAACGGAAAGTTTGCCGCCTGCGCACGAGCATTCGACAAACAGTTAAACAGTGTAGACTTACCCACGTTTGGAAGTCCTACGATTCCACATTGTAATGCCATTTTATCTTCTTTTTTTTGAATTAACTTTTTTTGATTAACGAAATCTAACATCTCTCTCATCTCTGGTTTCAAATTCCTCGTCTCTAATCTTGCGGATTAAGGAGATTAGTCGGCCTGGGATACGCTCACAAGTGCCTCTCGGTAGGCATTGAGGATGCGTGACTTAGAGATAAAGCCGAGATAGTGATTCTGCTTATCAACCACCGGGAGCATCCACGTATTACCCTGCTCGAAGCGAGGCATAATGCTCTGGATCATCTCGTGCTCGAGGATCTTGTCGGGAGGCTGAATCATATAGTCCGTGATGGGCGTATGCCACTTATCACGGTTAAACATATCGTGACGCAGGTCGTCGAGCTGCACCACGCCAAGGAGTTTGCCGTAGTTGTCGATAACGGGGAAGATGTTACGACGAGCACTCGAGATGATATTCACAATATCTCCCAGCGTCAGCGACTCACGGATGCGGATAAAGTCGGTCTCCATAAGCTGATCCAAGCGCAAGAATACGAATGCCGACGAGTCTTTATCGTGGGTAAGTAGCTCGCCACGCATACGCAGCTGCTTTGTGTATATCGAATCACGATCAAGGCCGTAGTTTACGGCAAACGACACACACGACACGATCATCAGCGGAATAAACAGGCCATAACCACTTGACAGCTCGGCGATAAGGAAGATTGCCGTAAGCGGCGCCTTCATCACACCCGACATAACACCCGCCATACCGGCCAGCGTAAACGACGTAATCGAGACATCCCAGCCAAATACCGAGCGACAGACAACCGCTATGGTAGCACCAGCAAAGGCGCCCACGAACAGCGATGGAGCAAACGTACCACCCACACCACCTGCCGCATTTGTCGTAGCCATAGCCACAACCTTAAACAGCATAATGGCGATAAGGTAGATGATAATAAACCAGTCGGCATCGCTGAACGAGTAGAATATCGAGTTGTTGAACAACTCCGACGTGCCACCCGACATCAACGAGCCAAAGCTGTCGTGACCCTCACCATAGAGCGGTGGAAAGAGGAATATCAACAC
Source organism: Alistipes sp. (assembly GCA_017408825.1). Taxonomy (GTDB): domain Bacteria; phylum Bacteroidota; class Bacteroidia; order Bacteroidales; family Rikenellaceae; genus Alistipes. Next base: position 29,227 of record JAFQTX010000014.1, read on the forward strand.
ACCAAGCGAGATACCGGCATAGAGCCACTTTTTCCACTGCTCCTTGATCGAGTTATAGAAGCCACCGACCTTAGAGTTTACCGACGTGAAGTAGTATGCCATCACACCGCAGAAACAGCCTAACAGCACAAACAGAGGTACTTGAGCTACCTTGAACATATCATCGGCCGAGAGCGACACGGCGATAATTGGCGAGAAGCCGTGCAACACCAGCGAGGTGATAGTCGCCGTCATCGAGGCCATAAGCAGCGGGATGATCGACTTCGACGTGATGTCGAGCATCAAAATCTCGAGCACGAATACCACACCCGTGATTGGGGCTTTGAAGATTGCCGCCACCGCAGCACCCGCACCGCAGCATAGCAGCAGTGTGATATTTTTGTAGTTCAGGCGTGCCAGCTTACCGACATTCGAGCCTATGGCAGCACCCGTGAGCACAATAGGGGCCTCAGGGCCTACCGAACCACCAAAACCGATAGTCGTAGCACCACCCACAATCGAGGTCCAGGTATTATGCCCCTTGATACGTGAGCCACCACGCGACATCGCATAAAGCACACGTGTGACACCCTCCGAGATACCATCCTTGACGATATACTTTACAAACAGCGTAGCGAGGATAATACCGATACCCGGGTAGACCAAGTAGAGCCATTGAGCTTGGTCGTCGGGAGTCCACGACGTAAGTAACTGTGTGATGGCGTGCAACAACGTATTGAACACGAAGGCGCCAACACCTGCCAACAGACCAACGATGATAGCCAATATTGCCATCACCTGCGAGTTCGACAAGCGATGTGTCAGGCTTTGGAAGCCTTCGTAGATACGATCCTTAATATTTTGTTCGAGTTTTATCATACTATGTTAGGGTATAGCCTCTACGGACTACTTTCTAAACTGCTCGGCCTGACGTGCGATGAGCTCGCTATCCTCGAAGTAGTTGATACGCATAGCACGACGCACATCCTCAAGTGTTGCAGCCGCCGTTGCACGAGCACGGTCAGAGCCACGCTTCAATATCTCGTACACATCCTCGATATGCTGCTCGTAGTAGCTACGACGCTCACGGATTGGCGCTAACAACTCCTCAAGTACGGCAATAAGTAGCTTCTTGCACTTAACATCGCCGAGACCACCACGACGGTAGTGCTCCTTCATAGCCTCGAGATTTTCATAGTCGGGGCAGTACTTAGCAAAGTGCTCGGGACGTGAGAAGGCATCGAGGTAGGTGAATACGCAGTTGCCCTCAACCTTACCTGGATCCTCAATACGGAGGTGGTCAGGGTCGGTATACATACTCATAACCTTCTTCTTCACATCGGCAGCCGAGTCAGAGAGGTAGATACAGTTGCCCAACGACTTCGACATCTTCGCCTTGCCGTCAGTTCCTGGCAGACGCATACACGCCGAGTTCTTAGGCAGCATAATCTCTGGCTCAACGAGCGTAGGACCATATGTTGCGTTGAACTTATGCACTATCTCACGTGTCTGCTCCAACATAGGCTCCTGGTCGGCGCCCACGGGGACGGTAGTAGCACGGAAGGCAGTAATGTCCGAAGCCTGCGAGATAGGATATGTGAAGAAGCCCACGGGTGTGCCCTTGCGCTGGAGGTTATCCTCGGCCTCGCCATTCTCGGCAAAGCCACGCAACTGAATTTCGGCCTTTACCGTAGGGTTACGCTGCAAGCGCTGCACGGTGACAAGGTTCATATAGTAGAACGCCAACTCAGTAAGCTCCGAGACGTACGACTGGATGAATATCGTTGATTTCTCGGGATCAATGCCACACGAGAGATAGTCGAGCGCCACCTCGATAATATTCTCACGCACCTTATCTGGGTTGTCGGCATTGTCGGTAAGAGCCTGAGCATCAGCAATCATAATATAAATATCATCGTACTCGCCCGAGTTCTGCAACTCGACACGGTTGCTCAGCGAGCCTACGAAATGTCCCAAATGAAGTTTGCCCGTTGGGCGGTCACCAGTAAGAATTATCTTTTTCATAGAGTCAAAATTTTTCATTGTTTCAGCGAGCCATACAATATTATACGCTCGCAAGCGACAAAAATAGCAAAAATTTAGTGAGATTGCTATAAAAAGAGTTGTTATATAATTTTTTTTTATAACTTTGTAGTGCCATTGACACACTATCTTATAACCAAAACAACTATTAACCATGACAATTATTCAGCTCGAATACCTTATGGCTGTGGCAAATTGTGGCAGTTTCTCGCTTGCTGCCGAACACTGCTTTGTCACCCAACCATCACTCTCGATGCAGATTAAGGCCCTTGAAGAGGAGCTTGGCGCAGTACTTCTCGACCGCACCAAGAAACCAATCATCCCAACAGCCGTAGGAGAGATCGTACTTGAAAATGCTCGTGAGACATTGCGCTCATATAACTATATTCGTGAGTCTGTTGCCGAGCTTCGTGGCGAGTGCGCAGGACGTATGCGTCTGGGTGTTATCCCAACCATCGCACCCTATCTTCTGCATAAGTTCATACCTACCTTCATCAAGGAGTATCCAAAGGTGGAGCTCGAGATCCACGAAATGGTTACGGCCGACATTATCGAGGCCCTGAAACACGACCGTATAGATGCTGCGTTGGTGGCCTCGGGAACCTGCGGTGAGGGCATCACCGAACACGACCTATTCAGCGACCATTTCTACGCCTATTTATCGCCCTCGCACCCACTCTTCGAGCGTTCGAACATTCGCATCGAAGATATTGATTTCAAGGATCTTATACTCCTTAGCCGAGGCAATTGTATGCGTGACCAAATCTTTGAGCTATGCCAGGCTGCACACGAGATACCATCGCACTTCTACTTCGAGTCTGGATCGCTCGACACGCTGATGCGAATGGTCGATTGCACATCGTGTATGACTATCATTCCAGAGATGGCCTTAGAGTTCATTCCACAGTCACGTCGCAACCGTGTAAAGAGCATTGCCAAGGGTGCCACATCACGTCGTGTAGCGCTGGCCGTAAGCCGCACCTATGTGAAGCAGTCGATAGTAGAAGCACTGCGCAAAACCATCCTAAAATGCGTCAATCAAGAGAAGGTCTAAATCGAGAAAAAAGACTATATTCCTACAAGCGAGCAGGCCATTGCGAGGTCTGCTCGCTCTCCTTTTAGGTCATTAGCTCGCAAATTGTGGCTACAACTTAGTGCAACAGGTTGGAAATTTGACATATTTTTCCTATCTTTGCCAAGATTATATTTGCATACGCAATATGCGCACACGAGAGTGCGTTCAAAGCGTAGCCACTAAACAACTGATTAGAAAACGATTATTATGGAGAATTTGGAGAAGCTTATTAATGCGATAGTAGAGGCAATTGACGACAAGAAGGGACAGGGCATCGTCTCGCTCGATCTTTCGGGTTTTGATGGTGCGATTTGCTCGCATTTTGTAGTGTGTCACGCCGACTCAACAACCCAGGTAGATGCCATCTCGCAGAGTATCGAGGAGAAGGTATTCGAGGTTATGCACGAGTGGCCTATGCGAGTGGAGGGTCGTCAGAACTCATTCTGGATTGCGATGGACTACTCAGATGTCATCGTACACATCTTCCAGACCGATCTTCGCGACTACTACCGTCTTGAGGAGCTATGGGCAGATGCACCTATGAAACGCTACGAGTTCGGCAATTAAGAGCTCGAAGAGAGAGTTGTGAATATGATTTTGTGAGTTAATTTAAGAATTTATGGCAGAGAACAGAGCCAGCACACCACGTGGACCACGCTTTAGCTTTATGTGGTTCTGGGCATTGGTGGCTGTAGGAATAATTAGCGCCTCGCTATTTGGCGAGACGGAGGGTCGTCCACTCGAGGGCGACTGGGATATGATTAACGGTCTTGTGGAGAATGGTTGCGTGGAGCGCATCGAGGTGCGTGACCGTGAGAATGCCAACGTATACCTCACCAAGGCTATGGTAGACTCTTTGGCTAAGGATGAGCGCTTCAAGGGTATGCCCACAACAGGAGCACACATCCAGTTTAACACCGGCGGTGATGTTCAGGACTTCCGTGAGCAGATTGAGCGTGCCGAGGCACGTGCCGCAGAGAATGGCATCGAGGCCGAGAAGGTCAAGATCAAGTATCTGCGCTCGGAGAAGGGCTGGGGTGAGTACCTCATCGAGTTTTTACCATGGATACTCATCATCCTCGTATGGTTCTTCATTATGCGTAGTATGATGCGTGGTGCTGGTGGCGGTGCCGGTGGTGGTGGCCTTATGAACGTAGGCAAGGCACGTGCACAGATGGCCGACAAGAACAACAAGGAGAAGGTGACATTCAAGGATGTTGCCGGCTTGGAGGAGGCCAAGGTCGAGATTATGGAGATTGTGGACTTCCTCAAGAAGGCAGATAAGTATAAGGCATTGGGAGCTAAGATACCTAAGGGTGCACTGCTTGCAGGCCCTCCAGGAACTGGTAAGACACTGCTTGCCAAGGCTGTCGCTGGCGAGGCCAACGTACCATTCCTCTCGATCTCGGGTTCTGATTTCGTAGAGATGTTTGTGGGCGTTGGTGCCTCACGTGTTCGTGACCTCTTCGAGCAGGCCAAGAAGGTAGCTCCCTGCATCGTCTTTATCGACGAGATCGACGCTATTGGTCGTGCTCGTGGTAAGAACTCTGGCTTCTCGGGCAACGACGAGCGTGAGAACACACTCAACCAGCTGCTCACCGAGATGGATGGCTTCCAGACCAATACTGGCGTTATCGTGCTTGCCGCAACAAACCGTGTTGATATCCTCGACAAGGCACTTATGCGTGCTGGCCGCTTCGACCGCCAGATCGAGGTGGGACTACCCGACGTCAAGGAGCGTAAGGAGATCTTCGACGTGCATCTCAAGCGCCTGAAGCTCGACAAAAAGCTCGACCGAGAGTTCCTCGCAAAGCAGACCCCAGGATTTGCCGGTGCCGACATTGCAAACGTATGTAACGAGGCAGCACTCATCGCTGCACGTAACGATAAGGATTGCGTAACTCAGGAGGACTTCCTCGCCGCTATTGATCGTATCGTAGGTGGTCTTGAGCGTCGCAATATGCCGATGACAGCTAAGGAGCGTCGTGCCACAGCTATCCACGAGGCGGGACACGCCACAGTTATGTGGAGGCTCAAAAACTGCGATCCTGTGCTCAAGATTACGATCATACCCCGTGGTCGTTCGCTGGGTGCTACGTGGTACTTGCCCGAGGAGCGTGTAAACCACAACGTGGAGCACTTTATGCATAAACTCGCAGGCTTGCTCGGAGGACGTATCGCCGAGCAGCTGCTGCTCGACATCACCAGCACAGGAGCTATCAACGACCTGGAGCGCACGACAAAGACCGCTTATGCTATGGTGGCATACTACGGTATGAGCCCTAAGGTGGGTAACATCAGCTTCTACGACGCTACGGGCCAGCGTGATATGTTTACTAAGCCATTCTCAGAGCAGACTGCTGTGACCATCGACGAGGAGGTACGACGCATCGTCGAGGAGGCCGTAGAGCTTACACGTCGTATCATCACCGAGGAGCGTGAGAATATCGAGCGTCTGGCCGACCTACTTCTCGACAAGGAGACGATCTTCTCGGAGGATGTGGAGGCAATCCTCGGCAAGAGCGCTCAGCAGATCGAGAAAGAGCTAAACAGCACTGAGGAGGAGAGCGCAAACCAAGAGCAGAAGGCCGAAGAGGTCGAGAGCGAGGTGTTATCGACCAACGAGGGCGATATAACCTACATCGTAGAGCCCGCAAAACCCGAAAACGAAAGCGACAAAACGGAGTAATAAATCGAAGGGAGTATGAGTGATAAACTGAAAAATTTCTTAGTTCGCACCGCCAGTGGCGCAGTGCTACTTGCCATCGTTGCAGGCGCATCGCTGAGCATATACACCTATGCCCTGCTACTATTCGCCATTATGGTTATCGGCCTTGTGGAGTTCTACAAAATGGCCCGTCACAACGGTTCTAAGCCTCAGTTTGTCACCGGCATAGCTACGGGCATCGTACTCTTTAACGCATTTGCACTACCAGCCATCGGAATCCACAACAATAACTTTGAAGGCCTTGAGATATTACTCTCTGCAACGGTTGTCTTCATCGCAGCAAGCACACCTCTTTGCCTTATTATCGAGTTATTTAGGGTCTCGGAGACACCTCTGCGCAATATCGCCACGACCATTCTCGGTGTGTTGTACATTACGATACCATTGTCACTAATGATGTATATCCCTTTGCTATTGGCAGGAAATGAGTGGCAGCCTTGGTACTTCCTATTCTACCTCTTCATCGTCTGGGCCAATGACGTATTTGCCTACCTTGTGGGCGTGACGATGGGTAAGCACCGCTTGTGTGAGCGCATATCGCCCAAGAAGTCGTGGGAGGGATTTTTCGGTGGTATCCTCGGAGCTATCGGCGTGGGTGCACTCGGCGCATACTTCCTTGATGGCCGATACGAGATATGGATCTGTCTTGCAGTCATCATCGCTATCACCGGAGTGCTCGGCGACCTTGTGGAGTCGATGTTTAAGCGAGAGGCAGGTGTCAAGGACTCAGGAAATATAATGCCTGGTCACGGCGGTGTGCTCGACAGATTTGACGCACTGCTCGTCTCAGCACCATTTGCATTTATCTTCGTGCTCTTTTTTATAAGCTAAACACAAACTACTAAATCTATACACTTATGAAGATTAACAAAGAGGGTTACTGGATAATCATCATCACAGGACTCGTTTGCCTGTCGATATGGGGACTTGTCTACTACCTTGTAGATGCGCCTAATCCCGCTCTTATGTGGTTTATGGCGGGCTTCCTCTTTATTTTCTGGTTCTTCGTGGCCGCCTTCTTCCGCGAGCCTCGTCGAGTGCAGATTCACGACTCGGAGCTGATATTCTCGCCTTGCGATGGCCGTGTGGTAGTAACTGAGGTTGTCACCGACGACGAGTATATCAAAGGTGAGATGATGCAGATCTCGATATTTATGTCGGTAACCAACGTGCATATGAACTGGCTACCCGTAGGCGGTAAGGTTGAGTATTTCAAGCACCACCACGGCCGCTTCCTCGTCGCTTGGCACCCTAAGTCATCAACCGAGAACGAGCGTACCACAACAGTTATCCGCCTTAAGGATAATCGTCAGGTGCTCATTCGCCAGATTGCAGGCTTTGTGGCTCGCCGCATCGTATCGTATATGAAGCCTGGCCACGACGTTGAGCAGAATAGCGTTATGGGATTTATCAAGTTCGGCTCGCGTGTCGATATTCTCATTCCAAAGGACTCTGAGCTCTTTGTCGAGATTGGCGACCCTGTAATCGGCTCGCAGACACCTATCGCCCGTCTTAAGCGCCAAGCCTAACACTAAACCTAAGGATCAAATATGGAGCTAAGTAAAGCATTGAAGGGTTTTGTGACTATCGCCATCATAGCTATGGTGCTTGCCGTAGTGTGGTATCTATCAAGCGTGGTAGTATACATTCTCCTTGCTGCAATCTTGGCTATCGTTGGCCGACCACTGGTGAACCGCCTATCGAAGATACACATTGGAGGGTGGTGCATATCACGTAGCGTGGCAGCAAGCATCACGCTGATGATTATGTGGATTATCATCGGTGGCTTAGGCATCATCTTCATACCACTTGTCGTAGGCAAGGTGGACGAGCTTCTGGCCCTCGATTGGAGAGGACTGGCGGAGTCTCTACGAGAGCCTCTCACCGAGTTTGAGAACTCGATAAACCAATCCTTCAACAAGCCAGTACTCGACATAGTGAAGCTCCTCGAGCGCATCTTTACGGAGGTGTTCAACAAGGATGTGCTTGCGACATTCTCCAACGTAGCCTCATCACTGGCCTCGGTGGCTGTCGGTATGTTCTCCGTAACGTTTATCAGCTTCTTCTTCCTACGTGACGAGGGACTATTCCGTAAGATTGTCGCTATGTTCTTCTCGGAGGATATTCGTGACAACATCTACAAGGCGTTAGACTCTATCACCTCGTTGCTTAGGCGCTACTTCGGAGGCCTGATGGTCGAGAGCACGATGCTTATGATTGTTATCTCGGCGGCTATGATGCTCTTCGGCATGAAGTTTGGCAACGCCCTGCTCACAGGACTCATTATGGGCGTTATGAACCTTATACCCTACGCTGGACCTGTTATGGGATGCGCCGTGGCGATGATCATGGGTGTTATTACACCTATCGACGGCAATATCGGTTACACGCTAATTGTCATAGGAGGCACTATCATGGTGGTAAAGATTATCGACGACTTTATCATCCAGCCTACGCTCTACTCTGAGCGTGTCAATGCCCACCCTCTTGAGATATTTATCGTCATACTTATCTCGGGACATATCGGTGGCGTGCTTGGTATGCTGCTGGCAATACCTCTATATACTATCGTGCGTGTGATAGCTCGAGAGTTCTTCTCGGAGTATGGTGTTGTGCGCCGATTAACACGAGAAATTAAGTAACGGCAAGATGATTGATATCGAGGCAGAGGTAATACACGGCAAGAAGATAGGTCGAGCGCTTGGTTTCCCTACGGCGAATATGTCGCTCGAGGGCTACGATGTGGAGCGTGGCGTATATCGTTCTACGGTTATGATCGATGGTGTGGAGTATAGAGCAATGTCGAACGTGGGCATACGCCCCTCGGTAGGTGGCAAGGAGCTACTTCTCGAGACTCACGTCATAGGATACAGTGGCGACCTCTACGGTCGTAGGCTATGTGTGCGATTAGTGGAGAAACTTCGTGATGAGAAACGCTTCTCATCAATCGGCGATCTTAAAGAGCAGCTGATGAGAGATTATGACTCGATAGTCAATGGATAAAAGAGGCTGAATAAAAAGTGTATTTTGTCGTTAAGCTCGCCCTCAAAATGCTCATTTACGCTTAGTAAACTCCGCTTTTTCGGGCTTCGCAGGCCTAAAACTACATCTTTTTATTCAACCTTATAACAAAACGGAGGTGACTAAAAAGTTAATTAGTCACCTCCGTTTTGTTATGCACCCGCTCCTTCGAGCGTAATAAAGCGTGGAAAGAGGATGTTATTCTCAATGTGTATATGCTCAAATAGCCCGTCCATAAATGCCTCAAGGTCCTGCAACATCAGCCTGTACGTGGGGCAAGCATCCTCAGGAACTTCAAAGTTATTCATCAATGTGCGAATATATTTGTAGCGAGTTCCCTCGTCGCTATGCTCACGCAACATCACTCGTATAGGGTTTGCCACTGTGCCACAGTGCATCGGCTCACATCTTTGACCCTGCTGCTGCGCCTCGAATAGTCGGTAGCAGTATGGGAAGAGCACTTGCTCCTCCTTTTGCAGATGGTTCTCAAGATCCTCCAACGAGTCGGCAAAGAGTGTCACAAGTTTGCGTAGCTCGGGGTGACGCTCGCCGTGGGCACGCTCCACACGCTCAATGTCGGCAAGTAGCTGGGGCCCCTTAGCACGTATGCCACGATGGTGAATCTTAAGCACATAGTCGATAAGAAGATCCGTTGGCCAGCTATCGAACGGGATAGACTCGGCACTCTGATCGGTATAGTCCTCTAAAGCCTCAACAACTCGCTCAATATCTACACCCGCCATTCGACAGGCATCGGCGAGAGAGGCTGTTCCGCCACAGCAAAAATCTATGCCAAAATTTTTGAATATACGAGTGGTAGCAAAGTTCTCGTTTACGATAGAACCCACACTACGAAGAGCATAAGCATTGGTATTCATATAATATCTTTTTAGTCGTTTTGTTTAATTATTTCGCCCACAAAAGTAATACAAAAAATATTACGTTCAAATCGGAAATTTTTATATCTCGATAAGCAAAAATTATACATAGGCAACAACATTTCGCCAAAAGATACAATTTATGCCACAGCTATTGCTTTTATAAAAAAAAGTTTATAACTTTGAATTAGTTTAACCAAATCCAAAATTAAACACACAAACCTTATACTTTAACTACTATGGGAAAGCTAAACAAACCTGCAATCTTGGTTGTTGATATGCTCAACGACTTTGTCTATGGTGCTCTGACATGCGAGCGTGGCAAGGCCATCGTTCCCGCAACAGCACGTCTGCTTGATGCTGCCCGCAAGGCAGGAGTGCCTGTCATCTTCTGCAATGATGCTCATCGTAAGGGTATCGATCGAGAGCTTACTATCTGGGGCGACCACGCTATTGCTGGCACACCTGGCGCAGAGGTAATCCCCGAGCTTAACCTCTCGGAGTGCGACTATGTTGTGCCAAAGCGCCGTTATAGCGGTTTCTTCCAGACCGACCTCGACATTCTGCTCAAGGAGCTCGGCGTTAAGACCGTGGTTATGACAGGCCTGCATGCTCATATGTGCGTACGCCACACCTCGGCAGATGCCTTCTCACTCGGCTACGACGTTGTTGTTGCTAAGGAGGCTACCGACTCATTTACCGAGGAGGACTACATCGGCGGCTTGGCATATCTCAAAACGTGCTACGGCGCAGACGCCTACTCGAACGACGAGCTTATCGAGATGTTCTAATAGCGTGACACACAATAGTAAGGCGAGCCTGTTGCTCGCCTTTTTTTTGTAAGGGTTGATGTGGACAACGCTGATACCCGACCTCGTAATGGTCTTAATGGTCTTAATGGTCCTAATAGTCCTAAAAAATTTTTGATTAGAAGGTCGTAGATGTGGCCTCGATGAAGAGATTGCCCCGGATGAGACATACTGAGCGTATTTCCCATTCGGGGCAATGATTGAGAGGCCGCAGATGCGGCCTTATAATCGAAAAGATTTTTGATTTTAGTGGAGCTGGTTTAGCCTATCGCAAAAGAGACTACCGCAGGATAGTACTCAAACGTACAGCCTGCGGTAGTCTACTTTTAGGGATGGCTAAAGATGCCCAATAAAATCGAAAATTAACGGCGAGGCTTAATATCAAGCTTCACTGGCTTAATCATATTCTCAGGTGAGAGAATAGTATCAAGCTCCTCCTTAGTGAGAATACCGTCCTCGAGAACGATGTCGTAAACACGACCACCAGTAGCCATAGCCTTCTTAGCAATCTTTGTAGAGTTCTTATAGCCGATAATTGGGTTAAGAGCTGTTACGATACCGAAGCTATCCTGAACATACTTGCGGCACTGCTCCTCGTTAGCCTTGATGCCATCAACGCAGTTTACACGCAATGTATCGAAGCCGTTCATCATGATCTCAGCAGACTCGAAGCAGCACTGTGCCATTGTAGGCTCCATAGCATTAAGCTCCATCTGAGCCTCCTGAGCGCACATAGCCACGCAAGCGTCGTTACCGATAACCTTGTAGCATATCTGGTTCATCACCTCAGGGATAACAGGATTAACCTTACCTGGCATGATTGAAGAGCCTGGCTGACGTGCTGGAAGGTCAAACTCGTGGAGACCGCAACGAGGACCTGAAGCCAAGAGACGAAGGTCGTTACAGATCTTGTTGAGCTTAACAGCTACACGGCGCATAGCCGATGAGTAGCCTACCATACAAGTGGTGTCAGAGGTAGCAGCTACGAGGTCCTCAGCAAGCTTGATATCCCAGCCTGTGATCTGGCGCAAAGCAGCGATACACTTCTCAGAGTAGCCTGGCTCAGAGCAGATACCTGTACCGATAGCCGTAGCACCCATATTCACTGTGAGGAACTCCTCAGCAGCGAACTCAAGGTTCTTGCGCTCCTCCTTAAGTATCTGAGCAAAAGCGCCAAATGTCTGACCAAGGGTCATAGGCACAGCGTCCTCAAGCTGAGTACGGCCCATCTTAAGGATGTGAGCAAACTCCTTAGCCTTCTTCTCGAACGACTCGATGAGGGCGTTGAAGTGCTTCATATAGATCTGGTGTGTTGCGTACAAACCGAGGTGGATACCACAAGGATAGGCGTCGTTGGTAGACTGTGAGCAGTTCACGTGGTCGTTAGGCGAGCAGTACTGATACTCACCAGCCTCGTGGCCCATAATCTGGAGTGCACGGTTAGCGATAACCTCGTTAGCATTCATATTTGTTGTAGTACCTGCACCACCCTGGATCATATCGCAAGGGAACTGGTCGTGGTGCTGGCCCTGCATAATCTCAAGACAAGCCTTTGAGATACCGTCGAACTGCTCGTCGGTCAAGAGGCCGAGCTGGTGGTTAGCCTCAGCGGCTGCGAGCTTAGTGATTGCCAAGCCATTGATAAACAATGGGTAGTCAGAGAGGTGGAAACGGCTGATAGGGAAGTTCTCAATACCGCGCAGTGTCTGCACACCATAAAGAGCCTCAACGGGCACCTGCATCTCACCGATAAGGTCACTCTCGAGACGAGTTTTACCTGAAAAATTAGTAGCCATAGTTGGTTGTTTGTATTTTATTGGTTATTTAGATATGTTACAACGTTATCTTCGTAGGATATATACATTATGCAAAGATAGCAATTTTTTGAGAACTACTACCCTGTTTTCAAAATTAATTACCCATAACACCGCTTTTTCTACAATTATTAGAAAATTCAGCCTCGCCAAAGGGCTATTTTTGCCGATATAGTCTACTACATCTTAAAAACTTTATCGTATGAAAAAGATCCTTTTTACGGTAGCATTGATAGCCACCGTCACAGCGACTATCTTAGGCATATTGCTACACCGTACACGCTCGGAGCAACAGCGCTTGGAGCGCAACCAGAGAGCACTTCTCGGCGAGGTAACACTCTACAAGACACGCTCCGAGGAGAGTGCCGCATCTGTTGCTGTACTCGAACTACGCATCGACGAACTACGCCGCGAGCGAAAGCGTGATGCGCAGGAGATACGCTCGCTGGGTATTCGTCTACGTCGTGCCGAGAGCTATGCGAAGAGTATCGCCGAGGGCGAGCAGCATCGTAGCATTGCACTGCGTGACAGCGTCATACTGCGTGACACGATACGTGATACCATATGGGTATTCAGCACGGACGATGGTCACACATCACTAAGAGGACGCATCGACCACGACTCCTTACACTACGACCTACGTCACTGCGACACAATCTACCAAGTGGTACATCGTGTGCCTCGCAAGTTTCTATTCTTGCGCTTTGGCACTAAGGCCATACACCAAGATGTGTGGTCGTCAAACCCAAATACAAAGATTGTGTACACGGAGTACGTAGAGTTTGAGAATAAGAGTAAGCGCCGCAGAGATAAGCGAAAGAGATAGAGAAATATAGAAATGGCAGCGGAAAGGCTCTGTTTTGTGGCATAAAATTTAGTTTTCAAGTTTTTTTACTTATCCTTGGCGTCATAATGACGCTCCTACTACAACATCCATATACATCAAAGTAGGTCAGACGTGATGAAAAGTCACAACTTTTTTGTATCTTTGGCGTCATAATGACGCTCCTATTACAACATCTTATATATCAAAGTTGGCCTCACGTGATGATAAATCACAACTTTTTCGTATCTTTGGCGTCATAATGACGCATCTACTCCATGAGCGTTTTGCGCTAAAGTAGGCCTCACGTGATGATAAGTCATAACTTTTTCGTATCTTTGTAAAAAATATATTTATGGATAAGCTACGAGTAGCCATATTCCCGGGTTCGTTCGACCCCTTCACCCGAGGCCACGAAGCGATAGTCGAGGAGGTACTGCGCCTTTTCGACAGGGTTGTCATAGCCATAG
>JAFQTX010000015.1 GCA_017408825.1 Alistipes sp.
CTTGAACGAATCTCCGACAATCGGCGACTCTTGCTCTCGGCCAGGTTCGCCCAATCCTCCTTGGAGAGTTCTTGCCCCGTAGAGTAGTATTTCTGCTTGCGGTTGTAGATGACCTGTATCTTCACAGGAAACAATCCGCTCTTCTTAGCTCGACGGGCATCCAACACCGAGAGTACTGAGATACCGTCCTTTGAATACTTGAACATAATCTGCCGTTTTTTAGGTTATTTACTTCTGTGTATGCAAATCCTTGTACATACTATTTGCATACAAAAGTAGATATTATCGGCAAATTATGCAAATCACAAGAAAAGAAAATTTGCCAAATACGCTAAAACACAATGTTTTGCATATCATTTGCAAATCTTAGAAAATGGGTGAAAATACCCTATAATTTACTTAAAGTAAATGAGGATTTTGAGGGCGAGCGTAACGACAAAATACACTTTTTATTCAACCTCCTTTTGGCTAAAAAAGCCCCAATGCTTTACAGGCATTCCATATTCCATCCTTATCGACATCTGTCGTGATGTAGTCGGCACGCTGCTTAAGCTCCTCACAAGCGTTGCCCATTGCCACCTTTGTCCACACATCGACAAACATCGAGAGGTCGTTGATACCATCGCCAAAGACAATCGCATCCTCATATCGAGCGCCATAGTGGTCGAGGACATAACGCACGCCACGAGCCTTGTCGGCCGGCTCAATAAAGATATACTCGGGCAAAAAACGACACCACGGCAGCTCACGAAGAGTCTGCAAACGCTGCTCATCTGGCTCACGACACGCCACATATGCCTTATATAGTGTGTCACAGGCACGCGGGTCGAGAGAGGGGTCGATGCGTGTCTTCATATAGATATCACGTGTGAACTCCTCGAAGCGGCCATCGGGTGCGGTGCGAGTATCCGAGTTGTCGAGCTGCAACGCCCAGGGCATATTATGCTCACGACACTCATCTATAAGCCTGATTATAAGCTCTCTATCAAGAGGCTCGATGCCAAGTAGCTTGCCGTCGATGGTAATGCCATAGCCTCCATCACTCACCATATTCTCAAAGCCCAGCTGCTCAAGGTATTCACGTGCCATGGCCTCGGAACGTCCTGTGGCAATGGCCAAGAAGTGTCCCTTGCGACGCAGTAGCTCAATGGCCTGTTGCGTAGACTCGGGGATATATGCATTGTCGTAGCCTCCCGCCTTGAGCGTACCATCTATGTCGAAAAATATGTAACGTCGTCGTGTCATCATCTTTGAGCTTTGTGCAAAGGTAACGATTTTTTCAATAGCATCCATACGGGTATGCAATATTGTGGATATATAATCCAAATACGCATTTATACTTACTATATGTAAGTAGTTGAATTTACGTACATTAACCCTACAATATTCAAAAAGGTTCAAATTTTTTGTGGAGTTATAGAATAAATTACTATCTTTGGGCGGAAAATGCGAATAATTCTATGACTAAAAAACGAACACCCAGAGATCACTCCTTCCTTTTGAAGGCGTTTCGCCTCTACTTGCAGTATGTCAATTCGGGCCTCTATTTCCGCAAAGAGCATATCATAGGTCTTGAGAATGTGCCTGTTGATGGTACACCCTGTGTTGTGGTGTCTAACCACCAAAACTGTCTTAACGACCCACTATGCGTATGCCTGCAACTTACAGACCGTCGCATGAACTTCATTGCTCGTGCTAATGTCTTCAAAAATCCGATATTCAACAAAGCACTGCGTGCTATGGGCCTTCTCCCAGCCTACCGTATGAGTCACGAGGGCTTCTCGGCGATCAACAAGAATCGCTCGACGATGGACGCTGCAGGTCAGGCGCTTACCGATGGTGAGACCCTGATGCTATACCCCGAGGCCGACCACCAGGATAAGCGTTGGCTGGGTACGTTCAAACTCGGATATTTGCGTATCGCTTTTGAGGCTGCCGAGAAGATGAACTTCGAGCAGGATGTGATGATACTACCATCGTGCAACCACTACTCGAACTACTTCCACGCTCGCACCGATATGCTTATCAAGTTCGACCGCCCCGTGTCGCTCAAGCCATACTACGAGCGCTACAAGGAGTCACCTCGTGAGGTGATGGTCGAGGTCAATGAGCTTATTCGCAGCAAGATTCAGGCGCTGATGCTCCACGTGAGCGACCTTGAGCACTACGACCAGATAGACTACTTGCGTGAGACGGAGTATGGTCGTCTGTATGCTATTAAGCACGGCTTTAAGCCCAACTATCTACCTTCACGCCTGCTCTCCGACCAGCAGTTTGTCGATAATATGCAGCGTGCTACGGAGGAGCGCCCCGAGGAGATGGAGCGCGTCTACGAGGATACCAAGGAGTATGCCTTGGGAATGAAGCAGCTCGGCATACGTGACTGGCTCTTTAGACGTAATCCTGGTGCTGAGGCGGCTATGTTGCGTGGTCTTGGGCTACTCATCCTATTGCCACTATTCATCATCTCGATTATCCCTACGTGCTTGATGTTTATCATCCCTAAGATCTTCATCAACAAGCTCATCAAGGACCATATGTTCATCAGCTCGTTCAATATTGGCGTAAGCGTGTTCGTCTCGGTGCCTATATGCCTTATCATCCCAGTGGTATTGCTATGGATTTTTGCGGGCTTCTGGTGGGCCTTTGGCTACTTCTTAGCCTTCCCCGTGATGTTTATCCTTGCGTGGAACTATATGCGTCTGTTCCACAAGTTTGTGGGCTCGTGCCGCTTTGTTATGCGCAAGAACCGCAGCCGTATCAACGAGCTACGTGAGCTTCGCAAGAGCATCTACGAGAGGCTCGACGCAATCCTTGACTAACGATGTCACACTATCGTGCAATAATTATAGGGGCTACCTCGGGCATTGGGCTCGAGGTAGCTCGTCATTTAGCCCAGCGTGGTGTTATGTTGGGTGTTGCTGGCCGTCGCATGGAGCGCCTCGAGGAGCTTGTGGCGGAGTATGGCTCAGAGCAGATTAAGGCTGTGAGTATGGATGTGCGCAGCGAGGATGCCACCAAGGCCCTTGACGAACTTATTGCTGAGGTGGGAGCCCCCGACTTGCTGCTCTACGCCTCTGGCATCGGCAAGCAGAACCCTACGCTCGACGAGCAGATAGAGTGCGACACGGTGATGACCAACTCGCTGGGTATGGTACGTATCGTGGGCCACTTCCTCAACTTCGTGAAGCGAGAGGCTAAGTACGACACAAAACATAAGGCCCATATCGCCGTAATTAGCTCCGTGGCGGGCACTCGTGGCATGGGCTCAGCACCCGCCTACTCGGCAACAAAGAGTATGCAGAGCGCCTATCTGGTGGCTCTCTCGCAGCATGTACGCATGGAGCATATACCAGCCATCTTTAGCGACATACGCCCCGGCTTTGTCGCCACCGACATCCTCAACCCCAACAAGCACTACCCTATGCTTATCAGCCGAGAGCGTGCGGCACGCTACATCCTACGTGGTCTAAAGCGCCGCCGCCGCATAATCACCTTCGACTGGAAGTTCCGCCTTATAACCTTTATTTGGCGACTTATCCCACGGTGCGTGTGGGAGCGAATGACCTTTATTCGCAACTAAAATAGAATAGGCGAGGCATAACACCTCGCCTATCTCATATTAGGTAATCGACAGACTACTTAACTACTCGTAGGAGTTCTACAAGCAGTCTCCAGAACTTGTCTACGGTTGCAATCTCAAGGCGCTCATCTGGCGAGTGAACACCACGAAGTGTTGGGCCGAACGACACCATCTCGAGGTGAGGATACTTCTCGAGGAACAAGCCACACTCCAAGCCAGCGTGGATTGCACGCACCTTAGGCTCTGTAGCAAAGAGGTTACGATAGCACTCCACAGTGGTTGCGAGCAGCGCTGAGTCGGGATTAGGCGACCAGCCTGGATAGCCATCCGAGTGCTCAACATCGCAGCCAGCGAGGTAGAATACCGACTCGATAGTCTGTGCAGCATAGAGCTTAGCACTCTCAACAGAGGAGCGCTGCGAGGTGGTGATAACAACTTGCTGCTCGTCGTTGAACTTCACCGAAGCGAGGTTTGTAGAGGTCTCCACAAGTCCTGGAACGGCAAACGACATAGCCAAAACACCGTTAGGAAGAGCGACAAGAGTGATGAGCAGGGCGCACATATCATCGTTGGTCATAACCTCCGAAACCTCACCCTCGACATCCTCAACAGCGAAGCGCATACGTGGCTCGGTGTGCTTAAACTCCTCCATCATCATCTGACCAAACTCCAAATAACGCTCCTCGAAGTCCTCCTTAGACTCAGCAGGGACACCCACAATGGCGTATGCCTCACGAGGGATAGCATTACGTAGGTTACCACCGTCGAACTTAGCCAAAGCGATCTGGAACGTATCACAAGCATTATACAAGAAGCGAGCAAGCAACTTATTAGAGTTGGCAAGGCCCTTGTTGATATCATCGCCCGAGTGGCCACCAAGCAAGTCGCCTACCTGCAAGCGTACGAAGGCATAACCCTCGGGGGCTGGCTCAAGGTCGTAGTCGAACTTGGCAACAGTGTCGATACCACCAGCACAGCCAATAAACAACTCGCCCTCGTCCTCAGAGTCGAGGTTTACAAGATACTTACCCGTAAGCATACCCTCGCCAAGGCCAAATGCTCCAGTAAGGCCTGTCTCCTCATCGACAGTGAAGAGGGCCTCAATAGCAGGGTGCTCCAAACTATTGTCGAGCAACACAGCGAGTGCTGCAGCCATACCGATACCGCAGTCAGCACCAAGCGTAGTACCCTCGGCCTTAACCCACTCACCCTCAATCTTTGTGCGTATAGGATCGTTTTCGAAGTCAAACTCCACGTCAGAGCGCTTCTCGCACACCATATCCATATGTGACTGAAGAATTACCGCTGGGCGATCCTCATAGCCTGCGGTAGCAGCCTTGCGGATAACAACATTACCTGTGGCATCTGTCTGATAGTCGAAGCCATGTTTCTGGGCAAAGGCTACCAACCACTCTATAATCTTACCCTCCTTCTTCGATGGGCGTGGCACTTTGGTGATGTCGTCAAACTGCTCCCAAATGAGTTTGGGCTCTAAATCTCGAATTGTCATAGTTGATTAGTTTTAAGTTAGTATATTATTTATCGTTACGTTCAAAGAGTTTGACGTTGCGTAGCAGAGGATTGCGCCGTGAGAGCAGAAGCATCTCGACAACGAGCAACAACAAGCCAGCACCCAAAAACCACTGATACTGCTCGTCGTACTCCTCGAATACCACCTCCATAAGTTGCGCCTCCTCAATCTCGTTGAGTCGTTCGATGATACCCTCAAGGCCGAAATCCTCGTTGTGCGAACGGGTATATATGCCCTCGGTGGTCTCGGCAATCTGTTGCAACAGCTCCTCGTTGAGTTTTGTAAGCACCATCTTACCCTCGTCATCCTCAATATGCACGCCATCAACCTTAAGAGGTTTACCCTCGGGCGTGCCGATG
The DNA here is from genome assembly GCA_017408825.1 of Alistipes sp. Lineage (GTDB taxonomy): Bacteria > Bacteroidota > Bacteroidia > Bacteroidales > Rikenellaceae > Alistipes. The sequence goes on from JAFQTX010000015.1 coordinate 5,474, forward strand.
CCTATGCAACAGACGATGATACCCTGCTCCTTGGCACGCTTTGCCGCCTCGAGGGCTCTTTCGTCGTGGTCCTCACCATCGGTGATAAGTATCATCACACGGCTCTTCGTGTTGTGCGTGCTACTCGAGAACGAGAGCAATGCCGTTTCGATAGCCTCGCCCAGATCGGTACCCTGCGCCCTAATAAGCAAGGGTGATAGGCGCTTAACCTTTGCTAAGGCCATAGTATAGTCCGATGTCACAGGGAGCACCACCTCCGACTCGTCGGCAAAGGCCACGATACCCACGCCATCATCCTCCATATCCTCAACAAGCTGCGTAATGGCGTAACGTGTACGCTCCATACGGCTTGGCTCGACATCTTCGGCAAGCATCGAGTTCGACACATCAACAACAAGCACTATCTCACGACCCTTACGCTCACGGCTACTTAGCTTAGAGCCTGTCTGTGGGCGAGCCATAGCCACAACAATGAGGGCTACGGATGCAGCCAACAGCGAGCTCTTAATCCAGCTACGAGCCTTAGAGTAGTCGGGCATCAATCGCTCGAGCGTCGTAGGATTACCCATACGGCGCAGTTTATGCTGTCGGAAGACTATCATCACCCAGTTGAGTAGCAGTATGGCGGGCACTAATAGTAGTAGCCACAGCCACTCGGGCGATGCAAAACTAAATATACTCATACTCTTCTAACTATCAAATATTAAGTGCGTTAGGTTAAACGGTTAAGGACTACTCGGCTTATGAACAACTCGGCCATAAGGAGTAATACGCCCCAAAGCACCCATCTGAAGAATAGCTCCTCGTAGCTTACGTAGTCGGTCACCTCAATCTTGCTCTTCTCCATCTGGTCAATCTCCTCGTAGATCCTTGTCAGCGCCTCAACATTCTCGGCACGGAAGTACTTGCCCCCCGTAATCTTCGATATCTCGCGCAACAGATCCTCGTCGATCTCAACATCCATCATCGCCATAAACACATTGCCAAATGGGTCCATAGCGGGTGTTGGCGCCTTACCACGACGACCCACACCAATGGTATATACCTTAATGCCGAGGTCACGAGCAATCTCGGCAGCCATACGTGGCGATATTTGACCGCTATTGTTCACACCATCTGTCATCAGCACCACAACCTTCGACTTTGCACCACTCTCACGCATACGGTTGATGGCCGTAGCAAGACCATTACCTATGGCCGTGCCATCGTCAATAATACCGCTGCGTAGGCGTGCAAGTGCGGTCTGCACAGCGGCACGATCGGGCGTTAAAGGGGCCTGTGTGAAGGCCTCGCCAGCAAAGGCGACAACAGATAGTCGGTCGCCCTCACGATCGGCCACAAACTCAGAGGCTATGCGCTTCGAGGCCTCAAGACGGTCGGGCTTGAAGTCCTGAGCAAGCATCGAGCCCGAGATGTCCATCGCAAGCACAATATCGACACCCTCGACCGTAACATCTCGCTCGGCGTGCATCTTAACGGGGCGTGCGAGAGCAACGACAAACATCATTATGGCCGCAAGGCGCAGTATCACAGGGAGCGGGCGCAACCAGTAGCGTAACGTACGTGGAGCACTCTGGCGTCCGAGTGTAGAGACTGTGAGTGTTGCTCGACGACGGCCTATCCAGATGTGGTAGGCCACGAGCAGCGGCACAAGTAGCAGTAGCCAAAATATTTCGGGATTCTGAAAATTCATACTCTACCAATTTTTCTTTCCGTGGATCACAACACCCTGCTTACCATTCTTAATCTTATCCTGAGTCTTATCCTCCTCGGCCTGTATAGCATCAAGCATACGCTCCTGCTCGCCACTCAAGTTCTGAGGCTTTGGGTTGTTGTCCTGGGGAGCATCCTCCTGCTTCGGATCATCACCGTCGGGGTTTTGCTCCTCATCGTCAGGCTCCTCGTCGGAGTTATTATCGTCGGATTCGGGATCTTGATTATTATCTCTCTTGTCATCCCCCTTATCCCTGTCTTGGTTATTCTCCCCCTTATTGTCGTTGTTGTCGTTCTGCTGCTGGTCCTGATTATCATCGCCTCCCCCGCCGTCAGAATTCTGATCTTGGTTCTTGTCCTGATTTTTGTCCTGGTTCTGATTATTCTGACTGTTCTGCTGAGCGTTACGCTTCTGATCTACAATACGCTTTGTGAGGATGTAGTTACGCTTGGTCTCTGCATCGTCTGGATTGAGTTTCAGCGACTCACGAAAGGCATTAAGCGCCGCCTCGTAGTTCTGTTGCAGAAAGAGGCTCTCACCAATATTGCGCAATAGCTCAGCACGCTGCACATCACTGATACTCTCCAAGCCTATAACCCCCTCATAAATAGCATTTGATAGCTCTGCCGTATATGTACTATCGGGATTCTCGAGCGTGATATGCATAAAGGCGTTAGCACGGTTATACAGCGCCTCATACGAGTTAGGGGCGTGCTCCAACGCCTCGTTATAGCGGTTTAAGCTATTGTAGTAGTTGTGGCGACGAAACTGCTTGTTACCCTCACGCACCAAGCCTCGTTCGGGGAGTAGCTGCGCCGAGAGCGACGCCACGCCAACAAACATAGCCACTACGACGATGACTACGCCACGTAGTATGACACTTTCTCTTATCATTCGCCAATCTTTGTTTCAATGGTTATATCCTCCTTGCCCTCAACCTTCTCGATGTCGATAACCTTGGTGTTCTCCACGAAGTAGTAGGCACGTAGGTAGTTCTCCTCGTTCTCGGCAGCCTCGGGCTCAGCCTTTGCAAACTTCACCATATCGGCCGTGCGCAACAGGGCCACAAGAGCCATACGGCTATCACGAGGAATATCAACATCGGCCAAGGCCTCGATAATCTCGTCGGTGGTATACTCCAAGGCGGAGATACTCCAACGCTCCGAAATATATACTCGGATAATCGACGTAAGGGCCGTATAGTATTGTTTGTACTTGCCATTCTGCCACAGCTTGCGGTTGTGCAACTCCACCAGCGCCTTGTTAGCCACGATGTGTGGGGCAATCTTAGGCATTACACGCACCTGCGTCTCACGCTTGCGCATATGACGATATAGGAGTGTGGCAATAAGCCAGATGATGAGCGAGAGGATGAGCAGTGCGATGATGCCATAGATAACATAGTCACGAACCTCCATAAAGCGGAACGGGAGATCCTTCTGTGTGTTGATACCATCAGTGCGCAGCTGTTGTGCCGCCATCAGCGAATCCACCTTAAAGCCCTGCTGCGACGTGGGGTCGGCCACAAGGAAACTTATCGTGTCGAGATCCTCGTAGCGCTTAACACTGAGTGTCAAGGTATCACGGGCATATACTGTATCGGGTAGCTCACGGTTCTTCTCGAAATATAGTATCGAGGGGCGAAGATGCATATCGCCAGTCTCCATCACGGCAAGCTTATAGCGCTTACGCAGGTGCAGACGACGGCCCTCAACCCTAAGCGTGTCGATGGCATAGTCCTCGACGAGCTCGAGATTATCGCTATCGTAGGCGGTAAACTGCGAGATGTGAAGTAGGTTTTCAGCCCTCTTTTTAATATCATCAGGTGTGGGGTTACCATCGAAGTCGGGGATACCAATCTCCGTGGCACGATCCTTCTCAATCTCGATGACATACTCAAACTGATCACCCACCTCAACGCTATCCTTCGAGAAGTAGGCACTAAGCGTTGGGCGGTCGGCACGTGCTGTGCCAACGCTAAGCAGCATAACGAGTGCTACGCCCCAACGGAGTATCTGCCGTGATCTTTTCATCGTTGTTTGAACATCTTAATAAGTTCGACTACGAAGTCGCCATCGGTGGCAACCGTAGCACAATCTATGCGGTTGTGGCGCAACAGCTCCTGAATACGCTCACGGCGCTGGGTATACTGCTCAGCCCAGTAGTCACGTACACGGCGTGACGAGGTGTCGAGCCACTCGGTAGCACCAGTCTCAGCATCACGCACCTCGATGATACCAACGTCGGGCAGCTCCTTATCGCAGTTATCGTAGACCTCAACAGCCATAATATCGTGTTTCGACGATGCGATCTTTAGTGCATCATCTAAACGTGAATCATCGCCTGGCGAGTTGATAAGGTCGGAGAGTAGGAATGTTGTGGTGCGCTTCTTATTCACACCAACGAGGTAGCGCAACGCCTCCGAGATATTTGTGGCCTCGCCCTTAGACTCGAAGCCAACAAGCTCACGGATGATCGTAAGAATGTGGCTACGGCCCTTCTTCGGAGGTATAAACTTCTCGACACGATCCGAGAAGAGTATGCACCCCACCTTATCGTTATTCTTCGATGCCGAGAATGCAAGCGTAGCAGCTATCTCGGTGATAAGGTTCTTCTTGGTGCGCTCCGAGCTACCAAACATACGTGATGGCGATATATCCACAAGAAGCATCATCGTGAGCTCACGCTCCTCCTCATACACCTTGACATGCGCTCTCTCCGAGCGGGCTGTGACATTCCAGTCGATATCACGCACATCGTCACCCACACGATACTCTCTTACCTCCGAGAACGACATACCACGACCACGGAAGGCCGTATGGTACTTGCCGGCGAATATCTCGTCGGAGAGACCTCGGGTCTTAATCTCGACTCGGCGCACTCGGCGCAATATTTCGTTTTCGCTCTGATGCATTAGGGCACAAGGACATTGTTAAGGATGTCGGTAACAATCTGCTCCGAGGTGATATTCTCGGCCTCGGCCTCATACGTAAGACCGATACGGTGGCGCAACACGTCGTGACACACGGCACGTACGTCCTCAGGAATTACGTAGCCACGGCGCTGAATGAAGGCATAGGCCTTAGCTGCCTTGGCCAACGAGATGCTGGCACGTGGCGAGCCGCCATAGGCGATGAGTGGCTGCAGATGCTGGAGCTTATACTCCGAAGGCTCACGTGTGGCAAAGATGATATCTATGATATACTTCTCGATCTTCTCGTCCATATATACCTGCTTGACAACCTCTCGTGCACGCATAATGTCCTCGGGGCGGATAACACGAGTAACCTCTGGAAGACCCTCACCACGAAGGTTCATACGTATGATATCGAGCTCCTCGCCACGCTTTGGATACGAGATCTTTGCCTTGAGCATAAAACGGTCCACCTGTGCCTCAGGTAGTGGATATGTACCCTCCTGCTCCAGCGGGTTCTGTGTTGCGAGCACCAGGAATGGCTCAGGAAGAGCGTATGTCGTATCACCAATGGTCACCTGTTTCTCCTGCATAGCCTCGAGCAGTGCCGACTGCACCTTTGCTGGCGAGCGGTTGATCTCATCGGCAAGGATGAAGTTAGCGAAGATTGGACCTCGCTTTACGGCGAACTCCTCGTTGCGCTGCGAGTATATCAGTGTACCGATAAGGTCGGCAGGAAGCAGATCGGGAGTAAACTGAATACGTGCGAACTTAGCATCTACGGCCTTCGAGAGTGTTGTTATCGCCAAGGTCTTAGCAAGACCTGGAACACCCTCCAACAAAATATGTCCATCGGACAAAAGGCCAATAAGGAGTGTATCTACGAGGTGCTGCTGACCCACGATTACTCGGCCCATCTCCTTACGTAGAGTCTCTACGAATACCGACTCCTGCTCGATATGAGCATTGAGCTCTTTGATATTAACTACTTCGTTCATTGCGTGTTATATGTTTTTTATTTTGCTTTTCGAATATCGGGCAACCATCGTCGTCCAAAGGACGAAACGTCACACGTGCACAAATTATTGCAAATATACGATTTTTTTAGCAAAGAACAAAGTGAAACCGAGAGCTTAAACCTCAGATCATCGGATGCAACAACAGCCATATTGAGCATCACCGATATAAATAAGATTTTGACCTTTTTCGACTATTCCGGCGTTTCACCCCACGAAAAAGCCATTTCACCCCGCCATTTTGTACTATTCAATGGCAATTTGGCGTTAAATAACAAAAAAGTTAGTATCTTTGTAATGGATAGAATAACGTGCAGAGTTTTTGCACTATGTCTAACAACTAAAATTTTAGGCCTATGAGAAGATTATTCGCAATATTAGCCTTAGCTTGTAGCGCTCTACTGGCGGGCTGTTCGTCACTATTTAGCACATCGTCGGTCGTATCCAACGATCTATATCGCACAGATAATCGTATCGCCGTCGCCAACCGCATCAAGGCTGAAGCCGAGGCTAAGCGTGCTGAGGCTGAGGCCGAGAGGGCCGAGTGGGAGGCACGTCAGGCAGCTGCCGAGGCGGAGCGTGCCGAGGCGGAATACTACGCATCGTTGAACACAGAGCCAAGCTACTCGTCGATTGTCGCCAATGACTATGAGAGTGCCTATGCTCGTCGTCTCTACGGCTTCAACTCATCGTCGTATCGTATGCCTTCGAGCTACTACAGCCTATCGACAAGTCGCAATATGACATATGCCACGGCCTACGACCCAGCGTTCTACAACATTATGGTATCGGGCGATCAGGTGTGGGTAGAGCCTAAGTATATCACCTCGATGTTTGGCTCGTGGGGCGCTACAAACGTAACCTATGGCCTATACTCATCGCCTTGGAACTTCGGCTGGAGTATGCATATCGACCCATTCTACTACTCGTGGTGGGGATACCCTCGCTACTCGTGGTACGACTGGAACTGGAACATCTGCTACAACCCTTGGCATAGTGACTGGTACTACTGGAACCACTGTTATGGTTACCACTACTACGACCACTACTATAGCCACCACCATGGCCATCACCATAACTATCCAAGCTATGCTCCTCCACGCCCCCCTCATCACCGTCCAGACCACGACCACGATCGTCCTAATCGTCGTCCTAACCACGGCTATGTTACTACGGGCTCGGGGGCATCGTCAGGCAGCTTCATAGGCAACCTAAATGGCGGCCGTGGCTCAGAGGGCTCACGCTACACCTCGCCAACAACTAACATCAACTACGGCACAACAACACGCCCTGGTGGTGATAAGAATACAGGTAATAGCTCACGCCCAGGAGGTAGTGGATCAGTATCAACTGGCATAAACAGCGATAGCAAGTATCGTGGTGGCAGCGTTACCAAGATCAATACCTCGGTTTCATCGACAGTGAGCACGCCAGGCAACATCACAATACAGACTTCGGGGGGCAATAAGACAACCGTGACCAACGGCTCGTCATCGACAGGCAAGGGGTCATCTACGGGCAACTTCCGTCAGGGTGGCACAACAAGTCGTGGCTCTTCGACCGTATCGTCGGGTAGCAGTACAAGCGAAAAGCGTGGTGGCACAACCTCGACACAGCGAGGTAGCTCATCGTCAAGCCGCTCAAGCAGCAAGGTTTCGACCTCGACAAACAAGAGCTCGTCAAGTTCATATCGTGGCTCGTCATCGTCGTCAAGAAGCACCACACGCTCATACGGCACCTCGTCGTCGGCACAACGCAGCACAACGATATCAGGCAACTCGTACCGAGGCTCGTCGAGCAGTGGGTCGTATAGCGGCAGTAGCAGTGGCTCATCACGCGGAGGTAGCACCTCATCACGTAGATAACAATCGTTGAGGAGGTTGAATAAAAAGATGTGGTTTTAGGCCTGCAAAGCCCCCAAAAGTGTAGTTTACTAAGTGTAAATGAGTATTTGAGGGTGAGCAGAACTACAAAATAGACTTTTTATTCAGCCTCCTTGATTAACAACTCAATACGATAACGAAACTTACTCGGTCTATGAGAACTCTATACAAAATATTCGCAACAGTCGTTTGCAGCCTACTCGTCGTGCAGAGTAGCTGGGCGCAGCTCAACGTGGGTGGCGTGGCGCTGAACAACGACATAATATCGTGGGGTGATATGTACAACCTCACCCACACCACACACAACTATGGCACGGCTCGCTCGATGGCTATGGGTAACGCCTTCACGGCACTTGGCGCAGATATGATCTCGGCGTCGCTCAACCCTGCGGGTATCGGCATGTACGTGAATAGCGATGTCAGCTTCTCGCCAATGATGCAGTTTACAAAGAGCCATACGCCTGGCACAGACCCATTCCATAGCAACGATTTCAAGGATCACTCAGAGCGCTTTGGAATGTCGAGTGCGGGAGGTGTCTTTACAGCATATCGTGGTGCTGGCGCCCTTACCAACTTCAACTTCGGCTTTGTATATAACCGTATCGCCGACTTTAACCAGAACATCAAGTACGCATCGTGGGGCAACCCATCAAACGACTCTATGGCTAACCTCTTCTGCACACTCTCGAACGTCGATGGTTTGATAACCGATGCCGACGGAAAGATGAGCTGGGGTAATGACCCCTACTACTGGGGTCCGGTGCTTGCCTACAAAAATGGACTTACGAACAAGGATGACCAAGGCTGGTATATCGACCGCATAGGCCCAGATGCCGAGATTGATCAATATACATCGCTCGAGACACGTGGCTCGATTGGCGAGTATGACTTTTCGTTCGGCTTTAACTTTGTTGATAAGTTCTACCTCGGTTTTACGCTTGGTATTCAGGATATCAACTACAAGCGCAACGTATTCTACGGCGAGGACTATGTCTATGCGGATGGCAACTATCCTAATGGCAACGACATGCCCTACCAGCTCACCTATATGAACTACGCTCAGACAACACGCATATCGGGTAGTGGTGTGAACTTCAAACTCGGCTTTGTATGGCGTCCAGCAACGTGGTTGCGCATCGGTGCAGCATACCACACGCCAACAGCCTATCGACTCTCTCTCGAGTACTTCGGCGATATGTGGTCTGAGACATATAGTGCTGGCTCGAACCCCGATGGCTACGACATTGATAATAGTGGTTATATGTGGGACTATGTTGAGTCGCCTGTGCAGGAGGATAAGGGTAAAAACCGTTGGAAGATAAACTCTCCATCACGTGTTATGGTGGGTGCTGCGGTGACCGTTGCACAGCGACTTATCATCTCGGCCGACTATGAGCTTAGTTTCATCAATAAGGCTAAACTTAAAGGATCACCTATCCAGGGTCTTGACTACGTGGGAACGATGAGTGAAATGTTCAAGAATAGTAATACCGTGCGTCTTGGTGCAGAGCTACGCCTACTCCCCGCTTTAGATCTACGCGCAGGATACATCTGGAGTGGTTCATCACTACGCTACCCTGATGAGATCTACTCTCGTCCACTTATCGACACTAAGCAATACGTTACGGCAGGTATAGGTTTCCGCCTAAGTAACACCACATACCTCGACCTTGCCTACCAGTATAACGCCAACAAGTATACTCGCTATCAGTCGTTCTACGGCACAGGTATGGCTAACGAGTGGGAGAATGCCGAGGCTATCGCCGTACGTAGCAGCGTAGACCGTCATATCGCAGTGCTCACACTCGGATTTAGGTTCTAAATCTAAGATATAGGCATACAACAATGGCGACCACTCATTTGAGTAGTCGCCATTGCTATTATATGAAGCATAGCCTAAAACTCGGCAAGGATAACGCCGCTGATTGGGGCGACAGTGACTGTACCGTTGCTCTCGACAGCATCGCCACCATTAAGTGTCCACCTCTCGCCATCAGTAATCCAGCGATACGAGCCCTTAGGGATAGCAAACTCAACGCTCTCTCGTGAGCCATTCATAAGCACCACGATGCGCTTTGCAGAGTCGATGCCCTCCAGCTCATCAAGCACAAAGCCTACGGCCGTAGCGTTATCACACTCGATAAACTTAAGGTGCTTGCGTACCTGGTCGCCACTCTCAAGAGCAAAGGCGGGGTGCGCCTTGCGTAGTGCGATAAGACCCTTATAATACTCCACAAGGTCGTTATAGCGGCTCTTAAGCGACCAGTCGATAGCGTTATACTTATCGGGCATATTATAGGTGTTCTTCTCGCCGTGCTTTGAGCGGAATAGCTCCTCGCCGCAGAAGATAAATGGAATACCCTGCGAGGTGAAGACACCAAACTGCGCAAGGCGCACCATCTTAAGGAGCTCCTGCTCCGAGGCTTCGGGCGAGATATGCTCGAAGCGGTCACGAAGGTTATGGTCGTCGTGGCACGACACATAGCTCACGTGCTGCTCAGGGTCGATGGTCCACGCCTCAGCGTGATCTACCTCTGGGTGCTCAACGCCCGCAACGATACCAAACTTCAATGCCTCCTTATTACCCTCAACGCCGTGGACGAAGCCTCCTGCCGAGAGGTCGAGCTTACCACGCAACGCATCACGAATATCGTCCGAGAAGGCAGCAACACCGGGCATATGGTAGGTGTAACGCTTGAATGCCAACTTAGACTCATCGTACAATGGTGCACTCGCAGCCCATCCCTCGCCATAGAGCAAGATGTTAGGGTTCAACGCCTCAAGACGCTTACGTATAAGGTTCATAGTCTCGATATCGTGGATAGCCATAAGGTCAAAGCGGAAGCCATCAATGTGGTACTCCTTAACCCAATACTCCAACGACTCGACGATATACTTCTGCATCATAGGCTTATCGCTGGCAGTCTCGTTGCCACAGCCCGAGCCATCGGCAAAAGTACCATCCTCACGCATACGGTAGAAGTATCCTGGTACGGTAAGCTCAAAGCCACAATTCTCGGTCGAGGTGGTGTGGTTGTATACCACGTCAAGCACCACGCAAAGGCCCGCATCGTGCATCGCCTTCACCAAGCACTTAAGCTCACGAATACGAGCCTCAGGGTCGGCAGCATTTGTCGAGTAGGTACCCTCAGGTGTGCTATAGTTCTTAGGCTCGTAGCCCCAGTTATATTGGTCCGAAGGCTTAGACTCGTCGATAGAGCCAAAGTCTGCCGTTGGGAGCAGATGTACGTGTGTTACGCCAAGCTCCACGATATGGTCGAGGCCTGTTGCAAGGCCCTCCGCAGAGCGTGTGCCACGCTCCGCCATACCGAGATACTTGCCAGGGTACTTACTGCCCGCAGAGGCGTGTGCTGTCATATCACGATAGTGCATCTCGTAGATCACACGCTCCGAGGGCTTAACCTCGGGAGCACGATCCTCGCTCCACCCCTCAGGGTCGGTATTACGAAGGTCGATAATTGCACCACGGTCACCATTTACACCCACGGCCTTGGCAAAGATTCCCGCAGTCTCCTTCAGAGTCTTGCCATCTACGGTAAGCTGAAAGGCGTAGAGCCTACCACGCTGGTCGCCCTCGGCCGTAGCTCTCCACAGACCACTATCACCACGAGTCATAGCAATCTCCTGAGCCAAGCTATCGCCATCGTAGAGGCGCACAACGGCACTTTCGGCTGTTGGGCCCCACACCTCAAAGGTAGTACGTTCAGGTGTGTAGCTCATCTCCTCAATAGGCCTCTCTGGGATAGCATACACATCGTCGGTTGCCCCTGCGCAAGAGGCTACAGCTACGGCGGATAGCAGTATCACACCATAGCTTAAGATGTTGTGTAAAGTCATAATAGTAGAAGTATGTTTTGTTAGTGTTACTCTACGTAGTTGCGCACACCCTCAACAGGACGACTTATCGCCGTGGTCTCAAGCTCCTCAAAGCCAACCTCCGAACGTGTCGCTGAGGTGGAGATGTTGCGCCCTGTGACCTTTGCCAGAGCTGTCACAAGAGCTATGTCGTGAGATTGATCACCCCAGTCGGCACGTGGTAGCGGGTAGTTTTTATCGCTTAGGCCAAACTCGTTAGCCTCGTTGGTAAGGTCTACATCGGGGGTAATGCCCTCGCCCCAGCCGCCGTAGCCCTTAGCATCGAAACACATAAAGGTGATGGGAGCATACTCCACGGTAACATCTGTATTGGCAATCGTGGTGCGTGTGACATCCATACCGCAGTTCTTACCCTCGGTTGTCGAGCCAACGAGCGTCACGGGGAAGTCTAAGCCACGCAAGCCCATAATCACCAGCTCCGAGGCCGAGGCACTATAATCCGAGCAGATGACCGTAAGGCGCTCGAGGTTGGCGAGTTGGTCAGATGTATTTACGAGCTTAAATTGTTGTGTTGTGTCGTTCTTTGTATTCTTTGGATTACGAGTAATCTGGCAGAGAAGGCCACCCTCATACGACGCTGGCACAAGTGCCGAGCATAGCTTCACGGCCGAAGCCACCGAGCCGCCACCATTGCATCGTAGGTCGAGTATCACCTCGCCCACGCCCTCTGCGGCAAACTCACCGAGAACACCCAACAGCTCATCGTCGTACTCCGACTCAAAGCCTGTGTATACAAGATAGCCTATCTTTTTGTCGTAGCCCTCAATCTCGATAATATCGTTGTAAACAACAGGAGTCTTGGCATAAGCACCCTTGGTAAGCTCAACATCGAAAGTCTCCTTGTCGCCCGTCTGGCGCTTTAGCTTCAGTTTGAGCGCAGAGGCCGTATTGTCTTGAATGGAGGTGAAGCGTGTAGCGTAGTTTTCGGGCGTGATATACGAGCCACCAATCATAGTGATGATATCACCACGCTTAACACCCGCCTCGGCAGCTGGTGAGTTGGGATAGACACTCTCAACCAAAAAACCATAGTTCCTAAGATCGTTGTCGATAACCACGATGGTATAGTGCAGCTCGACACCAAAGCCCGACACCGATGCTCGTGTAGATGACTCATACTCACGAATATAGGAGTAGAAGACACGCTGTCCCTTGCTGTTTACATATCCATCGTCGGTATTACTCTCAAGGCGACTTAGTGTCTGCGAGAGGTAGTTTTCCCACGCCACACTGCGATTGAACGTATTACACTTTGCGCCCACCTCGTCGAGCCAATAGTACTCGTTCTCAAGACGAAGGTCGATATAGTCGATGATGCTCTGGTCGGTAGCTGAGTTTCCTCCACCCGAAGGTCGATCGATACCAGGGTACGAGGGTTGTGTACACGCCACAAGGAGCATTGTGACAAATAGACTAAATCGTTTCATATTAGGAAGTTATTTATTATTCTCGATGAAATATTTGCACACTGCCGTAATGCCGCACTTCTCGCACTTTGGCTTACGTGCCAAGCAGGTATATCTACCGTGAAGAATAAGCCAATGATGGGCTATGGGCAGCAGATGACGAGGAAACCCCTTCTCGAGTTGTCGCTCGGTGGCAAGCGGTGTGCGAGCATTGCGCGAAAGGCCTATGCGTGCCGCAACACGGAATACGTGGGTATCAACAGGCATCACCTCACGCCCCCACAACACAGCGCCCACAACATTTGCAGTCTTACGCCCTACACCCTGCAACGACTCGAGGTCGGCTGGGTCGTATGGCACCTCACCACCAAACCTTTCGACAATCTGGCGAGAGAGCGTAGCCAGATGCTTAGCCTTATTGTTTGGATAGGATATACTCTTAATATAGTCGTAGATCTCTGCCTCCGAGGCCTTGGCCATCGCCGCAGCATCGGGATAGGCCTCAAAAAGCGCTGGGGTGGTGAGGTTTACACGCTTATCGGTACACTGTGCCGACAGCACAACAGCCACCAACAGTTCGAAGGGAGTGCGGAAATTAAGCTCACTCTCGGCCGTAGGCATACTCTTAGAGAAGTACTCTATAACGTAGTCGTATCGTTGCTTGGTTGTCATTATTTGCGAGTTTTGCGCCACATACGCCAAAATATCTTCTTGGCAAAGAGGCCATACGAGGCGATGTTCTTAACGAGTGGGCGGTAGGCTTTGACATCTCGTCGCCAACGAGCTATGTACTCACCTACCGAGCCATTATATGATAGCACCCAAAGGGCGGTATTATGCTTCGAGTGTTGCAGCTCATCGTGGAGTTTGCCATTATTGTAACGCTCATCATACCAGAGGCTTATATCGGCCAACGAGTCTACGAAGGCTATCTTTCGGCGGTAGTCCTCATCGTGGCTCACGCTGCGCTTAAGCACTCGATGAACAGCCATAGGGCAGTCGATAGCCATATATCGGCTACGTGCGGCAAACCACAGCCACATAGGCAGATCGTCGGTAAGCCACTCGGGGTGTTCGTCGGGTCGTATCTCGGCATAATACTCTTCGACAAGCTCTCGGCGTGCCACAACAGTGCAGTTCTCGGCGGGGTTGCGACGTAACATTGCCTCGAATGTCGTGGGACAATCCTCAGTCTCGGGGTATAGGGTCACACCACCCTCCTCATCACGTCGCTCAGAGCGGGTATAGCACATTCCCACATCGGGGTTTTGCTCCAACAACTCGACCTGAAGTTGCAGTTTCTTACGATGGGTAAAGTAGTCATCGCCATCGAGCAGTGCTATGTACTTGCCCCTTGCAGCAGCAATAGTGCGGCGATAGTTCTTACGCCAGCCCACATTCTCTTCCGCAGTTATCACACGTATGCAGTCGGGGTACATACGCTCATAGTCACGCACAACGGCCATCGTGCGGTCGGTGCTACAATCCTCGCCCACAACGATTTCGACGCCAAACGAGGTCTGCTGACGTAGCACACTCTCGATAGCCTCGGCGATGTATCGCTCGTGGTTGTAGGTGGTCATAATGACCGATAGAGTAACATCGAACATAGCAGCGTTATTTTGTGGTTAGTTTCGCAAACTTGGCAAGCAGTGTTTTTGAGCCATACTCCTCAAAGTTTACCACAAGTTTATGATCGGTGGCCAGCGGCTCGATACGCTCGATGCGTCCTACACCAAACTTAGGGTGCTCAACACGGTCGCCCACAGCATAGGCACACTCACTAACTTCGGCCGTAGCACCCACAGAGCGCACACCCACAGAGCGCATACCAGCACTCACTGGGTTAAGAGGCTTGGGCTGAGCAACAATCTCGGGACGAGGGCGCTGAGGTTGCTGCTGGGAGCTCCCTCCAAACCTGCGCACGGGCACCTCACCACGACGTGTGTCATAGCGCTGACGTGGAGCATCGCTCATTGAACGTGGCTCATCACCGAGGCCCGTCATAGCACGCTCCCAGCGGCTACGGCCACTAAGCTCTGCGATATCGAAGTTAGCATCGATATACTCACTGTCGATATCTCGCAGGAAGCGGCTTGGCTGCGTATTCTCGGTCTTGCCCCACACTCGACGCATCTCGGCAAATGAAAGCATCACAGCACGTTTAGCACGTGTTATGGCCACATACATCAGACGTCGCTCCTCCTCAAGATCGGTGAGCGACTCAACAGAGCGGCTCGAGGGGAACAGACCCTCCTCCATACCAACGATATATACATAGTCGTACTCAAGGCCCTTGGCCGAGTGCACGGTCATCAGCGTAACACGGTTGCCGTCGTCCTCCTCATCCTGATCGGTCTGCAACATAATGTTCTGCATCCACTCATCGACCGTAGGCCCAAACTCGGCATCACGCAGGCCCTCTTCAACATCCTTGGCACACTCCTCCTCATACGTACTCATCATCGTGAGCAGCTGGTCGAGGTAATCTTTCGACGTATCGTTCTCGGGTTTCTTCTCAGCCTCGAGCATATGGAGTATGCCACTGCGGGCCAACACCTCCTTACCAAAGTCGCAGACACCCATCTGTGTTCGCTGCGCCTGAAGCTCCTGAATCATACGCACAAAGTCGCCTACCTTACGCACCACGACCTTCTCAACAGCATCCAACACTGGCGAGGCTATAAGCTCGCTTACGGCGTGCCACATCGAGAGACCCTTGCTTCGTGCGATATCCTCGATACGTGCCACGGTGGTATCACCAATACCTCGTGCAGGGTAGTTTATAACGTGCTTGAACGACTCGTCGTCGTGGGGGTTGATGATAAGGCTGAGGTAGGCCAACATCTTACGCACATCCTTATGCTCTAAGAGCGACATACCCTTATATACACGATAGGGGATACCACGACGTGTGAGTGCCGCCTCGAACAGACCGTGCTGCTTGTTGGTACGATACAAGATTGCGAAGTCTCGCCACTGGGCACCATCACGTGCCCTATCCTTGATATCCATGGCCACCTCTACAGGCTCGTAGCTATCCTCAAGCACACGCACAAGGCGTATCTTCTCGCCACACTCGGCAGCCGAGAAACACCTCTTCTCCAAACGGCGTGAGTTATGGGCGATAAGTGAGTTTGCAGCATCGACGATAGTCTGCGTCGAGCGGTAGTTCTGCTCGAGTTTGTAGACCTTAGTGGTCGGATAGTCACGCTGGAACGAGAGTATATTCTCGATCTTAGCACCTCGGAAGGCATAGATACTCTGCGCATCGTCGCCCACAACACACACGTTAGAGTGCCTGAGGGCCAGACGACGCACGATGATGTATTGCGCCATGTTGGTATCCTGATACTCATCAACGAGGATATACTTAAACTGATCCTGATAGGCCTCCAGCACCTCTGGAGCATCACGCAACAGGATATTTGTCTGCAGTAGCAGGTCGTCGAAGTCCATAGCTCCGTTACGCTTGCAACGTATGCAGTACTCGTTATATATCTCTCCAATTTCGGGCATCTTCGCCTCACGATCCTCAGTGCCAAGCACCGCATTGGCAATATAGGCACCAGGGGTTATCAACGAGTTCTTAGCCATCGAGATACGAGCTGCCACAGCCTGGGGTTTGTACCGCTCCTCCGAGAGGTTTTTATCCTTGATGACGCTCTTGATAAGGTTCTTTACGTCGTTAGGCTCATAGATGGTATAGCTCTGTGGGAAGTTGATACGCTCGGCATTTTCGCGCAAGATGCGTGAAAACACAGAGTGAAATGTTCCCATACGTATAAATCGTGCCTCGCTACCCACCATACGCTCGATACGCTCACGCATCTCACGTGCCGCCTTATTGGTAAACGTCAGGGCGAGTATCGAGCTGGGCTTCACACCATTAGCTAACATATAGGCAATACGCGTAGTAAGCACACGTGTCTTACCCGAGCCAGCACCCGCAATGATGAGCGAGGGACCCTCGTAGTTGATAACAGCATCACGCTGTGCGGGGTTCAAACCTTGTAATATATCTTCGTGCATCTCTATATCCGTTTTTCGTCTACAAAGATACAACTTCCTACGCCACCGACCAATTTCCGAAACGATATTTTTTCGTATGGCCACCAAAATTGTTTCAACCCCGCCACACCTAATTTTAGGCCAACAATTTTACTTCGTAAGATTTCACTTTTCATAAAATTTTTATTACCTTTGTTCCATATTATGCGCTCGGGCGTAGCACGTGGTGTGCTTACTGCCGTAGCATCAAACATTTAGAGCAAATAAAATGAGTAAAGAGTATAAGCGTTATCTTATAACATCGGCACTACCCTATGCCAACGGACCTGTTCATATCGGCCACTTGGCAGGTGTTTATGTGCCTTCAGATATCTATACCCGCTATCTGCGCCTCAAGGGCTACGACGTTATCTCGGTATGTGGTAGCGATGAGCACGGCGTGCCCATCACAATCAAGGCCCGCAAGGAGGGTATCACCCCTCAGCAGGTAGTAGACCGCTATCACGAAATTATCGAGAAGTCGTTCCGCCGCCTCGGCATGTCGTTCGACATCTACTCACGCACATCATCACCTACCCATCGTGTCACAGCATCGGAGTTCTTCCGCAAGCTATACGACGAGGGCAAGTTCATCGAGCAGACATCTATGCAGTACTACGACGAGGAGGCTAAGACATTCCTCGCCGACCGCTATATCGTGGGTACGTGTCCTCGTTGCCAGAACGAGAAGGCATATGGCGACCAGTGCGAGAAGTGTGGTTCGACACTCTCACCCGATGAGCTTATCAACCCCAAGAGCGCAGTATCAGGTGCTGTTCCCGTAAAGCGTGAGACAAAGCATTGGTATCTGCCTCTCGACAAGTATGAGGGATTCCTACGTGAGTGGATCTTGGAGGGTCACAAGGAGTGGAAATCGAATGTATATGGTCAGTGCAAGAGCTGGCTCGACCTCGGCCTTCAGCCACGTGCCGTAAGCCGTGACCTCGACTGGGGTATTCCTGTGCCTGTGGAGGGTGCAGATGGCAAGGTGCTATACGTATGGTTCGACGCACCTATCGGCTATATCTCTGCTACTAAGGACCTTACACCCGACTGGGAGAAATATTGGAAGAGCGAGGATACCAAGATGGTACACTTCATCGGCAAGGATAACATCGTGTTCCACTGCATCGTATTCCCATCAATGCTTAAGGCTCACGGCGACTACATCCTTCCTGAGAACGTGCCTGCAAACGAGTTCCTTAACCTCGAGGGTGACAAGATATCTACATCGCAGAATTGGGCTGTATGGCTCCACGAGTATCTCGATGAGTTCCCAGGCAAGGAGGATGTGCTACGCTACGTACTCTGCGCCAACGCCCCAGAGACCAAGGATAACGACTTTACGTGGAAGGACTTCCAAGCACGCAACAACTCGGAGCTTGTGGCCGTATTGGGCAACTTCGTAAATCGTGCCTTGGTGCTTACCAAGAAGTATTACAACGGTGTGATACCTGAGCGTGGCGAGCTTACGGAGTATGACGAGGCCACTATCGAGGAGCTTCAGAAGATTAAGGCATCGTTGGAGCGTAACATCGAGCACTACCACTTCCGTGAGGCCCTGAAAGATGCTATGGCATACTCACGCATCGGCAACAAGTATCTCGCCGACACAGAGCCTTGGAAGGTGGTTAAGACAGATCCTGAGCGTGTCAAGACAATACTCAACATCGCACTCCAGATCACAGCAAATACAGCTATCGCCATCGAGCCATTCATGCCATTCTCGGCTGAGAAGATGCTCAAGATGCTCGCCGTAGATAAGTTTGGCTGGGAGCAGCTCGGCTCTATGGAGCTATTGGCTGCAGGCCACACCATTGGCGAGGCACAGCTACTCTTCGAGAAGATCGAGGATGACGTGATCCAGGCACAGCTCGACAAGCTCGAGGCATCACGCAAGGCTAAACTTGCTGCTGAGGCCGCACAGAATGTCACAGAGCAGAAGGCCGAAGTTACGTTCGATGATTTCCAGAAGATGGACATCCGAGTATCTACAATTCTTGAGGCCGAGAAGGTGGCAAAGACCAAGAAGCTCCTGAAGCTCACCATCGACACTGGCATCGACAAGCGCACCATCGTGTCGGGTATCGCCGAGTACTATACTCCTGAGCAGCTCGTAGGCCGCCAGGTACTTGTTCTGGCCAACCTCGCACCACGTGAGATCAAGGGCATCGAGTCACGAGGTATGATCCTTATGGCCGAGGATGCGCTGGGCCGACTGGTACTCGTTCAACCTGAGGATAAGACAATGTCGGGCGCAATGATTGGATAACACAAACAACTGATTATTAATGGGTTAGCCTTATTACGACAACCTAAAAATACAAAAAATAACAACCAACTTAAACTTTAGCTTTATTATGGAAAACATTAAATGGGGAGAGCTTGGTTTTGCTTACTACAAGACAGCTTTCAATGTTCGCTACCACTATGCCAACGGCCAGTGGAGCCAGATGCAGGTGACTGACGATGAGTACATCAAGATGCATATGTCGGCAGCTTGCTTGCACTATGGTTTGGAGATCTTCGAGGGTCTTAAGGCTTTCCGTGGTGTTGATGGTAAGGTACGTTTGTTCCGTCCAGATGAGAACGCTAAGCGTATGATCAACTCAGCAAACCGCCTTTGCTTGCCAGCTCCTACTGTTGAGCAGTTCGTTGAGGGCTGTATGGAGTGCGTTCGCCGCAATATGGACTTCGTTCCTCCCTATGAGACTGGTGCATCGCTCTACTTGCGTCCTACCCTTCTCGGTACTAAGACCTGCCTTGGTGTACGTGCTGTAGATGAGGCCGACCTCATCATCTTCTGCGCTCCAGTAGGTCCATACTTCAAGGGCGGCATGAACGCTATCAAGGCTCTTATTATGCGTGACCAGGACCGTGCTGCTCCACGTGGAACAGGTGACGTTAAGGTAGGTGGTAACTACGCTTCATCTATCTGGTCATTGGAGTCGGCTCACCAGAAGGGCTTCTCTAACGTTCTCTACCTCGATGCTGCTACCCACAGCAAGGTTGAGGAGTTTGGTGCAGCTAACTTCTTCGGTATCAAGGATGGCAAGTACATCACTCCTAAGTCATCATCAATCCTTCCTTCAATCACCAACAAGAGCCTTCGTCAGATTGCTGCTGACCTCGGCCTTGTAGTTGAGGAGCGTGATATCCCTGTTGAGGAGCTCGCAACATTCGAAGAGGCAGGTGCTTGCGGTACTGCTGCAGTTATCTCGCCTATCGGCGCATTGTATGACCTTGACAACAACGTTACATATGACTTTGGTATGAAGGTTGGCGAGACTTGCAAGAAGATGTACGACCGCCTTCAGGGCATCCAGTATGGTCGCTGCGAGGATACACACAACTGGAATATCGTTGTTGAGTAATTTCTGGCGATAAAGGGTCATCTGTGACCTAACAATCCAATGGGCGAATGGGAAATACGTCAAGTATATCCCATCCGCCCTTTCTCTTTATCGGAGCTATATCTAATCCTTTATGACAAGAAATTGAATTAGGGAGATTAGTGAGCTTTAGGAATTTAGGGAGTTTTTTTTTGGGGGGGGTAATTGAGATCAGTTATAGACCCGTAGAACTCCTTGTCTATATAACTTCCCTAACCTCTCTAACCACACACTCTCCAAAAAAAGGAGTGCTCCACGTGGAACACTCTAAAATATTAATATAAATAAGTTGGTCCTATCTGCCAAACTTAACGAGCAACACATTAATATCTGCTGGCGACACACCCGGAATACGTGATGCGTGGCCGATAGTTGTTGGACGAATACGGCTAAGTTTTTGGCGAGCCTCAATAGTCAATGACTGCATTGAGTCGTAATCGAAGTTCTCTGGAATGGCGATACTCTCAAGGCGATGCATCTTCTCAGCGAAATATCGCTCACGCTCGACATAGCCTCGATACTTAATTTGTATCTCAGCCTGCTCAACAACCTCATTCGAAAGGTCATTTTCGGCAATGAAACGCTTTAGCTTAGGCGACACCTCCGCAAGAGTTTTTATGGTCACATTACTACGAAGAACTATGTCATAGAGCTTTTTTCCCTGCGATAAAGGCTCCTCGCCAAGCGAAATTAAATAGCTGTCAATTTCGCCTTTTTTGACGGACGACTGACGGAGCATCGAAATAAGCGATTCTACGGCCGCATTTTTTTTGAGCAAATTTTGATACTTCCCCTCGCCTACAAGACCAATTTTATAGCCAAGCGGGGTGAGTCGAGCATCGGCATTATCCTGTCTAAGGAGAATGCGATACTCCGCCCTCGAGGTAAACATACGGTAAGGCTCATCGACACCCTTAGTCACAAGGTCGTCGATCAAAACGCCGATATATGCCTCATCACGACCAAGAACCACAGGCTCCTCACCACGTAACGAGCGGTGAGCATTGATACCTGCCAATAGGCCCTGGGCTGCGGCCTCCTCATATCCCGTAGTGCCATTCACCTGACCAGCGAAGTAGAGACCATCGACGAGCTTTGTCTCAAGTGTGTGGCGCAGCTGCGTAGGTGGGAAGTAGTCATACTCTATGGCATACCCCGGACGGTAGACGTGGACATCCTCGAAGCCTACAATGTTACGTAGTGCCTCCATCTGCACCTCAAAGGGTAGCGACGATGAGAAGCCATTAAGATAGTACTCATTGGTCGAGCGCCCCTCAGGCTCTAAGAATAGCTGATGCTGTTGCTTATCTGCAAACGTGCGTAGCTTATCCTCGATGCTGGGACAGTAGCGAGGGCCAATGCCCGAGATTGTTCCGTTAAACAATGGCGAACGGTCAAAGCCTGTACGCAGGATGTCGTGAACACGCTCCGACGTATAGACCATAAAGCAGGGTAGTTGCTCCCTAACAGGCTCAGTATCTGGGTCATACGAAAACTTCGAGGGTTCTGCATCACCCTCCTGAACCTCGAGTGCATCGAAGTTGATAGTGCGAGCATCGAGCCTAACAGGAGTACCTGTCTTCATCCTTCCAGACTCAAAGCCGAGCCTAAGGAGCGATGCCGTAACACCGTGCGACGCCTGATCGCCGGCTCTTCCTCCCTCGGCACTCGCCTCTCCACAGTGCATAACACCCTCGAGGAATGTTCCTGCTGTGAGCACCACACGGCTACACTCTATCTCCACGCCCATTCGTGTTTTTACGCCCCTTACACGGGGTTTCTCACCCGAATGGTCGAAGAGTATCTCCACGACAGAATCTTGCCACAGATAGAGCCTATGAGTGTTTTCAAGTCTCCTACGCCACAGCTGCGAGAATAGTTGCTTGTCGCACTGCGCACGTGGGCTCCACATAGCGGCACCCTTAGAACGATTGAGCATACGGAACTGAATAGCCGAGCGGTCGGTAATACGTCCCATTATACCACCAAGAGCATCTATCTCCCTGACAATCTGACCCTTAGCCACACCACCCACGGCAGGATTACACGACATTGAGGCTATCTTCTCCATGTCGATGGTAATGAGTAGGGTGCGTGAGCCAAGGCGTGCGGCAGCCGAGGCAGCCTCACACCCAGCGTGGCCAGCACCTATAACCACTATGTCGTACTGGAGTTTCATAGAATTTCGTCACGCAAAAGTTTAAGATAGCGATTCTCCATCTGACGCATCTTGCGCTCGGCAGATGGGCTCTTATCTTTATGTCCACATAGGTGGAGAGCACCGTGAACTATCACACGACGCATCTCATTGATTGGCAGAGCGTTATACATTGGAGCATTATCCGTAACTGTTGCCACATCGATATACACCTCGCCAGCAACGACGCCCTCTCCTACCCTACTCTCACGATCCTCAAAGGTGATGACATCGGTAAAGTAGTCGTGGCCAAGAAAGTCACGATTCATCTGTCGGTGATACTCCGACGAGCAGAATATATAGTTTATTTCGCCCGCACGATAACCCTCACGACGTATCACCTCATCAATCCAGCGACGTATCTTAAGACGCTGAGCGAGGTTATAGCTACAATCCTGGGTGAAGAAACGAATCATATAAAGGTATGTTCTATAAATTAGTAAATATGTTATACGCTTTCGGCAGACTTTTTTTCGGTCGCTTTTGAATTTATTGTGGTATATTTCTCATTTTTCCTCAGTTACAATGCTCGCATTGCGCCATCATAATAAATAAGAAATATCCTCACAATAATCTTCAAAATCAACTCGACCTAATTTATAGAACCTACCTTAAGCTATTTCTTAAAGCAGTCCATCACATTCATCGGAGTGCTGGACTTTGTATTGATAATCATAAACTGCATATAGGCGCTCATCGTGCCGTTATGGTCTACGCCGATGCCTATCACGCCAATCTGCTCGTTACGCTTCACAACATCACCCTCCGAGACCTCAATCTGGCTTAGGTGCGTATATACCGAGACATAGTGTCCGTGGGCAATCATCACCGTAGAGTGGTTTGTATTATCTGTCACGATGCGTACAACCTTACCCTCATAGATACTACGCACAGCATCGCCCTTCTTACCACTTATCTTGACCATATTGGTCTGCATCTTGTGCGTTTTACCGCCCGCTACGGGGAGATTTAAGGCCTTTGTTGATGAGCTGAAGCTCTTACCCACCTTATTGTTCTCGGTGAGCTTACGGAGCTCCTTAGTGGCCTTTTCGAGCTCCTCCTTCTGGCGTTTCTGCTCGGCGAGGGCCTTGCGCTCCTCGTCCGAGAGCTTCTCGTATTCACGCTTCGCCTGCTCACGGTCACGCTCCAGATCTCGCTTCTCTGCCTCGAGCGACATACCCACAGAGTCGAGCTCTGCACGACGCCCATCGAGCTCCTCACGCATTGCCACCAGCATACTACCCTGCTCTCGGATAGACTCCGCAAGCTCGGCACGCTGCTCCGCCACGTGGCGAATGTTCACCATACGATGAGCCGCCTCCGAGACACTTGTCGAGGAGAAGAGATAGGTCGTTTCGTTGCTTGACTTATAGTTTCGATGTGCTACACGCACAGCCTCGGCATAAATCTTCTTGTTATTCTCAAGGGCCTCAGCCAACGAGTCTATCTGGCGATTAAGCTGCTTGGCTTCAACATCAAGCATATCACGTTTACGCTCAGTCTCAGCTATATACGATGTACGAAGGTTCATCTGCTCGGTGAGCTTCTCTACACGCTCCGTGGCACTACCCTTCTGCTTCTTAAGCTCCTTGACCTGCTGCTCTACCCTCTTAAGGTCTCGCCTACACTGCTCTACACGCTGCTTCTGCTGTGCCACAGTGACACGCTGTGCCGAGGCCTCGCCAGCACACAACATCAGGGCCACAGCAACAAGTAGTGAGAGTATGAATTTAGAGTATTGCAACATAGCTAATCATCGGATGATAGTTCCTCCTCCAGCAGGCGTGGCATGATATGCTCACCTAGCTCCTCGGCATCGTAGCCCTTCTCTATGGCCTTTTTCCAGTAGGTCTCGGCCATAAACTTCTCGCCTAAGTCCCAGAGAATATCGGCATAGTGAACAAGCAGCGAGGCACTCTGCTGACGGTTTAGTGCCAGTGCCTGCACCATATACTTCTTTGCCTCAACGTTGCGTCCCAAAAGATGAAGTATCCAGGCATAGGTGTCGAGGTAGTTGTAGTTACCCTCCTCGATGGTTATTGCCAGCTGCGACATTGCCAGCGCGCGCTCCAGCTCACGGTTCTCAAGCGCAAGGAAGTAGGCATAGTTGTTCAGCGCCGCAGCATTCTCAGGGTTATATTCAAGCGCCTTGTCGTAGGCTTTGAAGGCACGTATATTATCATCCTCTTCGTGGTACATATCGCCTATGCTACACCATAGCAAGCTACGTGTAACATCGTTCGGAGCACTCTTAAGCGCTCTACGATACACCTTGATAGCTCCTGCCGTGTCGCCATCAGAGTATCTTTCGTATGCAGCCAAACTCGCTATGTCGATATCACCCGGGAAGCGCTCAATAGCCTTGTTCACAATACTGTCTGCCAGCTTATCACGCTTAAGTATCGTGGCGAGCTCATAGGCCAGCGAGAAGTCGTTAGGCATAGCGTTATCATCCTCGAGATGGCGCATCAAATAGTCCACTGCCTCGTCATATCTCTCACCGAAGAACAGATGTATGGAGTATAGTTTTACAACCTCTCGATCGGTAGGATACTTCGTCGCAAGAATGAATATCAGCCTGCCAACATTAAAGTAGTGATGGCGATAAAAATTCTCATCATCGACGAATGCCTTTACGTGTTTAAGTTTGAGGTGGAAGGGCTGGCGATCATCACGGAAGAGCAACTCCTCGAGGTAGAACACACGCTCCACGTTGTTCTGGCGGATATAAAAGTCGAGAAGCGCTACCGTAGCATTGATATTTGTAGTATCGAGTTTGTGGGCACTCTCAAGCGTCTGCATAGCCATCGAGTCACGCCCTGCAGCCTCATATGCTGTTGCCAAGTCGATATGTGCTTGCACATCGTAAGGGGTGTCAAACAGCAGGCGCTCGCCCTCAGCAATAGCCCTATCAAATAGTCTCAACTCCAACAACAATCCCTGCTTGATACGTGCCAGGTAGCTATTACGACCAAGGCGCATATCGGCAGAGTCGAGCACAGCAATCGCCGAGTATGGCATCCCTCTAAGTGCGTATATACGAGCAAGATAGTAGTATGAAGAGACATCATGGCTATCGAGTGCCATCAGACGTCGATATACCCCCAAGGCGTTTGACAGATCGCCTCTTGTTACGAGTATCTCACCATAGTGCTGTGCATACCACTTATTCGACGAATCCACCTCATAGGCACGACGAGCCAAATTGACTACCTCATCAGCCTTAACACTATTAAGGCGGGATAATGAGTATAACGCAGGGGCATAGAGGCTATCTTCAGCGATGATGCCACGCCACAGACGCTCGGCCTTTGTCGTATCTTGCCAAATAGCCAGACTCTTCACCGCCTCGCTATGTCGGCGTGACAGGGCGAGGGTATCTACCCTACGCTCCTCGTCGAGATCTTCGACATACACAAGGGGCTTATCGACAGCCGAAAAGGCGGTCAGCAGCACCATCATAGACAGCGCTAATAGACTATGTATAAGCCATTTCATCCTATGTATCCAACTCTTTGCCCCTCCGAGAGGATTAATTACAATGCGCTCTCAAACTGGTTGAGGAAGCGCACGTCGTTCTCGAAGTATAGACGCAAGTCACCCACGCCATACTTAAGCATAGCGATACGCTCAATACCCATACCAAAGGCAAATCCCGAGAACTCCTTAGGGTCGATATTATTTGCCTCGAGAACATTAGGATCCACCATACCGCAGCCCATAATCTCGAGCCAGCCAGTACCCTTACATACGCCACAGCCCTTGCCGCCGCATATCGAGCACGACACATCCACCTCGGCCGAAGGCTCGGTGAATGGGAAGTATGACGGACGCATACGAATCTGCGCCTGCTCGCCAAAGAGCTCCTTGGCGAAGTAGAGCAACGACTGCTTCATATCGGCAAACGACACGTTGCGGTCGATATAAAGGCCCTCGATCTGGTGGAAGATGCAGTGTGCACGGTATGAGATAGCCTCGTTACGGAACACTCGACCAGGGCATATCACACGAATAGGTGGCTTCTGACGCTCCATAGTGCGCACCTGAATCGACGAGGTGTGGGTACGAAGCACTACATCGGGATTGCTCTCGATGAAAAAGGTATCCTGCATATCACGTGCAGGGTGCTCGGGTGGGAAGTTGAGTGCCGAGAATACGTGCCAATCGTCCTCAATCTCTGGACCATCTGCAACGGTATAGCCAAGACGTGAGAAGATGCTAACAATCTCGTTCTTCACCATTGAGATAGGGTGGCGTGAGCCCACCTGCTCTGAGGTGCCTGGACGTGTCATATCATCGATATGCGAGGCCTTCATTGCCTGTGCATTGCCAATCTCCTCCTTGAGGGTGTTAATGCGCTCGGTAGCTACATTTTTGAGGTGGTTGAGCTTCTGTCCCAGCTCACGCTTCTGCTCTGCGGGGACACTCTTAAACTCCTCCATAAGCATACCCAGCTCACCCTTCTTACCAAGGATCTTGATTCGGAAAGCCTCGACGTCGGCAGCTGTCTTAGGCGCAAATGCCTCGATTTCGGCCAAAAGTTTTTCAATTTTGTTGATCATAGATATTTTGTATTGTATTTTTTGCGTTTATTTCGTATATTTGTGATGAAGCCACAAGGTTTTATTACATAAAATAACGTACAAAGTTACTAATAATTTCGCAAATGTCAAGAATTTATCGTGCAATAATTCTCCTTATGCTACTTATTCCAATAAGTAGTCCTGCGCAGAAGGTGGGTGTTGTGCTCAGTGGTGGCGGTGCTAAGGGCCTATACCACATTGGAGTACTACGTGCTCTTGAGGAGAACGGCATCCCCATTGACTATATCGCTGGCACATCTATGGGCTCGATAATCGGAGGTCTTTACGCCTCGGGATATAGCATTGAGGAGATGGAGGATGTGGCGCTATCGGGCGATATGGCACGCTGGGTGAGTGGCGGCATTGACCACAAATACAACTTCTACTACCGCGAGCGTGACCAGATTGCCAATATCGTGTCGCTGCCTGTAACTTTAGGCGAGAAGGGTAGTAGCGACGAACTACCACGACTCAAGCTCCCCGGCTCGGTAATGGGAACCTCGGAGATAGACCTCGCCCTATGCAACTACTTCACACAACCCACTGCCGCAGCACACCGAGACTTCAATCGCCTGATGATACCCTTCTTCTGTGTGGCAACAGATATTGAGAACCACCGTGCCGTAGAGCTTCGCAAGGGTGACCTTGCTCTGGCCATACGTGCCTCGATGGCTATCCCCGTGGCCTTTCCACCTGTCGAGATCGACTCGGTGCTGATGTGCGATGGCGGCTGCTACGACAATTTCCCTTGGCGCTCGCTCGACGAGAACTACGGCCCAGACATCATCATCGGCGTAAGTTGCACCTCGATTAAAGAGCGCCTAAACCGCAATGCCTCGGTGGTTGAGCAGGCAATGGCCCTAATAACCAAGCCGACAGACTATAACCTTCCCGAGGGACGATCTGTATTTATCCAACGTGATGTAGATGTCTCGGTACTCGACTTCAATAATGCGAAAGAGATTATGGCTCAAGGTTATAACGACGCCATACGTGCGATGCCGCAGATCAAGAGTCTCATCACACGTCGTATGAGTGCCGAGGACTACTCCGCACGACGTGATAGGTTTCGCAGCAGCTGGCCCGACTCTAAGATGGGCACGATAACGGTAAGTGGTGTTAAAGATCGCCAAAAGAGTGTCGCAGAGAGCTCGCTCAATATGGGTCATAATCGTGAGCGTGACACACTCCCATTAACAGCCAAACAGATGGGCGAAAACTACCTTACGATGCTTGCCAACCTACCCATCGATAGTAAGTTCCCATCTATCGTACACAACGACTCAACCGATCGCTACGACGTATTTGTTGAGCTTGAGGCAAAGCCCAACTTCGACATCCTTATAGGTGGTAATATCTCCTCTACGGCCTTCAACCAGGCATATGTAGGACTACGCTATCAGTCGGTAGGCAAGGTTATGCAGTCGTTCGAAGCCGACGTGTTGCTTGGCCCAGTACATACAATGGCACGAGCCAAGGGTCGCACAACATTTATCACCGACAAGCCAATATACCTATACTATGGTTATAACTTTAATATTACCAACACGTTAAAGGGAAATTTTGGCAATCTCACACCTGTCGATAACGCCGAGCAGATGAAGGCCATGGAGAACTACTTCTCCTTCTCGTTAGGCTCGGCGCTTACACGCAAGAGTGTCCTCGATGCAACGCTTCACGTTGGCCGCAACGGATACAGCTACGAGATGGAGGGCTACGAACGTAGGCAGTACACTCACTTTTCGTATGTCGGAGGCCAGCTATCGTTCGACCGCACGTCGTTCGACAAGCCACTATTCCCCACCTCAGGATCACGCCTAACGGCCTCAACAATATATATCTACGGTCGTGACGAGCGCAACTCACCCGACGACCATATCGACAAGATACGACAGTGGGGTGGTGTCAAAGCCTCGTGGGAGCAGTATATCGACCTCACCCACGACGGGCGCTTCTCGTGGGGACACTCCATCGAGGGTGTATATACCAACCACCCAACGCTCGACTCGAAGGAGGCCACCGACCTCTCGGCACCACACTATGCCCCGCTGCTTCATTCACGCATGGTATATATGCCAGAATTTCGTGCCGACCGCTATATTGGTGTAGGTATAATGCCGACAGCACGTATCGTGGGTAACCTCTATGCTCGAGTGAGTCTGTACGCAATGCTACGTGATAAGTATAACGACGCACTAATGCACTATTTATCAGATGTTTCGCTCATATATCATACGCCTATTGGCCCAGTGAGTTTATCGCTGACAAAATATGGATTTAACACCAAAAATAATCTATACCTAACCTTCAACCTCGGCTACGCCATATTTGGAAATAAGGGACTCTTTTATTAAATATTTCGCATAGAGATATTGAGGAATTTTAGGGGAGATTAGGTTCACTGAATGAGTGTGCGCTAACCTCCCCAAATTCATTAAACTCTCTAAATTCACCCTTAACGAGTCCTCTACTCTTTGATTTTTCGCATTTTTTTTCTACCTTTGCCCCATTGTGTATATATTCATATACATCAGCGCTATTTGAGCAACAAAATTAACAATAAAAATATATTACTATGGGAAGAGCATTTGAGTATCGCAAGGCGAGAAAGATGAAGCGCTGGGGACATATGGCGCGAGTATTTACAAAGATTGGTAAGGAGATCGAGATGGCTGTTAAGGCATCGGGTCCAGATCCAGCATCAAACTTGCGTCTTCGTCTTCTTATGCAGAATGCCAAGGCCGAGAATATGCCAAAGGAGAACGTCGAGCGTGCTATCAAGCGTGCTACCGACAAGGACTCTGCCGACTACAAGGAGATGATCTACGAGGGTTATGGTCCTCACGGTATCGCCGTGTTGGTTGAGACCGCTACCGACAACACTAACCGTACAGTAGCCTCTGTGCGTATGTACTTCAACAAGTATGGTGGTACTCTCGGTACATCGGGCTCAGTAGGCTTTATGTTCGAGCACAAGTGCGTATTCAAGTTCAAGCCAACAGCAGGTGCCGACCTCGAGGAGATGGAGCTCGAGATGATCGACTTCGGCGTTGATGAGTTCTACGCTGAGGAGGGCGAGGTAACTGTATACGCAGCATACGAGTCATTCGGCCAGATCCAGACCTGGATCGAGGATAAGGGCTACGAGCTTGTATCTGGTGAGGCAGTACGCATCCCTACCGACACCAAGGAGCTTACCCCAGAGCAGCGTGAGGCTGTAAACAAGCTTATCGAGCATCTCGAGGAGGACGACGACGTGACCAACGTCTACACCACAATGGCCGAGAGCGACGAGGAGGGCGACGAGGAGTAACACAAACACAACAAAAGTTAGGTATGAACAAGTTTAAGGAGTATAAGGGTCTTGACCTTGCAGGCGTTGCCGACGAAGTGTTGGCACGTTGGACCGAGCAGGACACCTTTCACAAGAGTATAACAACACGAGAGGGACACCCCACATTTGTATTCTACGAGGGCCCACCATCAGCCAATGGTATGCCAGGTATTCACCACGTGATGGCACGAACAATTAAGGATGTATTCTGCCGCTACAAGACACAGAAGGGGTATCTCGTACACCGTAAGGCTGGATGGGATACTCACGGTCTTCCAGTGGAGCTTGGTGTCGAGAAGAAGCTCGGCATCACCAAGGAGGATATCGGCAAGAAGATCACCATTGAGCAGTATAACAAAGAGTGCCGTGAGGCCGTGATGGAGTATACCGACATCTGGGAGGACCTTACTCGCAAGATGGGCTACTGGGTGAATATGGACGATCCATATATCACCTACGACAATAAGTTTATTGAGACCCTATGGTGGCTTCTCAAGCAGCTCTACGACAAGAACCTCTTATATAAGGGCTACACCATCCAGCCCTACTCACCAGCAGCTGGTACAGGACTCTCAACCCATGAGCTTAACCAGCCAGGCTGCTACCGAGATGTTAAGGATACGACTTGTACGGCACAGTTCCGCATCCTCGAGCCTAAGGCTGAGATGGAGGGTTGGGGTACACCTGTGTTCTTGGCATGGACAACAACACCTTGGACACTTCCTTCGAACACAGCACTCTGCGTAGGCCCTAAGTACGACTATGTGGCCGTTCGCTCTTATAACCCTTACACCGCAGAGAAGATTACGGCCGTTGTTGCTGAGCCATTGCTCTACTCAATCTTCAACAAGAAGGCTGAGGGCATCGCTTTGGAGGATTACAAAGCTGGCGACAAGCTCATCCCATTTGAGGTTGTTGGCAAGTGGAAGGGTACTGAGCTTGAGGGTATGCACTACGAGCAGCTTCTGCCATGGGTTAAGCCTGTGGAGGCTGATGAGAATGGCAACTGGAAGGAGGCATCAGCAAAGGCCTTCCGTGTAATCCTCGGCGACTATGTTACCGTTGAGGATGGTACAGGTATCGTGCATATTGCACCTACGTTTGGTGCTGACGATGCCTTCGTGGCACGCCAGGCAGGCATCCCATCGTTGTTTATGATCAACAAGCGTGGCGAGACACGTCCTATGGTTGATTTCACTGGTAAGTTCTACCTCAAGGCAGAGCTCGACGAGAAGTTTGCCGCAGAGTGCGTAGCCGCATCTTACGACGAGTATGAGGGCCGCTTCGTGAAGAACGCCTACGACCCACAGTTCACCGTAGATGGTCGCTACGACGAGAAGGCAGCAGCAGCAGCCGAAAACCTCGACATCTACATCTCGATCAAGCTCAAGGAGTCAAACAAGGTATTCAAAATTGAGAAGCATACCCACAACTATCCACACTGCTGGCGTACAGATAAACCCGTGTTGTACTATCCTTTGGACTCTTGGTTTATCCGCACCACAGCACTCCGTGAGCGTATGATGGAGCTCAACAAGACCATCTACTGGAAGCCTGAATCTACAGGTACCGGTCGCTTCGGCAAGTGGCTCGAGAACATCAACGACTGGAACCTCTCACGTTCACGCTTCTGGGGTACTCCACTGCCAATATGGGCTACTGAGGACCGCACCGAGCTTAAGTGTATCGGCTCTATCGAGGAGCTTATCGCAGAGATCGAGAAGGCAGTAGCTGCTGGCGTGATGAAGGAGAACCCATACAAGAACTTCAAGGTGGGTGATATGTCGAAGGAGAACTACTCGACCGATAATATCGACCTCCACCGCCCATACGTTGATAACATCATCCTCCTTTCGTCAAAGGGTGAGCCTATGCGTCGTGAGCCAGACCTCATCGACGTATGGTTCGACTCAGGTGCTATGCCTTATGCGCAGGTGCACTACCCATTCGAGGCTAAGGAGGGCTTCGACCAGATCTATCCTGCCGACTTCATCGCCGAGGGCGTGGATCAGACTCGAGGCTGGTTCTACACCCTGCACGCTATCGCAACAATGTTGTTCGACTCTGTAGCATTCAAGAACATCATCTCTAACGGTTTGGTGCTCGACAAGAATGGCAATAAGATGTCGAAGCGCCTGGGTAATGCCGTAGATCCTTTCGATGTGCTTAAGAAGTATGGTGCCGACGCAACACGCTGGTATATGATCTCTAACTCACAGCCTTGGGACAACCTTAAGTTCGATGTCGATGGCGTTGATGAGTGCCGCCGTAAGTTCTTCGGCACGTTGTACAACACCTACTCGTTCTTTGCGCTCTACGCAAATATCGACGGCTTCACCGGCCACGAGGAGGAGGTGCCTGTTGCCGAGCGCCCAGAGATCGACCGCTGGATACTCTCGGAGCTTAACTCACTCATACGTGATGTTACCGCATCGTTGGAGGACTACGACCCAACACCTGCAGCACGCCGCATCGACCAGTTTGTAGGCGAGAACCTCTCTAACTGGTACGTACGTCTTAACCGTAAGCGTTTCTGGGGTGGTGAGCTAACCAAGGATAAGCTCGCAGCATACCAGACACTCTACACCTGCTTGGAGACTGTGGCAATGCTTGCAGCACCTATCGCTCCATTTATCACCGACCGCATCTTCTGCGACCTTAACGCCACAAGCGGCCGTCACACTGAGGAGTCGGTACACCTCGCAGAGTTCCCTGTAGCCGACGAGTCGCTTATCAACCGTGAGCTCGAGGAGATGATGTCACTCGCTCAGCGTGCCTCATCTATGGTGTTAGCGTTGCGTCGTAAGGTGAATATCAAGGTACGTCAGCCACTGCAGAAGATTATCATCCCTGTGCTTGATAAAGTTATGGCAGCACATATCGAGAAGGTACGTTCGCTCATCATGGGCGAGGTTAATGTCAAGGATATCGAGCTTATCTCAGATACCACAGGCATCATCACCAAGCGTATCAAGCTCAACTTCAAGGCCTTCTGCCAGCGCTATGCTCAGCTTGCTAAGCCTATGTCAGCACTCGTGGCATCGTTCACTCAGGAGCAGATCGCCGCTATCGAGGCTAATGCCGAGACCACGCTCGAGGTTGCTGGCCAGCAGGTTGTTGTTACGGCAGCCGACTTCGAGATTACCTCGGAGGATATGCCAGGCTGGTTGGTAGCATCTGAGGGTAAGCTTACCGTTGCTCTCGATATCACCATCAGCGACGAGCTTCGTCGTGAGGGCGTGGCACGTGAGCTTGTAAACCGCATCCAGAACATCCGTAAGGAGTCTGGCTTCGAGGTTACCGACAAGATCCGTGTCGAGATCGAGGCTACTGAGCTTACAACACCTGCTGTTGAGAGCTTCGGCAACTATATCTCACAGCAGACCTTGGCCGTAGATGTTAAGGCTGTAGCAGCTCCTACGGGGGATTTTGTTATCGACTCAGACATCGACGAGACACCACTAAAGATCGCCGTTACAAAGGCTTAAAAGAGCCTTTTTAGCCATACAATGAAGAGTGTGACTCCAATGCGGGTCACACTTTTTTTTGATTATATTTGCGTATTTCATAATTTTTGTATATCTTCGCTTATTATAAATGTATAACCGTACTAAAACGTTACGATTATGGCAGAGGAGAAGACTCGTTACAACGACGCCGAACTCGAGGAGTTCCGTCTACTTATTGAGCAAAAACTTGCATCGGCACGTGCCGACTACGATATGTTGCGCACAGCAACCTCAAACGAGAACGATACCGAGGACTCGTCACCAACCTTTAAGGTTATGGAGGAGGGCGCCACAACCCTCTCCAAGGAGGAGTATGGCCGCTTGGCACAGCGCCAGGCGAAGTTCATCCTCAACCTTGAGATGGCATTGGTGCGCATCAAGAATAAGACCTACGGCATCTGCAAGACCACAGGCAAGCTTATCCCACGTGAGCGTCTACTGCGTGTTCCTCACGCTACGGAGTGTATCGAGGCCAAGGAGGCCCGCAAGTAGTGAAGTGGCGTGATTTGTACGAGGCATTAGACCACATCTGCCGTTATGCTCATATAGCGGTAGGGTAGTAGTTGGCGGCTGAAGATGTTTAGAGAGTAGCTGGGTATAGACCTTGGCTACTCTCTCTTTTGTGGATGGGGTAGTCGTTATACCTCTCCACCATAGAAAAGGCACTATTTGAAATAAAGATAATGAGACCGTAAGACAATTAAGATGGTCGGGTATCACGCTGTGGTTTCGGCTATTGTTTCGGCTGTTGGCGCTGTCGGTTGAAACAATCGTAATTGTCTTAGTGTCTTTATTTTTTAAGACCATTGGGATCATTAGGACCATAAGACCATTACGAGGTCGGGTATCAGCTGTTGTTTCGGCCGCTTGCGCTGTTGGCCGTTGGCGCTTTGGCCGTAACCATCTTAATTGTCTTACGGTCTCATTGTCTTAATGGTCCTAATGCTCCTAAAAGAATTGAGCTGCCCACCAGGTTTTCAGACTGATCCGAGAAAGGGCAGATGACCTCCTATCGTGATAATTTATTGGAAGAAGGGGTTAGATGTGGTCTCGATTAAGAGAAAGGGCGGATGGGACATACTTGGCGTATTTCCCATTCGCCCTTTGGATTGATAGGAGAGCAGAAAAACCCTATCGTGATAAATTTATTGGGAGAAGGGGTTAGGCTTGGTCTATCGCAAAAGAAACCACCACAGGATAGTACTTAAACGTACAGCCTGCGGTGGTTTACTTTTGTGATGGGCGAGAATGACCCCTTCTCCCAATAAATTATGCTTTGTTGTCAGAACCAAGAACCTCCTTAATCTTATGAATATAGAGCTTCTTCATATTGTCACGTGCAGGACCAAGGTACTTACGTGGGTCGAACTCTGCAGGCTTGTTTGCAAACACCTCACGAACAGCTGCAGTCATTGCAAGACGTGAGTCAGAGTCGATGTTAATCTTGCATACAGCGCTCTTAGATGCCTTGCGGAGCTGCTCCTCAGGAATACCTACGGCAGCCTTCAACGCACCACCATACTTGTTGATGGTGTCTACCTCGTCCTGAGGTACTGATGATGAGCCGTGAAGAACGATAGGGAAGCCAGGAAGCTGCTTCTCGATCTCAGCCAATACGTCGAATGCCAATGGAGGAGGAACAAGACGGCCAGTCTGAGGATCAAGAGTACACTGCTCAGGAGTGAACTTAAATGCACCGTGTGAAGTACCGATAGAGATAGCCAATGAGTCGCAACCAGTCTTAGTAACGAAGTCTACAACCTCCTCAGGCTTAGTGTAGTGGCTCTCCTCAGCAGATACCTCATCCTCAACACCTGCCAACACACCAAGCTCACCCTCAACAGTCACGTCGAACTGGTGTGCATAGTCTACAACCTTCTTGGTGAGAGCTACGTTCTCGTCATAAGGAAGGTGCGAGCCATCAATCATCACCGACGAGAAGCCCATATCGATACAGCTCTTGCATGTCTCGAATGAGTCACCGTGATCGAGGTGAAGAACGATCTGTGGCTGCTCCCAGCCGAGCTCCTTAGCATACTCAACAGCACCCTCAGCCATATAGCGAAGAAGGGTCTGGTTAGCATACTGACGAGCACCCTTCGACACCTGAAGGATCACTGGAGACTTTGTCTCTGCAGCAGCCATAATGATAGCCTGAAGCTGCTCCATATTGTTGAAGTTGAATGCTGGGATAGCATAACCGCCATCAACAGCCTTGCGGAACATCTCGCGAGTATTCACGAGGCCCAAATCCTTGTAATTGATCATATTACAAAATATATTTAGTGTTAAAAAATTACTCTGTCACTATAATCATGCAACCATAGTCACACCCCTTTAGTGCAACTACTTTGCAAAGGTAATAAAAATTATTGAGGAAAATCTAAATTAATTAAAATTTTTTAGAAACAACAAAAGAGGCGCAGCGGCCTCTTTTATCATCATATGCTACCACGCTACTATTTGAAGCTCTGCATAGCGATAAGGTGGGCATATACACCCTCCTTAGCGAGCAGCTGTGTATGAGTACCCTCCTCAACAATCTTTCCCTTGTCGATCACAAAGATTCTATCGGCGTTATAGATTGTGCTGAGGCGGTGAGCTATGACAATCGACGTACGACCCTTAAGTAGGTTGGTAAGAGCATCCTGCACCAGCTTCTCGCTCTCGGTATCGAGTGCCGATGTAGCTTCGTCGAGGATAAGTATCTCGGGGTTTTTAAGCACTGCACGTGCTATGCTGATACGCTGACGCTGACCTCCCGAGAGTTTAGCACCACGATCACCAATATTTGTGTTATAACCCTCGGGGCTCTCCATAACAAAACTATGGGCATTGGCCACCTTCGAGGCTTCGACGACCTCCTCGTGTGTTGCCGAGGGGCGACCCATAAGGATATTACCCTCGATAGAGTCGTTAAAGAGCACTGTCTCCTGCGCCACGATGCTCATACGTGCACGCAACGACTCCTGCTTATACTCCTTGACATTGACACCATCGAACAGCACCTCGCCGGCAGTAACATCGTAGAAACGGGGGACAAGCTCGCTGAGTGTCGATTTACCACCTCCCGAAGCACCTACCAAGGCGATAGTCTCGCCTTTACGAAGTTTGAGATTTATGCCGTCGATAACATCGCGCGAGCCATCGTAGCTAAAGCGCACGTCACGAAGCTCGATAGACTCCTTGAGGCCCTCAAACTCCTTAGCATCAGGAGCATCCTTCACCTCGCCCTCAGCATCGAGCAGAGCGAAGATACGCTCACCAGCAGCAACACCCTGGTTGATATTAGCAAACTGGTCTATGAACGAGCGCAAAGGGCGTGTAATCTGCGAGAAAGCGGCGATAAAGGCAATAAAGCCAGCACCACCAATAAGACCCTCACCCACGAGCAGACCTCCAAATACAAGGATGATAGCCACAGCCGTGATACCCATAAACTCACTCATAGGCGAGGCGAGCTGCTGACGGCGTGCCATAGATATGAGTAAGTCTGAGAGGCTCTGGTTTATCTGCTTAAACTTATCGGCAAGAAATCTCGAGGCGTTGTATCCCTTGACAATCTTAATGCCTGATAGCGACTCGTCGAGTACCGACACAAGTTCGCCCATACGCTCCTGGCTACGCATAGCAGGGTGACGTAGACGCTTAACAACACGGCCGACAACCAAACCTACGATAGGAAGGAATAGAATGGCAAACAAGGATAACTGCCACGAGATACCAATCATAAGCACCAGGTATCCAACGATGAGGAAGGGGTCGCGGAAGGCCACCTGAAGAGTGTTGGTGATACAATACTGAACGACCATCACGTCCTGTGTAATCTTCGACATAATGTCACCCTTACGCTGGTTGCTGAAGAAACCTACGTTGAGATTTATCACGTGAGAGAACATATCGTCACGCATACGCTGTATAGTATTGACTCTGAGGCTCTCAACAGTCATCGCCGCAGCATAGCGGAAGAGGTTACTGAGGAAGTTCATCATAATGGTGACGATACCAAGCAGCGCAAGGAACTTCACCGCCGTATAGCTCTCACCGAAGACAAGGGTATATAAATAGCTAAGAATAGCCGTGAAGCCTGCCTCGGTAAACTCTATCGTAGGAAATGAGTATGTAGGCTCAAAACCAAAACCGCCATCGCTATTAAACATAGCGTTGAGGATTGGGATGATCATCGCATAGTTGAAGGTGTTGAACACCGCATGAAAGGCTGCGAAGAAGAAGTATGGTATAGTGTAGCGACTCAGTGGCTTAGCAAAGTCGAGGAGTCGTAAATAGGTCTTAAACATAGTTTTACATTAGGTAATCGTTATAGGAGTCCCTCGGCGGCATACTCCTTAACACACTTTTCATAGTGTTTGATAGTCTCGTCCATCGTCATAAACGACTTACCACCAGCAGCATTCTTATGGCCACCGCCATTGAAGTAGCGCTGTGCAAAGAGGTTTACGTCGATGTCGCCACGTGAGCGTAACGACACTCGTATAAAGTCGGTATGCTCGGTAAACATCGCCGACATCTTCATCTTCTTGATCGTTAGCGGGTAGTTTACAAAGCCCTCGGAGTCACCCTGCTGAAACCAGAAACGACGCATCTCATCTTCAGTGAGTGACATATGCGCCACCGTGCCACCGTGGAAGATCTTCATCTTGCGGTTGATGACATAGCCAAATAGGCGGGCACGACCCTCGGTGAACGAGTTATATACGTGATTGTGAATATCAGGGATTGATATTCCCGTCTCGGCGAGCAACGACACTACACGGAAGACATCGGGAGTTACAGACGAGAAGGCGAAGTTACCCGTGTCGGTCATCATACCTACAAATAGGTTTTCGGCCATTTCACACGAGATATGCTCAATACCAAAAAGACGCTCAACGAGGAGTGCCACAAGATAGCAGGTGCTCGACGCCTTAGGATAAGAGAGCATAAGATCGAAATCCTCGCTTGCATCGAGGTGATGGTCTATAAGAACACGCTTGGCGTGCTGGTTCTCGTCAATAAGATCACCCAACTGGTCGAGGCGTGAGAGTAGATGAAAGTCCAAACAGAAGATTATGTCTGCACGCTTAAGGGCCTCTTTAGCAGCACCCTTATCATCTTGTTTGAATATCACAACACTCGAGATATTGGGCATAAACTCAAGGTAGTATGGATAGCGATTTGGGAGTATACAGGTCACCTCGTGTCCCTGTTTTCGCAAAATCTCTGCCCAAGCCAATGACGAACCTACTGCATCTCCATCGGGATTGGTATGCGAAAGGATAACTATCGATCGTGGGGTGGCAATAAGCTCTCGAAGGGCCTCTATCTTTGCTGTTGATATCTCCATAAATCCAAGATTAATTTCGCAAATATAACAAAAATAGGTGTAAATACATAATATTGCCTCGATTTTATCCATTGAAACAATATATTAGGCCTATCGGACAATATTAAAAAAAGTCCAAAAACAGCCCAAAAAACAACTTTT
Organism: Alistipes sp.; assembly: GCA_017408825.1. Classification (GTDB taxonomy): domain Bacteria; phylum Bacteroidota; class Bacteroidia; order Bacteroidales; family Rikenellaceae; genus Alistipes. Next base: position 44,854 of record JAFQTX010000015.1, read on the forward strand.
TTTATATCTTTGCAGTTAGTTAATGGATAATCTTAAATTTTCAAGCATATGAACTTTTGGAAGACCTTTTTCGCTGCTTTGTTGGCTTTGGTTGTAGGCTCAATAGTAATGTTTATACTAAGCATTATTTTTGGCTTCTCGCTCCTTGCCTCGATGAGTATCCCTGCGGTCACTGTTCCCGAGCGCTCTGTGCTCTGCATCAACCTTAACGAGAGTATTATTGACTCACCCAACCTATCGCCTCTCAACAACATCAACCCCGAGACAATGACACTTGAGACACCTATCACTTTGTTTCAGGCTATCTCGGCCATAGAAAAGGCTGCAAACGATGATAACATCGAGTGTATATATCTATATCTCAATGGTATGGGTACTATATCGGCATCTAACATTGAGGAGCTTCGTAGTGCCCTTGAACGCTTCAAACTCTCGGGAAAGAGCATTGTCGCATTCGATGATATGTATACCCAGGGTGAGTACTACCTCGCATCGGTTGCCAATAGGGTATCGCTCCATCCAGAGGGTAGCATTGATTGGCGAGGTGTAGGCTTCGATGTTATGTTCTATAAGGGCCTTATGGATAAGCTCAACGTAGAGGTCGAGATCTTCCGCCCTACGGAGTGTAAGTTTAAGAGTGCCGTAGAGCCATACTTTCTAACTAAGATGTCGGAGGCCAACCGCACACAGATGGAGAGCCTTGCGCAGTCGATGTGGAAGACAATTGTTTCGGATATTGCTGCAAGCCGTAATGTCGAGGCCAACACACTTATCGCATTAGCGGCTGATCTTAAGGTAAATACAGCCAAGGATGCAAAGCAGTATGGTTTGATCGATGCCGCCGAGTATGAGGATGAGGTTGATGCCTATATCGAACAACTTGGTGTTAAGCGCAACCGTCGTGGCGAGCTTAATAAGATTTCGCTCTACAACTATGTTACGGCTAATGGTATGTTCGATACGTCGTTTGCTACAGGTCAAAATCAGGTGGCTATCATCTATGCTAATGGTCAGATTGTTGATGGTAATAGTGTAGGCGACGGATACATCTTTAGCAACACGCTTGCAAAACAGATTCGTGATGCTCGCCTCGATAAGAATATCAAGGCTGTGGTGCTTCGTGTAAACTCACCAGGTGGCTCAGCACTTGCCTCGGATGTTATCTGGCGAGAGATGACTCTGCTTCAGAAGAGCAAGCCTGTGGTTGTGTCTATGGGAGAGTATGCCGCAAGTGGTGGCTACTATATCTCAGCTCCTGCCGACTATATTGTCGCTGACAGACTTACGCTCACGGGCTCTATCGGCGTCTTTGGTACAGTGTTTAATATCGAAAAACTTCTCTCTAACAAACTGGGTATCACCACCGACTTTGCTGGCACATCTGCCTCGGCCAATGGTCTAAGCTTCCTGCGCCCACTATCCGACCGTGAGAAGAGTGTTGTAACCGAGAGTGTTGATAACATTTACAACGTATTCACTACAATTGTTGCCGAGGGTCGTAACCTCAGCAAGGAGAGGGTATATGCCATCGCCGAGGGTAGAGTGTGGAGTGGTGCTACGGCAGTAGAGAATGGTCTTGCCGATGCCAATGGAGGTCTATCAGATGCTATCTTAAAGGCTGCTGATCTTGCTGATGTTGTAGGCGACTTCCGCATTAAGGAGATTATGTCACCTCTTTCGGAGTTTGAGTTATGGTTGCAGACTCTCGGAATGGTTGCTGCCAACTCATATGGTGTAGAGTATAATAGCGAGATACAGACTCTCGTAGAGGATAATCTTAATATATTTACAAACAGAGGTATTCAGATGCTTGAACCCCAGCGTATGAAACTTAACTTATAATATATAGTATATGAACGAACAACTTGAGGCGCTACTGCGTCAAATTATACACCCCGAGACAGAGCAGAATATTGTAGATAGCGGCTTTGTAGATCGTGCCGATCGTGGTGAGGATGGCTCAATAGCTATTACCCTGCGCTTTCAGAAGGCCCGTGACCCCTTTGCACAGCGTGTTAAGCGCCAAGTGGAGGAGCTTATGAAGAGAACATTCCCTGAGAATGAGTGTTTAGTGATCATCCGTGAGGCTAAACCCAAACCACGTCGTAGAGAGCAGCAGACAACAACATCGGAGATATGTCGTGTTGTGGCCATCGCCTCGGGTAAGGGAGGTGTTGGTAAGTCTACGGTTACGGCAAACCTCGCCGTAGCTCTGCGCCATAGAGGTTATAACGTAGGTATTCTCGATGCCGACATATATGGTCCTTCGCAGACTAAGATGTTTGGTTGTGAGGGTTATACCCCAGAGGCAGAGCGTGACGAGGAGGGTAACGACTATATCATCCCAGCGCAGTCGCTCGGCATCAAGATTATGTCTATCGGCTTCTTTATCAATCCTACGGATGCTCTTATGTGGCGTGGTGGTATGGCCGTAAATGCTCTTCATCAGCTTGCTCACCAGACAAAGTGGGGTAAGCTCGACTACCTTCTTATCGACCTTCCTCCAGGAACAGGCGATATTCACCTCTCTATTATCAACGAGCTTAAAATATCGGGTGCTGTAATTGTCTCTACACCTCAGCAGGTTGCTGTTGCCGATGTTGTGCGTGGTGTTGAGATGTTCCGCCACCCTCAGGTAGATATTCCTGTTTTGGGTGTTGTTGAGAATATGGCGTGGTTCACTCCTGAGGAGCTACCCGATAATCGTTATTACCTATTTGGTCGTGGTGGTGCTGCAGAGTATGCTGCAAAGGCGGGTATTGATCTTCTTGGCCAAGTACCTATCATACAATCTATTATGGAGTGTGGTGAGAGTGGTAATCCGGCAAGTGGCGTAGATCCACGTGTTGAGGAGTACTATGCAGATATTGCCGAGAAGATTGTTGAAAAGCTACCGGCGGAGTGTTAAAAAGTATGTTGGTAAATGTGTGTAAGTTTTTAATAAATAAATTTGCAAAATCGAGAGCGGTCGTTGTATATACGGCCGCTCTCTTTTTCCAAAAATATTTCGACTTTTTTGTTATTACACTTATCAACCTCTTTTCTCAGGGTTTTCGACCACGAGTGTTAATATTCCCAAAGTGTTCAGTTGTTAATATTATGTTTGTTGATATTGTTAATTTCTATTTTAATTATTGATTTTTAACTATTTAATATTAAAAAAATATAAACAAAAATAAAAATTAGTGTTGATATCTTCAGCCTCCAAAACTTACTAACACAATTAACAGGGTTTATTATTATTATCTTTTATTTATTATAAAATATAAGTATTAAAAAAATAAAAATTAGATGTTCACAACTGGGCTAACGAGGAGAGTAAAAATTTTCAACCAAGTAGCCCAACACAAAAATAGGGTAGTGATAAATCACTACCCATATCATTAGATTTATCTTTCAAAAAAGATAGCTCCCCTCTACTTAATAAACACTCTTTTAGCACCCCTTTTTAGGCTCTCCACTGCTCTCTATCGAGCGAGCGATAGCCAATAGCCTCCGAGATATGCGCAGGCTCTATATCGGCCTTATTGTCGAGATCGGCGATGGTGCGGGCAACCTTAAGTATTCGGTCGTAGGCACGAGCCGAGAGATTAAGACGCTGCATGGCTCGCTCCAAAAGTAGGCTACACTCCTTACTTAGGGGTGCGAACTCACGAAGCATAGCACTATTCATCATCGCATTGCAGTGTATATCGAGTTCGGCGAAGCGACGAAGCTGTATTTCGCGTGCCGCAACAACACGCCTACGAACCTCCTCGCTCGACTCCTCAACTCTTTCGGCCGACATATCTGAGATGGTTACTGGCACAACCTCCACGTGGATGTCGATACGATCCATCAGAGGACCTGATATGCGTGACATATAGCGATGAACCGTAGCTGCTGAGCAGGTACACTCCTTCGTAGGGTGGTTGTAGTAGCCACAAGGGCATGGGTTCATAGATGCTATAAGCATAAAGTTGGCGGGGTAGTCCACCGAGTATTTAGCACGTGATATGGTTATATGTCTATCTTCGAGTGGTTGGCGCAGCACCTCCAAGACACTACGTCCAAACTCAGGCATCTCATCGAGGAAAAGCACTCCATTATTAGCTAACGACACCTCGCCAGGTTGTGGATTTTGACCACCGCCAATAAGTGCTACTTGTGATGTGAGATGATGAGGTGTGCGGAAAGGACGCTCGTATATAAGTCCACGATGTGTTCCTATCTTGCCTGCCACGGAGTGTATCTTGGTGGTCTCAAGAGCCTCGTCGAGGGTCATTGGTGGAAGTATAGAGGGCATACGTCGTGCCAACATAGTCTTTCCCGAGCCTGGCGAGCCTATCATTATAACGTTGTGACCTCCCGCTGCGGCGATCTCCAAGGCTCGCTTAACAAATGTCTGGCCCTTGACATCGGCAAAATCCTCTGCGTAGAGCTTATCTACAGCCGAAGAGTCGTATGAGATAATATGCTCCTCGGCAACGAGAGGCATACGACCAGAGAGGATCTCGCATATCTCCACGAGAGAGCCTACACCGATGATATCTATGCCATCGACCACAGCACCCTCCGAAACATTGTCTTTGGGTAGAAATACTCGTTTTAGGCCTCGCTCACGAGCGTGAGCAACAAGTGGAAGTACACCTTTGACAGGGCGAATAGTACCATTTAACGATAACTCACCGATGAACATCGAGTCGTCGATAAGATTGGTTGTAAGCTGATCTGTGGCAGTAAGTATACCAATGGCTATAGGTAGGTCGTAGAGCGAGCCCTCCTTACGAAGGTCGGCAGGGGCAAGATTTACGACAATCTTCTTGGCAAGCAGTCGGTAGGCACTATTTTCGAAGGCGGCTTGGATGCGTTGTTCACTCTCCTTAATAGTGTTGTCGGGAAGTCCAACAATGTAGAGACCGATACCTCCGCCGGCGACATTTACCTCGACGGTGACATCTACAGCCTCGATACCTGTGATAGCTCCACTATGTACTTGAACAAACATAGGTCTATATCTTAGAAAGGCGCTATATCAAACTCGTTGGGGATGCCCGCACTTGACATACCCGATTGCATACCTTGTGGCGGAGTGCTCATAGGAGGTAGGCTGTTGCTGCTCGACGAGTAGTCGTCGTAGCTCTCCATTGGCTGCTGAAGAACATCAGAAGCAATAGAGGAGTCGGCATCGACAAACTTTGCTTGATCCTTGATAAATCGTAGGTTTACGTCAGTAACCTCACCATTACGGTGCTTGGCGATGATAATCTCGGCCATACCTGCAGTTGATAATCCCTGCTCGTTTGTTGTAAGACCGTAGTACTCAGGACGGTGGATAAATGCTACCACGTCGGCATCCTGCTCGATAGCTCCCGACTCACGAAGGTCCGAAAGCTGAGGACGCTTTGAGCCACCACGATTCTCAACATTACGGCTGAGCTGCGAAAGAGCAATGATTGGAATGTCGAGCTCCTTGGCAATAGCTTTAAGCGTACGTGAGATGAGCGACACCTCCTGCTCACGATTACCACGTGTCTCGGCCGAGGCTGCTGTCATCAGCTGCAAGTAGTCTATGATGATGAGCTTGATGTCGTATTGTGTCTTTAGACGGCGAGCCTTAGAGCGAAACTCGTAGACCGATAGCGCTGGGGTATCGTCGATAAAGAGTGGAGCACGGCCAAGCTCGATGGTCTGCTTCTCGAGGTGGGCCCACTGTGCAGGGGTGAGGTTACCCGTACGCAGATCCTTTGAGTTGAGCTGTGTCTCGGCAACGATAAGTCGGTTCATAAGCTGAACCGATGACATCTCCAACGAGAAGAAGGCTACGGGTGACTTAAACTCTACGGTCATATTGCGAGCCATAGTGAGCACAAAGGCGGTCTTACCCATTGATGGACGTGCAGCGATGATGATAAGATCCGAGGGTTGCCAACCAAGCGTGATGCTATCGAGGTCGGTAAATCCCGAACGTACGCCATTATACTCGCCGGCGGTCTTTGCTGCCGCCTCAATCTGCTTGAGTGCCTTATGAAGAATGTCGGAGGATGACTGCACCGAGCGCTTTACGTTACCTTCGGATACCTTGAATATCTCCTGCTCGGCAAAACCGATAAGTTCAGTGACGTCTACCTCCTCGTCGTAGGAGCGGCGCTGAATCTCTGTGGCTGAGCGTATAAGCTCACGCTGAACATACTTCTGAGCAATGATCTTGGCGTGAAACTCAACGTGTGCTGCTGTTGCCACACGCTGTGTAAGTTCGGCGAGGTATGCAGCACCTCCCACCTTCGAAAGTTGCTTCTGCGCCTTAAGGTGCTCGGTGACTGTATATAGGTCGATAGCCTTCATATCCATCGACAAATCGAGGATGGCCTTAAAGATGATACGGTGCTCCTCGGTGTAGAATGTATCTACCGATAGATACTCCTGAACATCGATGATGGCATCCTTCTCGAGCATCAACGCTCCGAGTACAGCCTGCTCAAGTTCGATCGACTGTGGTGGGGTAATACCCTCAAGTTCAGTAAGTTGTGTGTAAGCCTCCTGATTATTTTTCGATGGTTTGTTATATTGTTTTGCCATAGGTCTAAATGCTCAAAAAAAATTCATCCACAAATTTAAGAAATTTATGCCGAAAATCAATCGTTTACTGTAAGTAAGTTGTTATAAGTTGTTTTGAAGTTATCAACATAGTGGTGTTAGTAATTAGTAGGTCTCCCTTAGAAACCGAAACTATCTTTTGTAGCAACGAACAAACTCTTTCAATAAAATTCAAAACAGCTTCTTAATTTTGTGATATTTAACACCTCCTCTTACTATCTTTACGTAATTATTCGTATCTTTGGCATCATAATGATGTTTTAATTACAGCAAACTTCTACATCTGCCCTATTGGGCGAGGCCGTGAATAATGAAGAATGAGAGTAGAGTTTAACATAGCACGTCGTCTGTCGAGTCGCAAAAATGGACTCCGAGCAGGTGTAATGGAGCGTGTGGCAACATTCGCAACAATGATTAGTGTTGCGGTGATAATTGTCACACTATCTGTGGTTGTAGGCTTCAAAGAGAGTATCGATGAGCTAATCACGGGAGCATCTGCCGAGATTGTGGTCACAGCACCACAGAGCCGTGGTGTGGTGTCGCCAGTGACTATCGAGTCGAGTGCCGAACTCAAAGCTATCCTCGAGTGCGATGATGTTGTGCGCTACTCGCCATATACGGCTAAGGAGGGTGTGGTGAAGAGCGACGAAAATATTGTAGGTGTGATGCTTAAGGGTGTCGATTCGCTCTACGATTGTAGCTTTTTACAGAGCCATATAGTAGAGGGCACGCTACCACGTCTTTCGGGTGAGCCACGCTCGCGCGATGTGTTGATCTCAAGCCATATTGCCCAGCAGATGGATGTTGTGGTCGGCGATCGCATAGAGATGCTCTTTGTGGATGGAGAGAGTGGTTTGCTACGAGATAGATTTGCCGTATGCGGAATCTTCGATACGGGGATTGATGTTATTGACAACACATTAGTAATTAGCGATATACGTAATCTTGCTCGTTTCTACGATGGTGCCTACGATAGAGTTACAGGCTATGAGCTTTGGTTGAAGCCCGAGTCCGATGTGGAGATGGTAAACAAGCGCCTAAATAGAGAACTTATCGACCTCTATATGCTTACCGAGCAGAATGTCGAGGCATTCACTACTAAATCAATATTTCCGAATCTCTTTGGATGGTTGGCTACACATGATGTCAATGCATTGTTTATCACCATTATAATGATTGTTGTGGCGCTGTTGAATATGACCACAGCACTACTTATCATTGTGCTTGAGCGCCAACGAATGATTGGCGAGCTGCGAGCTATGGGTATGCGTCGCAGCGGTGTTGTGCGAATATTTGTTTACAGAGCACTATTTATCATCTCACGAGGAGTGGTGTTGGGTGCAATTATTGGCGTGGCTATCTGCCTTGTGCAACATTTTTGGGGTGTTGTACCACTTCCCTCTGAAGGCTATATTCTAACTACTGTACCAGCTGCGTTATGCTGGGGACGTTGGCTTATGGCTGTCGTGGCAACAATCGTTGTTACACTTGTTGTGATGATTCTTCCAGCAATGTTGGCGGCACAGGTATCACCATCAAAAGCAATAAGATACGAATAAAGGAGTTATATAAGTATGAAACCATATAACCAGGAGCAGACCAAAAAGGAGCAGGTTGAGCAGATGTTTGATAATATCGCACCTACGTACGATCGACTAAACCATATTTTGTCGTTTAATATTGATAAGCTATGGCGTAGGCGTGTGGTGCGCATCCTACGTAAGTCAAATCCTGATATGGTTATGGATATGGCAACGGGTACAGGCGATCTGGCAATAGCTATGGCTCGCCGTATAAAAGATGTTCGCATCTTAGGTATAGACCTCTCCGAGGAGATGCTTGCCGTAGCTCGTCAAAAAATTGAGAGTGAGGGTGTTAGTGATAGTATTGAAGTCAAGAAGGGTGATGCTGAGAACCTTACATTTGTCGATAGCGAAACTATGGATGCCGCAACTGTTGCCTTTGGTGTGCGAAACTTCGAAAACCTTGAGAAGGGACTTGCGGAGATTTATCGTACGTTGCGCACCGGAGGCAAGCTCATAGTGTTGGAGTTCTCGATACCTCGTAACCCTCTGGTACGCTGGGTATATGCACAATATTCACACCGTCTGTTACCACGCATCGGCGCGATGCTCTCGAAGGATCGTCAGGCATACGACTACCTGCCCGACTCTGTGGAGGAGTTTCCCTCGCCCGAGCGTTTTGCCGAGATATTGCGAGGTGTAGGTTTCAGCGATATAAAGGCTCGTTCGCAGAGCTTTGGTATCGCACATATTTATGAAGCAACAAAGTAGAGTTATGTTTAAGCGATTGAGATATTTTATAGTGTTGTGCTTCACGCTGCTCACTGTCACGTCAGCAAAGGCCGATATTCTCGACAAGTTTCATTTCGAGCGATTTATCACCGTCACCCACGTGTCAAGTTCGGGAATGAACCTCTGGGTAGAGATTCGTAGCGACTGGGCACATACACTGATTATTAAAAAGGGAAAGGTGGATGTTAAAATTCACGGTAACCAAGTGGCTACCATAGAGTTGCGTGATAAGATTAAGATCCCACCACGCTCCACAACCAGGGTGTTGATACCGTTGCGTTTTTCGGCAAACAACACCCTATCGTTGCAGCGAATTTTGCGTCATCTGATCCAATATGGGGGTCTAAACACCACGATAGATTACCGTGTGAGGGCGGGTATTAAGGTGCTGAAGATTAATTTTTCAGATAAAAATGTTGCAGTTTCTGAAATTTTGAATAACTTCGCATTATCAAATGAGAGTTTGCAGGAGCTTGTAAATATGATTTAATTACCTGATTTGTAGATGAAGAGAGTATTTTTTATCATAGCCATGTGCCTACTAATGTGCGGTGTTGATGCATCAGCACAGTTTATATCGTCGAAGAAGAGCTCTTTGAAAGTTAGAAGCAGTAGCGGTGGTGTTGTTACCATCGTTGAGGACTCGTGTACAATGGCTGCAGTAGCTCGTATAGAGAGAGAAGTAAAGACCCCAGCAAAGGTTGGTGGTTATCGTTTTGTGATCTTCCACGACTCGGAACAGTTTGCTGACGAGCGTGCCACTAAGGCCCTGCGCAAGTTCCGTAGTACGGTGAAGAATGTAACTTCGTACATCAATGTTGAGAGCCCAACATATCGTATCTTGGTTGGCGATTGTTTCGATCAGGAGGATGTTGCTATTCTTCGCCAGAAGCTCGAGGATGATTATCCCGATGCAGCTCTCTCGGAGGAGGATATTCCATTGCGATTGTTGTTGCGTGTGGAGGGTTCTAACTATCTTAAGATCGAGCGTAATGGCGTAGTCACTGGTGGCGTTGAGTTTGAGGAGACCTATTTCGATGCTGAGAGCATTGATAATGAGGAGGATGAGAGTGTTGTTATCGAGACACCTGCAGACTACGTACAGCCTGCCGAGGAGGGTGTCATAGCTCAACCCGAGGAGGGTGCGACAATAGCCAAGCCTCTGGAGAAGGAGCTAACCATCATTGCCCCTCCTGTTGAAGAGGATCAGACTCAGTTAATAGCTAAGCCACTTGAGGAACAAGAGGCGGCTGTCATAGAAAGACCTATTGAGGAGTAATACTTAATAGTTTATAATAACTTTCAAACATAATAAAATTTACAACTATGAAGAAGATGTTTGTTATCGTAGCTATGTTTGTTGCGGCTACAATGGTTGCTTGCTGTGGCGAGCAGGGTAAGGAGAATAAGGAGTGCTGTGGTGAGCAGAAGACAGAGTGCACAAGCGAGTGCGCTGGCGACTGCAAGAAGGAGTGCGATAAGGCTGAGTGCAAGGGCGAGTGCAAAAAGGAGTGCGATAAGGCTGAGTGCAAGGGCGAGTGCAAGAAGGAGTGCGATAAGGCTGAGTGCAAGAAGGAGTGTGACAAGGCTGAGTGCGAGAAGAAGGCAGAGGCCCCAGCAGAGGCTCCAGCAGCTCCAGAGGCAAAATAAATCAACTCTTGAGATAACGGTGCTCGGAGCGCCGTATCGAGCAAAACGGCGAGTGGTCAAGTGTGTGTACCACTCGCTTTTTCGTATATATATGCTGCCTATTTTATGATAAAACGTTGATATAATATGCTCTCAAAGTGTCTCTTAATATATAATCGAGCGAGGCAATATTTATATCATAAAGTAGACTTTTTTGCATAAAAACTTGTTTTAATAAAATAAAATATTTAATTTTGTATTGAAAAGCAATTATTCATTTAACTAAACTTTACAATTATGAAGAAGGTATTTATGTTTGCTGCTATGTTCGCAGCTGTTGCATTGGTAGCTTGCGGTGGCGAGCAGGCTAAGGAGGAGAAGGCTGCTGAGGAGGCACCTGTTGCTGAGGAGGTTGTTGAGGCACCTGCTGCTGAGGAGGCTCCAGCTGCTGAGGAGGCTCCAGTTGCTGAGGAGGCACCTGCTGCTGAGGAGGCTGCAAAATAATTTAAGCGTATCAACGTTGTAGGGACCAGCATATGCTGGTCCTTTTTTATATGTTGCTATCTGGGTAGATGTGTGGTGCGCTTTTAATGGAACAAAATGGACCACTAACTTGTGTTCAAGTATAGAAAAAAGCACTATCTTTGTGCTAATATAAATACCACAAAACAAATACTTAAACTATTATGAAGAAGATTTTTACATTTGCTGCTATGTTTGCAGCTGTTGCACTTGTTGCTTGCGGTGGCGAGCAGCCAAAGCAGACTGAGGAGGTTGATGATGTAACTCTCGAGGTTATTGAGGATGCTGCAGAGGATGCCGCAGAGGATGTATTCGGCGACATCGCTGATGAGGCTGAGGAGATGACCAATGCTGCAGTGAAGAGCGCTAAGGAGATGACAGATGCTGCTGTGAAGAGCGCAAAGGAGATGACTGATGCTGCTTTGAAGGAGGCTGACAAGATTGTTGCTGGCTCGTCAAAGGTTGTAAAGGCTGCCGCTAAGGAGGCTGAGAAGGCTATGAACGACGCTGCTAAGGAGGCTGAGAAGGCTTTGAAGGATGCTTTCAAATTCTAATTTGTAGTACACAACTTAACACGTGGGGTTTGACTTCGAGGGTCAAGCCCCATTTTTATTGTATCAATATCTGTTGGGCAATGATGCGTAGCGCACAGCGCCTGTCATACCAATCTATGATGCCTATTAGCGTGCACCACTCCGAGGGTATCACCTCGGTTGCGTGGTCACACTCCCTCGAGACAACAACCGGTAGAGTGTCGCGCCCATCGGTAAAGTGACGTAGGGTGTTACGAAGGGTTGTCGTTGTGTCGCACCACATCTGCCCCTGCTCTTCGTCTATGACCCGTAGTGACTCAACGTGAACATATCTCATCACACTGCTTGGCTCTATCTCGCTAACAGTCATTGTTGTAGGTTTGGGCGGTGTCCCCGTTATGCGGAGCATATTGACATAGTTGAGGATCTCGCCCTCGGGTATTCGATCTACGACATACCTATCTGTTGGCTCGTGGCCAATAACAAAGCGTGCCCCCTCTCGGCCGATATATAGGCCCGAGCAGTTCACCCTAACATCGCTATATAGTTTGATAATCTCCTCGACCTTTGGGCAATCTATACTGACCTCGATGCCTCCCGATGCATCGTTGATGACTATTGCTTTGTCTATGTCGCCATATCTGTCGTTGGCCACCACACACCCCTCGATATATAGATCCTGCTTGATGCGCACGGAGCTATCGTCGCACAAGGATTTTAGATAGGCTATCGAGACACACTGCTGTTTTGTTACGTCGGAGGCTTTGTCGCAGCCCACACCAAGGAGTAGCAGCAGCAGACTAATATGGAGAACAATCTCTCTCATCACGCATCTTTAGTTGATAGTGGTAAGTGTCGGGGTATTTGGCATACTGAACGATACCTTGTAGCGAGAGTGTTGTGTTGGGAATATTTCGTGTGGCGTACGAGGCATACTCTCGTGTGTAGATCACCAAGGTGTCGTTGTCAGGGTCTACAAACGTAGCATATCCTCGCCACTTGGCATCCTTAAGTGTTTGGCCCGCAAGGGTGTCGATAGATGTTGAGCCTACAAGACTCAGCGAGTCGATACACACCAATCGTCCGCACCTCGCTCCATCTAACTCCTTGATGCGGAGGTGTTGTGCTCGGCGTGGTCTCACATCCGTACTTCGCACAATAACCCTATCAACGAGTTGTTTCGTTGCCAGATACTCTATGTCATAGGGATCATGGGCTGCGGCCTGCTTACCCACTTGTAGCACCCCATATTTATAGCTTATAGCGCATCCCGATAGCCGAAGGGCAACCTTTAGCCCCTCGGGGAAATGGGTGTGCAGGTTGTAGCCACCAACCATCACCTCTACAGCTCCGCTATCATCCTCGACAACCATCGAGCGATAGAAGTTTGAGGCGCTGTCCGACGATGTCACACGCCCCACGATGATGAGATCCTCTGCGATGTGTGACACCTCGGTGGGAGAGGCGTAGTCGTGTAGCTCCTTTATTGAGAGTGTAGCCGTGGGAAACACGCTGTTCGGAGTCGGTTCATCGACCTCTCTATTGCATCCTACCAGCAATAGGGTTACACCAATGATTACCAACACCTTATGGCGTAGCATAGCTCCTACTTTTTGCTCTCTACCCACGAGTCTTTAAGGCCCAGGAAGTAGAGTATGCCATCGAGACCTACGGTAGATATTGATTGGCTTGCTGTGGCACGCACCTTTGGTTTGGCGTGGAATGCTATGCCGAGGCCTGCGATGTTGAGCATCGGGAGGTCGTTAGCACCATCACCCACAGCTACCGACTGCTGGATGTCGATATTCTCAAACTGACAGAGTAGTCGTAGTAGCTCGGCCTTGCGTGCGCCATCCACAATCTCGCCGGTGTAGCGTCCTGTGAGCTTGCCATCTTCGACCTCGAGCTCGTTGGCATATACGTAGTCGAAGCCAAAGCGACGCTTAAGATAGTTGCCAAAGTATGTGAAGCCACCCGAGAGGATGGCGGTCTTGTAGCCTACACGCTTCAGGATAGTCATCATACGATCGACACCCTCGGTGATAGGTAGGTTCACTGCGATATCCTCCATCACGCTCACGTCCAAGCCTTTGAGCAGTGCTACACGCTCCTTGAAACTCTCGCGGAAGTCTATCTCGCCACGCATGGCACGCTCGGTGATGTCACGCACCTTGTCGCCCACGCCAGCACGGTCGGCAAGCTCGTCGATAACCTCGGTGGTGATAAGCGTAGAGTCCATATCGAAGCATATAAGACGGCGTGAGCGGCGGAATATGCCATCCTTCTGGAACGATATATCTACATCGCCCTTTGTGGCTATGCGCATCAGTGCACGCTGGAAGTCTCCCTTGTCCGAGAGTGTGCCACGCACCGAGAACTCGATACTTGTCTTTGGTGTGCGCTCATCCTCCAATAGGGGCATACGTCCTGTGAGGCGGTTGATGTCGTCGATGTTTAGTCCCTCCTCTGATATTGCCTGTGTCACCTCGGATATATGCTCTGCGGTGATCTTACGACCTACCAAAGTGATGATATATCGATTTTTGCCCTGTCCTGTCACCCAGTTGCTATACTCCTCGACGGTGATAGGCTCAAAGCGTATGGTGATGTTCATCTCCGAGGCCTTGAATAGCAACTCCTTCATAATCTGTCCTGAGCGCTCGGGCGTGGTCATAAAGAGGATGCCGAGGGTCAGTGATTGGTGGATATTGGACTGGCCAATGTCGAGGATGAAGGCGTCGTGGCGTGCGAGTATTCCCGTAAGCGACGATGTTAGTCCTGGCTTATCCTCGCCAGAGATGTTAATTTGTATTATTTCTATGTTGTCACGCTTCATGGGTGAAAAGTAATTTTTATGTTTGACGTGTACAAATATAGGAAATTTTAGACAATTAGCATATCCTTTTGTTGCTAATCTTGATAAATTTTTATTCTATGTGAAGTTTTATTAGCTCTTCGCCCAGACGATGCAGGTGGCGTTCGATATCTTGCATGCGCTCGAACGAGGGTTTCTTGCGTCCGCTTACATAGTGTTGCATAAGTGTACGGTTTATCCCTAATTCACGTGCAATAGCCGCGACATTAAGCTCAGGGAAATGCTCGAAGATAGTGCCAACGGGATTCTCCCGCTCGATGAGTGTTAGAGGAGTCTCAAGTGGTTTCATGGTATATGCTTTTCCACAAAGGTAATCAATTCCAAGCGAAAAAACATATTATTGATGAAAATATTTTGTTGAATCTATTATAAGCCAGCTATTATGAGAGTGAATGTATGAAAAGGTGAAATAATATGTTGTAATCAAGCTTTGTTGTGGTTTACATCTGGCGAATTAGTACTTGTGTAATATACTAAATAGAGATACAGAAAATAATATGTAGGTATATCTCTTAATTTAGGCTGACTAAAAAGTCTATTTTGTCGTTCTTTGCCGTGATAAGTCATTATCTACGTCCGCTAACGAATTATCCATAGCAATGAGCAGTACGTTTTAGTACAGCCCATCGCTATGCAATTCGCCGAGCGTTGTATCTA
>JAFQTX010000016.1 GCA_017408825.1 Alistipes sp.
GATTTGACCGAGTAACCATCTTCGAGCATCCTCATATATTTGAGTAATGCTACATAATCGTGTTTTTTGCGCATAATGAAACCCCAAAAGTTTTTTGTCCAAACTTTTGGGGTCACTTCAAAACGGAGGTGGCTAATTAACGTTTTAGTCACCTCCTTATTATTATGCGCTATATGGCTTTATAGACTAAGCTCGGTGTAGGGTAGTCCCCAAGCCTCGGCAACAGGCTTGTAAACGACCTTGCCATCGACGATGTTGAGACCCTTGCGTAGCTCCTCATTCTCACGACAAGCCTGCTCCCAGCCCTTATTGGCGAGCTGGATTACGTATGGCATTGTGGCATTGGTGAGTGCCAATGTAGAGGTGTAGGGCACAGCACCAGGGATGTTGGCAACGCAGTAGTGGAGGATGCCATCAACATAGTAGACTGGATCCTCGTGTGTCGTGGGGCGTGATGTCTCGAAACATCCACCCTGGTCGATAGCAACATCTACCATCACCGTGCCTGGCTCCATATCCTTAAGCATATCACGAGTGACGAGCTTTGGCGCTTTAGCTCCAGGGATAAGCACTGAGCCGATAACAAGGTCGGCACTCTTAAGCTCCTGACGTATGTTGTACTCCGACGACATAAGTGTCTTGACATTCTTAGGCATCACGTCGGCAAGATAGGTTAGGCGCTGAAGCGATATGTCGCATATTGTAACGTCTGCACCCGTGCCTGCGGCTGTGCGTGCCGCAGCAGTGCCTACAACGCCCGCACCGATAACAAAGACCTTGGCAGGCTTGACACCCGGAACACCACCGAGCAATACGCCCTTGCCACCACGTGGCCTCTCAAGGAAGTAGCGACCCTCCTGCGTAGACATACGGCCAGCAACCTCCGACATAGGTATGAGCAGTGGCAACGAGCGATCCTTACGCTCAACAGTCTCGTATGCGCAGCACACGGCGCCGCTCTCAATCATCGCCATAGTGAGTGGCTCGCTGCTTGCAAAGTGGAAGTATGTGAACACCAGCTGACCCTTGCGAATGAGCTTATACTCAGGCTCGATAGGCTCCTTAACCTTAACAATCATCTCAGCTATGGCATATATATCCTCGATCGAGGGGAGCACCTTTGCACCCTGCTGGATGTAGTCCTCATCTTTGAAACCGCTGTTCACGCCAGCCGAGGCCTGAACATACACCTCGTGGCCACGACGCACCAACTCCATTACACCTGAAGGGGTGAGACCTACACGGTTCTCGTTGTTCTTAATCTCCTTGGGAACTCCAATAATCATAGCTTTGTATAGTTTTAAGGTTTTACGTTTGTGGGAGAATAACCATATATCCTCCGTTTGCGACTACTAAATTAATAAATCTTTTCGTAACACAATGCTTTTTTATTAAAATTTTTGTCTTGCGAGCAGCGATTTATTGATTATGAGTGCCAATGCAAGATATATGACGGTCAAAATCGCTAATGTCGCAAGCTCTGTGGCCACCTCAGAGAGTGTTGCGCCACGTGAGGCGAGGGCGATAAAGCCATCAACGCCACTACTGCTTGGGAATATGCGGCCAACGAGATATATCCATTCTGCATAGGCCTCACGTGGATATGACACGCCAGCGAGCAGGAGAATAGGCACAGAACTCCACAGAAGCAATAGTAACGGTGCTTCACGTCGCTTAAAGAGCTGGGATAGTGCTATGGCAAACGACAATGATGCGACGACGTAGAGCAGCAGAAAGAGTGCTACATCCCCAATCTTTGCATTAAACACAAAACCGAATGCTGGCCATAATAGCGTTAATAAAATAGTTAAGTTAGCACCATATATAAAGATGTAAACCAATATTTTAGACAATATGCTTAATGGTGTTATAGGCTCGATGCGAAGCCCCTGTTGGCGTCTTCGTGCCGCCATCATCGAGAGCCCGATGACGAGTGTCTGCTGCACGATCACGATCATCACCGATGGCATCACAAACGATCCATAACCTAAGGCTCGATTATAGAGATGGTGCACATCGAACTGCATAGGCTCGACCACCGCTGCTGCCACCTGAGGAGCAGCTCCCTGCTCGGTGAGGCGCATTAGCTCTAAGCCTGCTCCCTGGGTGAGGGCATCTGTTGCCACCTGCTCGAGCACCTGACGGTAGAGTAGTAGGTGGCTGCCATCGAGTATCACACCGATGTTGGCCTGAGAGCCTGAGAGTAGGTGTCGCTCAAAGTCGTTCGGGATATAGACAATGCCAAATGCCTTATTAGAGTAAAATAACTCACGTGCCTCGGCCATATTGCTTGGCTCATAGCATAATAGCGTGTTCGGACCACTCATCAAGCCACCAATCAAAGCTCTACTTGAGGGTGTCCTATCCTCATCCACAACCGCAATGGGGACATCGTGCACCACCTCGCCGCCATACGCTGTAGAGTATATTATTGTGTAGAGCGGCAGCGCCACAACGAGCAACAGAAGTGCTCCGCCGTCACGAAATAGAGCATAAAACTCACTACGAATATATTCAAGTAGTTTGTACATAAATCTCGCATTAATCTCTGTGCCAGCATTTTGGGATTAATAATATGCCTCGTAGTCGTCTACTTGCGGCTATCGGCAACACCACGAACGAGGCGAGATATGCCAGCGGCAAAAGCGAGTATTGTGGGGGAGCTCCTCGCATCGCCTGATCCACAAATATATCGCTAAACCAGCTTAGCGGAAAGAGTACGGATAACCATCTCGCTATGTCGAACATAGCCATAGTCGGAAACGTTATCCCCGAGAATGTGAATGCCATCACGGCGTATCCTCCGCCAAGCGACAGCGCCAAACGCATATTGCTACTCAGCGCCACGATAAATAGCGCAACTGACTGATACGCAACGATAAATAGTATACTACCTACGGTTAGCGTCACGTAGCTTCCACTACACTCCATTCCCATAACGACAAAGAGTATAAAGAGTATAAGTTGCGAGTAGAGTATCATCACGATGGTAGTTGGCAGAAGTTTACCTATAGTCGCTGCCACACCTCTTCCTCCGCACGTAGCTAACCACCTACGGGCAGACGAGTAGTAGAGCTCACGCCCAACGGCGTAGACAGTGAGGAGTGTTGTGAATATCGCCAATGACATGAACATAAATATCGGCGCAAGGTAGTAACCATAGTTCATATAGGGGTTAGATATCGTGTGTGTCAGAGTGTTGATTGGCATCACCTCACGCATCGCATCATGCCTTCTAATACCCTTAGTCTCAAGTTTTGAGATGCTTACACCAGCAGCAAACGTACGCACAGTGTTCTGCAAGGCACTCTCGATGACTCCACTTGCCGAGAGGTTAGTTCCAGATATGTAACACTCTAAGTGTGTGCTCGTTGAGCCGTAAATAGAGCTCTCAAACTCCTCGGGGATTAGAAGTATTGCATACACATCACCTCTTCGCAGTAACGCCTCAGCCTCAGCAACAGAGTTCGTGTATCCCCATATCTCGATTGAGCGCGTTGCGGAGATCATCCCGAGGAGTTTACGTGATGTCTGGGAGTGGTCGTTGTCGATAACCACGATAGGGAGCTTTTCGATTGAACCACTATAAAATATTGTAGCAAAGAAGAGAAGTGTTACAAATGGCAATAGTAGCAATGAGGTGCGATAGAGTCTATTTTTGCATATCTCATGCACTTCATACTTAAACGAGCATATTACACTGTATATAAATGCCATAATTACGTTTATATATCGTTGATTATAACACTCATTCCCGGGAGTAATTCAATGTCGTGCTCCAGACACCGAGCCTTGATTTCGAATGTCCGAATATCAAATCCGCCACGTGAGCGGGTAGCACTCCAGGTGGCAAAGTCGGCTTCGGATGCTATGTAGAAGATTCGAAATTTGGCCTTTTGGCGTAGTGCTGGAATATAGCAGTCAAGCTCTGCCCCGATGGCTATGTTCATCATCTCGCTCTCTCGGATATTAAATGTCGCCCAACAATCCCCCAAGTCAAGGATGGTGACAACGGGGTAGCCTGTGCCAACAAGCTCTCCCACAGCCGAGATTATATCAGAGACTCGACCCGAGATAGGAGCACGCACATCGGCATCATCAATATAAGTGTTTACCTCCTCGACAGCGGCCTTTGCCTCGTCGAGTTTTGCTGCGGCCATCTGCCTTTGCTCACGAGTAGCGCCACTCTGCGCCAAACTATACTCAGCCTTGGCTGCAAGTAAATTAGACCGCATTGCCTCAAGATTAGCTTTAGCCTCATCATACTCTTGTCGTGCCACTACACCTCGCTCGTATAGACGCTCAATGCGCTGAAATGTAGCCTCGGCAAGCGTGGTGCCAGCCTCAGCCCTTTGTACCATACTATACGCCGCCTCAATCTGCTGCTTGCGTGCGCCCTTATCTACTTGCTCGTTGAGTGCATTGGCTTCGGCTTGCAGCGCCTCCACCTGCTTGAGTTTTGAGTGGAGTTCGGGTGTGGATATACAATATAGCCGTTCGCCTCGCTCAACCCAGTCGCCCTCTTCAACAAAAAGAGAGTCTATTCGGCCAGCTATCTTCGACGATGCTACGTACCTCTTGCACTCGATAATACCCTGCAAAGTGGGTCTGTTTATATTTGTAAAGTGCCAGGATAATAATATTATAATGGCTATAATTACAACAGCGAATATAGTATATATAATTGTATGTTTTCGACTATTTGTCATAGTGTAAATATGTTTAATCTAAATTAAATATTATCATAAGAATATAGCCTTTTGATTGTACTCATCAAATGTATGACTGAGACCCGATGCCTCGAGCAATCGAGCCAATGATTTACAAAATGTAAAGGCTGCAACACTCTGTTCGAGCTTCGCCGCCGATAGTGCGAGTTGCGCATCAATCACCTCGGACGATGGCGTAACACCTTCGTTAAATCCGTCGCTCTTAGCCTGAAGATAGCTAGTGGCAAAGTCGATCGTGGCCTGCATACTACCTACATCATAGAGTGAGTTAATCGAGCTATAATACTCGTTTTCAATGATTAGTCTTATGCCACTCTCTGCATCGCTGACAGCAGTGTGAGCCACTCTATTAAGCTGTTTTGCTGCTTGAAATCTCCGCTCCTTGCCTAAGCCATCGAATAGCTTAAGCCGTATTCCAACACCAACACTCCAACGAGGAATGAGGTCTGTGAGATTGTGGCTTACGATGGTTGCACCACCAAAGGCAGCCACCTCGGGAAGTAGCTCCGCACGAGCCACCTTTACGCCTTGTTCGGAGAGTGCTATTTTGCTTTTTGCATCAAGCAGAATAGGGTTGAAGTTAATGCCATTTTCGATGTAATAATCAAGACTATATATCTCATCAACAATAAAAATTCTACTTGTCAATTTATCGCTTACGCTATCTCCAATCACTCTACTCAGCGCCTCCCGAGCAATTATCAGTTTGTTATGCGCCGAGCGAAGATTTCGCTCTGCTTCGGAGAGTTTATACCGCACATATAACACCTCACTACGAGGAATCATACCCTCGCTCTCCATAGCCTCGGCATCAGCAAGGTGACTCTTTATCCCGGCGACAACCTGCTGGCGAACATCCAAGGCCATCTCTGCAGCTATCACTCCGTAGTAGCACTCCACGAGTTCGGTTAGTTTGCTGTTAAGGATAGCCTCGAGTTGATATCGTGCGCTGTTGGCGGCTATCTCGGCCGACGCAACTGCCGCATCTATCCTTCCTCCCATATAGATGGGCTGAACCATCGAAACAGCACCAACCATCGAAGATCGTTTTTGTAGTATAATGCTCCAATCAGCGGCCAAGAGTGGCGATATAGCATTGGCTATGAATTGTGCTACATCAGGCGAGAGGATGCCACTGCTAACTCCTTCGCCAATAAAGTGTTGTGCTGCATCACTTAATGCTCCTTGTGTGCCGCCAAGCTCAATTCCAACATCACGTTGCATAAGCACGTATCCCCCAACGAGGTCGATGCTCGGATAGCGCAAACCTCGCATTGCTTTTAGCTCCAGCTCCTTAACCTCGACAGCCTCTTGCGCTGAGCGTATCTCAAGGTTGTTGGTCATCATAAGCTCCTTGGCCATGTCGAACGTGAGCCCCTCGGCGAGCAGCGTAAAGGGGATCATAATAGATATTAGTATGACGGCAACTCTTCTCATTCGATCTATGTTTGGTGGCACTGGTAGCAAATATCGGGCAAATCGTAATATGGATAGGTGAGAAAGAGGGCATATGATTTGGCATATTAGTTGTGTCTTTTGTGGTCGAAATTTTTATGTTCAACCAAAAGTTATTACTATGAGAGCACTTAGACACTCTATGCTAATCGTTGCGATTGCAGCCATCTCTGCGATTAATGCTTCGGCGCAGTCGCATCATCACCACGATCATATGCGTGATGATGACTCCCCATCGGTCTACACCTCTACATCAGGTGACGACCATAAACATCGTGATGGTAAGTCGCATAAGCTCGCTGTGCGTGACTACAAGGAGACCCATCGAACAGGCTTTCAGCAGACCCCCACGCCGCAATTTATCTTCTCCACTCCCGACAACCGTTTCTCGTTGGCCGTGGGTGGTATTGTGACTCTGCGTACAAGCTACGACTTTGGCGGTGCAGTTGATAACATCGACTTTGTGCCCTACGACATTCCGCTCAAGGATAGCTACGCTTCGAAGCAGCGCATAATGATGGATGCCTCGACATCACGCATATACCTTAAGGCTGTTGTAAACACCTCGAGCCTTGGGCGCGTTGTTGTCTACACCGATATGGACTTCCGTGGCGGTAGCGAGTTCTCCTACATACCACGTCTCCGCTCGGCCTATATGCAGTTCAAGGGCTTTACTATCGGCCGTGATGTGACCACCTTCTGTGATCTTAACGCCGCTCCTCAGACTATTGATTTTCAAGGTCCTAATGCCTATAACTTCAACTTCAACGAGATGATACGCTACGAGTATAATGCCCGTAGTGGCTTTAGTGTCGGTGTGGCTGCCGAGCGCCCCGTTGTAAATGCCACATACGGCGAAAACTTCTCTCCGATTATGCAGCGTGTTCCCGATGGCATCGCCTATGTGCAGTATAAGTTTGGGCGTGAGCGCACAAGTCACCTGCGCCTTTCTGGTGTAATCCGTGATATGTATCTGCACAACAACCTCGAGGGTGAGAATACCACACAGGTGGGCTGGGGTGTTCAACTCAGTGGCCACCTCTCGATAACTCGCTGGGTAGACATCTATATGAATGGTGTATATGGCGAGGGTATTACCCCTTACATTCAGGATCTTACGGGCTCGCCTTACGACTTCACATATAAGCCTAACAACCGCTCGGAGCTCGAGACTTTGCCTATGTGGGGATGGCAGGCTGCAGCTCAGGTAAACATCATTCCTAAGCGCCTGTGGGTGGCTGCTGGCTACTCGGAGGTAGGCCTCGAGAGTGGTGATGGTGTATTGTCTGATAGTCAGTATAAGCGAGGTCAATATCTCTTTGCCAATGCCTTCTACAATCTCACTCCACGCCTTACCTTCGCTGTGGAGTACCTCTATGGTGCACGTAAGAATATGAGCGAGGATAAGAATTCGGCAAACCGTGTAAACATAATGGCGCAGTATCACTTCTAAAATCTATCACATATGATAGGGTGGCATCCAGGGGTTTGGATGCCACTTTTTTACTACCTTTGCCCTCGCAACAGTAGACTCATTCGCAGGAGAACATTGCTCAGGTGATGAGCCTATCATATTAATATATAGATACTATGGAGCTACATTTTACAGGAATTATTATTGGCGTTGCCACCTTTCTTATCATTGGACTATTTCACCCGATAGTCATCAAGTGCGAATACTACCTCGGCGTTAAGGTCTGGTGGGTATTTCTCATTATGGGCATTGCAACGGGTATTGCATCCCTCGTTGTCAAGCACGTGCTACTATCCACACTTCTTGCCGTGTGGGCAGCCTCGTCGCTATGGAGCATAGGCGAGCTATTTGAGCAGCGACGACGTGTCGAACGAGGATGGTTTCCACGTCGCCCCGAGGGTAAACTGTGGGAGAAAAAGGAAAAATAACAAAAAAAATGACGGCTGCAATGTTACATTTGTGGCCGTTGTTCGTTATATAGGCAAACAACCAAAGATAAAAGAGTAAGTTTTGAACCAAGAGACGGAATATATAACACTGGTAACGGGACTCAAAGATACCCTCTATCGCCTGGCCCGTAGCATTGTCTTAGATAGTGCCGAGGCTGAGGATATAGTTCAGGATCTGTTTGAGAGGGTCTGGCGAGCACGTGACGCTGTGTTGAGCAGCGATTACCCCAGAGCCTACCTATGTCGAATGGCGCACAACCTCGCTATTGACAGGCTTCGCCACTCAGCTCGACAACGAGGCTTTACCGAGACACATGGCAGTTATATAGGGACGTCGGATGGCAATGTAGGCATAGATAATAGCGACATGGCGCAACTTACACGACGGCTCATCGACCAGCTCCCGGAGCGACAACGAGTGGCGATACA
Organism: Alistipes sp.; assembly: GCA_017408825.1. Classification (GTDB taxonomy): domain Bacteria; phylum Bacteroidota; class Bacteroidia; order Bacteroidales; family Rikenellaceae; genus Alistipes. The sequence goes on from JAFQTX010000016.1 coordinate 8,538, forward strand.
TATGCGAGATGTAGAGGGGTACGAGATTGAGGAGATTGCCCAAATGTTGGAGTGTGACGAGACGAGCGTGAGGATGAACCTCTCGCGAGCACGAAAGAGTATACGTGAGCAACTTATTAAATCAATGAATCATGGAGTTGAACGAGGCTAAGATATTGATTGATAAATACTACGATGGCGAAACGTCGCTTAGTGAGGAGCAGGCACTAAGGGCTTTTCTTGCAGAGTATGATGGAGCAGATACCGATCTTCAGGCAGCTAAGCTAATGTTTGGCGTGTTTGGTTCTGTAAAGACTGAAACACTCTCAACACCCGTAAAGCTACAACGACCAAAGGTCCAGTTTAACCTTCGCCGTGTAGTGTCATATGCTGCGGCATGCGTAGTGTTGGCGGTAGTAGTATTTGCTGGTGTCGAGTTTACAGAGCCAAAGCAAGAGCCAATGCTGGTTTGCCATATCAATGGTGTATTGGTTGATGATGAACTTGTGGCACAAGCCGAAGCAGCAAAGATTCTTAGCTCGGTATTCAGTGATGTAGATAATGCTATGGCTGAGGTAAACCGCATAACTGGCTATTCGAATAGAAGATAACGATAATGTAACTAATAAAATTAGATTATGAAACGACTATTTACACTGCTACTAATCATGTCTATTTCGTCGTTATGGTGTATGGCGCAGGATGTGAATTTTGATCGGCTGATGAAGGAGTATTCGACAAAGTCAAAGTGTACGACGATAAATATATCTAATGCCATGCTTCGCTCAATGGATGTGGATATAAGTGCCGAAAGTGTGCGTGCCATAGCTATTGAGGATGCGGAGCTTATACCCCATGCCAAGAGTCAGATTGTGAAGCTTGTAAGCAAATATGAGGTCGTGATGCAGGTAAACTCCGATGACGAGAGCGTTGATATTTACCAGAAAGCAGATGCTTCGGGAAAGGTTACCGACATGCTGATTGTGACTACCTCTAAAGACGAATGTATGATGCTGTATATTTATGGCAATGGTATCAAGGTGGAGGATGCTACTGAATTGATTAATTTTTAACTTAATAAATGGTTTATATGAGACGTTTTATTGCACTTATTGCTATGCTTTTGCCACTTATGGCAATAGCGCAAAATCCTGACTTCAGCAAGCTTACTAAGAAGTATGCAGGCAACGACAAAGTCATGGTAATGAATCTCAGTCAGCAGCAACTGATGGCATTTATAGATGATGACGATAGCGCAGAGGATCTAAAGAATATCGACAGCATCACCCTGATGATGACCGAAGAAAAGGCTCTTGGCGAGGAGATATTCAAGACAGCATCGAAGACTATCAAGCGAATTAAGGCCGAGGAGATGCTCTCTACGTCGGACGAGGAGTATAATATTCGAGTCTACACAACGTCGAACGACGATGTGATAACCTCGGTGATACTATCCATTATCAGTGACGAGCAGTCGGGATTAGTAATTATCAACGGAACCATTCCGAGCGACGAGCTCAACAACTTGATCAAACTGCAAACAGACAAGATGGAGCTTTAGTAACACGAGGAGCTTAAGCAATACAGGGGAGGTGACTAATGAGTAAATTAGCCACCTCCCTCATTTATTTCGACTGATGAGCAAGCACCTCAGGCAGTCTGCTCACAGATGCTCTTATGCTTAAATCGATAAATGTTTGCCAATCATAGCTATAATTAAAAATAATTTACTAAATTTGTATTATACAATGCTTTGACTATGCTTAGAAACTACCTCTCTATCCTTTCGATTATCATTGCATCACTACTGTGTTTCGTCTGTTGTTCGAACAGTAGTACCAACGATGCCACCAATGTGAGTATTGAAGAGTCGATGCCCGCAGTCGTGCACGACACGGTGCGACTGGTTGTTGGTGGTGACCTGATGCAGCATATGCCTCAGGTGGCTGCGGCACGCACAAAGCAGGGTGGATACGACTACACCAAGTCGTTGCGCTATGTGTCGCCTATGTTTCGCAAGGCCGATGTGGCGATTATCAACCTCGAGACCACACTCACACGTAGCAGGTCATATAGTGGCTATCCCTGCTTCAAATCACCCGTTGAGTTAGCTGATGCAATGGTTGATATGGGTATAGATATTGCGCTGTTAGCCAATAATCACTGCCTTGATGGTGGGGCCGTAGGACTCACAACTACTATCGAAGAGCTAACCCAGCGAGGCATTGCACACACAGGAGCCTTTAACTCGCCAGAAGACTATGCAGCAAACAAGATTTTATACTTTGAGGCAAAGGGCATACGCTTTGCGCTGATAAACTATACGTATGGCGCAAACGGCTTTCGCCCATCACGCAACCAGCGAGTAAACTTCATCGACAACGAGACTATACTCCAAGATATAGCCTCGATAGATCGTGATAGCGTAGATTGCTTGATTGCCTGTATGCACTGGGGTATAGAGTATCAGCGACATCCCAATGCTGAACAGATCGCCCTTGCACAGCGTCTGCGCAAGGCGGGCGTAGACATCATCATCGGTGGTCATCCACACGTTGTCCAGCGCTACGAGGTAGACTCTACGGGTGTACTCTTTTATTCGCTGGGAAATTTCGTGTCTAATCAGCGTAAGCGCTATACCAACGGCGGACTTATAGCTGAGGTTAAGATAATACGCTGTGACACCACTGATAGACTGCAATATAACGCAACGGCACACCCCATATATGTAGATATGCCCGGCTATCGAATAATTCCTCGTTCGGTGGGTGATACGCTTACGATGTCAAAAGACTCTCGATTAGGCTACAATCTATTTATGAGCGATACCGAGAGTCTTATCTATGGCAAACGATAGGGTCTATATTCCGACAATATTTCCGGTATACTGCATACTATTGTAGAATGGGGTAGATAGCGTGAGTGTTGCGCCTCCATATCGAGAGTATATCTCGAGTGTGAAGGTATATTCCGATGCGGTGTACATTGTTGATTGGAATGTTATGTGCCATCCCTCGCTACTCTTCACTGCGCTATACCCCTGTACCGATGTTAGAATATAGTTGAATACAACGGGGTAATAGGGTGGCGTATAGCCCTTTAAGAATGGAAGACATACATCAACAACGCCATCCATCACAGTGAGCTCGTAATTGGGATTTACCAGGTTACGCATCATTCCCGCAGGCATCTGCTGCATAGTCTGGGGCATAAATCTGAAGTTGTGGCTCTCGACAAGCGAGTCTATCTGTCGCTCGTAGGCAGCAAGTCTCTCGGCACGCCGTTGGCGTCGAGCCTCCTGTTTTTCGCTTCGTGCTGCACGCTTCGATGTGGTGTCGTCACTCTGCGCATCGCCCGTGAATACAAAACCAACGATGGCGAGCAGGGCTAACAATGAGATGATGAGTAGTGAACGTTTCATAGGCATATACTTTTATCTGTTACGCCACGAAACGTTGCAATGATTGCGCCAAAAGCTCCCTATGCCAACTACTCGTTTAGCTCAAGCCAGCGCATCTCCTTCTCGTCGATAAGGGCGATGATCTCCTCGATACGCTTCGAAATATCAGTCAGGCGGCTATAATCGGCATCTCCAGCATTTAGCTCTGCCTCAAGCGCAGAGCGCTCCTCACCAAGCTCCGACAACTCACGCTCGATGCTCTCCAACTCTCTCTGCTCCTTAAACGAGAGCTTGCGCTTCGATCTATCGTGCGAACGTTGCTGCTGAGGCTTTTGAGGTGTTGTCGCACGCTGCTGGCTACGCTCAGCCTCCTCACGCTCCTTCATAAACTCTCGATACTCGCTATACTGACCCACAAAATCCTTGATGCGACCCTCGCTCTCGAATACAAAGAGGTGGTCTACGGTCTTATCGAGGAAGTAGCGGTCGTGCGACACGATGATAAGCGACCCCTTGAACTCGTGGAGATACTCCTCAAGAACATTAAGCGTCATGATATCCAGGTCGTTGGTGGGCTCATCGAGGATCAACATATTAGGATTGCGCATAAGGACTGTAAGTAGATACAATCTGCGCTGTTCGCCACCACTGAGAATGTCTATACGCTTATTGAATGTCTCGTGCGGGAAAAGAAATCTATTGAGGAGTGCCGTAGCCGATATTGTACCGCCATCCGAGCTCTTTGCCACTTCGGCAATATCCTGCACACACTCAAGCACCGTTTGACCACTCTTAAAGCTAATGCCTCGCTGCGAGTAGTAACCAATGCGAAGTGTCTCACCTCGTTCGATGCTACCCGAGTCGGGCTCTAAACCACCTGAGATAAGATTAAGGAAAGTGGTTTTACCCACTCCATTACGCCCTACAATACCTATGCGCTCGCCACGAGTAAACTTATACGAGAAGCCATCAAGCATCGTTCTTTCGCCAAACTTCAGACAGACATCCTCGCAGTCAATAATTTTGCGCCCAAGGCGAGATGTTGCCACGTCGATCTCCACACTGTCGGTACGCAGACTCACCGAGGCTCTATCCTTAAGGTCGTAGAAGGCATTTATGCGATAACGTGCCTTACCGGTACGGGCCTGAGGAGTGCTTCGTATCCACTCCAGCTCACGTCGTAGCAGATTGCGAGACTTATCAATCTCGGCCTGCATATTCTCGTATCTTTCCTCACGCTTAGCAAGATACTCCGTGTAGTTGCCTCTGTATGTATAGAGCTTGCCACGATCTATCTCCATAATAGTGTTGCACACTCGATCGAGGAAGTAGCGATCGTGAGTAACCATAAGCAGCGTGCAACGAGAGCGCTGAAGATAGGCCTCCAGATACTCGATAATGTCAATGTCGAGGTGGTTGGTAGGCTCATCCATAATCAGGAACTCCGCATTCTGAAGCATCATACAGGCGAGCGCCACACGCTTAGCCTCGCCTCCCGAGAGCTTGCCCATAAGCTGCTGCGTGCGCTCGATCTTAAGCGACGATAGCACCTGACGTATATTCTGCTCGATACTCCAGCTCCCCGATGCATCCATAGTAGCAATAGCTCGCTCGATACGCTTGCTGTCACCACTACTCAGCGCCGCCTCATACTCGCCAATCTCGGGCGATAGGCCACCCATAGTGTGGTAGACATGCTCAAACACCGTGTGCTGAGGGTTGAACGACATTGTCTGGTCGAGGAAGGCTACACGAATATCCTTCATAAACTTAACCTCTCCACCACGATCCGAGTGCTCGATACCCGCCAATATCTTGAGCAAAGATGACTTTCCTGTGCCATTGGGTGCAACAAGAGCAATCTTATCCCCCTCGTTGATATTGAAGCTGATATTACTGAATAGAGTTCTATCACCGTATGATTTCGAGATATTATCTACCTGAAGATAACTTGCCATATATTAAATTATTAGTCGCTATTACCTTAACATAAATTTAGCTCATAAGCGACCCTCTCGCCGCTCTCATATCTAACTATGCCAACATACTCGAAGCCTTGTTTTTGGAGCATCGACAGCATACGAATATTACCCCTGTGCGTGTCAATCCTAAAGGCTCTACATCGAGCCTCGTGAGCCACTTGCACAGCATAGCTCATCAGCTTGAGGGCCACACCGCAACGCCTATGCTCGCCATCGACACATAGCCTATGCACAGCAACATAGTCACCCTTGTAGCGCCACAGCTCCTCGATCTGGCGGTAGGCCTCCTCGCCCGTTGTGATTATCGCTGCATATCCCACAACCAACTCACCGTAGCACGACACATAACCTACGCCGGCATCAATATCTGCCCTGATAACCTCGGCCGTAGGGTAGCCATCCTGCCACTGATCTATGCCGAGCTCACGTAACGATAATTGAGCACTGCGGACAATGCTCAATATCGTATCTAAATCATCGTATGTGGCTCGTCGGATCATTTCATTCGTGATATTTGCGTAACCTTACGACGTATAATGTATATGTTGAACATAATCATCGCAATCATAAGCGCAACGCCTGCCGCAATCGTAAGTGTCATACCACCCTCGATCTCACGACCTGCTGCCTCGGCAAGGTAGTCTATATAGAGCACACGCACGTGGGAGAGTATCCAGATGCTTATCACCATAATCGAGGCGTTGAGTATAACGGCAATGATATTGTATGGTGTAGCCACCACAGTTGGGCGATAACCTATCTGAATAAGGGTGCGTAGCTTGTCGATATTCTTCTGGAGAAGAAGGTATATGCTCAGGGTTAATATTATTAGCGATAATATGCTAAATATCAAGCCTACACCCACGATTACACCAGAACCAACTTTAAGTAGGAATAGGGCTTTATTACTCTCGGCAGGCTTACCCTCGGGGACATATCCGTGGTCGTGGAAGTAGTCGAGAAGTTTAGGATCGCTGGGGTTCTCCACCTCAAGGATAAGACGTGAGATCTCAGCTGTTTCATCCTTAGCAAGCCTCTTGTTCGACCAGTCGATAAACTTTTGTGGCACAAGGATAGTGTTGAGTCGATCAGTAAAGCCAACAACACGCCCCTTGAACTTAATGCTCTTGTCACCTCCACCAAGCGTAAGATCGAGTTCGAGATCCTTCATCATACTCTCGGTGATTTGTGGCAGCTGATCCGATGTCTGGCTGAATCCGAAATTGTATAGGTTCAGATAGTTACGAGGGATGATGATAGGTACACGATGTTTACTCTTATCGAACTTCCACTCCTTGCTCTTAACATCAATAAAGTCGTTAGGAATGGCCTCGAAGAACATATAGGTCGAGAATCGCTGACCCGCAATATCAATACCGCCATAAACCTTATACATCGCAGGAGTAAATTCACCAAGGCGAAGTGTAAAAGGTTGAGACTTAAGCTCTTCAATCTCCTCAGCTGAGAAAACAGTTTTACTGTTAAGTCGCTTTACGGGCTTAGATATTACCACATAGTCGTTGCCCACAAGTGCATTATCACCTGCAACGAGTGGCTTGAGGTCTGAGTAAATCTGTATTCCACCCAAGATGACAACCATACCGATGAGGTTGGCAACAAAGAATACAGATAGCTCGAATATGCTAATGTGTTTCCTTAGTAGCTTCCAGATAAGTCTCATAAGCTTAGGATTTTATCGTATTCAATATTCATATGCTTACCAATAGAGGTGATGATAAGACCAGCACCCTGACGCTCCACCTCGCACAGGAGGATATCACGCATAACATCCGAGTTGTAATCATCGAGGTGCGAGATTGGCTCGTCGAGGATTAGAAACTCGAAGGGCTGACACAGAGAGCGGATAAGGGCCACGCGCTGCTGTTGGCCATATGACATATGGTCGATACGTGTATCCATCTTATCGGCAATGCCGAGTTGATCGAACCACCCCTTGATAACCTTGTTATTGTGAAGTTTATGAAGACGATGCTTGATCTGCACATTCTCCATGGCAGTGAGCTCGCCAAAGAGCCTGAGATCCTGAAAGAGGATGCTTATGGTCGATTGACGTATGTCGCACCACTTATTAATCGAGAATTTGCTAACATCCTGACCGTCAAACAAAATCTGTCCTTGATAATCGCTGCGTAGGCCGTAGATATAGCTACACAATGAGGATTTGCCGGTGCCAGATGCCGCTTCAATCAGATACTTCTTGCCCTGTTCGAGTGAGATCTCTTTACGCCACACATCGGAGTTCACATCCGTGTTATGCGCAAAGATCTCAGGAATTACGTTGTTTAGTCTAATAGTGCTCACGAGGCTATTATTTTGATTGGTTATACACTATCTCCACAAGCTGCTGGAGCGAGTTTTTAGAGTGGTCCTTGAGGGTTACACTAAGCTCGCTATGCAACGAACTGTCGCCTCCATTAACAAGGAAGTAGATGCGCTCAAGGTTATTAACCGCCAATTTTAGCATCTGGACATTAGATTGTGATGCGCTGCTGTAATATCCTGATAATGCGGCACGTCCAAATCCTGAGTTCACAAGACGGTTGAAGTCAATCATCGCATATGCATAGCTGCCATTAACATCATTCGACCACTCCTCGTTTGCTGCCGAGCGGCTCTTAGCATCTGGAGTATTGTTCACACCCACGTAGAATAGTTTATCCTGCTGGCCAATATTTATCGTATTGCCGAACATTTCAGCCGAATACCTCTTGTCACCCCTCTTGGTTAGGACACTACCTCCAAAGGTCTCGATATTATTTATGATATACTCATCTTTCACCTCGGCGGCAACAGTCGCATTTGCGGTGGTAAACACCAGACGCGAACCATAGAATTCATCCTCAATCTGCTTGCCCTGAGCATCTGAGAGGGCCAACATTAGGTCACCATCTATTGAGCTTATGACACCAAGAGCCACATTTTTGAATATGTTAATCTCGTTGAACATACCACCCTGGCCACCATTTGCTGCCATAATCACATCCACTATCACATCTAACGTATCGGCTACCACCTCGCCGTTAATACCGAGATTAAGTATTGCAATAGGTGATGGAGGCAATAGTCTGAGGAGCTTGCCATTAGAGGCCTTAAATAGCTTTGATACACGCTCCGTAATACCATTAATATCCGATGTTACGACTGCGGCACCGTCCTCAAATGTTAGAGCACAAATGATGTTGGCATCTGCCAAGAAGAGCTCTTCGTAGTGCAACATAACCTCATCAAACTCCTCGGGCAATCGCTCGGTGTCGCTGCTTAGTGCAAGGTCTAATGACCTCTTGATGTTTGTGTAGAGTGCTGCATCGTGCCCCTTAAAGCGTGACATATCTGCTGGGGCATATGCCATCTGCTCGTCAAGCTCCTGGCGATGATTAAAGCCCTCAGCCTCGCACATAATCATAACGAGTCGGCGGCTATTGTAGCCAAGAATTACACCCTTATCTACGTTGATAATTCGCTTATCGCCCTCGATCGACAACCCCACAGACTCCAAATCACCAGCAAAGGTCTTAAGCGTAGAGTCGAACTTGGCGACATCATCAATCTCTGCCGAGAGGGTTATTTGGGGCATAGAAATAACGCCTTCTACCACTCTATTAGCCACATAGGCTGGTTTATCTACCGCAATACCTGAACTCTTAGGATCACGAATAATGTTGGTCACAAGGTCGATCATTGGCTGTGCCTCAGGATCAATATGCTGAACCTCACTCTCGAGCATAGCCTTAAGGTCCAGTGCTGCGATATTGCTCTTTGAGTGGATCTGATCAATATCCACATAAAGCACCGATGTGGCCTCCTCCCAAACTGGGTCTGGCGTAGATTGGTTTTGTGAATCATTCACACACGACACCGCAACGAGCGTCATCAGCGTCAAACAGAGATGTCTAACTATATTTCTCTTCATAGCTTGGTAGTTTAAGCATTCATAATTGCGTATATAACTCTACAAAGATACTATTTATTTTTCAAATATTGATAAATGCTCTATTTATTATTATATAAGTAGAGATGCGTATCCAAAATCCAAAAATTTTACGTATATTTGCGTGATATATGGCAAAGCATTTAATAAACTAAACTTAAATATGGAAAATTTTAAGCCTACTGAGTACACCTTGAACTGTGTAGCTAGCTCTCGTGAGTTTGAAGATTCGGGTTGGATTCTCGATGATGCAGAGTGCAAAAGCCCATCGTTGGTGCGTGCCAACTATGCTAAGAAGCAGATTGAGCTAAAACCCGACCATTATGGCCTCTACAAGTTCTGCGACTGGCTCCCTGTTAAGCGTATACTAAATGGCTCGTCGGCCCCTGTAACCTATCGCAGTGAGGCGTTAGCCAAGCACTTAGGACTCAGCAACCTCTGGATTACGCTCAATGGCTACTGTCCCGAGAAGGGTGTCCGTATGCGCACCTGCTCGTTTAAGGAGACCGAGGCATATAGCGTATGTGCTCGTGCTGCTGCCGACGAGCAGCGTGTTATGGTGGTGGCATCGGCTGGTAATACAGCACGTGCCTTTGCTCAGGTGTGCTCGGATAATAACATTAAGCTACTCTTGGTCGTACCTTCCGATAACCTGTCATCGCTATGGTTTACCGAGCCCCTTAACGACTGCGTGAAGCTCATTGCTGCGGATAAGGGTGGCGACTATTTCGACGCTATCCACCTCTCGAACCTCGCACTCAAGTCGTCGAAGTTCTACGCCGAGGGTGGCGCTAAGAATATCGCACGTCGTGATGGTATGTCTACGACTGTACTTTCGGCTGTGACCACTATTGGCCGTATTCCCGACTACTACTTCCAGGCCGTAGGTAGCGGCACTGGTGCTATTGCAGCGTGGGAGGCAAATATGCGATTGGTGGAGGATGGCCGCTACGGTAGCAACCTTATGCGCCTAATCGTGTCGCAGAATGCGCCTTTCGTTCCCATGTACGATGCTTGGCGTGCCAACTCACGTGAGATGCTCGACTACGACCCAAAGAGGGCTCGTCGCGATGCCGAGCTTATCAATGCCAAGGTACTCTCTAACCGCAAGCCTCCATATGGCATTGCAGGTGGCTTGTACGATGCGCTGAAGGCTACCAACGGCGATATTATGGTGGCTACAAATGCTCAGGCAAGTCGTGCCTGCAAGCTCTTCAAGGAGCTCGAGGGTGTGGATATCTACTCAGCACCTGGTGTGGCGCTCGCATCGCTCATCAAGATGGTCGAGGCAGGCACTATTGATAAGGATGCTTGCATTATGCTCAATATCACTGGCGCTGGTGAGCAGGCAGCTCAGCAGAATCGTGAGCTATGGTACTTGAAGCCCAGCAAGACATTCTCGCTCACGCCCGACATTGCCGAAGTAGTTTCGTATGTAGAATCACTATTTTAACTCAATAACAATGTTATATCCAATAAAGTTTAAGCCTCGTGTTAAGGAGCGTATCTGGGGTGGCCACGCTATTTTAGAGCGCAAGGGCAAGGCAGTTTCTCGTCTGGATAAGAGCAAACTTTACGGTGAGAGCTGGGATCTATCCTCTGTTAAGGGTGATATCTCGGTGGTGGCCAACGGCATGCTCAAGGGTAATAACCTCGAGGAGATTATCGAGGTATATATGGGTGAGCTTGTTGGCGAGAACAATTTCGAGCGCTTTGGTTTGGAGTTTCCACTACTTATCAAGTATCTCGACTGCAACGACCGCCTATCCGTACAGGTGCATCCCGATGATGCACTTGCCGAGGAGCGTCATAATAGCTTCGGAAAGACCGAGGCTTGGTATATCGCCGACTGCAAGCTAGGTGCTGCCATATATCTGGGTTTCAAGGATCTTAATATAACTCGTGAGGAGTATATCGCTGCCGTTGCGAAGTCACGCCTCGAGCCTCTACTCAACCGTGTAGAGGTGCACAAGGGTGATGTCTTCTTTATCCCAGCAGGCACGGTTCACGCCCTTGGCGCAGGCATCGAGGTTGTCGAAGTACAGCAGACCTCGGATGTAACCTACCGCATCTACGACTGGGATCGTGTTGATGCGTCGGGCAAGGGTCGTGAGCTACATACAGCATTGGCTGTCGATGCCATCGACTTTGAGGCCGACGCCGAGCTACTTCACAAGAAGTACGACTTGGCAAAGGGTGGCGAGGCACGTGTTATCGAGTCGCCATACTTCACTATGGCATTTCAAGATGTCGTTGAGCGCAAGAGGCTCGATCGTTCGATGCTCGACTCGTTTATCGTCTATATCTGCCTCGAGGGCAAGTGCAATATTACTGTTGATGGAAGCACTGAGAGCCTTAATGCTGGAGAGTTAGTGCTTGTAGCTGCTGAGGCGTGCGATATTGAGTTTACGGGTGAGGCTCGTCTAATGGAGGTGTATATAAAGTAGGGTGTGAGGTTATGAGACCACAGATGGTGATAATCAATGAGAATACGCTGAGCGCAATGGCTCTGCGTATGTTGCTCGTGGACATCGTCGGAAATAATATTGATGTGGTCTGCCACTCCTCTTTTGAAGAATTTCAGGCCTCGGAGCATGGGGTAGTGCCACACTTCTTTGTGTCGGCAGATACGGTATTCCGCCACTCGGCCTTCTTCCGTGATATAGCACGAAGGACAATAGTGATAACCGAGGGCGATGCACCTACATTTACGCAGTCGGGGTTTCATACTATCGACGCAACAGCCTCGGAGCAGGTAATTGCACGACAGATACTCAATATACGTAATGCTGGACACGGCAGTAGTCATCCGCACCCACACCAGCCCGCAACCTCAGAGCTGCCAATGCTACTATCGCAACGTGAGCAGGAAGTGTTGGCACTTCTCGTAAAGGGTTATATCAACAAGGAGGTTGCCGATAGACTCAATATCTCGTTGGCAACGGTGATTTTCCATCGCAACAATATCTCCGAGAAGTTGCAAACACGCTCGTTAGGTCGTATGACGATCTACGCAGTGTTAAACAACATCGTTTCGTTGTCGGAGCTTTAGTCTATTAGCAAATAGAGTAGAAGCGGGAAGGCGTAACCTCCCCGCTTCTATTATTGTAACTATGTATCTGATTAGAAGTTTAGCAATCGGCGCTTTGAGCGAACCTCCGACATTGGCGTCAGCTCCTCGTAGTGCCACCACTCACGACGATAAGGGTATAGGCCAGCATCGTGCATAACCTGAATAAGCATAAGTCTATTCTTTGCAGCGGCCTCCGATATGAGTCCACGCTTCACAAGGCCATTTACGAAGGCTGTATACACCTTCATATTACGATTAGCCGCATCACCCGTATCTGAAGTACCCTTCACGGCCGCAGCCTCAGTAAAGTCATCGAAGCCAGCACCCATGTCGAGTGGAGTGCCATCGAGATATGCAATGGTGAGATCAACTGCCACGCCATAGTTGTGACGACCACCTTTCGAACCATCAGCCACAAAGCTCTGAAGAGGGGTACCTTCGACCAAGCTACGCATATAACGCTGAACGCTTATTGGACGTGCAGCATCGTAGATAAGTAGCGTGTACTCGGGATAGCGCTCACGCAGAATCTGCTGAGCACGAACAACCTTAGCCGCAAAGTCCTCAGTGAAGTATGCCTTCTCAAGGTCACGATACATATCCTTGCCTACAAAGTTGTCAGCCTCCGAATACTTGAGATATACAACAATATCCTCAGCACCCTCTAACGTCTGGATATCTACGAGCTTGTACTCACGCATCTTAGCGTCGAAATCTACTGTCTGAGCCATAGTCGCAAGTGGCATAAAAAGGGTTAAAACAAATGTAAAAAAGAGTCTATGCATAATCATTAGCTTGTCATTATGACGTCAAAGATAGTAAAAAGTTGCGACTTTTCATCACGTGAGACCCACTTCAGTGCAAAAGGATATTGTAGTAGGAGCGTCATTATGACGCCAAAGATACGAAAAAGTTGTTTAACATTCGCTTATATACAGATAAAAATATATATCTTTGCATCGGAACAAATACTAATATTAAATAAACGATGAAAAAACTTCTATCTATCGTAGCGCTCTTTGCGCTAATTTTCGCCGCTTGCGAGCCAGTTAGCTACGATGCTCAGGGCTCTGCAATCAAGCTCATTACTGATGCCGAGGTAAATGTCAGCTCGGGTAGTGCAATGGGCTTTATTAAGTACGAACTTATAGACCCTGTCGAGGGTGAGGCTGTAGAGGCTACCGCCAATGTGGAGTGGATAGGCAACTTTGGTTACAAGGAGATGGGCAAGATCACCTATGCAGTAGATAAGAACCCCGACGAGGGCCCTCGCTCAGGCATTATTACTGTCACATACGGTGGTTCGTCATTCGATGTAACCATCAACCAGGATGGTAACCCTGCACCTACAAACAAGACCATTGCCGATTTCATGCTTCAGGGTAAGTACTATGGTATTCAGCAAGGTATGTACAACTACTACCTCGCCTTCTCGGATCTTGGCATGGATAGCAACAATATGTTCAATACGCCCGATGCTCACTACTACTTCGTAGATCTATACTTGCTCGAGGCTCCAGCTGACAAAAACCATATAACAATTCCTGTTGGTACCTACGACTTTGATAAGTCAAATTCGGGCTTTTCTAACACATTTACCGACTCTTACAGCTGGTATCAGATTAACGACGCATCTGGTAATGCATCAAGCAAGAACCAAATTAGCTACGAGGAGGGCAAGCTCATCGTAGAGGAGGGCAAGGTTACGCTCGAGGTAGCACTCTACATTGGCGATGTTAAGGAGAAACACACCGTAATTTACGAGGGTGACTACTCATTCATCAACGAGGAGCAATAATGTGTTGCTACAATAAACAAAACGGAGGTGACTAAAAAGTTAATTAGTCACCTCCGTTTTGTTTTGAGGTTGAATAAAAAGATGTAGTTTTAGGCCTGCGAAGCCCGAAAAAGCGGAGTTTACTAAGCGTAAATGAGCATTTTGAGGGCGAGCATATTTTGCCGTCAGAAGGCATTAGATACAACGCTCGGCGAATTTCATAGCGATGGGCTGTACTAATACGTACTGCTCATTGCTATTGATAATTCGTTAGCGGACGTAGATAATGACTTATCACGGCAAAGAACGACAAAATAGACTTTTTATTCAGCCTCTTTCATTTTCTTAGATCTATTGCACAACTCACTACTTCACGTTGAGCACTATCTCATAGCTATTATTAGGCTCGAAGTCAGCGTTATAGACAAGAATAAAATTCTCATCAAGAGCCACCTCCCACCTCTGTCCCTCGGCAAGCGTAGGTGAAGACAAACGCTCAGGGAAGATATAGCTGAATGGAAGGTCTAAGACGTGCTCCTGCTTAAACTTATCGCCACGCATCTGCTCAATATCGAAGTTTGCGCCAGTAGTAACTGTGATCACATACTTATCGCCACGCTTATGGCTCGTGATGGTATAATCCTCCTCTCCCTCGACACTCTGCAACATCACACGCCACTTGGGGTCGCCGTAGTATGCCAACACATCTCTGTCGTGCCAGAAACCTACCATATCCCAATCTTCTGCGTTCTCCAAATTCAGCTCACGACCAAGCACCTCTGAAAGACGCTCGGCAGCTGTTGTAAGCTCCTCTTTGAAGCCCTCACAAAAGTTGTAGCGCTCCTCGATAAGCTGGGGATACCACTGGTGCTGCTGGTGGAGAAAATCTTGCTGATTAATAAATGTAGCCTCGGCAAGTGTGTAGCGCTTAGGATTTGTAACCCAATATTTCAGTGCTCCCCAACCATTACGGCCATGCCAGGTGGTTACAACATAACCAAGCATCGTGGCTGCGTTAGATCCACTTAGCCAAGCTGAAGCCATACTGTTTGGGGTGTTATTCATATCACCAATCAAGCAGTTACCGACAGCCGCATAAACACGACGCTTGCCCGACTCCACCAAGTCCCACTCCTTGAGAGTGAAGCGATCCTCGGCATATAGCTTACCCTCACGAGGCTTCAGATTACCCAGCGAGTATGGCATCTCGAGGTTTTGCTGTGTTGCGTGTGCCGCAGTAACGATGAGGTCTGGGTCGATAGCTTGGTATATATCCGTAAACTTGCGCAGCACCTGCTCTGCGGCAACAGTATCAGTTACTATCTCGCTCTCACGACCACGCTTTTCACCCCAAAGGCCCTTGGTATGGTCATCAACCCAGGCATAGTTATCGAACCACTTTGCCGAGTTTAGCTCCATAATCGTTGCCACAGCATCCTTTATCACAAGAGGCTCTGTGCTATTCTCAGCCATACGCATTGCGGCCTTGGCATCGTAACCAGTGATGATACCCCACATAAAGTCGGCATAAATATCCTCGTCGAGCTTTCGGCTTGCGAGGTTAAACTCTATAACATAGTCACGGCCAATGTTCTCTGGTTTCTCGACAATGGCCACATAGCGAGGGTTGAGCTTTCGTAGCGTGTCGATAAGTTCTACGGGTGATGATTTGTAACAAACAATATCTGCCGAATGTTTCCCCTTAAGAGCGTCGGCAACGGCCATCCACTCGGCATCATTCTGAACGGCCTCCGAAGTGATTACAACATACGCCTCATCAGCACTCTTAATCTTACTCTCATTGCACGCCACAAGGCCTATGAGTGCAAGTAGTGAAAATAGTATGTAACGCATAGCTAAAATATATCTTTAATAATGTAAAACAGCATAAGTCCTCCGGCAACAAGTTTGAAGAATGTGCCCACAAGGAACGAGAGCATAGAGCCAAAGCCCACCTGAAGCGCCTCTCTGAATGTGAGTTTATTGGCTATAAGCTCACCGATTACAGCTCCAGCAAATGGGCCAAGGATAATACCTATCGGACCAAGAAAGACTCCTATCAACACACCTACCGTAGCGCCAATACTTCCAGCCTTGGTTCCGCCGAATTTCTTGCTAAAGTAGCCAGGAAGGAAGTAGTCCATCACGATAACAATCGTAGAGACAACGCCCCATAATACGAGCATCGTCACACTGATATCGCTATCAGAGGTGAAGTATAGACACAGCAGACCTGCATACGAGAGCAGTGTTCCAGGAAGTACGGGCAGGATAGCTCCGAGCAATCCTACGATACCACATATTACGGCAATTATACTTAGTGTCGTGTCCATTACTCCTGAGCGTCGATTAGCGAACGAATATTCTGGATGAGCATACCTACGGCAACAGAGTTGAAGCCACCCTCTGGAATAATAACATCGGCATATTTCTTTGATGGCTCGACAAACTCCTCGTGCATAGGCTTAACAGTGGTAGTGTATTGGTCAATTACCGACTGCATAGTTCTACCACGCTCGCACACATCACGCAAGATACGACGAGCAAGACGAATATCGGCATCAGTATCCACAAACACCTTAATATCCATAAGCTCCCTAAGCTCCTTATTCTCAAATATAAGAATGCCATCAACTATAATAACCCTTGAGGGCTTAACCACAACCCTCTCCTCGGTACGATTATGCTCTACGAACGAGTATACAGGGTGCTCAATCGGCACGTTAGACTTGAGCGTGCGAATGTGCTCCACGAGCATATCGGTATCGAAGGCAGCAGGGTGGTCATAGTTGAGCTTTGTGCGCTCTTCGTAGGTAAGTTCAGGATGTGCCTTATAATAATAGTCGTGACACAGCGTCGCCACATCATCGTTGCGAAAAGCCTCCTGGAGTCGTTTTACGAGTGTCGATTTGCCCGAGCCAGTACCTCCGGCAACACCTATAACAGTTACATTCATTTCAGTAGTAGTATTACAATAAGGGGTCACACCAAAAGCGCAACCCCCATATTAATTATTAAGCGTCGATATTTGCGTAATGGGCATTCTTCTCGATAAACTCACGACGTGGTGGCACCTCGTCGCCCATAAGCATTGAGAAGATGCGATCGGCCTCGGCAGCATTCTCAACTGTCACCTGACGAAGGATACGTGTCTCAGGGTTCATCGTAGTATCCCATAGCTGCTGGTCGTTCATCTCACCAAGACCTTTGTATCGCTGAACGTGAACACCCTTTGAACCAAACTCGGCAGTGATCTCGTCACGCTCCTTTTCAGTCCAGCAGTAGCGCTCCTGCTTACCCTTCTTTACAAGGTAGAGAGGTGGGGTAGCGATGTAGATATGGCCATTCTCGATGAGTGCCTTCATCTTACGGAAGAAGAAGGTGAGCATAAGTGTTGCGATGTGTGAGCCATCGACATCGGCATCGGTCATAATGATAATCTTGTCGTAACGAAGTTTCTCGAGGTTTAGCGCCTTGCTATCCTCAGCCGTGCCTATTGATACGCCAAGTGCGGTAAACATATTCTTGATCTCCTCGTTCTCCCACATACGGTGCTCCTGAGCCTTCTCCACATTGAGGATCTTACCACGAAGTGGCATAATAGCCTGGAAGTGACGATCACGGCCCTGCTTAGCAGTACCACCCGCAGAGTCACCCTCGACGAAGAATATCTCAGCGATAGAGCGGTCACGGCTTGTACAGTCGGCGAGTTTGCCTGGAAGGCCAGCACCCGACAATACAGTCTTACGCTGCACAGCCTCACGAGCGTTACGTGCTGCGTGGCGTGCCTGCGCAGCAAGGATAACCTTCTGCACGATAGCCTTTGCGTCCTTAGGGTTCTCCTCGAGATAGTGGCTCAGGGCTGCCGACATAGCACGATTTACAGCACCGGCAATCTCATCGTTACCGAGCTTGGTCTTTGTCTGGCCCTCAAACTGAGGCTCTGCAACCTTAACAGAGACAACAGCCGTTAGACCCTCACGGAAGTCATCACCCGAGATATCAAACTTGAGCTTCGCAAGCATACCACTCTCCTCGGCATACTTCTTAAGAGTACGAGTAAGTGCCGAACGGAAACCCGTCAGGTGAGTACCACCCTCGATAGTGTTGATATTATTTACATATGAGTGAACATTCTCTGAGTATGAGTCGTTGTACTGCATAGCAACCTCCACAGGCACGCCACTCTCCTCGGTGTCGAGATAGATGATATTCTCGATAATCTTCTGGCCACGTGTGGCATCGAGATACTCCACAAACTCCGACAGACCGTGCTCCGAGTAGAAGTGATCAGAGAGCGACTCGCCATTCTCATCCTTCACACGATGGTCGGTGAGCGTAAGGTGAATACCCTTATTAAGGAATGCCAACTCACGGAGACGATTTGCCAAAATCTCGTACTTATACTCAGTGGTGAGCGTAAATATCTCAGCATCGGGCTTAAACGTAATTGTAGTACCACGATCCTCGCAGTCGCCCACGATCTCAACCTTTGATGTGGGAGCACCCTTTGAGTAGGTCTGTTTGTAGATCTTACCACCACGATGAATTTCAGCGATAAGAAGTGTTGAAAGTGCATTAACACACGATACACCCACACCGTGCAAACCACCAGATACCTTGTAGCTACCCTTGTCGAACTTACCACCTGCGTGAAGCACCGTGAGCACAACCTCGAGTGCCGACTTACCCTCCTTCTCGTGGAAGTCGGTAGGGATGCCTCGACCATTATCCTTTACACTGATTGAGTTATCCTCGTTGATTGTAACGAAGATGTCGGTACAGTAGCCAGCCAATGCCTCGTCAATAGAGTTATCCACAACCTCATATACAAGGTGGTGCAGACCCTTCTCACCGATATCACCGATATACATTGCGGGGCGCTTACGCACAGCCTCCAAACCTTCGAGGACCTGAATATTCGACGCCGAATACTCCTCCTCGTGTTTCATCACTTTTTCCTGTTCGGTACTCATATAATTGTAATATTTATATATTCTATATAAAACGCACAAAGATACATATAAAAACTGAAATTTCAAAGCGTCAAATCAAAAAAAACACGCTTTTTCAAGTGCCTATTTTTAGCCATTCTCCACTCATCCTTGAAATGCTACCACTCGGTAAAAAAGTGGAGATTGAGTTTGCAAATTTCAACGATAATAACTACATTTGTAGAACTATGTGTAAATATAAAAATATCGTTTTTGATCTGGGCGGCGTGCTGTTTGCTCGCGACCCTCGAAAGTTCGAACCTGAGTTCATCAAGTTCTTCTCATATATTATGCTCCCCAAGATGCCAAAATTTTGGGAGGACTACGATCGTGGCATAGTCACCTACGATGAGGTGCTCACATCGCTCGCAGAGTATAATTCGTGCGACAGAGAGCTATCAGAAAAGAACCTCCGCCGTTCGATCCTGACCCAAGAGGCAATCCCCGCAACAACAGCGCTCATCGAAGAGCTCAAAGAGGCTAAACTAAAGCTTTATGTATTATCGAATATGTCGCTTGAATTCATAGAGTTTCTTCGCCAACAACCAGTATATAAAAACTTTGATGGCGAGGTCGTATCTTGCTTAGAACACGTCGTAAAGCCTGAGCCCGAGATTTATGCTATTCTCGAGCAGCGCTACAACATCGATCCAAGCGAAACGCTATTTATCGACGACCGTCGATCAAATGTCGATGCCGCAATCGAGAGGGGCTGGGGTGGTTATCACTTCGATGCTCACGATCCAAAGAGCAGTTGCGAGGAGCTTCGCAAAATAATATTTACAAAGTAGACCGAATACTTATAAATAATACCATATTTTATAATGACACTAAACCTAAGATTGGAGTACAATACCGCATATGGCGAGGATCTATATGTGGTAGTAGGCTCACCCAAGGAGAGGGCATATCCTATGGCATACGTAGGCGATGCTCAGTGGGTGGCTACGCTTAAGCTCTCGGCAGCTACGGAGCTTAGCTATCGCTATGAGGTGCGTCGTGGCGACGAGGTAGTACGCAAGGAGTGGGGTGAGAAGCACACCCTGACGCTCGACAAGAAGTGCGAGAGGGTTCGTATCTTGGATCGTTGGGCAGAGATGCCTTCGGATCGCTCGTTCCACTCATCAATGTTTACAGATGGCGTATTTGCACGCCCAACACACAAGAAGGCCCAGAGTGCGGCTGAGGGTTATCTTACAATACGTGCCGACATTGCCACTGTGCGCTCTACGCAGTCAGTCGTACTTGTTGGCGACGGCAAGGCGCTTGGCAACTGGGACGTGAAGAGGGGTGTGGCGATGAACGATGCCACAGCGCCAATATGGAGTGCTCGCATCAAGGCCCCCAAGGGTCCATTCGCCTATAAGTTTGTAATTGTCGATAGCGAGTCGGGCGACGTTGTTGCTTGGCAGTCTGGCGAGAACTACTACTTTAACGAGGCTATCACCGAGGGTGAGGCTCTGGTTATCGAGGGTTTGCGTCCTCACTTCGACTTAGCACCTTGGCGTGGTGCAGGTGTCGCTATTCCAGTATTCTCACTCCGCTCGGAGAGTAGCTTTGGTGTTGGCGAGTTCAACGACATACGCCTAATGGTTGATTGGGCTGCTGCGACAGGTCAGTCCATCATCCAGATTTTGCCTATCAACGACACCACGATGACTGGCACTTGGCAGGATTCGTACCCATACAACGCCAACTCCACATTTGCTCTACACCCTCAGTTCCTGCATCTTCCAGCCGTTGGCAAGCTCAAGGATAAGGCTGAGATGGAGCGCTTCGAAGCACTCGGCAAGGAGCTCAACGCCCTGCCCAATGTGGACTACGAGCGTGTGAATAACGCAAAGAGCGAGTATCTCCACGCTATCTTTGCTCAGGATGGTGCTAAGACTCTCGCCTCTAAGGAGTTTAAGGCCTTTATGGCCGCCAACGAGGAGTGGCTGCGTCCATATGCCATCTTCTGCGCACTGCGCGACGAGAAGCACACCCCCGACTTCAACACATGGGGCTCAATGGCTAAGTACACAAAGGCAAAGGCTGCAAAATATGAGAAGGAGCACAGCGAGGCTGTTGCCTACAACTACTTCGTGCAGTATCACCTATCGAAGCAGTTGCGTGAGGTGCGTGACTACGCACACGCCCACGGCGTGGTACTCAAGGGCGATATTCCGATTGGCATCTCTCGCACAAGCGTTGATGCTTGGGTATATCCCGAGTTGTTCAATATGGACTCGTCGGCGGGTGCTCCACCCGATGACTTCTCGGTAATGGGTCAGAATTGGGGCTTCCCAACATACAACTGGGCAAAGATGGCCGAGGATGGATATGCTTGGTGGAAGGCTCGTTTCGTGAAGATGGCCGAGTACTTCGATGCCTACCGTATCGACCACATCCTTGGTTTCTTCCGCATCTGGGAGATTCCGCTCGATGCTGTGAATGCACTGCTTGGTCGCTTCAACCCAGCACTCCCTTACTCATACGACGAGATAGCATCGTATGGCTTCCGCTTCGAGGGTTGGCACGTAGGCAATGTAGCAGAGACGGATAATGTACTCTTTGTGGAGGATAAGATCCAGAAGGGTAAGTTCCACCCACGTATCTCGGCACAATCTACCGACTGCTACCGTTGGTTATCAGACGATCAGAAGGAGGCATACAACCGCCTTTATAACGACTTCTTCTACCGTCGTCACAACGAGTTCTGGAAGTGGGAGGCTCTCAAGAAACTACCTCCATTGACCGAGGCTACACGTATGCTTGTTTGCGGCGAGGACCTTGGTATGATCCCCGACTGCGTGCCATCGGTAATGGCTGGCGAGCAGATCCTATCGCTCGAGATTCAGCGTATGCCTAAGGATCCTAAGGTGGAGTTTGGCTCGACCTACGACTATCCATACCTCTCGATATGCACCACAGGCACTCACGATATGAACCCATTGCGTGCTTGGTGGGAGGAGGATCGTGGCGTGACACAGCGCTTCTACAACCAGGTGCTCGGCGCTTGGGGCGATGCGCCATACTTCTGCGAGCCTTGGATTGCTGAGCAGGTCATCGCTATGCATCTTAAGTCGCCAGCTATGCTTACCGTCCTTCCTTTGCAAGACTGGATGGCTATGGATGGCGAGCTACGCCGTGAGAATCCACACGACGAGCGTATCAACGTGCCAGCAAACTCTCGTCACTACTGGCGCTATCGTATGCACATCACACTCGAGGAGTTGCTCCGTAGCGAAAATCTCAACAAGATGATTCGCCACAAGATCGCCGAGTCAGGACGATAGAGACCGCCTGCAAAATAGGAGGATGGCTAATTTTACGTCAAGTAAATTAGCCATCCTCGTTTTATTAGAAATTGAGTAACAAGATGTCGTTTTAGGCCTACGAAGCCCCAAAAAGCGGAGTTTACTAAGCGTAAATGAGCATTTTGAGGGCGAGCATAATGATAAAACAGGCCCTTATATCAGGAGTAACCGAATTAGTAAATCTCCTCAAGTATCGCAGCAAGACGCAAGCCACCCTTGAGCAACTGAAGTTCGATTACTGGAGCGTACTTTGCTACGTAGTCGTATGAGTGGTTTACGCCGGTAGGACTATTCTCATAGACATCCTCAGCCAACTGCACAGTCTCCTCGATCCAGTCGTTAGGCGTACCATATACTATGGCGTGCTCCTGTTTGGGTGTTAGGCGATCTATCTGCTGCTGCCACTCTATATAGCTCCACTTATGCGCCGACTCGAGGATGGCACTATCCCATACCGAGTGGAGCTTCTGCTGCTTGCCGAAAAACTTAATCTGAGTGCCATTTCCACCCTTATCACTCTTATGTCCAGCGTGCATAGGGCAGTGCATATCTCCCACAAGGTGAATGAGCATCATCAGCTCTACACGCTCAGCCTCCTCGGTGAGCTGCCCGCTCTTTAGACGCTCGACAATACCATTAATTGCAACAACAACATCGCCCTTGCTCTCGAGCTTTGAGTTGGCATAGGTACCCTCCTCGGGGTCTACATTCACATAGTGCCAAGTCTTAGTATAGGCATACTCCTTTGTATGGCTGGCGTTATCCAACCAGTTGGCAACATATACCATCGACTTGCCATCAAGTATCTCTGTAACCTTTTTGAGTGTCTTTTTCGATAGGTTCTGCTCGGCAACATATGCTACAATATCGTGGCCCTTAGGTCCCCACGCTGATGCACTAAAGGCTATGCCGCATGCAAGTATTAGAGTTAGCAATCGTTTCATTACAGTGTTAGTTTGGTTTATTGATTCATCGTAGCGAGGAACTCGTTGTTATCGCGCGTAAGATTAAACTGCTTCTGTATAAACTCCATCGCCTCTACCGTAGTCATATCCGAGAGGTGCTTGCGAAGAATCCAGGTGCGCTGCATCACGTTCTGTGCAAGTAGTAGGTCCTCACGACGAGTACCCGAAGCCACAACATCAACAGCGGGGTAGATACGCTTGTTAGCGAGCTTACGGTCGAGCTGAAGCTCCATATTTCCAGTACCCTTAAACTCCTCAAAGATTACCTCGTCCATCTTCGAGCCTGTGTCGATAAGTGCCGTAGCAATAATTGTGAGCGAGCCCTTCTCCTCGGTGTTACGTGCAGCGCCGAAGAATCTCTTAGGCTTGTGCAGTGCATTGGCATCCACACCACCCGAGAGCACCTTGCCCGATGCTGGCTGTACCGAGTTGTAGGCACGTGCAAGACGTGTGATTGAGTCGAGGAAGATAACCACATCGTGGCCACTCTCAACCATACGTTTAGCCTTCTCGAGCACCATTTCGGCAACCTTGACGTGGCGTGATGCCTGCTCATCAAATGTCGAGGCAACAACTTCGGCCTTCACGTGGCGTGCCATCTCGGTAACCTCCTCAGGGCGCTCATCGATAAGAAGCACGATCATATATACCTCGGGATGGTTGTCAGCAATGGCGTTGGCTATCGACTGCAACAGCATCGTCTTACCAGTCTTAGGCTGCGCCACGATCATCGCACGCTGGCCCTTGCCAATAGGCGCAAAAAGGTCGATAATACGGTTTGATACGGTGTTATGGCCATTACCCGTGATATTAAACTTCTCGGAAGGGAACAATGGTGTGAGGTACTCGAACTGCTGACGATCACGCACATACTCGGGCTTAAGACCATTGATGCGCTCAACGTGTACAAGTGGGAAATACTTCTCGCCAATCTTTGGCGGACGTATCGTACCAGTCACAGTATCTCCAGGCTTAAGACCGAAGAGTTTGATCTGTGATGGTGACACATATATATCATCAGGCGAGTTTAGATAGTTGTAGTCGGCCGAACGCAGAAATCCGAAGCCATCAGGCATAATCTCGAGCACTCCCTCGCCCTCGATAACTGCCGTGAAGTCATCCTTAGTGATTTCACCCTCGTTATCGACAAGCTCATCATCGCTGTTAAACTCATCGACAATATCACCTGCAACCTCTACGACGATATCACTATCAGCACCATCCTCGACGGTCATCTCGCTATTTACAGCGCTCTCTGTCACCTCTTCAACCACTCCCTGTGGCTCATCATTCTGCTCCACGATAGCGCTCTTTGGACGACGGCCACGGCGCTTGGGAGGCTGCTGCTCCACAACTACTTGCTTGGAGGCCTCATTAGGCGTTGGTTCGACCTTCACTGGAGCCTCTACCTTCTGCTCCTCAGCATCGCTATTCACGCTAACAATCTGTGGTGATGAGGTGTTTGCGCCAATCTTTATTCCACTCACTCTGGGTCTACGGCCACGACGAGTAGGCATCTCGCTCTCTGCTGGCTTATCCGCAGTAGTTGCAGATGTTGCAGCCACAATACGACCGATAAGCTCTCCCTTCTTCATTGTCGATGGGGTGATGCCCAGAACCCTTGCAATCTCACGTAATTCGTGGATATTTTTGCCCTCTAATGTTGACAAATCCTGCATATATAATAGATTTTGATTTGCTCGTACCACCACTATGCGGCACAAACTGAAAAAAGATTACTTTTGTATGACGCAAATATAATGCTTTTTTCAATACAATAAAAATTTATCATCTATTTTTAGACTATTTTTCACCATTTTATCAACCAAATCATCATATATCCCTATTTATTATATATGGTATAGGGGCAACATTCGTGTGATACTAAAACAAAGCGACGCTCCCCGAAGGGAACGTCGCAACAATTAGTTATCCAACTTTATGAATGGACTTGTATCGAACTACTGCAATGTAACGAAACCGTTATCCAAAACCCAGGTGAAGCCACACTGTGCCTCAAGAGGAGGATTCATCGAGTTGTAGTGAGCAATAGCATTATTGAGTGCATCAACATCTGCCTGAGTAGCACCATTTGCAGCATCGTAAAGAATAGCATCCTTAACATGGGGCTCAGTAGTTGGGCTACCAGCACCATAGAGTTTCTCTGCACCATTCTTAACTGCTACGCAAGCTGCTGTATGCTGCTTGTGGTCAATACGACCAATGATACAACCCGTGGTCTTGCCAACAATCTTAGAGAGTGATCCGCATGCGACGATATGCATATAGGTATTTGTATGGTTTCTATCAGCAAGCGTGAAACCTGCGATACCACCTGCATTGCCATCGGTTGCTGTGATTGTAGCATCTTCGTAAGATCTGCAAGCTACGATATAACCATCCTTGTTGTGGTGGTAGTCACGTGTGTAACCAACAATACCGCCAACAGATGACTCACCTGTAACATCAGCGTGGTTCTCGCATACGAGAATTGTACCACCATAGTTATAACCAACGATACCGGCAGCGTTGTTACCTGTACACATAACCTGTGTATTTGCATCTGCTGAACACATCTTAACTACCGCAGGACCCTCAGTGTAACCCTGACCCTGAGCACCACCTACACGGCTGTAGTTGCGACCAACAACAGCGCCAACACTATCATGACCAGAGATCGTAGAGCTCTTAACGTGAACATTCTCAACGAGAGTGCCATCCTGAGCGCGACCAACGGCAACACCTACATTTGCGCCAGTGCTGTTCACCTCGGCATCAACAAACGTGAGGTTTTTGACAGTAGCATCGTCATACATAAAACCGATGAAACCTGCGTAGTTGCCTGCATTGTTGATACGAAGACCCGATATGATGTGGTTCTCGCCCATTACATGGCCACTGAAGGTGTCGGGATAATCGTTGATTGTGTTGCAAACAGTAATCCAGTTGCTGTTTGTACCATCAATAGGCTGACTCTCATCAAACATATATGTCTGGTTTAGAGCATCAGCTACGAGTGCATACTGGGGAAGAGTGATGTCGGCCATAAGCTTTACGCCATAGTTCTTCTTGCCATCAACATTATTTACGACATATGCCCACTTAGCAAGACCCTTGGCAGTGTAAACCTCCATATGATCACCCTTATCAATGTAATCTGTAACGGCTTCAACGATATACCAATCACCATCCTTAGTGGTGCTGAAACCAAACTTAACAAAGTTCATCACTGGGTTCTCCGAAGCGCTCTTTGCTGGGTCGTACATATAGAACTTACCGCCAGACACCTCGATCTTACCTACGTTCTTCTTCGAGTCTACGTGGTTGAGAGTGTAGCGATAGTCACCGTCATACTCCGCAGCCTTGAACTCACCACCTGATATATATACCTCGCCGCCATTAGCCTGGAACAGTGTACAGCCCTCGGTTGTGAACTTACCCTCGGTGATATAGATCTTACCACCCTCGTTTGCCGATGCGATGTAGCCAGAAGACTTAACCTCGCCCTCGCCAATGAAGCGCAGTGATGAGCCATTCTCAACACGTGTCATAATAGCGTGCTTGTTATCCTCATCAGATGCTACGTAGCTAAGGGTATAACCATTGAGGTCGATGATAGCATCGCCCTTAAGGTTTGTAGGCTCAGTGATGGTCAAATCCTCTGTAAGAGTGAACTTACCACCATTCATCAATGTCTCGAGAAGAGTGAAGTCGTGGTCGTTGGTTGTGTCGTCGTCATCAACGTTAGCAAAGTTATCGTCTACACGTACCTCGATCTCTGTTGCAGTTGTCAATACATTACCAATGATCGTAGTAAGGTGGTTACGCTCAACAGGAATCTCAGTAGTAAACTCAGTCTCCTTAATAAGGTTGTTGCTACCATCGTTTACTCGCATCTTGAAGTGGATTGATGACTGGCCCTCAGGAATTGCAAGGATGTAGTCGGTGAATAGGGTAATGTGTGTATTACGCTCAACACCATTCACTGCCTTAGAGGTCTTTGCATCGTAGCCAATAGTGTAATAGTGACTACCCATGTTATCACGCACGTTGTCAATAAACTCAGCATTGAAGCTTCTTGTTGTGCACACGCCATTGCCAAGTTTGCCTGTCACAGCGTTGAACTGACAAGGGTTGGCAGCCTCATACTCTACGCTAACATACTTAGGGTGTACATTGAGGTTGAGCTCAGCAAGGTCGGTAGCGATAACACGAATCTTACCATATGGACGCTTCAAAACGATATCCTGAGCAGCTGAGTTGTTGATTGTAATATCCTTGACTGCAAAATATGCGTCAGCCACCTCGTCGTTAAGAGCCTCGTTCTTCACGGTGATATCAGCCAAGGTAGCACCAATCTCATGACGGATACCCTTGACCTCGTTATGCTGCTTGTCAGCATCCAAACCGGCGCTACCATTAGCAACGAAATCAGCAAATACCACGAAGTGGTACTCACGATTAGGGATAAGGCGAAGGTCGAACACAACAGGCTCATACGAGTCCTTGATGATCACCTGGCGATCCTTAACAGGAGTCTTACCTGTATAGTCATCAGCCTTGTCATATACCTCCAACGAGTAGCGGATATCCACATCGTCCCAATCCTGACGATAGTCACCCTTAGCTGCCCCCTGCAAGTAGTCGATAGCGCCAAATGCGCTATCCATAGCGTTCTGTGTGTCCGCCTCGCCCTTCTCGCCAGCACGAGTACCAGCAAGCTCAGGAGCGGCCACAGAGAGTTGGAAGTCTACCTCACCACCCACAGGGGCAATAGGCTCGACATCCTGCGTACACGATGCCACACCAAGCATCAATGCCGCAATAGCCAAAAATCTAAATCTCATAAAATGTGTTATTAAAACAATGTTTAATTTTGACAATAAATAGTATCCATAAACACACCATATCTGTGCAAACATATCATACGAAACAAGTATGCATAAAATGCTTTGTGCAATGGAGGGTATGTGCATCTGTCAAATATGATGCAATCTATGTGCAAAGATACACTTTTTTATAACAAAACCTACATTTTTTAATATATTTTTGCTATTTTTGTGTAAATAATTTGTTGAACTATGAATATTATATTCAAATATCGAATGCTTAGCGACGAAAGCGACCATTTTGTTCGTGATTTTGAGGTATTTCCCGACATGAAGCTAAGCGAATTTTCAGACTTTCTGCTCGACGCTCTTCACTACGATAAGTGTATGGTGTCGATATTCAAAGCCGATGAGCAGTGGCGTCCCATCGAGGAGTTCTCAGAGATAGATCTTGGCGACGATATTCCTGGAGCTCCACGCTCAATGGACTCGGTGCGACTGATGGATGTCACGAGCGATTTCCACGAGCGTATAATCTACACCTTTGATATGCTCAACAACCGCTCATACTATCTCGAGCTACTCGATATGCAGCGCCCACAGGCCGACCTCGAATATCCACGTGTAGCCTTCGAGCACGCCCCAGTCCCCGACCAGTACGACCCTGAGGCTACGGAGGATTCGGGCTCAATATTCGAGGAGATGATGAGCGACTATAACGAGTTTGATGGTGATGACGGCTACGACGATGAGTTCTAAACGTGGTACACTAATAGTCATCGTTGGACCTACGGGATCGGGCAAGACATCGCTATCAATAGATATTGCCCGCCACTACTCTGCGCCAATTATCTCGACCGACTCTCGCCAGGTATATCGAGGAATGGCCATAGGCACAGCACAGCCAACAGCCGAGGAGCTCTCCGCCGTAGAACACCACTTCATCGCCGACCGTGAGCCCGAGGATGAGTTCAACTGTGGCCGCTACGAAGTTCTGGCACTCGAGCGCCTCGAGGAGCTATTCACGAAACACGACTACGTTGTTGCCGTAGGTGGCTCGGGGCTCTATATTCAGGCGCTATGCGAGGGTCTCGACGAGCTCCCAGAGGCCGACGAGCAGCTACGTGGCGAGCTCAAGTATCGTCTTAATACAGAGGGTATAGAGTCGCTTGTGGCACAACTCAAGGAGCTTGACCCGGCATATGCCGAGAGGGTCGATAGGCTAAATCCATCACGTGTAATGCGAGCCTTGGAGGTGTGCATCACCTCAGGACTACCATACTCCGAGCAACGTCGTGGCACTATTGCCGAGCGCCCGTTTGACATTATTAAGATTGGCACCGAGATGCCTCGTGACACGCTCTACGACCGCATAAACCGTCGTGTGGATATGATGGTCGCCGAGGGTCTTGTCGAGGAAGCAAAAGCGTTGTTCCACAAGCGAGAGCTAAACGCCTTGCAGACAGTGGGGTATCGTGAGTTGTTCGACCACTTTGAGGGTAAGTGCAGCTACGAGGAGGCCATTGAACTTATCAAGCGCAACTCACGACGCTACGCCAAGCGCCAGATGACATGGTTTCGCCGCGATGACTCCATTAAGTGGTTTGCTCCAGATAGGGTAGATCAGATAATTGCGTATATTGACAGCAAGATTTTGCAGAATTAAATAAAATTACTACATTTGCATCGTCTTTTCGAAGACTGAGTGGCTCGGATGGTGGAATAGGTAGACACGCCGGACTTAAAATCCTGTGGGCAGTAATGCCCGTACCGGTTCGACCCCGGTTCCGAGTACGGAAAAGAGAAGCTGTTATAGCTTCTCTTTTTTTGTTTTTAGTTGTGTCGTTGGCGAGGAACATACGTTACTTTATTAATAGTGTTACCGCCGTAGCCGAGACACCCTCTTCACGCCCCTCAAAGCCGAGATGCTCGGTCGTGGTAGCCTTGACAGATATGCGCTCCACGCCGATGCCAACAACCTCCGATAGGCGCTCACGCATAGTATCAATATGCGGGCGGAGCTTTGGGCGCTGCATAGCAATGGTGCAATCTATATTACTGATTGAGTATCCATTATCAGCAACAACCTTAACAACCTCTTTAAGCAGAAGTCGTGAGTCGATACCCTTATATCGAGCATCGCTATCGGGAAAGAGTTTGCCTATATCACCTAAGGCCAAAGCGCCAAGCAGCGAGTCGCAAATGGCGTGTATTGCCACATCGCCATCCGAGTGGGCAACGCACCCCTTGGTATGCTCAATCTCAACACCACACAGCACAAGGCGCAAGCCCTCAGCCAGAGCGTGAACATCATAACCGTGACCAATTCTAATATCCATAATATCAACTATTTATTTCTAAAATTCATCCAACGTCGCATAACTGCAAGCACACACCTTCGCACGAAGATAGGCAGCGACAGCCATCTACGCTCTCTGCGTCTCCAGCTCTTAGATGTGCAGCTAACCACCTTACCACTACGACGGCGCACGCTCTCGACAACGCCTATGATTTCGCTACGAGGCGTCCTCTCAATCTGTATCAGATTACCATCGCCACGCAGACTTACGATACCATCATCTACGCTCAACACCCTATGCACTATTAAGTTGCGCTTAGGACCACGAAACATTGCAATGCGAGAGGTTATCGGCTCATTGGCATCGACACGGCGCACGATAATAACATCATCACGATGACCCAGTAGCGGTAGCATACTGTAACCATTTACACGGAGCTCAAAGCTCTCACCCTCAGCAACAATGCTCTCTATATTATCGAATAGTCGTTGCATCACCAATTATAGTTTTGTGTGATAGTTCAGCAGCCTCGGCATTAGGCAGACAGGCGAGGTGATAGACTGGCACACTCATAAGCGTGCAGCCAATAGTTGTTAGTATGGCATCCTGAAGATAGCCATCGTGAGCAAACTGTGGAGGTGCAGATGGCAACAATGCACCAATGGCTGCAATGCCCTTAAGGCGCGTAATCCTATTCTCGGGAGCTTGACTGAGGCGACAAAAGCCCGCAACAGGGTAGCTAAGCGCCTTATAACAGGGCGTCTTACCACTCCAAGGCGAGCCATAGACACGCACCTCGTCGCCAACAATGCGAACGATGGGCGAGTCATCATTGAGGAGCTTTGCCCCCTCGATATTTTCACGCCACAATCTCGTATGCGTACTCTTTCCTGTGCCCGACTCTCCGAGGAATAGCACCCCTCGGCCCTCACTCTCGATTACCGATGAGTGGATGGCAATAGCCCGATGTTCGGCAAGCACCACTCCGAACATTATCCATATACCAAAACGAAATATTGCAGGATTGCAGCATTCAAGCCTAATGTTTGTCGTAACTCGATGGTCGGCAAGGCGTATATGAAAGAGCGTAGGCTCACAATCCTCATCCAAAGGTTTTATCGAATAGAGATAACCCTCTGCCGTCTTAAAGAAACGACTATCGGCATTAGCCTCCGCAACATACGATTGAGATAACTCGCTGATTATAGCCCTACTATCATTATCCATATCATCCAACACTGCAACAAGACAATCAACCCTATGATCATCTTGCTCGGTTGCAGCAAAGGGCTTAAATCCTCGCAGCCCATACGCCACAAGGTCCACATCGGTACGCAAACAGAGGTCTGCAATTATATAGTCGTAGTGTGCCATCATTCGAGCGTTATAATTCGATCACAATATTCAAGCGAGGTCTCACGGTGTGCTATAACAACTATCGTGAGCGCCCTATTAGCATCCGAGAGGCGGCGTATTGCCGTGTTAATATTCTCCTCGGTCTGACCGTCGAGCGATGACGTGGCCTCGTCAAACAGCAAGACATCACACTGTTTATACAGCGCTCGGGCTATGCCAATACGCTGTCGCTGGCCTCCCGATATGCGAGAGCCCTGCTCGCCGATATGCGAGTGCACACCATCCTTAAGCGTATCTACAAACGACCTAAGATCAGCCAACTCAACCACCTCATTTACATGATCGTAGTCTATCTCGTCAGGATCTACGCCCAGCGCTATATTCTCAGCAAGTGTGCTATCCGATAAAAAGACACTCTGCGACACATAACCGATAGAGTTTTGCCACTTACGAACATTCGTATCATCAACCACCACGTCATCCACAACTATCTCGCCCGATGTTGGCTTATATAGTCCGAGTATTAGGTTGAATAGGGTAGTCTTACCAACTCCCGAGGCACCACGAATACCCAATCGTTCACCATAGGCAATTCTCAACGAGAGATTATCAATAGTACTCTTCTCGGCATCATCATACTTAAAGCTAATATCACGGAGCTCAATCGCACGATTGAACGCCATACGCTCCTCGCTACGCTCTACCATAGCAGCAGCATCGCCAATATTCACGTCGAGAAGCTCATCAATCGTATAACGATTATATCGCAACGAGCTCCACAACGACATTATATTGCGAATTGCTGGTATAAGACGTATCGCCGCCACAGCAAAAATACCAAACATCAGCCCCATATTTTGGTCACCTCCGGCACTGAGCAACACAACGATTGCCATACCTGCGACCAATCCCACCTCGATAAAGGCTTGAGGCAACATAGCGATAGAGGCGTGGTGCTGACGCAGATCAACAATCTCATCCATCGCCTCTTCAAAACGACTGAGCATCTGCGGCATAGCACCACCTATCTCAATATCCGCAAAACCTCGGAATGTCTCATTAACAATACGACTCTTACGTCGCTGTATCTCATTCTCACGCACGCCAATATCGTTAAGCCTACGACGCACAATCATATAGTAGACAAGCGCTATCACCACAAACAACACGGCGGCCAAGAGTGCAGCGACAGGTGAATAGATGGCCACCGCCGTAAATATAAGTACCAGCAGTAGCACCTCGCCAAGTATCGACGCCAAAGGCTTGAGCACGCCTGTTGCAAACATCAGGCTCACAACATTGACATTGCGCACTAAGTGTGCCGAGTTATTATGATTGATAAAGCTTAGACCCTGAGCATAGTAGCCCAAATAGAGTTGTCGTGATAGATGCTTGTACGTAGAAAACACAAAGTTGCGTTCATAGCGATATAGTAGCATTATAAGCAGGTTTTTAATCAATATAATACCTACCACGATACCACATATAACGATAACAAGCGTCTGATAATCATTGATATTAAGCCACTCGCCGAGTTGCACAAAGGCCCTATTCTCAGCCACAGATGGCGCATCAAGCATAAGCACCAATATCGGCACGAGCATAGCCACTCCAACAAAGTTGAGCAGTGCTCGCACAAATATCGTTATCGCAACCCACACCGCACGACGACGAAACTGAAGGGGGATAATCCTATATATCGACTTAATCATATCGCAAAGATAGCAAAAAGTTGCGACTTTTCATCACGTGGGACACACTTTGGCGCAAAACGCTTATGGAGTAGATGCGTCATTCTGACGCCAAAGATAGGAAAAAGTTACGACTTTTCATCACGTGGGACACACTTTGGTGCAAAATGCTGTTGGAATAGGAAGAATAAGAAATTAATAGATGGGCTCTATAAGCTAGATCAAGCTACAATCTAATGACCTAACCTATAGAGCCCATCCAAAAACCTATAAGTAGAGTGCTATCTGCGCCTTAGCTTGCGGACTCTAATCGACGAAGGTTATCGACTTCCAGGTTTCGTATCGCCATACTGGTTTTCCCATGACATCATACGTCACCTCGTTTGCCCATCTCGAATGAATCGTCAGATTGGTATTATCAAGTCCTCCGTATACCACACGCACATTATCCCATATTATCCACTCACCATCAACATACTCATAATTCCATAAGAACTCGAGCGAATCCGAAGTTGTAAGAACAAGATTTGTTAAGTTGCGACAGCCGTTGAATGGGTAGTACATTATTAAACGAGCTTTTGGCAGTATGACGTCGGTGAGCATTGTGCAGTCGCCAAAGACGTTACAACCCAGCTCCACAACCTCGGGAAGCTCTATCGACTTCAATGATGAACACCCAGTAAATGAGTAGTCGCCAACAAACGTAAGGCTTGGCATATTAACCTTATTCAGAGCCGAACATCCATTAAAAGGACCAACCCATCGTGTTCCACTTGGGGTTGTTGAGCCTATGCTTGTACACGATGGCATATCTACCTCCTTCAAACTCCTACTCCAACTAAAGACCGCAGTATTTAGCGACTCGACCTTTGGGAAATATGCCTTCGTGATACCCGACTGATAGAATGCTTGGTCGCCGATTGATGTGGCCTCTGGCATATTTACCTCGGCCAGCGCCGAGCACCTATAGAATGCCTTCTGGCCAATTGTTTGAACATTTGTCATATTAACCTCAGCCAGTGACGCACAATCTGAGAATGCTTCAGTTGAGACGGTCGTGACATTCGGCATATCTACCTCTGCGAGCAAATAACATAGGTAAAATGCATACTGGTCGATTGTAGTAACACCCCTTGCAGTGATCTTCTTAAAATAGTCACCACATTGACTGAATGCATACTCGCCAATGACCCTAATCTCATCTGGGAGGATAATATGTTCGAATAATTCGACACTCCTAAACGCCCTATCAGGGAGTGTTGGCACGCCATTAACTATTGGCCAATTGATCACACCACTAAGATCCAACTCCTCGAATACTATACCGGTATTGTTAAGCAGATTGAGTCTTGAGAGATCTATAGCGTTGTAATCTCCATAAATAGATACCTTTTTAACTCCCGCAGCGTGGATTTCCTCCATGATTTGAGCCAACTCTATACTATCTACTCCACTGAGCAGACACGTTGCTCTATCGCCCTCAATCTCCACAGTGCGGATACTGACAAAAACATGACACAATGCCTGCACACCGCCACACGTAGCTGTGATTATTGTCATGCCATTGCCAACCGCCGTCACTAAGCCAGTGTCTGATACGTTAGCCACACTGGTATTCAAAGATTTCCATGCGATGCTCAAATCTGCCACCTCGCTTGGTTGTATGTTTGCAGTAAGCTGAACACTCTCTCCCGCAGAAGTAAATTTTATGCTATTATGTGATAGTTCAATGCGCAAAACCTTCACAAAGACATCCACAGAACACGTAGCCGACAACTCGTTATACGTCGCTGTGATTGTCGCTGTGCCATTATCACGGCTGGTGACTAAGCCGGAGCTTGATACGGTTGCCACGCTATCGTTGCTCGAGTGCCATTCCACACCCGAGGGATCGACAGGAGCATTCGCTGGATAGACATTTAGTGTCAATTGCTCTTGTGCTCCCAAAGTGCTAAACGACAGATTCGATGGCGAAAGTTGAAGAGTGGTTTTGATCACCTTTACGTTGCAGGTGGCATGAACATTACCACACGTCGCTGTGATTATCGCCTCGCCATTGCCAACCGCCGTCACTAAGCCAGTGTCTGATACGTTAGCCACACTGGGATCCGAAGATTTCCACGTGATGCTCTTATCGGCTGTCTCGCTGGGATAGACATTAGCTGTAAGTTGTGCGCTCGTTTGATAGCTTATAAATGTTAATACGGTCTGTGATAACTCGACGCTTGTTGCAGCCACAGCTACGGTTACTCGACACGTTGCCTTCAGCTCCTTATACTCGGCAGTGATCGTCGCCTCGCCATTGCCGATACAGGTTGCTAAACCAGAGTCTGTTACGGTTACCACTCCTTCGTTGCTCGAGCGCCATACCACGCTATTAGGGTCGAAAGTATCATCCTCAATATAGACATTTAGGCTTAACTGCTTTTGAGCCCCTAACGAGCTAAACGAGAGCTTAGATGGCGATATCTGAACAATGGCATCACCGACCAACACACAGCACGTTGCAGTCACATTACCACACCTGGCTGTAATCTCGGCCTCACCATCGCCAATGCTGGTTACCAAACCCGTATCCGAGACCTCTACCACACCCCTATTCGAAGATTCCCACGTTATGGTCTTGTCAAACGTTTCGCTGGGATAGACTGTTGCGGTAAGTTGTACGCTCTGATTGAGATCGAGAAATGCCAATGTCTCGTGTGACAGTTCGATGCGTGTTGCTACAACAGCCACCGTTACATGACACGTTGCCTCCAAATCACCATATGTTGCAGTGATTACCGTCTCGCCATTATCGACACTTGTCACCAAACCAGAGTCAGTTACGGTGGCAATATTATCGTTCTCCGAACGCCATACGACATTATCCTCGTCGATAACGGCACCCTCGGGATTGGCCTTTACCTTTAGCTGGCTTGTGTCACCCAAGGTGTCGAATGTTAGTTTTGTGGGTGTAATTTGAATAGAGGCAGTATCTATTGATACCGTCACACTACACGTAGCCTCCAGATCACCACACGTGGCTGTGATTGTTGCCTCGCCGATGCCAACACTGGTAACTATACCTGTGAATTTATTGGTAATCGAGCCTTTAACACTCACAACGCTTGGGTCCGAGGTACTCCATTTGATAGATACATTATCGGCATTCTCGGGAAACACTGTTGCCATAAGTTCCCGTTCTTGTTCAACAGCTGAAAAGTGTAGCGACTCTTCGGATAGCTCTATTGAGGTCGCTTTATTCACCACCTCGACACTACACGCTCCCGAGACCTTACCTGCCGAGGCAATGATCGTTGCCTTGCCCGACTTTATACCCTTAACAACGCCATTACTATTTACTATTGCCACACTCTCATTAGATGATGACCAAGCAATCTGCGCTGTGGCATTTTGGGGCAAAATCTCAGCTTCGAGCCGCTGGCTCTGTCCAGCATTAAGAGTAAGAGTTGCGGGCGATACTACCACGTCGGTTACAACCACCTCGTCGGTAGGGGAGTCATTGCAGCCCCAAAGAGTAACTATTGCAACTGCAAACGCAAGGAGTATTCTTCTCATATACTATTTCGGCTAAAAACTATTATAAATATGTTAATCAAGTTAGAGTAGTGACGCAACACCTTATATGAGGGCTGACCCTTACGAGTCAGCCCCTCATAAAATGTGAGAAATGATTAAAGATAACTCCTATAAGTTAGCATCATAGTCATACTCTACCAGAGAACCGCGACAGCGATTAACATAATCTGCCCATAATGAATCATTCATATATGCCTGACGAGATCCTACTGGGATATATACAGGTGGATTACCCTGGAATAGATCGTCATATCTATAATCTACGTTAAGTGTTGGAGGGGTGGTTGCCTTTAAGTATACAGCCTCTATATTGTAATCACCGAAATCACTTCTGAACGCATATAGTCCTATTGATGTAATAGTCGAAGGCAGATATACAACTCTCAATGGCACATTAATGAACGCACTGCTCGGTATCTCAGTAACACCCTCAGGGATCGTAATTGTTTCCAAAGCGGTGGTGCTAAAGACACCATGGCCCATGGTCTTAAGACCAGTACCCAAGGTAACATTCTTGAGGTTAGTACAATTATAAAAGGCAGATCCGCCAATTTCAGTTACTGTATCTGGGATAGTTACCTCGGTCAATGATGTACAACCATTGAATGTCGAGGCAGATATCGTCTTTATACTCTCTGACAGTGTTATACTCTTTAGCGAAGTACACTTATAAAACGTTAAGTATTCACCAGTATTCTCTATGCCATTACCAAACACCACACTCTCCACGCTTTCACACTTTTCGAAGGCTCTGGTTCCTATTTGGGTAAGGCTATCGGGGAATGTCACACTCTTCAAGGCCTTACATTCGTAGAAAGCTTCTTCGCCAATGGTTGTAATATGATCACCAAAATCGACGGTTTCCAGCTTATGACACATGCAGAACGTTTCTGCAGGAATCTCTTTTATACCTGAGGTGAAAGTCACCTCTTGGAGCTCTTTGCACTGCTCAAAGACCCGATCTCCTAATGAGGTTATCGACTCGACAATAGTTATTTTCTTAATTTTGCTATACTGGAATGCATAATTCGCAATCTTAGTAACACTATTAGGAATAACAATAGTGTTTAGGTAACAAGATGCAAACGCAGACTCACTAATCTCTGTAAGACCGTCGGGAAGAACTACCTCGTCAAGTGGAGTGAACGAGAATGCACTCTTACCAATCGTCTTAAGGTTGGCTGGGAGTGTAATAGATGTAAGATTTGAGCAGCTACTGAAAGCAGATGCCTCGATTGTCTCTACACTATCTGGCAATACAATAGACTTAAGACCAGAAGTAGAATTAAACATACTTTTGCTGATTGTCTTTAGCCCAGAAGGGAGCGTGATAGACTCAAGGTCTGGCATATTGCTAAATGCATACTCGCCAATCGACTCTACACCATCGTGCACTACGAGAGTTGTAAGAGTGGATACATAGTTAAATGCGTCATTGCCAATAGATGTTACCTCCTCAGGGATATAATAATCTGTAACACCTTTTGTGATAAACGACTTGAGAACACCATCCACTACCAAACAATGACCATCCTCAGATACATACTTACCCGATAAGCCAGTAAGCGATGTACAATCATTAAATACTCCATTACCCAATGATACTATGGCGGTTGGAAGTTCAGATACGGTTGTCAGCGAGGTGCATCTTGAAAAAGCAGTATCGCCGATCGTTGTTAGAGATGAAGGTAACTTTACAGATGTTATCGCTGTTCTACTAAATGCGCTGCTTCCTATCTTTACAACGCTGTCAGGGATCTCAACACTTTGCAGTGAGGTACATTTGTAGCATGCTTTATTAGGGATCTCTGTTACGCTCTCTGGCCACTTAAGTGATGTGATACCAGCACTGTCAAATGCCGAATCTCCGATAAATGTAACACTCTCAGGAATCTCGATATTCTTCAGTAACGTACAACTATAGAATGTTTGACGAGGCAGATTGGTCAAACCCTTTGGCAAGCGTACTGACACCAGTTTTTTGCTGTTCATAAATACATTCTCACCAAACTGGGTAACACTATCGGGAAGAGTTATCGTAGTAATCTTTGTATTCATAAATGCGCTATTATTTATACGAGTCAATGGCTGATCGTAGCTAAGCACCCACTGTCCGATAGTCTCATCATAACTATTACTAAGGAGTGTCGCACCCTCCTGTGCAATATATTTGAATGTAATAGCACCATCCGTCTCAGGGGTGTACCATATCTGGTTATCAGCAGGAAGCAGCTCACCTAAAGCCAACTCTATATAGTCGCTACTCCTGGTGATAGTGCCATCAGAGAGCGTAAAGCTAACGCTTACTGACTCCTCTCCTGCATAGAACTCCTCGCTCAGAGCCTCGGCCGAAGCAGAGATAGTGATCACGCCACTCTCCACATCAGCCACGCACGACAACAGAGGCAAATCGACAAACTCCGAAGCACGTGTCTTGGTGCTAATAGCCTTAAGAGAGGCAAGAGTAGAGTAGTTGTCGGCAATCTCCTGTGCAACACTCTTAGGAGCAACTTCAAAGTCCATATAGAGTATGCCTGCGCCGTTAGGGGCCACCTTCACCGTAGCCTTACCATCGTTGTACTCAGGAACGAAGGTCATTGACTGCAAGCGTGATAGAACTCTATTTGATGCCAAAGGTATGGTGATAACTGTGCCATCAGCAAGTGTAAAATAGGCATTCTCCTGATCATAGGTTACGGCAGAGAAGAATGAGTCGCCATCCTTACCATCTGCGCCATCCTGACCATTCTCGCCATTGATACCATCCTCGCCAGTAGCCTTACCGAGCTGAGTCCACGTCGCACCCTCGTCGTATGACACATACCAGTAGTTCTCCTCAATCTTTAGTTGTGGGGTGATACCATCCTTGCCATCTTCGCCATTGACACCATCCTTGCCATCTTCGCCGTTGATGCCATCCTTGCCATCTTCGCCGTCGATACCATCCTTGCCATCTTCGCCGTTGATGCCATCCTTACCATCAGTGCCCTCTGCCTTAATCTTATTACCATCGCCATCGAGCAACCACTCGCCATCGAGAGTCCAGTAGTAGATACCATCGGCATCCTGTCTAACACCAATCACAGGCGTATAGCCGTCGGCGCCATCCTTGCCATCAGCACCATTAGCGCCATCTTTACCGTGATAGATTGTCACAGGCTGCGACTTGGTGAAGGTGATTGTATAGCCTATGACCTCACCACCCTCGGTGATAGGGGTGATGCTTGCAATTGTATCGCTCTCCTGTAGAGCGGTTACAAGAGTTTGTAGAGCCGAGATGTTGGTATTCATCTTTTTACATAGCTCTTCGAGAGCCGTGATACGCTCCTCATGATTGTTTAGCTTATCCCATACGAGCGTATCATCGTACGCATCGTGACAGCCACAAAATAGTGTTGCCAATAGAAGTAAGCAAATGGTAAATAGTCTTTTCATAAATAAAAGATTATTGCTTTGACCGTCTCAACTCCCTCGGCGGCTGATTAATATAAAAAACAGAAAGTGTGGAGTTGATTCGACGTTCATTAATCTGAAGGTTGTGGAAAGACCTGACCAAAATAAACGCTACAATGCCCCACACCTGGATAGTATGGGGAGTATGCACAAAATGTGTGCATAACCACATAGCTATACAAGAAATGAGTGTTGCTCGTTCATCCCTTGGTCAAGAAAACTTCCACATTTTCAGATTAGGACTGCGAAAAACACTTTCAATATGTCTGCTATCTTTTCAATAGCACCACAAATATATGCAGAATTTTTGAAACAAGCAACACTACGATAGGGCATTGCATAAAAAAAATAAAAGAAACTTTTATGGCAATGATGCAAAACACCATTTTTTGCATCATTACCACTTTTATCACGCCACCACTTAGGAGACACATCAATGTAAAAAGGCTCTTAAAGCGGGGAGTGCATTATGACGCCGAACCAGCAAAAAGTTGTGACTTTTCATCACGTGTGGCACACTTTGGCGCAAAACGCTGTTGGAGTGGGTGCGTCATTATGACGCCTCTACTCGCCAACCTTTACCACCTCGCCACGCAGAATATACCATACATACCCCTCAATATTGTCGTAGAGCTCCATATCTCGCAGTATGGAGATATACTCAGCCACCTGCTTGCAGTAGCGCTGCTCGACATTATCGCCAAACTTATAATCCACAACTACCGCCCTGCGACCACGTATCATAACCCTATCGGGGCGGCGCATACTCTCACGAGTGATAATGTCCGCCTCATTTTTAATGTCGTCCCACTCACCCGAGAACCACTCCTGCACCTGCACATTGCTCATAGCACGCTCTATGGAATCCCTAAGCCGCAACGCCTCGCTATCAGAGATCAGCGACTGTGCCGTCATCTGGCCAAGTGCATCGTATATATCCTCAATGCTCTTTGCCTGCTCAAATAGCTTATGTAGACGCACACCCTGACGACGATTCGAACTGCTAAACTTAAGCCCCTCGTCAGTAAATCTATGATTAGGGTATCGAATCTTTAGCTCGGGGGTGTGGGCGGTATAACTATCAAGAATAATGTTACGCTCCTTATCGAGTTTATCGCTCGAGATTTCGCACTGAATCTTCGTTCCATAGCGATACACCATTCGCTCGACACCCTCCTCACCATTATAGGTTTCAGCCTCGGCAACAACACCTGTCACTGCGCGCGACAGAAGGGGCACTATATTGTTAATCGTATCCGACGACTTACTCTTAGTATTCAGGCGTGTAGGAGCAATCATATAGAGCTCTTTCGAGGCTCGTGTCATAGCCACATATAGGAGGTTTACACCATCCACATGGCTCATCACCAACTCCGAATAGTAGTCTGGCGTAAACTCTGAGTTCTGCATCGAGCTACCATACGTAACGGGGAACTCTCCAATTTCGGAGAGCTCATCACTTGCCGCCTGCGACCATACAACGGTTTGCAGCGAGCCCTTTGGCGCAGTATCCCACTTGCAATATGGCACAATGACGACTGCTCGCTCGAGGCCCTTTGCCTTATGAATAGTAGATATCTCGATTGTGTCGGCAGTCATATCCACACTAAGTGTTTCGCTGTGGCCACGCTCGTCCCACCACTCCAGATAACGAGCAATATCGGCGATACGTGATGTTGAGAATGAGTAGACACCCTCGTGTAGAGCCTGAATATAGGCTATACGATCCTTGCGCTCATATAGCGAGTAACGCATAACGATCTGTTCGAAGGCCTCGAGAGGCGATAGGTGGGCAATATGCGAGAGGAAAGCCAGCTCCTCGTCATCAAACATATGGTCGTAGCGCTTACCCAGAAACCTATTGTACACACCCCGCTCGATGCGGTTATCAACATCTATTGTAAGGCGCATCACAGCAATCACAAAGTCCGCCACATCGCAGTTCTCGACGGTGAGCGCATCGGCAGTAAGGATATTAAATCCCACCTCGCCACGTGAGGCGTATCGCTCCTCCTTGTATCGGAATAGCTGCTCAGCAACCTTGCGACCATCATTCGACCCACGCACCAGAATGAGAATATCACTGAAACGGTAGCCTCGACTGATAACATCCTCGATGACCTCGATAAATGGGGAGTCGATAAGCGTAGAGTCGTAGAGTGTCAGTTCGGCATAGCCCTCATCCATATATTTACGACCAGGCGTCTGTCGATGGTTACGATATGCCGAACTCATCACATCATAAAGCGATGCGTGAAGTGACTTCGATATACGCCTACTATTCAGCGCCTCGTCAATGATATTATTGAGGTATTGATTATCTATCTCGACAACTCGATCAATCATCTCGTTATTGAACGACACTACACGCTCCAAACTTCGATAGTTCTCCTTAAGGGGCTCCACCTCGACATTATTCTCGCCAAGATCACGGCGTGCCACCTCCTGAAGCAGACGCCAGTCGCCACCTCTCCATCGATATATCGACTGCTTAACGTCACCTACGATGAGCACCGAACACTGGTCGCTCTCTGCCATAGCATTTTGCAACAGCGGCAACATATTGTTCCACTCTCGCACCGACGTATCCTGAAACTCATCAATCATAAAACGCTCGTAGCGATTACCCACCTTCTCATATATAAACGGAGCATTGCTACCATCCACAAAGGTCGAAAGGATGTGCTTGGTCTCGCCAAGGATCATTATATTCTCCTCCTCGCAAATCTTCGTCACCTGCTCGTAGAGATCGGCAAGCAGCGCAAAGCTACGATAGTTGTCACGCAGCAAGGTAGCTGTATTTACCAACTTCTCGGTCTTGGCATAGCTCTGACACAACTCGGCAAGCAGAGGTTGTAGGCGTTGCGCCGCATCATGCACAGCAGCGCCAGCACCCTTACCATACCACTCGTCGATACTCTCAGCAGCCTTGAGCATCGTTGCGTTGGGCGCAAAGAACTCACCCTCAGCATACTTCGCAAACTTAAATACGAAGCTACGTGACGCACCCTTGAACATATCTGCTCCCACACCGCACTCCGCCATAATCTGCACACCACGCTCACCCAGAGCCTTAATGCTACTCTTAGCCGCCTCGGCACGAGCAGTGGCACGAGATACTATATCATTAAGCTCGGACTTCGACTTGCGCATCTTCATACGCTCACGACTGCCCTCCTTGAAGATCTCACGACCCAACGAGCGTAGATCGCCACGCATATCCCACCTGTCGCCATCACTGAGTCGCTCCTCGGCGAACTCCAGCATCCAGTGCTTAAGCTCCTCGTTATCAGCAATGTTTTCAACAAGATTATCCGCACCACGAACCAGCAACTGCGTAGGATCAAGCTCGATATTGTAGTTTAAGTCGATGCCCAGCTCCTTGATAAAGGCACGAATTATTCGCTGGAAGAACTTGTCGATTGTAAGCACGCTAAAGCGTGAGTAGTCGTGCAGAATAGAGGTGCGAGCACGCATAGCCTGCTTGCGCACCATACTCTCAGTAAGTTGCAGTTCAGCGCAGAGCTTTTCGACATATGGGCTCTTACACCCTGAGGCCAATAGGTGTATTTCACGGAGTATTCGCGACTTCATCTCCTCGGTGGCCTTGTTTGTAAAGGTCACAGCGAGTATCGCACGATACATCTCGGGATGTTCAACAACATCTCGCACATACTTGTATGCCAGCTGATAGGTCTTTCCCGAGCCGGCACTTGCACTCAGTATCTTAGCTCGTTTCATCGTCGGCATATACTCTTAAAGTCACAATACTTACACATATCCACATCCTCGGTCTGACGGAATGGCTCATCGTAGTTGAATAGCTGCTCAAGCGCCGAGCTTAGCTCCCTCTCGAACTCTTCGGCATAATCGCTATAACGCTCGACAAAGCAATCTGCCATCTTATCGCACAGCTTCGGAGAGTAGTCGTCCGCCAGCATCTTCGATGCAAAGTAGAGCGTAGGCAACGACTCGACACCCTCGGTGCGATGCAACATCATCGAATAGAGCAGCGTCTGGAAGATATTTGAGATGCGCTCATTGGCTGTTCCCGTAAACAGTTTCGATACTCCATTAAACTCGAGGTGAGGCACATTGCCGCTCTTATAATCAATGATTTGCAACGTTCCATCAGGCAGCGTGTCGATACGATCAGCACGACCCGACAGATTTACGTTTCGGCCATTCGAGATAGGGTAGCGGCACTTCACCTCATCCTCCAGGCCTGTAATCGTAAAGCCCTCGACAGAAGCGTCATAGCGCAATATTCCACGCATTATATACTTCACAATGATATCCCTTACCAGGATTGTATCTCCCGAAAGCTCCCTATCATCAAGGCTC
The DNA here is from genome assembly GCA_017408825.1 of Alistipes sp. Taxonomy (GTDB): domain Bacteria; phylum Bacteroidota; class Bacteroidia; order Bacteroidales; family Rikenellaceae; genus Alistipes. The sequence goes on from JAFQTX010000016.1 coordinate 53,511, forward strand.
TTGCCACCATGCAATAGCCGAGCGATCGTGCGATTTACCGCCTCTTCGACAATCTGACGCTTACGCAACTTAGATATCGCCGACATAGGATTTTTCACACCCACAAGCGGCGTATATAGCTCCTGCATCGTCTCGTGAAGGATATTTCCAAACGTGAGCGCATCAATCGTATCGCTAATCTCATCCTGAGGCTTAAGTTTAGCCACAGAGTGCAGATAGAACTTTAGCGGACACTCGATATACCTAAACAACGCCGTGGGCGATAACGAGTGTTCTTCGTCTGGGGCAAGATACCTCGCAAGCATCTTTTGCTCGTAATCACCCTTCTCAACCACGATGGGCGCCACCTCCTCGACACCCAAATCTACACCGACTGACAGCTTCTCAATAGGATATGGCGACTCATACTCAAGCTGATAGATATATCGGCTACACTCTCCAGTGCTCTTATCGTCGGCACGCGAGCAGTAGAGCATCGACACACTCTTAGCCCTCTGAATGAGTCGATAGAAGTAGTAGGCATACATCGCCTCGTGCTGCTCGGGGGTAGGCAGACCATAGGCCGCACGAAGATTATAGGGGATAAACGATGGCTGACCTGTCTTGTCGCTCGGAAAACTTGTGTCGGTCATCGAGAGTATGATGACATTCTCAAAGTCTACGTTGCGAGTCTCGAGAATACCCATAATTTGCACTCCCTCAAGCGGTTCACCCTCATACGGTATGGTCACGCTCTGAAGATGACGACGCACAAGCGATATAAACACCTCGACCGATGGATTAATCTCACATCGCTCAACGGCAAGCATCATCTTCGAGATCTCGTCGTAGGCAATATTGATATACTCGCAGTTCGTCTTATCGCTCTCGGCAATCACATCACCAAGCGCCGTAAGCACCTCGAGCAAGTATTTAGCCATCTGCTGCCAACTATCTCGTTTGCTGAATATTACCTTTAGAATATCGCTATCTGCAAATAGAGTCTCCTCGATCGACACCATACGATTGGCCACAATGTGGTCGTAGAGCCGTTTGGCATCTTTACCCACCGAATCCGCAACATATGGATGCGACAACAGGCCAAGCACATCAACGTGATAGAACACCGCCACATCACCACGCACTCTTCCGTGCGATTGCAGCTCAACGAGGCGTTCGATCAGCGAATTAACCAGCGTTATCTTGAGAGGATAACCCATCGTGACATTCACCTTATCCACACTCTTGGGCAGCGAGTGCAACATCGGCACAAGCATATTTTCATCCGTAAGAACTATCGCTGTGCGCTTATCAAGGCTCTCTGCACCAAGCCTCTCGAGTAGCTCGGCAGCATATTTACACTGCACCACATTCGACACACAGGCAATCGAACGTATCTGCTTATCAATCTTCGTAAAGTTATCGGTCGATATAGACTCTGTGGCAGGAAACGACACTATATTTTCACGCATAAACTCACCAGCCTCGTGCCAGCAGTTTTGCGTATAGTAACTATCGTAATCCCAATAGAACTCGGCACCTTCATCGCTATGCGACAGGTATTCAAAGAGTTGCTTTTCGCTACTTGATAGAGCATTAAAACCAGCTACCACGTAACGCCCTTTAGGTAGATCAACCTCATCTCCACGAGCTATTCGCTCCACGGCCGTACGATAGATCATACCCGCATAAGCAAAACCTAACGAGGCTAAACGAGCACGAAACTCGGTATATATCATTGGGAGGCTGCGCCATATCTTCAGAAAGCGCTGCTTCTGCTCGCTGAGCGTGTCGCTGTCGCCGATACTCTTCCAGAATGATATTATACGCAACTGCTCAGGGGTGAGGTAGGAGACATCGGCCTCAAGTTCCTTTATATCTTCAAGATTACGAAGTAGTTGCGAGGCATCGACCTGGTACTTATCAATGAGGTCGAAATCGGCAATCAACATCTCGCCCCAAAAGTAAAACTTATCGAATGTTTCCGTGGGGTGATACTTTACATATATATTGTAAAGCTCTGATATTAGGCGTATTCGCTCACCACGCACAAGCCCCGAAGCACGCTCCATCAGCTCATCTACACTCATCCACTTTGGCTGCCATACCGGTCTCGAGGATACGGCTGCAAGCGCACTATTGAAGAAGGTGCGAGCACGCAGCGATGGGAAGAGTATAATAAGTCGAGAGAGGTCTCCCGAGTAACGCTCGAGAAGCCTCTCTGCCAGCTCTTGTAAGAATGATTTGCCCATACCCACAGCCTTACTTCATCTTTTACTTTAGGGGTGTTGCATCAACGCCAAACAGAGTCTTCTCGGTGCGAATGATCTCTGGACTTGGCTTATACATTATCTTACCTCCCGTAGTACTCTTAGCCTCGAGACGCTGCGTAGCATAGACTCTTACCTCTGCATTATGGTGCGACTCTACTATCGTAGACATGGTCTTAAGTCCAGCTGCATTATATTGCGACGAGGTGACATCAACCCTTTGATATAGAGTCTCGCCAGTAATCTCCACACCACAATTACCATTCACACTAATAACAAGATCCATAACATCGAACTCGGCAACAAACTTTGCGTTGTTCGAAATCTCTACATCGAGCATCTTTGCACGAAGCACCCCATTTAGTTGAGTATCAGCTCGAGCAATGGTGATCTGCTCCAACGTATTATAAAACACCTGCACCTCTGTAACAGATGCACGCTTAGGGTCGTAGCGCTCACGTATCTTTAGCACCTGACCTCTCTCCACCTCAGCTGTAAATTTAGATGTCTCATTCCCCTTTGTGTCATAAATTATATAGGGCGCCTGATCATCAGACAACTGCGTAAGTGTCAGCTTAATAGGTGCATCAACATCGATAGTAGTAAAACTCGATGTCCACTGCTTTACGGGGTTGCTAATATTTTGTTCAATTGTTGCGCTGCTCTGTTGAGCAGAGACATGGTCTGCACACAAAATAATAGCAAACAGTAAGAGTATTCGTTTCATAGCCTAAGCAAACTTAAAATTCATCTGCTAAGATACAATAAAATCATCAAACCTCAAAGGATTTGATGATTTTATTACACCGACAGACTCTCGCCCCTAACTCATCTTAACCACTACGTAGGGGGCACAGCTACGACGAGCCGCCTCTACACCCACACTGGAGTCCTCAAAAATTATAGTCTCTTCGGGCGTTACACCCTCTCGGCGCATAGCCTCAAGAAAGCAATCGGGAGCAGGCTTAGCATTGGCAACATCATCGCCACAAATAACTCCATCAACACCCTCTGCAATATTCAAGTATTGCATCACATTACGAATGTTATCTATATGACCAGTAGAGACTATCCACACCTTAGCACCCATACGCCGCATCATACAGCACCACCCCCAAAGCTCCTCATTAAGCACCACGCTATCGAAGAACTGAGGATACAACTCCACCTTGCGTAGTCTAAGTCGGCAGATCTCCTCGTCGGACTTAACGCCAACCATACGCATAAACTCCATGCAGCGGACACCAAAATATCTCTCTAAATACTCCTCCTCAGTGAGCGTGATACCCACCTCGGATAGAGTCTTTATATAGGCAAGTGCATTGGCACGACGAGTATCAACCAACGTGCCGTCGAAGTCGAGTAGAATTAACTTTAACTGAGCCATCCTAATCAAATGATTGCATACTTGATAGAGCAATGCGAATTATACGCTGATACTCCTCTGGCGAAAGCTCCATAAAGAAGTAGTGAACAGGGTCTACAACAGCGCCTCTAAATCGCACCTCATAGTGAAGATGTGGAGCAAACGATAGACCCGTATTACCCGAGAGGGCAATAATATCGCCACGTCGCACACGATCACCCTCCGACACACGAATATCTTGCAGGTGACAATATGTGGTCTTATACCCATTTCCGTGGTTAATGGTTATGGCTTTACCACGTGTAGAGTTCTTCTCCGAAAGACTCTCGACACTACCATCCGCAGTAGCAAAAACGGCAGTTCCCTCTGGCACGAGGTAATCAACGCCATTATGCTCAGTCATAGTACGATGAAACGGATTAAGCAGGCTCTTTTTACCCGAGGCCAGGAGTGTCAATCCGCTATTATTTACCGGTTGTATCGAGGGCATACACCTTAGGTTCATATAATCCGCAACGATAGCGTCGCTATGACTTACGTAGGACTCCAACAGTCGCTCGTTGTGACTCTTCGCACTCGCTATTCTCGAGTCCAAAATCTCCTGAAGTTTAGCATTATCCAAATCGAGCAACACAGCATTTAGCTCCTCTCGACTATTTTCATCGTCGTCATTGAGATCATAGGGATTAGACTGAAATAGCGTGCGAAACACGTTTGCATCTCGCTCGATCACATTGTCAAGTACCTTTGTAAGAGTATTATATCGAGTCTCAAGTTTCTCATACTCCTCCCGCATATCATCTACCGAGTGGCGCAGCTTATACTCGTTAGGCATATCCACCACCAAGCCAAAGACCACAAACCACCCAATAATCATAGCAGCCCAAATCAGTCCCTTATAGAACATAGGGACTGCCTTGCGCCAAAACTGTCGTCGCACCACCTTGGCTCTCATCTGCGAATTTGTCGTTTGTTTCATAGCTTCAAGATGTTATATTTTATTTTGACGACTTCTCAACCTGCTCCATCAGCTCCTCATAGGCCTCGGCAGACATATCCTTATTGAAGTAGTTGATCGGATTAACAGTATTGTCACGATAGCGCACCTCGTAGTGGAGGTGTGGGCCCGATGACACGCCGGTGTTTCCAACCTCACCAATTACCTGACCACGTGACACCTTCTCGCCAACCTTAACAAATCGAGCCGAAAGGTGGGCATAGCGTGTCTTGTAGCCAAATCCGTGATCAATCTCTATAAGTTCGCCATAGCCATTACGCACCTGCGACTGGCTTACGGTGCCATATCCAGTGGCATATACCGCCGTGCCAATGGGTGCAGTAAGGTCTATACCCTCGTGCATTCGTGTAATACCGAGCGTAGGGTGGTGACGCATACCATATTGACTGCTTATATTCTTCAGCTTTGTGCGGTCGATGGGCCAAATTGCAGGAACTATCGACGAATACTCCGCCTTGTTATCTGCCAACTCTTGAGTCTTATCCAGAGCACGTGAAGCATAATAGATACTTCGCATAAGACGATCCATACGCTTCCACGCCGCCACGGTAAGCTCTCCATAATACTCATCCTCGAGCAGTGGCTCATACTTCGTATCGGCATAATCGACATATACAATAGGGAGGTTCAAGGTATCCACACCAAGCAGTGGTCGATATATGTTTTGGTCACGATGCTTGATGTCGGCCAGCGTACGTTCGGCCGACTCTACCTTACCTTTAAGTATCTCATATTTAGCCTCAAGGCGGCGGTTATCTCGACGAATATTTGACATCTTCGGAGTCTCCCACCACGTAGAAATTATGAGGTTGCAAGCAGCGGCGATAACAAGCGCAACCGAGAGTTTGAACACTACTCGTGCCCCCTTGGGCCAGCTATTAGGCTCAAACCTGAATTTTCTATCCTTACCACTACTCATCTATACTTATATAAAATATATAAAAAATCAGAACTTCAGAGCAAAGATATGAAAAAAATGTTTAATTTTGCAACCGATTTTCAAAAGATATAAATTATTATACGAAATATGGATTCAAATAAGGTTAGACAAGCATTCTTAGATTTCTTCCGTTCTAAGGGTCACGAGATCGTTCCATCGGCACCTATGGTTGTAAAGAACGATCCTACTTTGATGTTTACAAATGCAGGCATGAACCAGTTCAAGGATATCTTCCTTGGCAACTCACCACGTAAGTTCCCTCGTGTAGCAGATACTCAGAAGTGTCTTCGAGTTTCGGGCAAGCATAACGACCTCGAGGAGGTAGGCCACGACACCTATCACCACACAATGTTCGAGATGCTCGGCAACTGGTCGTATGGCGACTATTTCAAGAAGGAGGCCATTGAGTGGGCGTGGGAGCTTCTCACCGAAGTCTACAAACTCGACAAGAGCCGTATGTATGCTACCGTATTCGAGGGTAGCGAGGAGGATGGTGTAGCCTTCGACCAGGAGGCCTACGACTACTGGAAGCAGTTCCTGCCCGAGGACCACATCATACGTGGTAACAAGAAGGATAACTTCTGGGAGATGGGTGAGACAGGTCCTTGCGGCCCTTGTAGCGAGATCCACTTCGATCTTCGTGACGAGGAGGAGATTGCCAAAATCCCTGGCCGTGAGATGGTTAATATGAGCCACCCTCAGGTTATCGAGATCTGGAACCTTGTATTCATGCAGTTCAACCGTAAGGCTAACGGCTCACTCGAGCCACTTCCTGCAAACAATGTCGATACGGGTATGGGCTTCGAGCGCTTGTGTATGATTCTCCAGGGCAAGAAGTCGAACTACGATACTGATGTATTCCAGCCAACGATTGCTCGCATTGCAGCTCTTTCGGGCAAGGAGTATGGCAAGGATGAGAAGTGCGACGTGGCTATGCGTGTTATCGCCGACCACTTGCGCGCCATCTCTTTCTCGATTGCCGATGGTCAGCTGCCAGCAAATGCTAAGGCCGGTTATGTTATCCGCCGCATCTTGCGCCGTGCCGTGCGCTATGGCTATACCTACCTCGGTTTCAACGAGCCATTCATCTGCAAGCTCGTCGATGGTCTTGTTAAACAGATGGGACACCAGTTCCCTGAACTCGTTGCTCAGCAGACCCTCATCGAGCGTGTTATCGAGGAGGAGGAGGCATCATTCCTCCGCACCCTCGCCACGGGTATCAACCTTCTTGAGGGCGTTATCAAGAAGTCGGCTAATGGCAAGATTTCGGGTAAGGATGCCTTCGTTCTTTACGACACATATGGCTTCCCTATCGACCTTACCGAGCTTATCGCTAAGGAGCAGGGCGTGGAGGTTGATATTGTGGAGTTCGAGAAGGAGCTTCAGATTCAGAAGGAGCGTTCACGCAATGCTGCACAGCAGGATATCGACGACTGGCAGGAGGTTATCTCTATCTCGGAGAGCGAGTTCATCGGCTATGACCACCTCGAGGCAGATGTTCGCATTGCACGCTACCGTCGTGTTAAGAGCAAGAATAATGTAACCTATCAGCTTGTATTTGACCACACTCCATTCTATGGCAATTCAGGTGGTCAGATTGGCGATATTGGATATATCGAGAGCGCTAACGAGAAGATTGATATTATTGCCACCGAGAAGGAGAATGGCCTTATCATCCACATCGCCAAGCAGCTACCCGAGAATCCCGCTGCTGAGTTCCACGCTGTTGTTAATGCTGATGCACGTCAGAAGGCAGCCAACAACCACACTGCAACTCACCTTGTAGACTACGCTTTGCGCACCGTTCTTGGCACTCACGTTGAGCAGAAGGGCTCGATGGTAGGCCCTACTGGCTTGCGCTTCGATTTCTCTCACTTCCAGAAGGTTACCTCGGAGGAGCTTCGTGAGGTTGAGCGTCTTGTGAATAAGCTTATCCGCAATAACCACCCATTGGTTGAGAACCGAGAGGCTACTATGGCCGAGGCTGAGGCTGCTGGTGCTATTATGCTCTTCGGCGAGAAGTATGGCGACAAGGTACGTATCGTGAACTTCGGACCCTCTACCGAGCTATGTGGTGGTACTCACACCTCGGCAACAGGTACTATCGGTCTATTCAAGATCACTTCGGAGAGCGCCATTTCGGCTGGTGTGCGTCGTATCGAGGCTGTTACAGGCGAGGCTGCTGAGACCCTTGTTTACGAGACACAGAACATCCTCACATCTATCGAGCAGATTGTCCACAATCCTAAGCTTGTTCAGGCCGTTGAGAAGATCATCGAGAGCAACGCATCACTTGGTCGTGAGATTGAGGATATGCGTAAGGAGAAGGTTGCGCAGCTTGCTGAGACCTTGGCTACAAATACTCCTTTGCGTGGTGGTGTGACCCTTATCTCACATACATCAAAGCACACTCCAGAGCTTTTGAAGGACTTGGCATTTGCTTTGCGTCAGCGTGTTACTGAGCGCCTTGTTATGGTTATCGGTAATTTGCACGACGGCAAGCCTACACTCAACATTATGCTTTCGGACGATATCGTAGCTTTGGGTGTTGATGCTGGTGCTACTGTCCGTGAGGCTGCTAAGCTTATGAGCGGTGGTGGCGGTGGTCAGAAGCACTATGCTACGGCAGGCGGTAAGAACCCTGACGGCTTGCAGGCGGCTATCGACAAGGCTGTTGAGATGATTATGGAGAAGGTTAAGTAATTAACAAGTTAAGATCGACTAATATTATGAGCAATAAGGTTTTATTAATGATTTTGGACGGTTGGGGTAATGGCGACCACACTAAGTCGGACGTTATCTACTCAACCAATCCTGAATATATTAACGCAATGACAGCTCAGTATCCCCACGCTGAGCTTAAGACCGACGGCGAGAATGTAGGTTTGCCCGAAGGTCAGATGGGCAACTCCGAAGTAGGTCACCTTAACATTGGTGCCGGTCGTGTTGTTTACCAGGACCTCGTAAAGATTAACCGTGCTTGCCGTGATAACTCAATCCTTGAGAATAGGGAGATTGTTGCAGCCTTTGAGTATGCTAAGGCTAATGGTGTGAATGTTCACTTTATGGGTCTTGTGTCGGATGGTGGCGTACACTCGTCACTCGACCACCTCTTTAAGCTATGCGACATCTCTAAGCACTACGGCATCGAGAACACCTACGTGCACTGCTTTATGGATGGCCGTGATACCGATCCACGTAGCGGTAAGGGCTTTATCGCAGCTTTGGAGCAGCATATGGCCAAGTCTACCGGAAAGATCGCCTCGATCATCGGTCGCTACTACGCTATGGATCGTGACAAGCGTTGGGAGCGTATCAAGATCGCTTACGACCAGCTTGTTTCGGGCGTCGGCGAGAAGTCTACAAATATGGTAGAGGCTATGCAGAAGTCATACGACGAGGGTGTCACCGATGAGTTCGTTAAGCCTATCGTAAATGTTGATGCTGAGGGCAATGCTATCGGCACTATCAAGCCTAACGATGTTGTTATCTTCTTCAACTACCGCAACGACCGTGCTAAGGAGCTCACCATCGTGCTTACTCAGCAGGATATGCCCGAGGAGGGTATGCACACAATGCCTCTATACTACTGCTGTATGACCCCATACGATGCTAAGTTCGAGGGCTTGCACATCTTGTTCGACAAGGATAATGTGCTCAATACTATCGGTGAGTATGTTGCAGCTAAGGGTCTTAAGCAGTTGCGTATCGCCGAGACCGAGAAGTATGCCCACGTTACGTTCTTCCTAAATGGTGGTCGTGAGGATGAGTTTGCTGGTGAGGACCGTATCCTTGTGGCATCACCTAAGGTTGCGACCTACGACCTTCAGCCAGAGATGTCGGCCTACGAGGTTAAGGATAAGCTCGTAGAGGCCCTCGGCACTCAGAAGTACGACTTCATATGCCTTAACTTTGCTAATGGCGATATGGTCGGCCACACAGGCGTCTACGAAGCTATCGAGAAGGCTGTTAAGGCTGTTGATGAGTGCGTTAAGGATGTTGTCGAGGCGGCTAAGGCTAATGGCTATGAGGTTGTTCAGATTGCCGACCACGGTAATGCTGACTATGCTATCAACCCTGACGGCACTCCTAACCCTGCACACTCACTCAACCCAGTACCTATCGTAGTTGTTTCGGATCGTGTTGCCAAGGTTAAGGATGGTATCCTTGCCGACGTTGCACCTACCGTTCTCGATCTTATGGGTCTCGAGCAGCCTGCCGAGATGAGTGGCAAGTCATTGGTAGAGTATAAGTAGGGTAGCACACTTTTGTTGCGCACCTAACATCTGATAACCGCTCGACAACTCCTCGGGCGGTTATTTTTTTCATAATTGTGTACTGTTATTTTTGCAGTTTCCAAAAATAGCTCTATCTTTGCACCACGATTGGGGGTTTAGCTCAGCTGGTTAGAGCGCTTGCATGGCATGCAAGAGGTCGTGAGTTCGAATCTCATATCCTCCACAAATGGAAACGACAGCTTCTGGCTGTCGTTTTTCATTTGTAGGGTATGAAGGGGGATCAGTCTGAAAGCCCAGTGGATAGTTCACTTTTTAGGACCATTAAGACCATTAGGACCATAAGACCATTACGAGGTCGGGTATCACGCTGATGTTTCGGCCGTTGGCTGCTTGCGCTCTTGTCCGCAACCATCTTAATTGTCTTGATTGTCTTAAAGGTCTTAAAGGTCTTTATTTTTTAGGGCCGTTAAGACCATTAGGACCATAAGACCATTACGAGGTCGGGTATCTGCTGCTGTTTCGGCCGTTGGTGCTTTTTTTAGACATCCTCACGGTGTGTATCTATCTCATTTAGTGGCGAGTACTACATAAAGAATGTAGTGACAATAAGCCAAATGATAAATAGAATATTCGACTTAGCCTCAGCCCAGTTAAATTTGGTGCGCAAAGGCTTGATAAACCATACAAGGCAGTTCCATACAAGGAAGCCAGCACAAAGAGCGATAGTTGTAGTTGCATCCCAATCCTCAATAACAGCAAGGTCGAAGCTGAATATTGCGCTCAGACCACCAAGGAATGAACCGAGGAACCACACAACAACCATAACGAGCTCCAAAATACCCATAATAACATTTGCCATCCAAGGCTTCAGGCCATACTGACCCTCATTGAATTTTGAATTAGTAGTCATAAATTTAACATTTAGGTGTTAATAAAAAAGATTAATTCAACACAAATATACAAAATCATTCTCCGTTTTTCACCCAACGAGAACGCCCAATTCCCCTTTGATACAATTTGCACCGAAATGCACCAAAATGGCTACTACGTCACGTGATAATATAGCAAAGGCTGTCCGAATACTAATATTCAAAAAGAATAAAAAAGGCGGAAGCAATCAAGCTCCCGCCAAATAGATAATATATATATAAATATAGTAGTGACTAACGACGTCGCATACCGCCACGCTGCATCTGCTGCATACGCTGCTGAAGGCCACCGCCCGCAACAGTACGCATCATCTTACGGGTATCCTCGAACTGCTTGAGCAGGCGATTAACCTCGGCAAGGGTAGTACCCGAACCCTTAGCGATACGCTCACGACGGCGTGCATTGATAATCTCGGGGTTCTCACGCTCAGCAGGCGTCATAGAGTCAATGATGGCCTCGGTCTGCTTGAAGGCGTCGTCGGGAATATCGACATTCTTAAGCATCTTGCCCATACCAGGAATCATCGAGGCGAGGTCCTTAAGATTACCCATCTTCTTAATCTGGTTGATCTGGTCACGGAAGTCGTTGAAGTTAAACTGATTCTTGATAAGTTTCTTCTTGAGCTTACGCGCCTCCTCCTCGTCGAACTGCTCCTGTGCACGCTCAACAAGCGAAACCACATCACCCATACCCAAGATACGGTCGGCCATACGCTCGGGGTGGAACACCTGCAGAGCATCCATCTTCTCGCCCGACGAGATAAACTTCAAAGGCTTATCAACAACCGAGCGGATAGATATAGCAGCACCACCACGGGTATCACCATCGAGCTTGGTGAGTACAACGCCATCAAAGTCGAGGCGATCGTTGAACTCCTTAGCGGTATTCACAGCATCCTGACCAGTCATAGAGTCCACAACGAAGAGTGTCTCCGATGGCTTAACAGCAGCCTTAATCGCTGTAATCTCCTGCATCATCGCCTCATCTACGGCCAGACGACCAGCAGTATCGATAATAACCGTGTTGTACGACTTCTGGCGGGCATACTTAATAGCGTTCTCGGCAATCTCCACTGGATTGTTGTTTCCTGGCTCGGTATACACCTCCACGCCTACGGTATCACCCAAGATCTTGAGCTGGTCGATAGCAGCAGGGCGATATACGTCACCAGCAACGAGCAACACCTGACGACCCTTCTTGCTCTTGATATGCGCTGCGAGCTTACCCGAGAAGGTTGTCTTACCCGAACCCTGAAGACCAGCAATAAGTATCACTGCGGGATTACCCTCAAGCGTAATATCGGTAGCCGTGCCACCCATCAATGCCGCAAGCTCATCACGCACAATCTTGGTCATCATCTGGCCAGGCTTCACCGAACGCAACACATCTTGACCCAAGGCCTTCTGCTTAACCTCATCGGTAAAGTTCTTAGCCACCTTGTAATTAACATCGGCGTCGATAAGCGCACGACGTATCTCCTTTAGGGTCTCGGCAACGTTAATCTCGGTGATTCGACCCTCACCCTTAAGAATTTTGAACGAGCGTTCAAGTTTCTCGGTTAAGTTTTCAAACATAGTATATCTCGTCTTTAATTATTTTCTCTAAATTGCGCGCAAAGATATAGAATATATCTTAATTTTACAACCCCCACACAGCTTTATACCAGTTGGTTTGCATCCACTCTTGGGGATAAGCCTCGCTTGGCGCAGATGTGGTAACACCCGAATAGACCTCCACATCTATGTCGTAGGTACCATAAGAGCCATATGCCGAATAGAACGTGGGAAGGGTATACTTGGCAACGACAGCGTTGTCGAGCTGGGTGTTGAACTCGGTCAAAGCATCGGCATCTGTAGCAACGGTGCGCACCCACTCCCCAAAGTCGTAAAACTGATGAACTTTCTGACCCTCATAGGTCTGAAGCGCCGATGCGTCGTACTCATCGGTAGCACTCTCAACAACACGCTTAGTAGCCTCAGCAAGCGCCTCTATCTCAGAACACTTAAACACTGCAATTGAACCGCAACGTGAGCTACCAACATACTCATCCTTATAGAAGCGATAATAGCTCTCGGCAGCCCCCATAACGTCGCTCGATGCGCCATTGGCAGCAAACAAGTAGGGGAGTGTTCGATGATAGGGGAAGCCCTTGCCCATAATCTCGCAGGGTGAGGCGATGATATAGTTTGCCGAGTTACGCAAATCATAGACTGTCTCGATATTTGCCATAAAGCAGGCATCGAAGAGAATGTAGTCAAACTCCACGCCCGACCTCTCAATACCGTCGGCAAGCTCCGCAGGGTCTACCTGCACATTATTCTCGCCAAAAGCACGTGTAATCTCTGCACCTGCGGCAGGCTGCCAAACACCTCCAAGACTAAGCGCCGAGATACCGCCACTACCATTGAGCACCTCACGAGGAATCCAGCCCTGACCGTGACCAGCGAAGACAATACCGTAGCGACCCGCCTCGGCATACTCAGCCATCTTAGCTATATTCTGACCAATAGCATCTGTCGTGATTAGATCATCCTCGATAGTGATTGTCTCCAACTCTCGCTCAATACACACATCGTTAGTAGAGTCATAGCATATCTCACAAATGCGAGCAGATGTCTTGCTATCCTGCATCAGGTAGATAACACGGTTGCTATCACCAAGGATACCACGACGTATTGCCTCCTTAGCATCATCTATATTGGTCTTAAAATATCTTCCGAGGCTCGTGCCAAAGAAGTAGAATATCAACGTATGCGACGTCTCACCAGGAGCGGGTGCTGCTATCTGCGTTAGCTTAACCTCCTTATCAAGGTGGCCCTTAGCAATGAGCGTTAGTGTTGCAGAGCGCTCTTCGCCACTATTCACATCGACCTCAATCTTAGCCACACCAGGAGTGTTTGTATCGATACTAAGTATCCAATCAGCCTTTTTAGATACACTCACACTACCCTCAGCGTCCTCATTCAGCCAATAGTTGATCTCAACAAACTGACGATCATAAGTACAACTCACATTATCTTTTTCGACCCCAATACTATAGAGCGTAAGTTTCTGTTGCTCACACGATGTCGCAGAGAGCAAAGCAACCAAAAAGGCTATTATGGCACACAACTGTTTCATCATAGAATAAATTTAGGACGCAAAGATACAAAAATTTAATTACTTAGAAGCTGTTTGAATTTTATTTCGAGATTATTTGAGAGCTAATTTCGTGTAAATTTTCATTTGGGGTATGCAGGTAATAGTGGACTATTTCCAATTATCACAAATGAAAAGTTGCCGAAAAGAGCCTCAAAGAAGCCGAAA
>JAFQTX010000017.1 GCA_017408825.1 Alistipes sp.
AAAAACCCTCTGAAACGATGTTTCAAAGGGTTTTGCTTGATTTTGTCCTCAAAACTTTTGGACTTGGAGCGGAAAACGAGACTCGAACTCGCGACCCCAACCTTGGCAAGGTTGTGCTCTACCAACTGAGCTATTTCCGCAGAATGTTTAGAACCTTTGGTCTACAACCTTTCGATTGCGAGTGCAAAGGTAAACATATTTTTTTTATCTGCAAACTTTTTTTCGAAAAAATTTATTTTTTTTCTACTTTTTTTTCAACGTCCGAAACCTGCTGACGTACCGACTCCTCGTGTATTGCACTGAAAATCTGATGGATAAAGCGTCGCGACACACCTATTGCCTCGGCCCTATCTTCGGCAGCTTCCAGGAGCTCGTTGAAGCGCTCTCGTTGCACAACAGCCATACCGTGCCTACGTTTCAGCTCACCAATACCTCGTGCCACCTCCATACGTTCGGCCAAAAGTTCGATAAGACGACTATCAATCGTGTCGATATGGATGCGGAAATCACGCAACACATCGGCATCGGCAGGCGTACGACGCCACACCACACTCGACAATATATCGCCCAGCACACTGGGGGTAATCTGCTGCATAGCATCGCTAAGTGCCTCATCGGGCTCGGGGTGGCACTCTATCATAAGGCCCGCAAAGCCGAGGTCGAGAGCCTGCTGCGAGAGCGGTGCGATAAGGTCACGACGGCCACCAATATGGCTTGGATCGGAGAGGATGGTCATCTCGGGGAGTAGGCGCTGAAGCTCGATAGGCACCGACCAGTGTGGATCGTTGCGGTACAATGTTGCCTGGTGCGTACCGAAGCCTCGGTGCACAGCGGCGATGCGGCGTACACCACTATTATATATACGCTCGATAGCGCCTATCCAGAGGTTCACGTCGGGGATAACGGGGTTTTTCACCAATACTGCAATATCGACACCCTCAAGGGCATCAGCAATCTGCTGCATAGCAAAGGGGTTTGTCGTAGTACGTGCGCCAATCCACACACCATCGATACCGCTACGAAGCGCCGCCTCAAGGTGTTCGGGTGTAGCTACCTCGGTGATGACACTCAGGCCACACTCCTCCTTGGCCTCGCGCAGCCACTCAAGGGCCTCAGCACCGACACCCTCAAACATACCTGGCTTGGTACGTGGCTTCCACACGCCAGCACGAAATATCTTGACACCCTCAGCAGCCACACCACGTGCTGCTGCAAGCACCTGCTCACGACTCTCGGCGCTACAAGGGCCTGCAATATATAGCGGCCCCTGAGCGTCGTAATCAAATATCGGCTTAAACTCCTTCACACCACAAAATGTTACTCCTCAACAATGGTTATTGAGAGGATAAGGTCGCCAGGGCGAATATCGTCGATAACATCGAGGCCCTCGACCACCTTGCCGAAGCACGTATGCACGCCATCGAGGTGCTGGGTGTTCATACGGTTATGACAGATGAAGAACTGCGAGCCGCCAGTGTTAGGGCCACGATGAGCCATCGACAGCACGCCACGATCATGGTACTGGCGCTCGGCACGTGTCTCGCAAGGGATAGTATAACCTGGACCACCTGTACCATCACCCTTAGGGCAGCCACCCTGGATCACAAAATCGGGGATTACACGGTGGAACGTGAGAGCGTCATAAAAGTGGCTCTCGGCAAGTTTCACGAAGTTATCAACAGTGATAGGCGTAGCATCGGCATACAACTCGGCCTTCATGTCACCCTTCTCGGTAGATATAATTGCGTATTTCATTATCTTATTGTTTATGGTTTATAATTTGTGATATTCTGCTTTATAGCTTCTCGCCATATGCCAAGTCACCAGCATCGCCGATACCTGGCACGATATACGACTTCGATGTGAGCTCCTCATCTACGGCAGCACACCATAGCGTACACTTAGCGGGGTTTACGTGGCGCTTAACATAGTCTACACCCTGTTCCGAGGCGAAGGCCGCAGCAAAGTGGGTATGCTCAGGCTCGCCAGCACGACGCACAAGGGCATCATACACAAGCATAAGCGACGTACCCGTAGCCAACATAGGGTCTACAAGGATAAGGGTCTTGCCCACCAGCGACGAGGTAGATACATACTCCACATCGACAACGAACGAACCATCGGGGCGACCCTTACGATAGGCCGACACGAAGCCATTTTCGGCATCGTCGAAGTAGTTAAGAAAACCCTGGTGGAATGGCAGTCCTGCACGCAAGATGGTGGCGATAACAATCTTATCGTCGATCTCCTCGACAGCAGCAACACCCAGCGGGGTCTCAACCATACGTGTGCGATAGTTCAGGTGTTTCGAAATCTCGTAAGCCATAATCTCGGCCACACGCTCCATATTGCGACGAAAGCGCATCGAGTCGCACTGAATACTCTTATCGCGCATCTGGGCAAGAAACTTATTGAGAATAGTATTCTCGGTATTAAGCACCTTTATCATAGTAGTAAAAGTTTGGTTTTCAACTTTTTAGTACAAGAAATTATTAAACGGGTAGCGACCAGCGTGTATCTCTCGCACCATACCATATAGGTCGGAGCGGAGCTTGTCTACACCCGTTTTATCCCTTGCCGAGATAAATATACATGGGGTGTTGGCCTTGGCTATCCAGCTCTTCTTAAGGTCGTCGAGTGATAGGTTCTCCTTGGTTGCGGGAGTTAGGTCGTCCTCCTCCTTGGGAGTATACGTATAGGCATCTATCTTGTTAAATATCAAGAACGTAGGCTTATCACCAGCGCCTATGTCGGCAAGCGTCTGCTTCACCACTGCAATTTGATCCTCGAAGCCCGGGTGCGATATATCCACCACGTGGAGTAGCAGGTCTGCCTCACGTACCTCATCAAGCGTAGACTTGAACGACTCGATAAGCTCTGTGGGGAGCTTACGAATAAAACCTACGGTGTCGGACATAAGGAATGGCAGGTTGTCGAAGACCACCTTACGCACCGTCGTGTCGAGTGTTGCGAAGAGCTTATTCTCGGCAAACACCTCGCTCTTCGATAGTAGGTTCATCAGCGTGGACTTACCCACGTTGGTATATCCCACCAACGCCACACGCACCATCTGACCACGATTGGAGCGTTGTACGGCCATCTGGCGGTCGATTTTTTTAAGGTCCTCCTTGAGCTTTGTGATACGGTTACGCACAATACGGCGGTCGGTCTCGATCTCACGCTCACCAGCACCACCACGAGTACCTGTACCACCCCTCTGACGCTCAAGGTGGGTCCACATACCCGTGAGTCGTGGAAGCATATACTCGTTATGTGCCAGCTCCACCTGAGTCTTGGCATAGGCGGTCTGCGCACGTGACATAAAGATATCGAGAATTAGTCGTGTGCGGTCCATCACCTTACAGGGCATTGCCTGCTCGATGTTACGTGTCTGCGCTGGCGATAGCTCATCGTCGAATATGGCGATGTCGATCTCGTTCTCCTTACACCATAGTGCTATCTCCTCGAGCTTGCCTGGGCCCACATAAATCTTAGATAGTGGCTGTGGCAGACGCTGAGTGAAGCGCTTCACGCTACGTATGTTTGCTGTCTCGGCCAAAAACTCAAGCTCGTCGAGATATTCGTGTGCCGTATCGGGATTTTGGCTATCGCGAATTACCGCCACGAGCACAGCACGCACCTCACGCTCCTCGACCGTAGGTTGTGGATCGAGGCGACGGCGTTTAAGGCTCTCTTTCTGTGTTTCCTCTTTCATCTATTATATAAAATAGGTAAGGCCATCGTTGTGGCATATAAATAAAGGGGTGCCACTATTTAAGCGGAACCCCTTGTTTTGTTGTCGTAGATCGTTACTGCTGGATCTTGAACGATACTGGCAAGGTGTAGGTAACACGCACTGGCTTGTTACGCT
Source organism: Alistipes sp. (assembly GCA_017408825.1). Taxonomy (GTDB): domain Bacteria; phylum Bacteroidota; class Bacteroidia; order Bacteroidales; family Rikenellaceae; genus Alistipes. Next base: position 3,872 of record JAFQTX010000017.1, read on the forward strand.
GCTTACCAGGCTTCCACTTTGGAGACTTCTGGAGCACCTGAACTGCGGCATCAGACAATGTCTTATCAGGAGACTGAAGCACCTGGATGTTTGAAAGCTTACCATCCTTCTCAACGACGAACTTGATAACCACGTTACCCTGGATACCATTCTCGAGGGCGATCTGTGGATACTTCACGTGAGACTGAACCCAGTTACGGAACTTAGAAAGGTCACCACCCTGGAATGTAGGCATCTCCTCAGCAGTTACAAAGATCTCCTCCTCAACGATAGTCTCAACAACCTCCTCTACCTCGAACTCGAAATCCTCGAAAGCTGACGCATCATCAGAGAACAAGAGGTCTGGAGTCTCGATCTTAGTATCGTTCGACACGATTGTAAGCACGTCGGCGAGTACCTGAGTCTTAGCCTTCTGCTGCTCTGGCTGCTGCTGCTCCTGCTCCTGAACGGTACGCTCCATCTCAATCTCCTGCTCACGCACATCCTGCTTTGGGGGTGTGTAAGGCTCTGGTTCGGGCTTTGTGTTGAAAGCCAATGCTGCACCACATACTGCAAGTGCAATTACTAAGCCGATCTCCAAAAAGAGTCCCTTTTTGTTCTCGAGATCCGCTTTAGGTGATTTCTTAATCTCCATTTATAGTTAATTTTTTAGTTTTTAATTACTTACCTCCCAAAGAATCGCATCCCGTGCGTAATACACGCACGTGACACAACGCAAAGATATATATAAATTTTCAAAAATTGTCACTTTCGGCAGAAAAATATTTTATTTTTATTAATTTTGTAGTCGAGATTAGCGCCGAGAATATATGACAAAGAGCATAAAACAACGACTATACGGAGCGTCGTTCGACGACTTAAAGGCTCTGTGCGAACAACTTGAGCTTCCTCGATTTGCGGCCAAGCAGATCGCAGGATGGCTATATAACCACTTTGTCACCGATATTGATGCTATGACCAACCTCTCGAAGGTGGCTCGTGAGCGCCTCAAAGAGCACTGCGAACTTGGCCTATCTGCACCCCTCAAGGTATCGACATCGAGCGATGGCACGAAGAAATATCTCTTTGCCACCTCCGAGGGCGAATATATCGAGTCGGCGCTTATCCCCGATGGCGAGCGTATGACACTATGTGTATCGTCACAGGCAGGCTGTCGCATGGGCTGTAAGTTCTGCGCCACAGGGCGTATGGGCTTCCGCCACCAGCTACCATCAACCGAGATCATCAATCAGGTGATATCTATCCCCGAGCGTGACAGGCTCACAAACATTGTCTTTATGGGTATGGGCGAGCCGCTCGACAACCTTGACAATGTGCTGCGCACGCTCGACATCCTGACCTCAGATTGGGGCATGGCGTGGTCGCCAACACGCATTACAGTATCTACGGCGGGTGTTGCAAAGAATCTTCCTCGACTCCTCGATGAGTCGAAGGTGCATATCGCCGTATCGCTCCACAACCCATTCCCCGAGGAGCGTCGTGAGATTATGCCCATAGAGAATGCCTACTCCATATGGGAGGTGTGCGACATCCTTCGCCGCTACGACTTTACGCACCAGCGCCGAGTGTCGTTCGAGTATATCGTGTTGGAGGATATGAACTGCTCCGCACGCCATATCAAGGAGCTGTCACGCCTGCTGGATGGCATCAAGTGCCGTATCAACCTTATCCGCTTCCACCGCATCCCCGACTCACCCTTCTACTCTCCTGATTTAGAGCGAATTATCGAGTTTCGTGATACCCTTACAAAGCGAGGTATTCAGACTACGTTGCGTGCCTCACGTGGCGAGGATATCGAGGCGGCGTGTGGTCTATTATCAACTGCTGAAAAGAGATGATTATGAGAAGGCTAATATTCGTAATCTGCTCGTTGCTTGTAGGCTTTAATGCTATGGCTGATGGTCGTAGCGTTACGGTATCCTCACAACATAACGAAACGAACATTACACTCGATTGGAGCGATGGCACACTACGCTGGTCTGCATCAAGTTGGAATATATATCAGGTTGTAGCACCCTCACGCCTACGCATGGAGACCTCCCGAGGTGTATGGGGCGAGAGTGTTGGTGAGGCTACGGTGCAACACTACTCTACCGAGGAGTACAGTGGGGCTATTGTCGAGTTCGAGGATTTTGCCGTAGAGATTCGTGCCTATGAGCCATATAATTGCGGTGTCGCCTACCGCTTTATATCGAAGGTTGAGGGCGACTATACGGTTACGGATGAGTTGGCGGAGTTTGCGTTTGGTGGCGAGGAGGTAGCTTGGATACCTTACACCAACTTTCGTCCCGATGCCACGTCGGACTACGCCACGCAGTTTGAGACATCGTTCGAGAATACATATACCAAAACCGCCATCAAGGATATCGACCCTCGCAGGCTGATATTTACCCCTGTGGTTGTAGATTGCGATAACAAGAATACCGGCCCACTTAAGGTGGCTATCATTGAGTCAAACCTCGAGGACTACCCAGGAATGTTCCTCTCAAATCGTGACCAGGACAATGTCATTGATACGGAGTTTGCCCCAGTGCCCGATGTTGTTGAGCAGGGTGGATATAACATGCTGCAAGGTATTGTCAAGAGTCGTAAGCCCTATATTGCCGAGTGCAGTGGCAAACGCACCTTCCCTTGGCGAGGTCTGATTATAGAGGCCCACGAATCGGACCTTTATCTTACTAACAACTGCCTTGTGTGGGAGCTTGCCGATGAGTGCCGCATCAAGGATACATCGTGGATCAAGCCTGGCAAGGTAGCCTGGGAGTGGTGGAACGACTGGGGCTTGGAGGGCGTAGACTTCAAGCCAGGTATCAACAACCAGACTTATAAGTACTATATCGACTTTGCATCACGCTACGGCATCGAGTATGTAATCTTGGACGAGGGGTGGAGCGTAACGGGCGAAGCCGACCTCTACAAAGTAGTCCCCGAGATAGATATCCCTGAGCTTGTTGCCTATGGCAAGAAGCGTGACGTTGGCATCATCCTCTGGGCGGGCTACTGGGCGCTTAATCGAGATATCGAGGGGTTGTGCAAGCACTACTCCGAGATGGGCGTTAAGGGCTTCAAAGTAGACTTTATGGATCGTGACGACCAAGAGATGGTGCGCTTTGTTTATGACTTGGCCGAGATTGCAGCAAAATACAAGCTACTCGTTGATTATCACGGTGTTTATAAGCCTACTGGCTTGCAGCGCACCTACCCTAATGCCATCAACTTTGAGGGCGTTCACGGACTGGAAACAATGAAGTGGCTCGGCAGCGATCACGACCAGATAACCTACGATGTGACCATCCCCTTTATTCGTGGCTTGGCAGGACCTATGGACTACACCCCGGGAGCTATGCGCAACGCCTCACGAGAGGAGTATGAGCCAAACTACTCACGCCCTATGAGCCAAGGCACAAGGTGTCATCAGGCGGCTATGTATGTGGTTTACGACCAGCCTCTTGCTATGCTTTGTGACTCGCCTACGGAGTATGACAAAGAGCCTGAGTTCACAAAGTTCCTTGCCGCAATTCCTACCACGTGGGACGAATGGTCGGCCCAAAATGGTCAGATTGGCGAGTATATCGTGGTGCGCAGTGTCAAGGGCAGCGATCTCTATTATGCAGGCCTTAATGGCAACACCGAGCGAGAGATAACCATCTGCTTCCACTTTGCCTACACCGATAACTATGGTGATATAGAGATATATAGCGACAAGTGTGACGGCTCCACAGGCTACGACTATAGGCGCATCGAAACTAAGGGTACTCGCCATAATTTTGCAGATGACTTTCCCAAAGAACTAAAGATACGAATGGTCCCCGGCGGTGGCTTTGTCATAAAGACCCATATACGCAACGAGAAAGATTTTAAGAGAGCACAGAGAAGAAAACCCATACTACCAGCACCATAATGATACGTGTATTAACAACCATATTTGCAACTATTGCTGTTGTCGCTCAAGTGTCGGCACAGGATAGTGACCACACCCAATACGTAGACCCATTTATCGGCACTGCCGACTACTCGGCAACGCATCCAGGTGCTGTTGTGCCTCACGGTATGATGGCTGTTGTGCCATTCAACGTCACTGGCTCGGAGCTTAACCGCTTCGACAAAGATACCCGCTGGTGGTCTACGCCTTACGACATACGCAATAAGTATTCGGTGGGCTTTGCTCATGGAGCTTTGAGTGGCGTAGGCTGTCCAGAGCTTGGTGCAATTATCACCATGGCGACAACGGGCAACACTGAGGCCGACCGTACACTGCGTGGCTCGACATATGTTGATGAGGTGGCAGAGCCTGGCTACTATGCCACGACCTACGAGCAGTTTAAGGTGCGTGCCGAGGCTGCGGCCTCGGAGCGTGCCTCTATAGAGCGATATACCTTTACCGAGGGTGGTCAGGCAAACATCGTCGTGGACCTCGGCACAGCACTATCTAACGAGTCGGGAGCTATGCTACGTCGTGTGAGCGACTGCGAGATTGAGGGTATGCGCCTGCTCGGCACATTCTGCTACACCAACCAGGCGGTATTCCCTGTATACTTTGTCGTACGCTTATCACAGCCCGCCAAGAGCATCAACTACTGGAAGTTACAGCCTGAGATGACAGGCATCGAGGCGCAGTGGTCGGGCGATAGCGGCGAGTACAAGATATACTCGAAATACTCACGTGAGATTATGGGCGACGACATCGGCGCTATACTCTCGCTTGGCGAGGTTGAGCCAGGCACAGAGGTAGAGGTCAAGGTGGGTATCTCATACGTATCTATCGAAAATGCACGCCGCAACCTTGAGGCCGAGGTGGGCAAAAAATCCTTCGACGCATTACGTCGTGAGTCTCACGACAAGTGGCGCGAGGCCTTGAGTCGTATACGTGTCGAGGGAAGTTCAGAGGATGACCGCACGATATTCTATACAGCCCTCTACCACTCGTTGCTGCACCCCAATATCGTAAGCGACATCAATGGAGAGTACCCCTCAATGGAGAGTGGTGCTACGGGCCTTGCAACCGACTATGAACGATATACAGTGTTCTCATTGTGGGATACTTACCGCAATGTACATCAGCTACTTACGCTGGTATACCCTGAGCGACAAACTGATATGATTCGCTCGATGGTTGATATGTCACGAGAGTGGGGCTGGCTGCCTCGCTGGGAGCTTTACGGCCGTGAGACATTTACGATGGAGGGCGACCCTGCGATACCCGTTATCGTGGATAGCTATCTCAAGGGCTTGCGTGACTTCGATGTTAAGGCAGCATATGAGGCGATGAAGCGTTCGGCAACAACTCCGGGTAAGCATAACCCCATACGCCCCGATATTGACCCATATATCGAACATGGATATATCCCCGTAGGGCTCTTTGCTCAAGATATGTCGGGCGACAACTCTGTATCACACGCCTTGGAGTACTACGTGGCAGATAATGCCCTTGCTACATTTGCACGTGAGATGGGCGATGAGGAGTTTGCACGTGAAATGGAGCGTCGTGCAGCGGGCTGGCGTAACTACTACTCTAAGGCAGATGGTGCAATGCGCCCAATAGGTGATGATGGCAAGTTTATCGGCGAGTTTGACCCTACGGCAGGTGCTAACTTCTCAAATACCGTAGGCTTCCACGAGGGTAGTTCGTGGAACTACACCTTCTTCGTGCCTCACGACATTGACGGCCTTATCAAGACGATGGGCGGTGGTAAGAGGTTTGTCGAGCGCCTCAAGTGGGTCTTCGATAATGGCCACTACGACCCTACCAACGAGCCTGATATAGCCTACCCCTACCTCTTCAGTCGTGTTAAGGGTTACGAATACCTCACACAGGAGTATGTGCATAAGCTCCTTGATGATAACTATACAACAGCTCCCGACGGTCTGCCAGGCAACGATGACACAGGCACAATGTCTACATGGGCAGTATTCTCGATGATGGGCATCTACCCCGACTGCCCCGGCGAGCCATACTACACCATCACCACACCACGCTTCAAGCGTGTGGAGATCGACACCGAGCATGGTACTATAACCATCGCCACCGAGGGCGAGGGCAGATATATCAAGCCCGATGGCGTAACACTTGGCGGCAAGCCTACGAACCGCTTCCGCCTATCGCACGACGAGCTGATAAAGGCAAAGGAACTAAAACTAAAATTATATTAAAAACTAACCTATGAGAATTAAGAATTTATTGGCCATCGTAGCGGCTGTTGCAATGGTTGGTTGTAGCGCTTCGGTGGAGGACTACACCGCAAAGGTAAACCCTAAGATTGGCTCTGGTGGCCATGGACACGTATTTGTTGGTGCTAACGTACCATTCGGTATGACACAAGTAGGCCCTACAAGCATTACGCAGGAGTGGGATTGGTGTTCGGGATACCACGACTCGGAGAATAGCGTCATTGGCTTCTCGCACACCCACCTTTCGGGTACAGGTTGTGGCGACCTCTTCGACGTAACGCTTATGCCTGTTGTTGGCGAGGTTACCTATGGTCGTGGACGTCTCGGCGACTACTCTACAGGCTTCTGGAGTGAGGCAGACCGCTCTAAAGAGGTGGTACGTCCAGGCTACTACTCAGTGCCTTTGACACGCTACAACATCACCGCCGAGATGACAGCTACGGAGCGTGGTGGCTTGCACCGCTACACCTTCCCTGCAAGCGACGAGGCGGCTATCATCCTCGACTTGGTGCATGGTGGTTGCTGGGATCGCCCAGAGATCCCTGAGCGACTCAAGGAGAATGAGTATGCGCTATATGCCGAGGCTGTGGGCAACAACCGCATTGAGGGTAACCGCCACACATATGGCTGGGCAAACTATCAGAAGGTATACTTCGTGATTGAGTTCTCAAAGCCTTTCGACAAGTTTGAGCCTATCGGCAATGACAACTACTACTATCGCATACACTTCAAAACTACTGAGGGCGAGCAGATTGGCGTTAAGGTTGCACTATCCTCTACAAGCCTTGAGGGCGCACGCCTAAACTTCGATGCCGAGGTGGCAAATGCTGAGTTTGACGCTACTGCACAGCTCGCCGAGAAGAAGTGGAACGACGAGATTAGTAAGATTCGCATCTATGGCGCAACACCTGAGCAGGAGGAGATATTCTACACAGGCATGTACCACATGTACGTTGCCCCATCGCTCTTCTCAGATGTCGATGGCACATATCGTGGTGCTGACCAGGAGATTCACAAAAGCCCTGGCCACGACACATATACAACATTCTCGTTGTGGGATACTTATCGCGCTAAGCTACCTCTTATGACCATCACCCATCCTGAGCGTATGGACGATGTTATCAACACCATGATCAACATCTGCGAGGAGCAGGGCTTCCTGCCTATTTGGCACCTCTGGGGCTGGGATAATGGCTGTATGGTAGGCTCGCCAGGTATTATCGCCGTATCGGATGCTGTGGCTAAGGGCATCGAGGGTATCGACGCTGAGCGTGCTTGGAAGGCTCTTGAGACCTCATACATGCACGATATGCGTGGTGGTAAGTATCGTAAGGAGTATGGCTACATGCCTCGTGACCTTCAGGCCGAGTCTATCGCTCACGACATGGAGTTTGCTATTGCCGATGCTGCAGCTGCCGAGGTAGCTAAGAAGCTTGGCAAGGAGGAGGCTTTCGCATACCTTGATAACCGTAGTCACTCATGGCTCAACTACTTCGACGCTGAGACGGGCTTTGTGCGTGGTAAGTCATCAAAGGGCGAGTGGCGTGAGGATTTCAACCCATACAACGCATCACGCATCGCTAACGAATACTGCGAGGGTAATGCTTGGCAGTACACATGGCTCGTTCCTCAGGATCTCGACAAGTTGGTAGAGTGCTTCGGTGGCGTTGAGACTACAATTGAGAAGCTCGATGGCCTCTTTACTGCCGACACTAAGATGGAGGGCGAGGATGTAACCCCCGATATCTCAGGTCTTATTGGTCAGTATGTTCATGGCAACGAGCCAAGCCACCACATCGTATACTTCTACACCATGTTGGGTCAGCCTTGGAAGGCTGCAGATCGCATCTACGAGATTTGCGACACGATGTACTCAACAGAGGTTGATGGTCTCTCTGGCAACGAGGATGTTGGCCAGATGTCGGCATGGTATGTCATGACAACCTTGGGTTTCTATCCTGTAGAGCCAGCCTCTGGCCGCTATGTTATTGGTGTGCCTTTGGTAGACAAGGCTGAGATTGATGTTCAGGGTGGAGTGTTCACCATCGAGCGCAAGGGTTACACCCCTGAGAACCGCTACATCCAGCATATCACGCTCAATGGTAAGGCTTTGGACCGAAACTACATCACTCACGATGAGGTTATCGCTGGCGGTAAGCTCGTCTTTGAGATGGGTGCCGAGCATACCTGCTGGTATTAGCTTCTATGCTCATATACAATGCGCTGATTTTTAGCGCATTGCATATGAGACGATAAAATTAATCAAAAATATTGCACTTTTCGGGCGAAAGTTTGTACATTTGCCCCGCAAAATTTGATTTTACATACGTAAATTGCGTAACTAATAGCTCAACTTAATTAATTTTTGAATTGATATGGGTGTGAAAATCTCTTCTCGTTCGATTCTTATCGGCATCAAGGAGTATATCTTGATGACATTTGGTATGTTCTGCTATGCCTTTGGCTGGTTGCAGTGTGTGCTTCCTGCAGGAGGTATGGGTGGTGGTGCCGCAGGTTTGGCAACACTAATCAACGCCATCCTTCCTGAGAGCCTTACATCGTTCCTTACAATCGGTACGTTGGTATTTATCATCAACGTCATACTGCTTATCTTGGGTGTAATGATTGTTGGTTGGAAGTTTGGTATCAAGACCTTGTACTGCATTATGATGATGTCTGTGATGTTCAACATCGTGGAGTCAAGCTACTTCCCTCAGGGCATCATGGTTAGAATGTTCGAGGAGGTTGCAGCTGGTGATCTGCTCCTTGTAGTCATCGGCGCTGCATCGTGTGGTGTGGGTATCGCTGTGTCGTTCATGCAGGGTGGCTCAACAGGTGGTACCGATATCGTGGCAATGATTATCAATAAGTTCCGTACCGTAAGCTATGGCAAGGTATTGCTCGGCACCGACTGCGGTATCCTTATCTCATCATTGTTCCTCACAACCACAATTACCGTTAATGGCGTGGATACAGTCATCGAGCCACTATCATCATTGGCCTTTGCACGTATGGTCTACGGTTTTATCATGATTGCTGTGATTGGCTATACTGTAGACTTGGTACAGTCTGGTAACCAGCAGTCTAACCAGATTATGATCTTCTGTAAGGACTACGAGGCTATGGCTGAGATGATCAACACCAAGGCACATCGTGGTGCTACGCTTATCGACGCTATGGGCTGGTACACCAAGACCCCTTCTAAGGCAGTCATGGTGGTATGCCGTAAGCGTGATACCTCTATGATCCTTAAGCTTATTCGTGAGCAGGATCCTAATGCCTTCCTTACCGTAGGCTCTGTGATGGGCGTTTACGGTCAGGGCTTCGATGCCTTGAATAAGGCCTAATCACCCCTACAGGGGTAAAATACTACTGCTGCCATGTTGTACGCACAGGTGGTTCTACCGTTGGCACAGCCCATGTATAGCTTCTCCGTCGATGAGAGCTTGGGTGTGGAGGTAGGCGATGCTGTGGTTGTGCAATTTGGCAGCAGTCGTTATTATACGGGTATCGTATGGGGCATTAGCTCCGAGCGCCCCAACTTCCCACGCCTTAAACCGATACTTAGTAAGCTATACTCACGTCGGCTCCTCAGCCCAGCAACACAGCGTCTGTGGGAGTGGATCGCCGATTACTACCTGTGCACGCTTGGCGAGGTTATGCGCCTTGCCCTACCATCACTTGCTAAGCCCTCGGCAACATCGCTCTCGGAACTCGACGAGCGTAGCATTGAGCCCCCCACGGAGCAGTTTATAGCCCTCAGCGATGAGCTACGCTCCGAGGAGGCGCTACTGGCCTATCACGATAAACATGTGCGTCGTGCACCACGCCGTGTCAAGACCATCGAGCGCATTGCAGCACTTGTCGCAGAACGTAAGGCCGAGGATGGCTTCGTACCTCGCCGCCTTGTAGATGTCGATACCCAACACCTCGCAGCATTGCGCACTAAAGGGCTAATATGCACCGAGCAACGTCTGCGCGAAAGACTTACGTCGGGCGATAAGCAGAATTTTATTCTACCCACGCTCTCCTCAGCACAGCAGCAGGCATTAGAGGTTATACACAAGGCTCATAACGAAGACAAGGTGGCTCTGTTACACGGCGTCACGGGTTCGGGAAAGACCGAGATATATATACATCTTATCGCCGAGCATCTGGCTCTTGGACACGATGTTATGGTGCTCGTGCCAGAGATTGTTATCACCTCACAGCTAATCGAGCGTCTTGAGCGCATCTTCGAGGGTCGCACCACGACATATCACTCTCGCCTTACTCCGCTACGCCGTGGCCGAGAGTTCCTGCGCCTCGCAGCCTCATCGGGAGGTGAGCTTATCGTGGGTGTGCGCTCGACAATATTCCTGCCGATGCACAATCCTGGCCTAATAATCGTCGATGAGGAGCACGACCCAGGATACAAGCAGAGCGACCTCCAACCACGCTACAACGCACGTGACTGCGCCGTGGTAATGTCACGCATCTATGGCGCACGGGTAGTGTTAGGCAGCGCCACACCATCGCTCGAGAGCTATACAAATGCCCTTACGGGGAAGTATGGCTACGCTGAACTTAAGGAGCGCTGGGGCAAGGGAGTGCTTCCCGAAATAGTCGTTTCGGACACCCTGCGAGCCCTAAAGCGTGGCGAGCGCCGCACGCACTTCAATCTCGACTTACTGTGCAACATCGAGCGCTCAATGGCAAGCAACGAGCAGGTGATACTATTCCAAAACAGACGTGGCTACGCCCCCTACATACAGTGTCGCACGTGTGGCTACTCGCCTCGATGTCCGCACTGCAACGTGACACTCACACAACATAAGGCCTCGTCACGCCTCGAGTGCCACTACTGTGGCTACACGATGGAGCGTACGGAGGTGTGTCCCAACTGCCAGACACGAGATATGAAGGCTATGGGCTTCGGCACAGAGAAGGTTGAGGAGGAGATAGCTCGCCTCTTCCCCGAGGCACGTATCGAACGCCTCGATGGTGACACATCATCGTCGGAGAGCGCATTCAAGCGCATCGTACATAGCTTCGAACAACACGAGAGCGACATTCTCGTGGGAACACAGATAATATCCAAGGGATTTGACTTCGAAGGTGTTAGCACCGTAGGCGTGCTCAATGCAGATAACCTCCTCTCGGCGCCCGATTTTAGGGCCACGGAACGAGCCTTTCAGCTACTTATGCAGGTGGCAGGGCGTGCCGGCAGACACAATGACCGTGGACGTGTTGTAATTCAAACCTCGCAGCCTCAGCACCCCGTAATACGCTATGTTGCCTCGGGCGACTACCACGCCATGGCACGCACCGAGCTTGCCGAGCGCAGAGCCTTCGGATACCCACCCTACTCACACATCATACGTTTCACGCTACGCCACAGTGACTACGAGCTACTACGACGAGCTGCCCACGTACTATCCTCACACCTAAGAGCACGCTTCGCACAACGTGTTATGGGCCCAGTGTCGGCTGCACTCGAGATGCTGCGTGGCGAGCATCGTGCCGAGATACTACTCAAAATAGAGTCGGGAGCATCTCTGAAACTTGCACGTGCGCATATTCGCCAAGTGTTCGACGAGATGCGCAACGACAAGAGTGTCAAGATGGTAACAATAACTACCGATGTCGATGCTCTATAACATACTCAACAGCGCCCTCTCGCTCATTATCGTAGATAGATGTATGGTGTGCAACGAGGTTCTCAAGGCCGAGATGCACGGTATATGTCTTAAGTGCCGACTTAAGATGCCTAAGACCAACTTCTGCTTCAAGGAGCATAACCCCGTGAAGGAGTTTTTCGACCCGCTGGCCCGTGTAAACCAGTGTTCAGCCTTCTTCCTACTTAAAACCGACAACGACTGGCACCATGTAATCCACGAGTTCAAATATAGAGGTAAAAGGCTATACGCCCAGCGCTTAGGTGCTATGTATGGTGCAGATCTTAAATCCTCTGGGCTATACGACGACATAGATTATGTAGTGCCCATCCCGCTACACTGGCGCAAGAGGCTGAAGCGTGGATACAACCAATCAACATATCTCGCCGAGGGTATTGCCAAGGAGCTTGGTGCAAAGGTCGATCACCGCACTGTGTACCGCAAAAAGAACAACCCCTCACAGACTCTACAAGAGGCTACAGATCGCTGGGAGAATGTGGATAATATTTTTGCCTTGCGCAACGCTAAACAGTTTGCTAATAAGCACATACTGCTCGTAGACGATGTGCTCACCACAGGAGCAACTATCTGCTCGTGCATCAGCAGCATTCATCGTGTTACTCCAAACTGCCGAATATCTGTTGCCACACTCGCCATTGCACGAGATATATCGCTGAAATATTGATATGCACTACTCTCCATCTGCAACCTCTTCAACAGGATGCTGTGATGCGGCACTGCGCTGAGTAACATTGAGGGATGAGAGTATCGCATCGTAGTAGCTCTTCGATAGCGGGATACGACGAATAGAGTCGTCGTCAAGATTTATAAAGTGAAGGCGGTGCTCCTCACTAACAAAGCGTATCTTGTTGATATTCACGATAAACGAACGATGACAACGTCTGAGCGATGTGCCCTGCAAGCTCTCCTCGACACTCTTTGTGCGGCATCGTAGCATATAGGTTGCAATCTTGTCGTTGTGCTTATAGTGCACCTTTATGTAGTTATCCTCCGACTCCAAATAGTATAACGACTCCTCGTTGATTGTAAGGCGCAGAGTGCCACTATTATCATAGAGCTTAATCATTCGTGGAGAGCGCTCGTCGGCAGCAGCTTGAGCCACAGCCTCCTCTCGACGCTGCTTCTCGTGTTTTGTCATCAGCTCCAACCTACGACACTCCTCACGTGCCTTTTGTAGCTGGTAGGATGCCGCTTCAAACTCCTCGCACTTAGCGTGATATGCGGCATAGAAGAGGATTAGTCCGTTGGGTATTGCAAGAATCAACGTCACACAAAACAGAGCTCGAATACCCACGCTTGGGAACGTAACACCGGGCTCGGGAAAGAGCGAGAGGGTGATAACAGTATATAGCAACGATATTGCGAGGTTCTCGCACATTAGCCACCACAGATAGCGGGTGATGGTCATTATGTAGCGATCTTGAAGGGCATACATCGTCGAACGACTAATTATAAGAATCACAATCGCTGCAACGTAGAAGAGTATTGTTATCGAAAATCGCAGTGTGTCGTTGGTGCTAAACCATACTGCTAAGGAGAATGGTTCGTATACCAACATGAAGAGTATAGAGAAAACTACGATGAATGAAATCATCACCGAGATGTAGCGGCGTGAGACCAAATATTTAGGTATTTCTCTGCTTATCATAGCCCAATATTGTCAATATATTCACCACAAAAATACTACTTTTTTTCGCAGCCACAAATCTTTTGCCACATATTTAGCGTTTTCACCACAAAATACGTATTTTTACCACAAACTTCGTGCGCATACGCTTGCATAACATATCTTTGCACCGTTAAACCGAAAGCTCGCCACGCTCATCGCACAAAAAGGGTGGTACTGCGAGCAACATAAAAACCGAAATAATTGTTGAACTAACACAATATCTCAGATGAAAATTATTGGAACAGGAGCGGCGCACCCTAAGTGTGCAGTGACGAACGAAATGCTTGAGAAGTTCCTTGAGACATCAGATGAGTGGATCACCGAGCGCACCGGTATCAAGGAGCGTTGCGTGATATCATCAGAGAAGTTGGAGGATATGGCCGTAATAGCAGCCAATAAAGCCCTCGAAGATGCAGGCCTTACAGCCTCAGATATCGACTTCATCATCTGCTCAAACGTTGTAAACGAGTATGTAACTCCCGCTTTGAGTTGTATCATTCAAGGCAAGATCGGTGCGACTTGTCCCACCGTAGATATCAACGCTGCTTGTGCCGGCTTCATCTTCGCTATGGATATGGCTGAGGATAAGCTTAAGTGCAAGAAGGCCAAGAACATCCTTATCGTATGTGCCGAGGAGCCATCACGTATGGTGAGCTGGCAAAACCGAAGCACATGTGTACTCTTTGGTGATGGCGCAGGTGCTGCGGTAGTAACTGAGGGCGATGAGCTTAAGGCTATACGTCTTACCACATCTTCGCTCACCGAGGTGCTCTACTATCAGCGTCGTCTGGAGCCCACACCATACATCGACAAGGAGGAGAACTTCGAGCCTCTCGTAATGAGGGGTCGCGAGGTATTCAAGCACGCTGTGACAAACTCATGCCGCGATATTCGCAAGATACTGAACCAGACAGGTCTTGAGCCTAAAGATATCAAGTACTACGTTCTTCACCAGGCCAACAAGCGCATCATCGACTCGATACGCAACTTCCTTGATGTGGAGGAGGAGAAGGTTCCTCACAACGTAGAGCGCTACGGCAATATCTCGTCGGCAGCACTTCCAGCACTCCTCGACGAGCTTAACCGCTCAGGCAAGCTACAAAAGGGCGACAAGCTGGTATTCAGTGCCTTCGGTGCAGGATTTACCACTGGTGCCTGTATTATCGAGTGGGCAAAATAGATAGACAAACTAAGGATATTAACAGCGTCGTTATGTGACGCAAAACAATAGAGAGACAAAACATGGAACAGAGAGTTGTTATCACCGGTATCGGTGCTATTACCCCCGTAGGCAACCACGTTGAAGATACATGGAAGAACCTTGTAGAGGGCAACTGCGGTATCGACTTTATTAAGGGTTACGACGAGTTTAACCTCCCAGTGAAGGTTGCTGGTCAGGTTAAGAACTTTGACCAGTCTGAGTATGAGCTCAATGCTGGCCTTGCACGTCGTAGCGATAAGTTCTGCGTATATGCTATGGCAGCTGCATCGGATGCAATGAAGGACTCGGGCCTCAAGAGTGGCGAGAATATCGAGCCAGAGCGCCTTGGCGTATATATCGGCTCGGGTATCGGCGGTATGGATACATTCGTAAACCAGACTAAGGTGATGTTGGAGGAGGGCGTACACCGCATCTCACCATTCTTCGTGCCTATGATGATTTCGAACATTGCCTCGGGTAATGTGGCTATCTCGCACAATGCTCAGGGCGTATGTCTTCCAGTTGTAACAGCTTGTGCTACTGGTACTCACGCCGCAGGCGAGGCGTATCGTGCCATCAAGCACGGCTATGCTGATGCTATCATTACCGGTGGTGCTGAGGCTTCGGTACACCCATTGGCAATTGGTGGTTTTGCCAATAGTAAGGCTCTTTCACGCTCGGAGGATCCTCTCCAGGCATCACTCCCATTCTCAGCAGACCGTCACGGCTTTGTTATCGCCGAGGGTGCTGGTATGATGGTATTTGAGTCGTTGGAGAATGCTCTGAAGCGTGGCGCAAAGATCTACGCTGAGGTTGTGGGCTACGGCAACAGCTGCGACGCTCACCACTTCACCGCTCCACGTCCCGATGGTGTTCCAGCATCACGTGCTATCAAGCAGGCTTTGGATGAGGCTCAGTTTGACGCTGACAAGGACCTTCTCTACATCAACGCTCACGGCACAGGTACCCCACTCAACGATGCTGCCGAGACAAAGGCTATCAAGCTTGCTATGGGCGAGGAGGCTGCTAAGAGGGCTAAGATCACCTCTACAAAGTCTATCACAGGCCATATGCTTGGTGCTACAGGCGCTGTTGAGCTTATCGCCTCAGCACTATCGCTCCACTATGGCATAGTAACTCCTACCATAGGTCTTACTAACCCAGACCCAGAGTGCGACCTCGACTACACACCACTCAAGGCTCAGGAGGCACCTCTTACTGTGGCTATCTCCAACTCACTCGGCTTCGGTGGTCACAACGCTTGTGTGGCACTTCGCAAGTGGGAGGGTAAATAATCGAAAACATTAACTAACGAAATAGAGAGTTAAGTATGAAACTTCTTGAAGGAAAAGTTGCACTCGTAACAGGTGCAGGACGTGGCATCGGTAAGGCTATTGCCTTGCGCTTTGCCCAGGAGGGTGCTAATGTAGCATTCACCGATTTGGCTATCAACGAGGCGGTAGAGGAGACAGTGAAGGAGCTTGAGGCTATGGGTGTTAAGGCTAAGGCATATGCTTCGAACGCCGCATCGTTCGACGAGAGCCATGAGGTTGTTAAGCAGATTGTCGAGGACTTTGGTCGCATCGACGTTCTTGTAAACAACGCAGGTATTACCAAGGATGGTCTTATGATGCGTATGTCGGAGGCTCAGTGGGATGCTGTTATCAACGTGAACCTCAAGTCGGCATTCAACTTCATCCACGCAGTAACGCCTATCATGGCTAAGCAGCGTGGTGGCTCGATCATCAATATGTCATCTGTGGTAGGCGTATCGGGCAACGCTGGTCAGTGTAACTACTCAGCATCAAAGGCTGGTATGATTGGCTTGGCCAAGTCTATCGCTAAGGAGATGGGTCCTCGTGGCATTCGTGCTAACTGCATCGCCCCAGGCTTCATCATCACCGAGATGACCAACCAGCTATCGCAGGAGATCAAGGATCAGTGGGCACAGCAGATCCCTATGCGTCGTGGCGGTACTCCTGAGGATGTTGCTAACGTAGCATTGTTCCTCGCTTCAGACCTCTCATCGTACGTAAGCGGCCAGGTTATCCACTGCTGTGGTGCTATGAACTGCTAAATCCGCAGTTTACAACCATGAGGCTATCTTCGACTGAGGGTAGCCTCTTTTTTATGTATATATTGACATTATCCTACTTTTTTCGTACCTTTGCCTATCACATAACACATACAACTATGAAGAGATTGATTGCTATTGTGGCATTAGTGCTTGTTACGATCGGTAGTGCTTCGGCACAGAAGAAGGATGTGGCTCTGCTGAGCGAGGAGCTTAACGCCGTGAAGGCTCGTGAGGCAGTGCTACAACACAAGGTAGACTCGTTGGCCATAGCCCTTGAGAGCAACAAGCAGCTTATGGCGCAGATGACCACGCTGCTTGAGGCGTATACCTCACTCGAGAATGCATATACCACCAACACAGAGGATATCAACAAGCTAACAACAAAGATTGACCAACTCATCGAAGCTCTTGCATCGGCACCGACACAGACTGCAGCACCAGCACCCGCCGAGCCGGCAAAGCCTAAGTACGAAACCGTGGGTAAGATTAGCAGTGGTATGGTATTAGTTAAGGAGGGTTTTTTCTATGGTTATGCAAATAGCAGTGGCGAGTATGTCATTGAGGCAAAGTATGAGGAGGCAAAGGACTTCAAAGATGGCTATGCGTTAGTGAGGAGGAACGACAAATGGGGTGTAGTAGACACCAGCGGCAAAGAGACTATTGCCTGCGCCTTCGACCAAATAGAGATATTCAATGGTGCCGTTATGAGGGTTAGAAAGGGCAATTTATTTGGCTTGATGTCGGCTGCAACAGGTGCTACAATACAACCAACCAGCTACACAGAGATTTACGATCTATCACAAAATCGTGCGATGATGCGCATCAATGGCAAATATGGCTACTTTGACGAAAAGGGTAAGACTGTCATTGCAGCACAATATAACGATGCTAATGACTTCAACAGTGATGGCAAAGCATGGGTATTTAAGGGTGGTGGTGAATACTACATCTACACAAACGGCTCATACGTAGGAGAGTAGTAATTATATAATATAGGTAATGGGACAGGGAGCAAATGATGTTGTGGATCAGGTGCACAGCACGCACAGCAACGCCATAATAGAGTGGGTGAACACCACGCTGAACAACTGGGGGTGTAGCACACGTGTGGCAGACCTCATAGATGAGTGGGTACTATTCCTACTGATCATCATCTTCGCACTACTTATCGACCTTGCGCTGCGCCACGTGATACTAAGCGTGGCACGCAATATTGTCAAGCGCACCAAGGCAAAGTGGGACGATATGCTCTTCGAGCACAACGTATTGACACGTATGTGCCGAATTGTTGTGCCTATCACGATATATGCCCTACTGCCACTGGCATTCCCCGAGGGCGAGGATGCAAACCTGCTCACACTGGTGATATCTCGAGGCATAGAGGTGTTTATCATCATCAGCTTTGTGCAATTCTTCAACTCGGTACTCAAGATGGTATTCGACATCGCTGATAGACGACCATCACTCCACGGCCGCCCTATCAAGGGACTGATGCAGACGGGTCAGGTGATACTCATATGCGTGGCTGCGATACTCATAATCGCCATAATCATCGACAAGTCACCAGCGATGCTACTCACCGGTATTGGTGCATCGGCAGCTGTGCTTATGTTGATATTCCAGAACAGTATCTTAGGCTTTGTGGCAGGCATACAGCTCTCGGTAAATAAGATGCTCAAGGTAGGCGACTGGATCTCGATGCCTAAGCATGGTGTGGATGGCACCGTGGAGGAGGTAGCGCTAACGACAGTAAAGATTCGCTCATGGGACAACACCCTGCAAACAATACCGCCAAACCTACTTATCAACGAGCCATTCGACAACTGGCAGGGGATGTTTGAGACAGGTGGTAGACGTATAAAGCGCTCGCTGAATATTGATATGACAAGCGTGAAGTTTGCCGATGGCGAATTTATGGAGCGCATATCTAAAACCGGGGCAACAGCCGAGGCTATTGAGGGTATTACAACCACTAACTCCGAGGGGCTAACCATAACAAACCTCGACCTCTTTATGCGTGCACTGAATAGCTACTTAGCTAAGCACCCACGTATCAACCAGAGTATGACCGTGATGGTACGCCAGCTACAACCTACGCAGTGGGGCTTGCCTATCGAGATCTACTGCTTCTCGTCCGACACACGATGGACCTACTACGAGACACTTCAGGCCGAGATTATATCATATATCGTTGCCCTCGCACCGCTCTTCGAGCTTAAGATCTACCAAGCTCCCTCGAGCTACGATGTAAAGGCATAACCCACAAGAGGGACAATAGGTCTTAGTGTCTTTATTTTGTTAGGACCATTAAGACCATTAGGACCATAAGACCATTACGAGGTAGGGTGTCAGCTGTTGTTTCGGCCGTTATCTGTTTGCGCTGTTGGCCGTAACCATCTTAATTGTCTTACGGTCTCATTGTCTTAATGGTCCTAATGCTCCTAAAAGAATTGAGCTGCCCACCGGGTTTTCGGGCTGAGCAGAGATATGCCCTCTATAAGCTAAACATCGTGGGGTATAAAATCAGATGGGCTCTCGGTTGAGAGCCCATCTTTAGCTACGCCACCACACATCAAAGTGGAGTAACCGGACACACATAATATTCATTAACCAATATCTCTGGGGCATCCTCACCCCTATATCTACCAGCCTTATCGGCCGAAAACTCTATCAAATAGACTTCAAAAAAGACCATATTCTTAACCTCGCTGTACTACTCTTTGCAGCACTTACACAAGACATCGAATTGCCCTCTCGTAGCTATGACAAAAGTAGTGTGAGTTTAGGCAACCACCAAATTTTTGGCAAAAAAAGATTTCCCCAGCCACTTTGTAAGTGGTTGAAAATCAGCGTGTTGAAAAAGTAAATTTTGAAAAAATTTCTCGAGCCTGATAATCAGCAAGTTACGGCGTTACGCGACAAACTTTGCGAAACACCACATAACATATTGAAAATCAGCAACTAACGATCTACAAGATTTTGGATGAGTATTTCGGCATCCACACCACCGCACTCTTTGATCTTGGTCTTCATTCGATATTTAATCTTCGAAAGTGCCACAGGATTACTATCAACGAAGATTGAAATTGCACGTGAAGAAAAACCAGCATAGCTATATAACGCTACTCGAAGCTCCTTCTCATTGAGCTTGGGACACTGCTCTCGCAGCTTCGCCATAAGATTATTACGGCAACTATCCACCAACCTCTCAAGCTCGGCAATACGAGCCTCATCGCTCTTGATAGACTCGATCGTGAGGCGCACCTCATCAAAGACCTTAGAGACCTGACGTGATGTGTCGCTATGCTCGTAGAATGTCTCACATAGTCGGTTAAGATCCTTAAGACGATCGTTGTACAACTTATCAACGGCATCGGCCATAGGCTGCGAGATATCGTTACGTGTAAGCTGAAGCTCATCAATCATTGCCACATAGTTTGCAATATCACGATCCTTCTGCGCCATGCGTAGGCGAAGGTTGGCCACTACAACGATAATGATGATTGTAAGCGATATATATATTGCAATGTTTCGCTGGCGTGAGAGCTGACGCTCACGTAAGATTGCCTGCTGCTCCTGCTCCTCACGCTCGAGATGCGACTGCAGAAGGTCGATCTGGTAGTTAAGCACTGGCTGAGCCAGAATATCCATCATATATTCGCTTTGGCGCAATAGCAACCTCTCACTCGAGGCAAGCGCCTTGGTATCATCGCCTACATCTTTATATAATAGGTAACGTGCCTTATCTATAATCTCTCCATCACGCTGGGGATGAGCATCTGCCAAGGCTATATACTTGTCTGCGGCAACAAGGTCGTGATTTACCTTGAGTTCGACAATGGCACGCAGACCATAGTAGCGTGAAATAAGCCACTTAAGACAGTCATACTCCTCGAACTGTTTGACTGTCCGGGCTAAGTTTGCATAGTCACTCTTAAGAAGATACATCTCGCTGAGCTCGTGAAGCACCACGCAGAGGAAATCAGTATCGGCGTTAGCAATGGCATAATCTCGTGCCTCGTTAAATAGACTATCGGCAAGCTCAAAGTCTCGCATCATTGTTGCAGCACGGCCCATATTATACTTCGAGTAGTTCATATGATAAGGCAGCTCACAACTCTCAAAACATTGATAGGCCTTCTCGTATGACTTATAGCTGTTCTGATATAGCCCTCCATGATGATATATATCACCCTTTGTACGATAGACCACACCCCTCAAACGCTGGTTGTCGCACTTAGCCAAGGCCTCCTCGGCATCCATAAATGAGACCATAGCCTCGGGATGCTTATGAGCATTATACATAACATATCCCTGCTGAAAATGAGCACGAGCAAGTTCGTCATACATATCACGACCAGAATAGTACTTCACGGCAACGTGCGATAGTGAGTCTACATCGACAAATATTCTATTATAGTAGCACACCTCGCTATACAACAGCGCATAACGTGCCATATACTCCTCACAACGAATATCACCACGATCAATCGACGATAAGATTTCAAAGGCCCTCTGGGGCTCGGACTCCACAATCGCCTCTACACTATCGAGCTGAGCAACGACATCTGCATCTGTCACATCACCCGAGGAACAACTCAAAAGAAATGACGAAATTAGCGTAGTGCATAGGGCAAAAAGAGCGCACAACATCATACGCAATGTAGATAAAACTGCGCTGAATGGATGATTGCTACAATATGTGTGTGTCCGTTTCACGATACAAACATAGCAAAATTTTTCCTATTAACGAAATAAACTCCAAATAATTATCGATCTGCTTTTTAAGATGAATGGTTATAACTTTACCAATTATTTTGTACCTTTGGCATCATAATGATGCTCCTACTTCTATATCCTTGTACATCGAAATAGCTTCTGCGTAGTAGAAAGTCATTATTTTTTTTACCTTTGTGACGTAATAACCACACTCATTATGAATAAGGTAGCACGAATATTTCTCGCAATAACACTTGTGGCACTCTCGTTCGTGGGATGTGTTGAAGACCAAATAATCATTCTCCCCGACAACGGCACAGAGCAGCCCGACGGCGGTAAGGATGACACTGGCAACGAGGAGCCAGAGCCCACACCCCCCACCAACGACTACCCAGACACCTCGTGGGCTGCAGGCGAGTTGGATTGGGTATTCGATATGAACACCCTGCCAGAGATTCGTATATCGGTGACCGAGGAGCAGTGGAACACACTTCTCAAAGAGTATGACAGAGATGGCAACACGGCAGCATACATACATTGCGATGCTGAGTTTAGGTCGAAGGGCGAGACGCACAACTTCGTAGATGCAGGACTACGCCTTAGAGGCAACACCTCACGTAGACGCCCCGAGGGTAATGGTGGCGAGATGCACAAGCGTGATAATGCCGACTGGCACCACTGCCACTTTATGCTAAACTTGCGCAAGTATCAGAAGGATGATGCTCACGAGCTACACAACGTGCGTAAACTCCACCTTAAGTGGCATAAGGATGATCGTGCCTACTGCCGTGAGCTATATTGCTACGACCTCTTCCGCCGCTTTGGCATATGGACTGCGGCATACAGCTCCTACTGCCGCCTATGGATCCACGTCGAGGGCGACAAGGAGGCAGCATACTATGGTGTATATGAGATGATTGAGGCCATCGACGACAAGTATGTCAAGAAGCGCAAGGAGCTCTTTGGCGACCACCAACACAACCTCTGGAAGTGTCGCTGGGGCGCTACGCTCAACTATAACGACATACACAACTCGTCGATACACTACGACGATGACTCTGGCTCGAACTATACCTACGAGCTAAAGAGCAACATAGAGAACTTTGACGCAGCTAAAGCGCAGCTTATTGAGTTTACAAAAAACCTCACACAGCGCTCGGGTAAAGATTTCCACGACTGGATTGCATCGGTGTGCGACGTGCGCCTACTGCTACGCACCTATGCCGTAAACGTGGCTACGGGAATGTGGGACGACTACTGGAACAACTGCAACAACTTCTACATATATTTCAACTCGTCGGATAAGAACAACTACAAGTTCTTCTTCATCCCATACGACTACGACAATACACTGGGCACATCAAACCACTGCAATGTGGTGAGCGACTCGGGCCGTCAAGATCCACTAAACTGGGGCGACACAGGTCGTAACCCGCTAATTGGCAAGCTACTTCAATTTGAGGACTATCGCACGATATATGTAGATGCACTCAACGAGCTTATCGACCCAGCTAACAACCTCTTCTACTATCAGGCATCAATCAACCGCATCAACTCTTGGCATGCAATGATTCGTGACTATGTGGTAAACGACACCGAGGAGGACTGCGAGATTAAGGACCGCCCAGCAAAGTGGGGTAACATCTACGACTACCGCCTACTCGATGCCAGCTCGTCGATGAACTTCTTTAAGGTTAAGGCTGAGTCGATAAAATCTATAAAAAATTAGGGCATAAACAGCTTACGGTATTGCCAATATTGTTTGGAATAACAACAATGGCAACATGCACTAAAGGTGTCTATGCAACGCCGTTATGTAGACATATTATCGTTCTTATCACCGTTCAAATCGTGTCATTTCGGTTCAATATGGTTCATATCACACATATACGATACTAAAATGAAAAAAATATTAATTTTGCACTACAAACAATTGTAGTAATGACAAAAATCGTACAAATTCAATGGTTGTTGCGTAAGGTGGAGAAACGATTAGGACGCCCTGTAAAGTCACCTATCGATTTCGACTACCTCTCGCTACGTATCGGAGAGACCATACCAGAGCGCTTATCAACCACTACACTTAAGCGCATTTGGGGCTACATCCATACTGAGCACGCCCCACGCTACTCTACCCTATCGACACTTGCTCGATATGTAGGGTATGAGGACTGGGATGACTTTTTAGCAAAAACCACCGAAGAGTACGACGAGTCGGAATTTGTGCTGTGCAACGAGCTGAACCCCGATTCACTGACCACAGGCGACCGCATAGAGCTCTGCTGGCAACCCGACCGTAGATGCGTGATCATCTACAACGGCAACTACAGCTTCACGGTCCAGGAGTCATACGGATGCAAGATTGTTGCAGGCGACACTTTCCGAGCACAAAACTTTATCGTGGGACACCCGCTCTACCTCAACGAACTACGTCACGGAGCAGAGCAGCCCAAGAGTTATGTTGCAGGAAGCCGCAATGGCCTGACGACAATCACTCTGCTGAAGTAAACGACTACAATAGAAATGTCACACAAGACAACACTGGAAGAATCAACATTTTTTGAGAATAACGGATATGTAACCTCGGGTCTAATTGCAGACTGCGAGGTTATCTACTCTAATCCCAAGACTCACTCCGAGATACTCTCGGCCACACGCCGTGGACGACGCATCATCATCAAGCGACTCAAAGCGGAGTATCGCTCACTGCCCGAGTATCGAACGCTGCTTGCCAAGGAGTTCGAGATAGGCTATCAGCTATCTCATAGTAACATCGTGCAGACCGTAGCCTTCGAGACAATGCCCGAGGGCGACGAGGCGATCATCTTAGAGTATATCGACGGCATAACACTAAGCCAGGCTGCGGGTAGCCTCAAGCGTGGCGAGGCCCTCAAGATAGTGTGCGAGCTATGCGATGCGATGCACTATATGCACTCGCACCAGATCATACATCGTGACATCAAGCCCGAGAATATTATGCTCACGCATAATGGCCAAAATGTCAAGCTCATAGACTTTGGCCTTGCCGACAGCGACTCGCATACCATCTTCAAGCAGCCAGCGGGCACACGTAGCTACGCCTCGCCCGAGCAGCTGGCTGGCGAACGCCTTGACAACCGCTCGGACATCTACGCCCTGGGCATCATCATCAACCAACTACTCCACGACCGCCACTCACGACGTGTGGCAGCAAGGTGTATGGAGGAGCGCCGTGAGCTTCGTTATAGCAACGCCCTCGAGGTGAAGCAGGCGCTGCAACGACCACGCTACGTGATGCTCTATGCGAGCATAGCCCTTGCCGTGGTGGCAATCGTGATATCGCTCTACGCTGCCCTAAGCTCGTCGCATAGCGACACACAACTCAGCAAGCAGTATAACGCTGTTGCCGAGCGTATGGAGCGTATCATCGACGAGGAGTATGAGCGCCATTACGCCGCACTCGACACGATGCGTACAATCGAGGAGTTTAACGCCTTTGCCCTGCGTAGCAACGATCTCTACTTCGCACTACACCGCCAAGCCTCGGCACTTCTGGCCGATGTTGTAGACACCACAACACTCCAATATCGTGAGCTGGAGAGCACGCTGCACTCAATCATCCAGCAGCGACAAATAGAGTATCACGACCGCTCGAAACAGCGCTTCGACACAGCCTACAAACGCATCTTGGAGCACTCGCAACGCAACGCCGAGCAGTAGCGGGTGGTATATAATAATATGAAGATGACCCCAAAAGTTTTATTCAAACCTTTGGGGTCACTACTTATATTGGAGTTATACCCTACTCCTCGGTCTGCTCGTCGCTGTCGGTGGGGAGCTTGAACTCGGTGAAGCCCGCCTCAACCAAGGTGTTGTACCAAGCGAAGCACTTCTTCATATCCGACACGTGAACACGCTCACGATCGTACTCGGGAAGAACCTTTGCAAACTCCTCCTTGATCTTTTCGGGCGACTCCTTGTGTGAGATAGCCTGCTTACCCTCGGTGTAGTTCCAGATATTGGTAAACACATCGGCCAAGGCGATATCTTCGCCCTCGGTGAACATTGAGATCTCGGTGAGGGCGCTAACACGTGATGTTGCCGAAGCATTCATACGCTTGCCGTCGATAAGCGACTCAACGATAACGCCACGCATAGACTGCGCTACGAACTTATACAAACCGGGCTGGCCAGAGATAGCCAAAATATCCTTTAATTCCATAGTTGTGTATCAATTAGTTTTTAATTGTTCTACCTTTATCGTTGCAAAGTTAATTATTTTTCGCAAATAATCTATCTTATCGAGGTAAAGTTACATCAGTTTAGGGAGGTTAGGAATTTTAAGGAGTAGACACTAAATTCTCTATACATACATGGTAGTGGTTCTCCGAGATTCTTGCCACACTCAGAAAGAGCAAAGAAAATCTCTTCTACTGATTTCATTAGTAATTAGTATTTAGAAGTCGTAGCCTACAATATTGCGGGAATAATCTTCCCAATTAGCAGCATATTTATATTTATCAACTGATTCCATAGGAACATATATCATACATCCTATTGGATACTCTGGAACATTCCAAGAAGAGTAATATTTGAAAACAGCGTCACCTAAATTTGGAGGTGTTATAGCCATACAATACACTATTTTTATATTTTTACAAGCCCAAAATGCTTCATCTTCAATTATGCTTATACTTTTGGGAATGGTCACATATGTTAGACTGTCACAACTGCGGAATGCTCCCTCTCCAATTGTGGTTACGCTATTGGGAATGGTTATACTTGTTAGACTGTCACAATCTGTGAATGCTGACTGTCCAATCTTAGTTACACTATTGGGAATAGTTACACTTTTCAGGCTTTTGCAACCAAAGAATGCTTGATATTTAATCTCAGTTACGTTGTTTGGTATGGTGATGCTAGTTAGACTGTCACAACTGCGGAATGCCTGCTCTCCAATTGTGGTTACGCTATTGGGAATGGTTACACTTTTTAGGTTTGTGGAATTAGCGAATGCTCCCTCTCCAATTGTGGTTACGCTATTGGGAATGGTTATACTTGTTAGACTGTCACAATCTGTGAATGCCTGCTCTCCAACCGTAGTTACACAATTAGGGATAGTAATGCTTGTTAGACTTGTGCAGCCATAGAATGCCTTATATCCAATTGTCTTAATTGGCTTATCAAAAATTATAATTCCACCACTGGCATCATAGGTGTGGCTTATAATACGAACATCTGCACCAAAAGAGCTAGCTGAAACACTGACTTTGTTAGTATCACGTGTAGTGTAAAAAATTGTATCTGAATACACATCATTATAACCTTGTGTTATATAGATTGTTTTGATACAAATAGTGTTTTCATTGACTAAATAATTCAATATTATTTGTTCCTCTCTTATATACTCATAATTTTCATCAACAGTGAAATATATGTTGCTGGCATCATGTTTGATGTAATGTACCCAATTACAATTACACTCAACAGTTATTGCACCAAACTCGTGTGAATTAAGTATAGAGTATGGAATGATTATTTCGCCTCCCTCATAGTTAATAGTAGCATCTTCTGCTACAATGGTAGGAATACCACTATATTGATTTATTTGTACTTTAGTGTTAGACAATATATTATCACCAACCATGTATTGCACTTTTATGTCAGTAGTTCTTGTGCCTTCATAATTTTCATCAACAGTGAAATATATGTTGCTGGCATCATGTTTGATGTAATGTACCCAGCACGTTGTGGAATTTGTATCACTACTGCTTACAATAGTTATGCCTCCTTCATCGCGAGCGTTGTCAATAGAATAAGGAATTATTAACTCGCCACCCTCATAGCCTAATGTGACACTTTCTACCTTGATGATAGGCTTATCAGAGGTCTGCGTAATATTTACTATCATATCTTCAGCCTTGGGGTATGACAAGATGAGTTCAGTAGAGCGTTCCTCGTTACTGTTATTCTCGGCGATATTAAAAGTAATCACTGCTTCTGAAATATCAATATTAGTTATCCAATCACAATTACACACAGCACTAAGCTTTGAGCCTGCCACAGGATTAGTTACCGTATAAGTAAGTGAGGAGCTCCTCTTATGATAGTTAAACTCAAGTTCTGAATTATCAACTTGAATGAGGTGATTACTTTGTTGTTTTATAGATATTGCGACGTCCTTAGCACCCAAATATGATAATATAATCTCACCACTCCTTGGAGTCTTAGTATCAACGACAGTAAATTCAATACCCTTTGTATCGGCCTTAAGGTTAGTAATCCAGTCACACTCAGTGTTAACACTTACCACTGCATCACTATCTGCATTTCTGACAGAGTATTGTTTTGAAACTTGATTCTGACCAAAGTCAACGATAATCTCTGTATCACCATCTATCACTATATCGTGGTATAAACTAGATTTAAACTCTATGATACGGTAATATTTCTCTCCATTGATGGTTAACGTATCATCATCAACGTATATATAACCTCTGTGGTTGTGTGATGATAACATTCCATTGCTTACTGAGTAATAGTTTATATCAACAACCTCAAAATCAAATTCAGTGCAGCCCCATAATTTATTTTCAGCATAAACAACCGGGGAATTTATTTTGCTTTCGGTAATTTCGCCATTCTCGAAACATAAGATATACTCTACACCCTTACCGTCTGTATTAAGCACAGCCCATTGTCCAACAACCTCAGGGCAGACCTTAGTGTCGTTAAAAGGCTCTTCACATGCAGTTAAGCATAGGGATAGAGTGGCTATTAAGAGATATAAATACCTTTTCATGGATAATCAATTATAGGGTGATACCAATTTTGAAACTAGGAGCAAATACTGCTTTATACCCATAATATCTTTGGTTATAAAATACTGGCCAAGGAGTAGTCTTTGCTGAAATCGTAAAATAAAAATTTGATCGTTTACTGAGTCGGAAATTTAGACCAGCACCGATATCAAATAAGAATGTACCACTTGCGGTATATGCTCCCAATGACATCATAATCATCGGCTGTACTTTACCTCGTGAAAGATAGGTTCTAACATTCGCAAATAGAGGAATATTAAGGGACTTATACTTCACATCGCCATACACAGAACTGAAAGTGTCACCACATGATGCAAGGTTAACACCATTCAGCATTACGCCAATGCCAAGATTTAGAGCGAAGTAGTTACTAAATCTATAACCTATCATGTAGTCAAATTCCACCGGATGAAGATTTCCGTATTGTCGATGTCCCAAGTTTGTGTAGATAACATCACCATAAACTGATGATTGAGGAAGATACGAAAATTCTATAGAGTTTATAACGCCTCTATTCCGGTATTTTTCATTGTACTCATTATTAATCTGCGCCCTTTTTGCCTTACGCTCCGCAGCCAATGCAGCAGCGCGCTCTGCTTTAAGTCTGGCAGCCTCATCTGCCGCTTGTTGTCGAGCCTTAAGTTGCTCGGCTTGTGTAGCAGCATTGAGAGCAGCCGCTGCCTGACGGGATGCTGCCTGCTCTGCTCTTACCACTGCCATACTATCGGCATAGCGCTGTCGCTCAGCTGCTTGCTTTGCTCTTACCACTGCCATACTATCGGCATGTCGCTGTCGCTCAGCTGCTTGCTTTGCTCTTACCACTGCCATACTATCACGATAGGCCTGACGTTTGGCTTTTTGCTGACGTTTATACTCTGCCAACTCCTCCTTAGTCATTCTACGTTCCACCACCGTTGTTACCGTCTTATAAGTAGTGACGGTGGTCTTTGTTTCCATACCCTGCGTGATTTTCTCTTCCTTGGCTTGGGCAAATGCAGTGTGCGCAAAAAAGATAAATAGTGCGCACAATGGAATAAACTTATTCATAACTAC
>JAFQTX010000042.1 GCA_017408825.1 Alistipes sp.
GCGTGAGTTGCGAAAGTATATTAACTACTATAATAACGACCGTATTAAACTAAAATTAAACGGAAAGAGTCCGGTGCAATACCGAACTCTTTACCAATAAATCTATTTAATAATCTGTCCAACTTTTTGGGGTCAGTACATAACGGAGGTGGCTAACTTTTTAGTCATCTCCTTTTTTATTGTTGATAAAGTTTCTCTGGCTTTATTTTTTTATAAAAAATAATATGCTATCTTTGTGTGTCGAAATTGGGTCACCCTATCCCATTTCGTTCAATACGTATGGCTTTCGGCCATAGTGCAAACACTTTTAACTTATTATAAATTTAATGCTTATGAAGAGACTTTTACTTTTGATGCTTGGTCTTGCTGTGGGCTTCGTTGCCTCGGCGCAGACCGTCATCACAGGTGTGGTCGTTGATGAGAACGATCAGCCTCTTATCGGTGCTACCGTGGTAGTTCCCGAGACAACCCTGGGCACATCGACCGATGCTGGTGGTCACTTCCAGCTTCAGTTGCGCAAGGGTAATGAGTTGGTTCAGGTCAGCTATCTGAACTATAAGACTCGAATCATCGCCGTTGATGGCAAGCTCGCAAAGCAGAATCTTGGTACTATCAAGATGGAGCTTGACGCTATCGCAATGGAGGATGTGGTCATCACACAGTCGGTGGCTGTTCAGCGCCGCACGCCTGTTGCTGTGTCTACAATCCCTGCTCAGGAGATCGAGTTCAAGCTCGGCGGTCAGGAGTTCCCCGAGATTTTGAAGTCTACACCTGGTGTCTATGCTACGAAGGATGGTGGTGGCTATGGCGACTCGAAGATCAATATGCGTGGTTTCAAGTCGGCAAACATCGCTGTGATGATCAATGGTGTGCCCGTGAACGATATGGAGTGGGGTGGCCTATACTGGTCAAACTGGGCCGGTCTATCGGACGTTACTCGCTCGATGCAGACTCAGCGTGGTATGGGTGCTTCGAAGATCTCGTCACCATCGGTTGGTGGTACTATCAACATCGTGACTAACACTATCGATGCTAAGCGTGGTGGCTCGGTATCGTATGGCGTAGGTAACGACGGTGCAAACACTATGACTTTGAGCCTCTCGACAGGTCTTATGGAGAATGGCTGGGCTATGAGCATCTTGCTCGGTAAGCGTTGGGGTGATGGCTATATCCAGGGTACTGGCTACACTGGTTACAACTGGTTTGTGAACGTATCTAAGCGTCTTAACGATCGTCATCAGCTCTCTTTGACAGCCTTTGGTGCTCCTCAGAAGCACAATCAGCGTAAGCCTCTCTATGCAGGTCTTTCGATCGAGGAGTGGGATAAGGTAGCTCAGTGGACTGGCGAGAAGGATAAGTATCGCTATAACGCTGTGTATGGTTTCGACCGCAATGGCAAGGAGCGCTCGTCGATGGTAAACGAGTATCACAAGCCTCAAATTTCGCTCAACCACCAGTGGCAGATCGACCATAAGTCGTCACTCTCGACAGCTCTATATATGTCTATCGGTCGTGGCTCGGGCTACTCTGGTCAGGGTCGTACATCGGCTGATCGTGCTATGTGGAATGGCTCATCTAATGGTAAGCTCCTGTACAACTTCCGTAAGTCGGACGGTACTTTCGACTATGGTGCAATTCAGGATATGAATGCCGAGAGCCTCGATGGCTCACGTATGGTGATGTCTAAGTCGGTGAACAACCATATGTGGTATGGCTTGTTGTCTACCTACACTAACGAGATCCTCCCTGGCTTGGAGCTATCGGCTGGTGTCGATGTTCGTTACTACGTAGGTGAGCACACCAACGAGATTATCGACCTCTATGATGGTGCTTACTTTATCGACGATGGCGACCGTAAGAACGTAAAGCCTGAGAACAATATTGCTGCTGCCGATCCTAACTGGAAGTATGAGAAACTTGGCGTAGGCGATATCGTATATCGTGACTACGATGGTCACGTACATCAGGAGGGTGCTTTCGCACAGCTCGAGTATTCGCGTGGCAAGGTTAATGCCTTCGTCTCTGGTTCGGTGTCGAACACTGGCTACTGGCGTGTCGATCGCTTCTACTACGACGAGGCACACCAGCGCTCTGAGACTATCAACTTTGTAGGCTTCACAGCTAAGGCTGGTGTGAACTACAATGTTACTGAGTCATCTAACCTCTTCCTCAACGTGGGTTATATCTCACGTGCCCCATTCTTCTCGGGTGGTGCATTCTTGCAGTCTACAACAAGCCATATGACCAACCCTGATGCTGTAAACGAGAAGGTGTTCTCGGTAGAGGGTGGATATGGTCTACGTACTGAGAAGTTTGCGATGAACCTCAATGCTTACTACACTTTGTGGATGGATAAGTCTGATGTTCGTTCAAAGCTTATGTCTAATGGCGACTACGCACGTGTAAACCTCACAGGTATCGACGCTCGCCACGCAGGTGTTGAGCTCGACCTCCGCTATAAGCCAGCACGCTGGATCAACCTCACAGGTATGCTCTCGTGGGGTGACTGGGTATGGTCGAGCAACGCTCGTGGTTACTACTACGACTCTCAGGGTCAGCCTATGACCGCTAAGATGGATGGTACTGTGGCTTCAGGCATTATGGCTGAGGATCACGCTTGGATTGAGCTCGAGCAGAAGGGTGTTCACGTGGCAGGCTCTGCACAGACTACTGCTGCTGTGGGTGTAGACCTCTTCCCATTCAAGGGCTTGCGTCTTAGCGCTAACTTCAACCTCTACGCTCGTAACTACGCCGACTTCTACCTCGGCTCAACAGCTGTGGCTAACACAACTACAACCGTAAACGATCCTTGGAAGATACCAGTGGGTCACCAGGTAGACCTCTCGGCAAGCTACTCGTTCAAGCTTGGTAAACTCAATGCTACACTCTACGGTAACGTAAATAACCTCTATGACTATAACTACGTGATGGACGCTCAGTGTGCTACCGACTCTAAGGGCTGGCAGGATTGCTACGCTGTTATGTACTCTTTCGGCCGCACATATACCGTACGTCTTAAGATTAACTTCTAAAAGCTACAACGACTATGACAAAGAATATTTTTAGAAAAATTGCTCTCTTGGCTGGTGTAGCTCTTATGGGCGTAGGCTGCCAGACCGACTACTTCAACGAGAACTATCTCCCTGGCTACGACAACAATGGCGATATTACCAACGTTCAGGAGATGGAGATCACTCTCTCGGAGGATGACTACGCTGCTATCGCTAAGAATAGCGCAAACAAGGCTATCGCCGAGGCTGCTGGCGAGGAGGCTGTAGCTGCTCTCTCGGCTATCAGCAAGAATAAGTATTTCGCATCGCAGGATGAGGCTGCTACCTATGTTCCTGGTTGGCTTGCTGCTGGTTATCCTACTTACGATAACGGCTCATTGGCACTCATCACCTATACTATGGCTCTCGACATCCCACACGATGTTCAGGCTATGAACGCTGCTACTGAGTATACGCTCACGGAGGATGACTACAAGACCATTTGGGGTTCGGAGGAGGACTACGCTGCGGCGCTTACTCCTAAGACTGTAAACAAGCTCAGGACCGTTATCCCTGTTGCAGATGATGCTCGTGAGGGTGAGTATGTTGTTGTTACCTACAACTACTCTGCCGAGGAGCCTGCCACTGAGGAGCCTGAGACTCCCGAAAATCCTGACCAGCCAGAGGGCCCTAAGTACTCGTCAGTGCTTGGCTCAGCAGGGTTGGACGATGCGGTAGAGGTTAAGGGTTATGTATCTGCACTATCTACCCAGGGTCCTATCATCACAGATGCTACAGGCTCAATTCTCCTTTTTAAGGGTGCTGACCTTGCTATTGGCGATGAGGTAACTGTATCGGGTACTATCTCGGCTTACAACAAAGGTTTCCAGATTGCTGCCAGCAGTGCTACTGTTGAGAAGACAGGTACTACATCGGTAACTTATCCTACCCCCGTAGAGTTGGATGGCGCTGCTATGGAGGCATTGCTTACTTCACGCACTGACAACGACTACGCTCAGTTTGTTAAGTTCACAGGTACTCCTTCAATCTCTGATAAGGGCTATATCAACATCATCATGGAGGGTACCGAGGCTGCTCAGGGTAGCATATATGGTGCTACTGATGAGGTAAAGGCTATGTTCACTGAGGGTCAGGAGGCTACAATATATGGTTACTTCGTATCTATCTCAAGCGGCAAGTACATCAACGTTGTTGTTGTAAGCGTTGATGAGGAGCCAGCTATCGGTGGTGGCGAGGAGACTAACTCTTATAGTTCAGTTCTTGGCTCGGCAGTATTGGGCGACTTCGTAGAGGTTAATGGCTATATCTCGGCTGTGTCTACTCAGGGCCCTATCCTCACTGATAATGGCGGCTCACTCCTCCTTTTCAAGACCTCAGGTTATGAGGTTGGTGACGTAGTATCGGTTTCAGGTACTATCTCGTCATATGGTAAGGGCTTCCAGATTGGCACTGCTGATATCACTATCGAGAAGATAGGCACAACTACCGTAACTTATCCTGCTCCAATGGAGATTACAGGTGCTATGGCTGATGAGCTGCTCACTACACGTGTAAATGATGAGTATGCTTACTACGCTAAGATGACAGGTACGGTTGCTATCAACGGCAACTACTACAACTTTATCCTCCCTGGTGCAACAACAGCTCAGGGTAGCTTCTATGGTGCAACGGATGAGCTTAAGGTACAGCTTGCAGATGGTATGGAGTGTACTATCTACGGCTATTTCACCTCATTGTCGGGTGGTAAGTACATCAATATGGTTGTAACCTCTATAGAGACTGCTCCAACTGCTACGGCACTTGCACTCAAGGTTAAGAGCGAGAAGCGTTATGCTTACTTCAAGTTCAATGGTACTGCTTACGAGGCTACTGATATCGTAGCTGTTCAGCCTTCGGACTACACATCTATGGGTCAGGGTTATGGTAACTTCACTAACCCTACACAGGATAACTACCTTCCTCAGTTCCTTGCTCAGAAGTATCCTTATGCTCAGGTTGATGATAAGCTCTACGTAGGCTTCCGCTGCTATGCTGGTGGTGCTACATCGTGGAAGGTTGATGAGTATGTATTCAATGGCGAGTGGACAAAGACAATCTACTTTGCTGATAAGACCGACCAGTTCCGTAAGGTAGAGGGCATCTGGGAGATTGACCGTACGTTGGAGCTTGACTATACCAACACATCAGGCGCAGATACAAAGGCATTCTATCAGTACTGCGTAAACTGGGTTTACGACTTTAAGGATGTGCCTATGGGCGCACCTGCACGTGACAATGCCGGCGAGATTATCTCTACCGAGAAGGTTATGATCAATGGTGCGTTGCCAGCAGGTAACTACTGGGTTTCGAACTACGGTAATAACGAGTTCTACACAGGCGCTTCGGCATACTTTGGCAATATGGATTGGCGTCCTTCAGCCGTTAAGGGTGGCTTTGCAGCCGCTGGCATGGGCGACTTGACAGATGACGAGATCCTTGCTAAGCTCAAGGAGAACTCGGCAGAGGTATTCGCTGAGGTGCTTGGCTACATGTATCCTGAGGTAACCATCGATGACTACAAGAAGATAGTTGTCAAGGTGTACTGCTATGGCCCTAATAAGAACTACTCGTTCACATTTGATGTTGTTGAGCAGGGTAAGTTCCAGTACGCTGCTGACTCACTCACTGAGTTGTAGTATATAAACACACACGCTAATGAAAAGAGCCAGGCCTTCGGGTTTGGCTCTTTTTTTGACGCATGTTGTCATAGTGTGGAAAATTATTACTACCTTTACATAGTAAATCACACACGACTATGGATCAGCCAAAACTTGAACGTATGCTTCGCCTGATGAAGCTGATGACAACAAACGTAAACTATACTATCAACGACCTTGCTGAGAGGCTTGATACCTCGTATCGCTCGATATATCGCTATATCGAGACTTTCAAGGATGCTGGCTTCGTGGTGCAGAAGCTCGAGGGCGGTGTCTACAAACTTGGTAAGGAGAGCCGCTACTTTAAGGATATATCACAGCTCGTGCACTTTACAGATGAGGAGGCGCACATCGTAAATCAGCTAATCGAGGGTCTGGATGATACAAATATGCTCAAGCAGAACCTACGCAAGAAACTTACGGCAGTATATAACTGTACGTCAATGGCCTCGAGTATTGTGCGAGGTAAGAATGCTACTAACGTAAACTTGCTGCTTGAGGCAATGGAGCAACATCGTCAGGTGACACTCGTGGACTATGCCTCGCCACATACAGGGGTGCGAAGCAGGCTTGTCGAGCCTTTTGGTTTTACGACAAACTATGTTCAGGTGTGGTGCTATGAGCCACGTAGCGGTATGAACAAGCTGTTTAAGCTATCACGCATCGGTGCAGTAGATCTGCTTGATGACGAGTGGAAATATCAAGATAGACATTCGCAAGGGTTTATAGATGTCTTCCGTATGACGGGCTTTGAACAGCATCGTGTACAGCTGCGCTTAGGTATGCTGGCTCGCAACCTCCTTATTGAGGAGTATCCATTAGCCGAGCGAGATATTACTCAGGAGGGTAAAGGGTGCTGGATGCTCGATACGAAGGTGTGTAACTATCTCGGTGTAGGCCGTTTTGTTATGGGCCTAATGGATGATATCGAGATAGTAGATACTCCCGAGCTGAGTCGTTTTGTGGAGGATAGGGCGCATCATATCTTGCAAAAAATATAGCCTCGCTACTTGCGACGTTTGTGAGGGATATATGGCTTGCGTAGTGCTCGCTTTTTCTTGGGAATGGGAATGTTCAGGTCGCTAATATGTCTGCGTACGGCCGCATTGCTACGACCGAGGGTGCGTGCTATGGTGTTTATGGAGTATCCATCGGCAATGTAGCACACAAGTATCTCATCTTCGTAGATTGTCCACCTCTTGCCACTGTTCGGCCGTGTGTTCTCCTTTATCCAAAACCTGTTGAAGAGAATATTTAGGGCGGGTTCTACGTCACGCTTAAGCTTGATCATAAGCCTACTTTTGCGATCTATCTCTTGCTCTATGGTTTCATCGTGCTGTTTCGTTCGCGCCTGCTCCTCGAGCGTGGTGCTCTCCTTGACCTCGAGCTCTATCTGGTGGCCGTTGAGTATAACATCACACTTGCCACTTTGGGGTAGTACGCAAGCGTCGTATAAGGGTGGTAGGACCCATTCGCCGCACGAGCGGTATCCCCATAGATTGTTTGAGCGCTCGGGAACAATATCTTGAGGCAATGGACTATGGATGGGTGTGAAAGCGTAGTAAAAATAGTCACGCAGACCGTTTATTACGATATGTGGCGATTGTAGCCCTCGGGCAATGCGGTAGTGTGCAGCATCGTTGTGCTCGAGGAATAGGCGCATAGCTTCGTTAAGCGCTGGATCTTTGCCGTTGATGCATAGTTGGGGTGTGAGCACTGTTTTGTCGTGCTTGATATGCTGCTTCATCGCCGAATAGTCGAGTGCCAGTGCTGCAAGCGTTGTGGCGATGATGGCAAGAGGGTAGTCGTCAATGGTCTTAGTATAGTGGCTGAAGTCACGATTGGGATGTCTATACCCCTCGGTGCCAATCTCCTCAGCGGTGTATAGCTTATACTCGGGTCGCCACATAGCGTCGTGGTCTATGAGGGTCATCTTAAAATTCTCGCCCACAATGATATTCTCGGGTTTGATGTCACCGTGTGCATATTTGGCATTCAGGGTGTCGAGAGCTAAGCGATCGAAGGCCCTGCTCAGTGCTACGTAGTCGCTATCGTCACAACCGATGTAGCTATCAAGTGTTTTGCCCTCGACCCAGGGTTGTAGGACAACGTCGATATACTCAATCTTGCCACCTATTGAGTATACTCCCAGCTCGTTAGGGTAGTATTCATCGCCATATATCAGCCTTAGGTTTGCCTTGTGACGCGTGTAACA
The DNA here is from genome assembly GCA_017408825.1 of Alistipes sp. Taxonomy (GTDB): domain Bacteria; phylum Bacteroidota; class Bacteroidia; order Bacteroidales; family Rikenellaceae; genus Alistipes. The sequence goes on from JAFQTX010000042.1 coordinate 7,923, forward strand.
CTTTATACGCCACGTCCCCTCACGATTTATAACTCTACAACGGGCAGTTACGGCATTGTTGCCTTTGGTAATGGTTTCGCAATCTACCCAAATGTGTTCTAATGTGCGCAGATAAATAACTCGTGACGTTATGGTGTTGATGATATTTACTACACTTGCCATTTCAATGCCTCATAAATCAATGCAAAATATACTATTTTATTTATTCTGCTTAAAACTAATATTGTGTCTAATACTTGATTGACTCTAAATTTGTTAATTATTTATTGCGTAAATTGCAGGGAATTTCGTATA
>JAFQTX010000018.1 GCA_017408825.1 Alistipes sp.
GATTTGACCGAGTAACCATCTTCGAGCATCCTCATATATTTGAGTAATGCTACATAATCGTGTTTTTTGCGCATAATGAAACCCCAAAAGTTTTTTGTCCAAACTTTTGGGGTCACTTCAAAACGGAGGTGGCTAATTAACTTTTTAGTCACCTCCAATGTTGCTCGACGAAACAACAACCGTAACAACTCATCGCCGTGCGCCAGTATCTATTTCTCGCCCTTGCCATAGTATTCGAGGTGGCATGGGCCATACTACTCAAATATACCGAGGGTTTCACACGTCTATGGCCCACGGTAGCCACCCTTGTGACATATCTTGCTGCACTCTATTTCCTAAACCTCACGGTGCGCACTATGCCTGTGGGTATTGCCTATGCTGTATGGGCGGGCACAGGAATGGTGCTTATAGCTCTGCTCGGCGTGGTGATACTCAAACAGCAGCTCGACCTCCCAGCAATAATCGGCCTCACCTTGATAGTAGCTGGCGTATTGGTCCTAAATCTTGGTTCGAAGACCGTAACTCACTAATCCCATATAACTATGAATGAGAAGAAGCGTGTAACGTTATCCATATTTGGGTTTATCGTGGTAGGTGCTCTATTTATTGTTGCGGGCATCTATGGCATTAATCGTACGGAGGTGCAAGCCTCAAATGTCAGTGTCTCGGCAACAGCACTGAGCGAGGCGACACCCGAGAGCGTGGGTCTCGATGGCAACCGCCTATCGCAGATAGACCGAGTTGTGGAGGAGTATCTCGACGAGGGGGCCTTCCCAGGAGCGGTGATTGGAGTGATACGCGATGGTAAGATGGTATACAAGAAGAGCTACGGGCATCGTCAGCTGGCGGGGGCAAAGCAGCCGATGACGCTCGACACACGATTTGACCTCGCCTCGCTGACAAAGCCTGTGGCAGTGGCGACATCGGTGATGCAGCTCGTAGAGCAGGGTAAGATATGTTTGGGCGATAGGGTAGATAAGTATATACCTAAATTTCGTGGCTGGGCAGCGACAGAGACGCCTAAGGATACGGTGCAGATAAGAGTAGTAGATCTTTTGACGCACACATCGGGGCTGCCTCCCTATGTGTCGCCAGGCAAGATACTCGCAGAGAACCCCGAGGCGAAGCTGCCAAATCCCGATGTTGTGATATCCTATATCGCACGTTGCGACCGTTGGGCAGTAGCACGCACAAAGTGCATATACAGCTGCCTAAACTACATAGTGCTCGGACGTATCGTCGAAGTGGTAACAGGAGAGCCGATAGACAAGTATGCGAAGGAGAACATTTTTGAGCCTTTAGGTATGAGCAACACTCGTTATCTGCCCGATGCACACTATGCGGCGATGTGTGCACCAACAGAGAAGAGTGGTAAGGCTCCAGGCATAGTCAATGACCCTCTATCGCGCGATGGTATGGGGGGCGTGTCGGGAAATGCCGGACTATTCTCAACGCTGGACGACCTGGCAATATACGTGTCAATGTTGCTTGACAGGGGTAGCTGGCAGGGTGTTGATATACTCTCGCCACGAGGTGTAAACGCCATACTCACACGTCCCATGGGATATGAGACGTTTGGCCGAACCATAGGATGGGAGAACTATGCTGCATGCTCACAGACAGGAGGTGACCTATTCACACCAGCAGCGATAGGCCACACAGGAGCAACAGGAACATCGATAGTCATCGACCCAGAGCTCGACATGGCGGTGATAATACTCACCAACTATGTACACTCATCATCGAAGCGCACACTACTTGACTTCCGCTCCAAGATATCGACAGTAGTAGCCGCATCGGTGCGCTGGTAGCCCTATAATATATATAGGTATCCCCCCAAATACCTCCATAAAAACAAAAAAGTGATACCAAAACAAAAAAAAGTTGCGATTACTATTTCTCATTTCACAAAATAGTTATATATTTGCACTCGATTTTCCGCCAACCTCCAGGGTGCCAATACTCAGGGTCGCAGAGACAAGGGGCGAAGGTAGTAGCCTGCTGGGTCGAGAGTCGTAGATTGAGGGCTGAGAGTCGTAGATTGGAGGGACGTGAGTCTTGAAGATTGAGGGCCGAGGGATGTGAAGATAAGGGTCGTAGATTGGAGAGGCCTGAGTCCTGAAAATGAGTGGCTTGCAACAACGGAAAAGAAGTTCTTTGATAGAGCGTACGAAATTTTTTTCGAAAAAAGTTTGAGAAAAATTTGCATATTAGAAAAAAGTTCGTACCTTTGCAACTCGATACGGTTAATGCCGATGTAGCTCAGTTGGCCAGAGCAGCTGATTTGTAATCAGCTGGTCGGGGGTTCGAATCCCTCCATCGGCTCTTAAACGTGCGGGTCCTCGTTCGGGGATTCACATATCGGGAAGATACCAGAGTGGCCAAATGGGGCAGACTGTAAATCTGCTGGCGCACGCCTTCGGTGGTTCGAATCCATCTCTTCCCACTCTTTTTTGACGCCGGTTGGAGTTGCAGTGCTATCCTCAATAACAATGAGAGAAGCGAGCTCTGAACGGTGTATTTTTGCGGAAGTAGCTCAGTTGATAGAGCAATAGCCTTCCAAGCTATGGGTCGCGAGTTTGAGCCTCGTCTTCCGCTCACTAAGGCAAGTGCGGTGCGCCAAGCCATCCCTTCGTAACGAAGAGGTGGTGGGTGTTGCGCAATTTGTTGATTAACAAGAAGATTAAGTAACTTCAAAAACTTAAAACTTATATTACTATGGCAAAAGAAAAATTTGATCGTTCGAAACCGCACGTGAACATCGGTACTATCGGTCACGTTGACCACGGTAAGACTACTCTTACTGCTGCTATCACTACTGTTCTCGCAAAGGCGGGTCTTTCAGAGCTTCGTTCATTCGACTCTATCGATAACGCACCTGAGGAGAAGGAGCGTGGTATCACCATCAACACTGCTCACGTAGAGTATCAGACTGCAGGTCGTCACTACGCTCACGTAGACTGCCCAGGTCACGCCGACTACGTTAAGAACATGGTAACTGGTGCTGCTCAGATGGATGGCGCTATCCTTGTAGTTGCTGCTACTGATGGTCCTATGCCTCAGACTAACGAGCACGTACTTCTTGCTAAGCAGGTAAACGTTCCTCGTATCGTTGTTTTCTTGAACAAGTGCGATATGGTAGACGATCCTGAGATGCTTGACCTCGTTGAGATGGAGGTTCGTGACCTTCTCTCTAAGTACGACTTCGACGGCGATAACGCTCCTGTTATCCGCGGTTCAGCTCTTGGTGGCTTGAATGGTGAGCCACAGTGGGAGCAGAAGGTTCTCGAGCTTATGGAGAATGTTGATAACTACATCGAGATTCCTCCACGTGATAACGAGAAGCCTTTCTTGATGCCTGTTGAGGACGTATTCTCAATCACTGGTCGTGGTACCGTAGTAACTGGTCGTATCGAGACTGGTATCATCCACGTAGGTGATCCTGTTGAGATCATTGGTTTGGACGAGAAGATCCGTACATCAACTTGTACTGGCGTTGAGATGTTCCGTAAGCTCCTCGATGAGGGTGAGGCTGGTGACAACGTAGGTCTTTTGATGCGTGGTATCGACAAGAAGGAGGTAAAGCGTGGTATGGTTGTTGCTAAGCCAGGCTCAATCACTCCTCACACTAAGTTCACCGCTGAGGTTTATATCCTCAAGAAGGAGGAGGGTGGCCGTCACACTCCATTCCACAACAAGTACCGTCCTCAGTTCTATCTCCGTACTATGGACGTTACCGGTGAGGTATCACTCCCAGAGGGCGTAGATATGGTTATGCCAGGTGACCACGTAACTATCACTGTTACCTTGATCTACCCTGTAGCATTGAACGAGGGTCTCCGTTTCGCAATCCGCGAGGGTGGCCGTACAGTAGGTGCAGGTCAGGTATTGAAGGTTATTGAGTAATCACCAACCATAAAATATCAAAGAGGCAGGTGATGCCTGCCTCTTACTTAGGAGCATAGTTCAAGGGTAGAATAGCGGTCTCCAAAACCGTTGATGGGAGTTCGAATCTCTCTGCTCCTGCTAATTAAAAAAGTAAGAAATTATGTTTAAGTACTTCAAAGATTCGTACAACGAATTGGTAAACAAGGTAACCTGGCCTTCGTTCACACAGCTTGCTGGATCGACTAAGGTTGTTATGGTTGCATCGGTTATCTTTGCATTGGTTGTACTCGTTATGGATTTTGTCTTCAAGGGTGTGATGAATGGCATCTACAACTTGTTGGGATAATATTGCATAATCATTAGACAATAATGGGAGAGATTACTAAACAGTGGTATGTAGTGCGTGCCATCGGTGGTAAGGAGAAGAAGGTCAAAGAGTATATCGAGGCCGAGATTCGTCATAGCCATCTGGAGGACTACATCTCACAGGTACTTATTCCGACCGAAAAGGTCTATACTATCCGTAATGGCAAAAAAGTATCTAAGGAGAAGGTCTCATATCCAGGTTACGTCCTGATTGAGGCTGCCTTCGTAGGTCAAATACCAATAATCATTCGCAACATACCTAATGTACTTGGCTTCTTGGGTGATACCAAGGAAGATAGTCGTAAGATGAATCCTACACCTCTACGTCCACAGGAGGTTAGCCGTATTCTCGGACTTGTCGATGAGCTAAGTCAGAAGGAGGAGGAGAACGAGACTCCGTTCTTCGTCGGCGAGACCGTCAAGGTTACAGACGGTCCATTCTCAAGCTTCCAAGGTACCATTGAGAGTGTCGATAACGAGCATCGTAAACTCACCGTGAGTGTGAAGATTTTTGGCCGCAAGACTCCTATGGAGTTGAGCTTTACACAAGTTGAAAAAGAATAATTAACCAAGGAAAATTATGGCAAAAGAGGTTGCTGCATTTATTAAATTGCAGATCAAAGGTGGTGCCGCAAACCCCTCACCTCCAGTAGGTCCTGCGTTGGGTTCTAAGGGTGTAAACATCATGGACTTTTGCAAGCAGTTCAATGCTCGCACACAGGCTCAGGCAGGTAAGGTTCTTCCGGTAATCATCACTGTTTACAGCGATAAGTCGTTTGACTTTGTAGTTAAACAGCCACCGGTAGCCATTCAGCTCAAGGAAGCAGCCAAGATTCAGTCTGGTTCGGCTCAGCCTAACCGTCAGAAGGTTGGTCAGGTAACATGGGATCAGGTAAAAGAGATCGCAGAGGGTAAGATGCCTGACATGAACTGCTTCACTATTGAGGCTGCTATGCGTATGGTAGCTGGTACTGCACGCAGTATGGGTATCAACGTAGTTGGTGAATTTCCTAACATGTAACGAAAATTACAAGAATGAGTAAGTTGACAAAAAATCAAAAGATTGCCTACGCAAAGGTCGAAGACAAGGCGTACAAGCTTTCTGAGGCTGCCGCTCTTCTAAAGGAAATTACCTTTACGAAATTTGATGCTTCAGTAGATATCGACGTGCGTCTCGGCGTAGATCCTCGTAAGGCTAATCAGATGGTTCGTGGCGTTGTTACGTTGCCACACGGTACAGGTAAGACTGTACGCGTTTTGGTGCTTTGTACTCCTGATAAGGAGAGCGAGGCACAGGCAGCTGGCGCTGACTTTGTAGGTCTTGACGAGTACATCGAGAAGATCAAGGGCGGTTGGACAGACGTAGACGTGATCATCACTACACCTAATGTAATGGGTAAGGTTGGTGCTCTCGGTCGTATTTTGGGTCCACGTGGCTTGATGCCTAACCCTAAGACAGGTACAGTTACAATGGATGTAGCTAAGGCTGTTCAGGAGGTTAAGGCAGGTAAGATTGACTTCAAGGTTGATAAGTATGGTATTATCCACACTGCTATTGGTAAAGTATCGTTTACTCCCGAGCAGATCGTTGATAATGCTCACGAGGTGATGAGCACAATCATCAAGCTCAAGCCTTCAGCAGCTAAGGGTACATATGTAAAGAGCATCTATCTCTCTACAACTATGAGCCCTGGTATCGAGGTTGATCCTAAATCAGTAGAAACAAAGTAATTGAAGGAGGATAGAGATTATGACTAAGCAAGAAAAGATGGCCGTGATTAACGGCCTTACCGAGCAGCTCAACGCCTACCCTCACTTCTATTTGGCCGACATCGAGGCTTTGAACGCTGAGCAGACCGCAACATTGCGTCGCCAGTGCTTCGAGAAGAAGATCAAGCTTGTTGTTGTTAAGAACACTTTGCTTGGCAAGGCTTTGGAGAATGTTGGTAAGGCTGATGCTGATCTTTTAGCAGTATTGAAGGGCTCAACATCAATTATGTTCACCGAGACTGGTAAGGTTCCTGCGCAGCTCATCAAGGAGTTCCGCAAGAAGAACGACAAGCCAGTATTGAAGGCAGCATATGTTGAGGGTTGCGTTTATGTTGGTGACAACCAGCTTGACGCTTTGTGCAACATCAAGAGCCGCGAGGAGCTTATTGGCGATATCGTATTGCTCTTGCAGTCGCCTGCTAAGAACGTTATTTCTGCTTTGCAGTCAAATGCAGGTCAGAAGATCGCGGGCCTCGTTAAGGCTCTCGAGGAGAGAAACAATTAATTTACAAAGAACAAAAAAACAAATTTTAATAAAATTACACAACTATGGCAGATGTAAAGGTATTGGCAGAAGAGTTGGTTAACTTGACTGTTAAGGAGGTAAACGAATTGGCTACTATCCTCAAGGAGGAGTATGGTATTGAGCCCGCTGCTGCAGCTGTTGCAGTTGCTGCTCCCGCTGCTGGCGCAGGTGAGGCTGCTCCTGCAGAGAAGTCTACTTTCGATGTAATCTTGAAGAGCGCTGGTCAGGCTAAGCTCCAGGTTATCAAGGTTGTTAAGGAGGTAGCTGGTTTGACATTGGGCGATGCTAAGGCATTGGTTGATGGTGCACCTAAGGCCGTTAAGGAGGGTATCTCTAAGGAGGAGGCTGAGTCTATCAAGGCTTCACTCGAGGAGGCTGGTGCAGAGGTTGAGCTTAAGTAATTATTACTTTAGTATCTAACACCAAATAAGGTGTAGAGCTTACTCCGTGTAAGCTCTATGCCTTTTGTGGTCTAATATTCGGGAGTGCATCATAAGGCTGTGCCCGACTATTAGAATATTCAATGCTCTCAGAGTGTACATGCGTGACACTGAGGGCATTAGCGGGATAGATATGTTCCGCATTTTTTCGGCTTATGCCTATATCGTTGCTCTTTGGTGCTAGCGAGATGGATGTTGTGTCGTCTTGCCGTGATGTTAGGAGAGTGCGAGGTATGTAACCCAACGGTCAATCTTCAGCGAAGGGGTCACGCTTCAGTGGACTGGGCGGGCTTCAGTAAAGAGTCAGGCTTTAGTAAACAGGGCAGGCTTCGGTAGACCGGGCAGGCTTCACAAAGTTTTGAGCGTAGGTAAGATACCCAACGATCAGTGCCGTATATCTAGCGGCCGGTGATAGGTCAATAGTGTAAAACTTCACTTTAACTTTTTGGATTATATGTCCACAACACAACAACAGCGAATAAGCTTTTCGACAATCAAGAACAGGGTGCCATATCCTGATTTGTTGGAGATTCAGCTTAAATCATTCCGAGATTTCTTCCAGCTTGACACCACAGCCGAGAATCGTAAGAACGAGGGCCTCTACAAGGTGTTCAGCGAGAATTTCCCGATTTCAGACACCCGAAACAACTTTGTTTTGGAGTTTATCGACTATTACATCGACCAGCCTCGATACACTATCGAAGAGTGTTTGGAGCGTGGTTTGACGTATAGTGTACCTCTTAAGGCTAAGCTTAAGCTCTACTGTACCGACAAGGAGCACGAGGATTTCGATGAAGTGGTACAGGATGTTTACTTCGGCCTTATCCCCTACATGACAGAGCGTGGTACCTTCATCTTCAACGGTGCTGAGCGCGTGGTTGTATCGCAGCTACACCGCTCGCCTGGCGTATTCTTCGGCCAGAGCATGCACACCAATGGTACAAAGCTCTACTCTGCACGTATCATCCCATTCAAGGGTTCGTGGATTGAGTTTGCTACGGATATCAACAACGTGATGTATGCCTACATCGACCGTAAGAAGAAGTTGCCCGTAACAACTCTTTTGCGTGCTATCGGTTTTGAGAGCGACCAGCAGATTCTTGAGATCTTCGACCTTGCCGACGAGGTGAAGGTTACTAAGGCCAACCTCAAGAAGAACATCGGCCGTAAGCTCGCCGCACGTGTACTTTCAACATGGGTCGAGGACTTCGTAGATGAGGATACCGGTGAGGTAGTATCTATCGAGCGTCACAACGTTATCGTTGATCGCGAGGTGGAGCTTCAGGAGGAGCACATCGACCAGATTATCGAGTCTGGCGCAAAGACTATTCTTTTGCACAACGACAACCCTTCGGGTATCGACTTCTCGATAATCTACAACACACTACATAAGGATCCATGTAACTCCGAAAAGGAGGCTGTCGTATATATCTATAGGCAGTTGCGCGCCTCGGAGCCACCCGATGAGGCTACGGCACGCGATGTCATCGACAAGCTCTTCTTCTCGGATAAGCGCTATGACCTTGGCGACGTGGGTCGTTTCCGTATCAACAAGAAGTTGGATCTCTCGATAGATCCTGCTATCCGCACACTCACACGTGAGGATATCATCGAGATCATCAAGTACTTGATCCAGCTTATCAACTCAAAGGCCGACGTTGATGATATCGACCACTTGTCGAATCGTCGTGTACGTACTGTGGGTGAGCAGCTTGCCAACCAGTTCTCTGTAGGCTTGGTGCGTATAGCACGTACTATTCGTGAGCGTATGAACGTTCGTGACAACGAGGTCTTCACCCCAGAGGATCTGATCAATGCCAAGACCTTGGCAAGCGTGGTGAACTCGTTCTTCGGAACCAGCCAGCTGTCGCAGTTTATGGATCAGATCAACCCATTGGCAGAGATCACGCACAAGCGTCGTCTCTCGGCGTTGGGTCCTGGTGGTCTTTCGCGTGATCGTGCAGGTTTCGAGGTTCGAGACGTACACTACACACACTATGGCCGCCTCTGTCCTATCGAGTCGCCTGAGGGTCCAAACATTGGTCTTATTTCGTCGTTGTGCGTATATGCCAAGATTTCGGATATGGGCTTCATCGAGACCCCTTACCGCAAGGTGGAGAATGGTGTCGTGGATCTCAACAACGACAACATCCGCTACTACTCTGCTGAGGAGGAGGAGGGACAGGTTGTGGCACAGTCGAACGAGCAGCTCTCGGACGATGGTCACTTCCTAAATACCGAGCGTATCAAGGCCCGTCTTGGTGCCGACTTCCCTGTTGTTCGTGACACGGAGGTTGATCTTGTAGACGTTGCACCTAACCAGGTTGCCTCTATCGCAGCGAGCCTTATTCCGTTCCTTGAGCACGACGATGCTAACCGTGCGCTGATGGGTTCGAACATGATGCGCCAGGCCGTTCCATTGGTACGTGCCGAGGCTCCTATCGTGGGTACAGGTATTGAGAAGGATATGATTGTAGATAGCCGTATTCAGGTTGTTGCCGAGGGCGATGGCGAGGTAGTATTTGCCGACGCTACACGCATCGAGGTCCGTTACGACCGCTCGCGCGACGAGCAGCTCGCAACATTTGCTCCTGAGGTTACTATTTATGAGCTTCCACGCTACCGCCGTACAAACCAGAACACCACAGTTACGCTTAAGCCTACTGTGCTCACAGGCGATAAGGTTACTAAGGGACAGATCCTTACCGAGGGTTACTCTACCGAGAAGGGTGAGTTGGCCTTGGGTCGCAACCTTAAGGTAGCGTTCATGCCTTGGAAGGGTTACAACTTCGAGGATGCTATCGTGATCTCGGAGCGTATCCAGCGTGAGGATATCTTCACTTCGGTACACGTCGATGAGTATATCATGGAGGTGCGTGACACTAAGCGTGGTGTTGAGGAGCTTACCTCGGATATTCCTAACGTGTCGGAGGATGCTACTAAGGATCTTGATGCTAATGGTATTATCCGCATCGGTGCAAAGGTTACCCCTGGCGACATTCTTATCGGTAAGATTACGCCTAAGGGTGAGAGCGATCCTTCGCCTGAGGAGAAGCTCCTTCGTGCTATCTTCGGCGATAAGGCTGGAGATGTTAAGGATGCTTCGCTCAAGGCTCAGCCATCATTGCACGGTGTTGTTATCGACACTAAGCTCTATAGCCACAATCAGAAGGATGGCAAGCGTAACCGAGCACAGGAGAAGGCTCAGATGGAGCAGCTCGATGCCGAGTACGCAGCAAAGGTTGCCGACCTCACAAAGATATTGGTGTCAAAGCTCTGGAGTCTGCTTGAGGGTAAGACCACCACAGGTATCTACGACTACTACAACGTAGAGTTGTATGCCGCAGGTGAGAAGTTCACTCAGAAGATGCTCGAGGATATCGCCTCTACAAGCTTCGATAGCAAGACAGGTGTTGCTAATGGCTATATGTCATTGGGTCAGACACGCTGGACTGGCGACGACCACGACGATGCACTTATCTCGCTCATCATTAATAACTATATTATTGAGTGCAAGAAGGTTGCAGCCGCAGTAAATCGTGAGAAGTATAACCTTACCAATGGTGATGAGATTCCTACATCGGGTGTTATCAAGATGGCTAAGGTTTACATCGCTAAGAAGCGTAAGCTTAAGGTGGGTGATAAGATGGCGGGTCGCCACGGTAACAAGGGTATCGTAGCCCGTGTTGTACGTGACGAGGATATGCCATTCTTGGAGGATGGTACTATCGTAGACATCTGTCTTAACCCACTTGGTGTGCCTTCACGAATGAACCTTGGACAGATCTATGAGACAGTTCTCGGTTGGGCCGGTAAGGAGCTTGGTTTGAAGTTCGCAACGCCTATTTTCGATGGTGCATCGCTCGAGCAGATCAACGAGTACACCGCACAGGCAGGTGTTCCACGTAGTGGACGTACCTACCTCTATGATGGTGGTACTGGTGAGCGTTTCGACCAGCCAGCAACCGTAGGTGTTATCTATATGCTTAAGCTGGGCCATATGATCGACGATAAGATGCACGCCCGTTCTATCGGTCCATACTCACTCATCACTCAGCAGCCACTCGGTGGTAAGGCACAGTTTGGTGGTCAGCGATTTGGTGAGATGGAGGTTTGGGCCTTGGAGGGCTTCGGTGCAGCCAACATCCTTCAGGAGATCCTCACGATCAAGTCGGATGATGTTGTCGGCCGTGCTAAGGCCTACGAGGCTATCGTCAAGGGTGACAATCTCCCACGTCCGGGTGTCCCAGAGGCAATGAATGTGCTTATGCACGAGTTGCGTGGTTTGGCTCTCTCGGTAAAGCTTGAGTAACGATTTAATGCGGATTTAATACTTTGGACATTATGTCATTTAACAGAGATAATAATAAGATGAGCAGTTATAGCCGTATCTCGATTGGTCTTGCCTCTCCTGAGGAGATTCGTGCCCAGTCGAGTGGCGAGGTGCTCAAACCCGAAACCATCAATTACCGCACCTACAAGCCTGAGCGTGATGGTCTGTTCTGTGAGCGTATCTTCGGTCCTGTGAAGGACTATGAGTGCCACTGCGGTAAGTATAAGCGTATTCGCTATAAGGGTATCGTCTGCGACCGTTGCGGTGTGGAGGTTACTGAGAAGAAGGTACGTCGTGAGCGTATGGGCCACATCTCGTTGGTTGTGCCTGTTGTTCACATCTGGTACTTCCGTTCGTTGCCTTCGAAGATTGGCTACCTGCTCGGTATCCCATCTAAGAAGCTCGAGGCTATCATCTACTACGAGCGCTATGTTGTTATCAACGCTGGTGCAGCTAAGGAGCAGGGCGTAGAGCGTCTTCAGACACTCTCGGAGAAGGAGTATCTCGACATTCTCGCAGCACTCCCAAAGGGCAATCAGTCGCTCGACAACGACGATCCCGAGAAGTTCGTAGCCGAGATGGGTGGTGAGGCTATCCTCACACTGCTCAAGCAGGTGGACCTCGACTCAATGTCATATGCATTGCGTGATCGTGCCTCTAAGGAGACCTCGCAGCAGCGTAAGACTGAGGCCCTCAAGTGTTTGAACGTCATCGAGTCGTTCCGTGCTTCGAATGGCAAGAACCGCCCTGAGTGGATGGTACTTACCGATATCCCAGTGATCCCACCAGAGCTTCGTCCTTTGGTGCCACTGGATGGTGGTCGTTTTGCTACATCTGATCTTAACGACTTGTATCGTCGTGTGATCATTCGTAATAATCGTCTTAAGCGTCTTATCGAGATTAAGGCTCCTGAGGTTATCCTACGTAACGAGAAGCGTATGTTGCAGGAGGCTGTCGATTCGTTGTTCGACAACTCACGTAAGAGCAATGCTGTGAAGAACGAGTCTAACCGTCCTTTGAAGTCGCTCTCTGACTCATTGAAGGGTAAGCAGGGTCGTTTCCGTCAGAACTTGCTCGGTAAGCGTGTAGACTACTCGGCACGTTCGGTAATTGTCGTAGGTCCTGAGCTTAAGATGCACGAGATGGGTATTCCTAAGGATATGGCGGCTGAGCTATATAAGCCATTCGTTATCCGTAAGCTCATCGAGCGTGGTATTGTTAAGACCGTTAAGTCGGCAAAGAAGATTATCGATCGCAAGGATCCTGTTATCTGGGGTATCTTGGAGAATGTTATCAAGGGTCACCCTGTATTGATGAACCGTGCTCCTACCCTTCACCGTTTGGGTATCCAGGCCTTCCAGCCTAAGCTCATCGAGGGTAAGGCAATGCAGCTCCACCCACTGTCATGTACTGCGTTTAACGCCGACTTCGATGGTGACCAGATGGCTGTGCACCTCCCACTTGGTAATGCCGCAATCCTTGAGGCTCAGATCCTTATGCTTGGTTCGCACAACGTCCTTAACCCTGCTAACGGTGCACCTATTACCGTGCCTTCGCAGGATATGGTACTTGGTCTTTACTACATCACCAAGCCACGTCCAGGTGTTAAGGGTACAGGTCTTAAGTTCTACGGTCCTGAGGAGGCTATCATCGCCTACAACGAGAAGCGTGCTGCGCTTCACGCCGTTGTTCAGTGTCGTGTTCGTGACCTCGACGAGCATGGCAACGAGGTATTCGTGATGAAGGAGACTACCATTGGTCGAATCTTGTTCAACCAGAATGTCCCTTCAGAGGTAGGCTATATCAACGAGGTGCTTACAAAGCGTTCGTTGCGTGATATCATCGCCGTGGTGATGAAGAAGGCAGGTGCCGATAAGGTGGCTAAGTTCTTGGACGATATCAAGAATATGGGTTATCGTATGGCATTCCAGGGTGGTCTGTCGTTTAACCTCGATGCTGTGGTTATCCCAGAAGTTAAGCAGCAGCTTATCGACGAGGGTTATGCAGCAGCCGATGCTGTTATCGACGACTATAACATGGGTCTTATCACCAACAACGAGCGATATAACCAGATTGTCGATATTTGGACAAACATCAACAATAAGCTCACCAATCAGGTAATCAACACCCTAAAGAGCGATCAGGATGGTTTCAACCCTGTATATATGATGCTTGATTCGGGTGCTCGAGGTTCTAAGGAGCAGATTCGTCAGCTCTCAGGTATGCGTGGTCTTATGGCAAAGCCCCAGAAGTCGGGTGTTGAGGGTGGTCAGCAGGTTATCGAGAACCCTATCTTGTCGAACTTCAAGGAGGGTCTTTCGGTGCTCGAGTACTTCATCTCTACGCACGGTGCTCGTAAGGGTTTGGCGGATACCGCTCTTAAGACTGCCGATGCGGGTTACTTGACCCGTCGTTTGGTGGATGTTGCTCAGGATGTTATCATCAACGAGGTGGACTGCGGCACGTTGCGTGGTTTGACAGCTACGGCTATCAAGCGTAACGAGGATGTTGTGCAGACGCTCTACGATCGTATCCTCGGCCGTACAGCTCTCAACGATGTTATCAACCCAACCACAGGCGAGGTTCTCTGCCGTGCTGGTGAGGAGATCACCGAGGAGATTGCTGAGGCTATCGAGAAGTCGCCTATCGAGTCAGTGGAGATTCGTTCGGTGCTTACGTGCGAGGCCCGTCGTGGTGTATGTGCTAAGTGTTACGGCCGTAACCTTGCCACTGCCCGTATGGTACAGAAGGGTGAGGTTGTAGGTGTTATCGCAGCGCAGTCTATCGGTGAGCCAGGTACGCAGCTTACACTTCGTACGTTCCACGTCGGTGGTGTTGCAGGTGGCTCAACTGTTGAGACCAACGTAGTATCTAAGTATGAGGGTCGTCTCGAGATCGAGGATTTGCGTACGATCAAGGGTAAGAACGCCGCAGGCGAGTCTATCGACATCGTTATGTCGCGCCAGTCGGAGTTCCGCATTGTTGATCCTAATACCGATATTACACTCTATACACACGCACTTCCATATGGTGCAACCATCTTTATGAAGGATGGCTCAGATGTTAAGAAGGGCGATTTGATCTGCGAGTGGGATCCATATAACGCAGTTATCATCGCTGAGTCTGAGGGTAAGATCGTCTACGAGAGCATCATCGAGGGTGTCACCTATCGTGAGGAGCGTGACGAGCAGACTGGTCTTTCGGAGCGTGTGGTTATCGAGTCTAAGGATAAGACTAAGAACCCTGTCATCAAGATCGTTAATAAGGATGGCGACGAGATTAAGTCATACAACTTGCCTGTAACGGCACATATCATGGTTAAGAACAACGCCAAGATTCACGCTGGTGATATTCTTATCAAGATTCCACGTGCCGTAGGTAAGACTGGTGGCGATATCACCGGTGGTCTTCCACGTGTTACCGAGCTCTTCGAGGCTCGTAACCCATCGAACCCAGCAATCGTTTCTGAGATCGACGGTGAGGTAACATTCGGTAAGATTAAGCGTGGTAACCGTGAGATTATCATCACATCGAAGGATGGCGATGTTAAGAAGTATCTCGTGCCACTGTCACGTCAGATCATCGTTCAGGAGAACGACTATGTACGTGCAGGTATGGCACTTTCGGATGGTGCTATCACCCCAAGCGACATCCTCCGCATCCTCGGTCCTACCAAGGTTCAGGAGTATATCGTGAACGAGGTACAGGAGGTTTACCGTATGCAGGGTGTGAAGATCAACGATAAGCACTTCGAGGTTATCGTACGTCAGATGATGTCGAAGGTTAAGATCGAGGATCCAGGTGATACACGCTTCTTCGAGGATCAGGTTGTTGATAAGTGGGAGTTTATGGACGTTAATGACGAGCTCTACGATAAGGTTGTTGTTACGGCTGCAGGTGACTCACAGAATGTTCAGCCAGGCCAGATCATCTCTATGCGTAAGCTTCGTGATGAGAACTCAGCCCTCAAGCGTCGTGATATGGCTCTTGTTGAGGTACGTCCTATCGTTCCTGCAACCTCTAACCAGGTTCTTCAGGGTATTACACGTGCTGCGTTGCAGACCTCGAGCTTTATCTCGGCTGCATCGTTCCAGGAGACAACCAAGGTTCTTAACGAGGCGGCTATCCAGGCCAAGTCTGACGACCTTGTTAATCTTAAGGAGAATGTCATCACAGGTAATCCTATCCCAGGTGGTACCGGTCTTCGTGACTACGACGACTTGGTTGTCGGCCTAAAGTCTGAGATGATCTAATCTTCGGATTATAACTAATAGTGAGGGGGCTGTCATCAGACAGCCCCCTCGTTGTATCTATATATATGTGCGTAAGTGATTTACCTTGGCTGCACACTACCTGTAGTTGATGGTGTAGATGGTGATGCTATGAGGCACTAATCTGTTATCATAATAATCGTAAGTGCGTTTCTCTATCACGTTTCCTTTGGCATCATACTTATATTTATAGGTATTCTCTGTCTCATAAAATTCATCAAAACTTTGTTCCGTTGATGATATCATATAGCCACGAGAGTCATACTTGTAGGTCTCCTCATAAAACTTATTGCCATACTCGTCGTAGCTGGTGAAACGAATGAGATTCTTGTAGCCATCATATTTCCACTCCTTTGATATGAACACCTTGCCATGCTCATCATACACCACAGCTCTACTAATAAGACCATTACTACCATACGTATTTACAGCTTTTAATGATAGTTTTCCGTCATAGTATGTGGCTTCGCTTAATATACGTTGTTGAGCATCATACTTGTATACTTCCTTGTATAATATTGAGCCATCTGGCTCGTAGACTATTTTTTCGCTTGCCTTGTTATTTGCGCCATATTTGAAAACACTTTTACCCTCATAACTTCCAGTATCAGCATCGTGTGTCGCAGCACTGATTAGTCTGCCCTGCTGGTCGTAGGAGTATGTGCAGATACAAAATACTCCTTCACCAAAATGAATTGTTGCCTTCGAGAGGTCGCCACGTGGGGTGAACTGCATAACATTGCTGTCCCAAAACTCTCCTTTACTCTCCACGCCCGAACGGACTACCAAGTCGTAATTACTTACCTTGATGCTGCTGACATTGCCGTATAGACTAAAGTCATAATCTGTGTCGCTGAGAGCTTGACGCTCAGGGGCTTTTGGGCGTTGTGCGTAGCTGGGTGCAATAGATATGCAGCATAGCACCGCTACGGCAAAAATTGATAGTAGACGTCTCATAGTTGTAGTGTGTTAAGTTAATAGTCGCTATGCTAAGATAAAGTCGATGATTGCCTGGGCGCACTTTTCACTCTCCTCGATAAAGCCCATATGTCCCGACTCCTCGAGCCACGTGGTGCGTGCCTCGGGGTGTGTGCGCTCGAGTTCCTCGGCAACATCGTTGGGGATATATAAGTCGTGGCGGCCAAAGATAAACATATGTCGTACTGCGCTGTTGCGTAGCTGCTCGTCACGATCTTTGCGCTCGATCATACCGCCGAGGATGGCTACAACACCCTCATCTTCGGTGATGAGTATAAGCTCCTCCATATCCTCGACACGATCCTTGAGACGCTTTACGTTCTGCGGTGCAAAGCCTGCGTGTGGAACAAGACGTGCCATCATACTCTTCTTGCCGGCCTTGACAAGCTCTATCTCACGACGGCGACGGTCGCACTTTTCATCCGTGTCACGTGCTGTTGTTGAGCTAAGTAGGGTTACCGAGTCGAGCCTATCTGAGTAGTTGTCGAGCATCGCAAGAGCCACGTAGCCACCCATCGAGTGACCAACTACCGAGTAGCGCTCGATGCCAAGAGCCGCCATTGTTTCGCCCACGCACTCGGCCAGATACTCCATAGTGTGCACCTCGCCCTTGATGAGCGAAATGCCGTGTCCTGGAAGGTCGAGGGTTACAACCCTAAAATGGGGTGTTAGCAGAGCGACGAACTCGTCCCATACGATCATCGACTCGAGGTATCCGTGTAGAAGTACCACACACTTGTCGCCACGCTCGCTATCGGCAACGTGCATCGGCGTTTCGCCGGCCATAATAAACTTCTCGATCATAGACTTTTGCACATAAGTTTAACGTAATACAATATTACAAAAAATCGAGCAATTTTGCAATATCTTGAGCCAAAAATATCTAAAGTGTGGATTATATTTTGTCACCACCAAAAAAAATCGTAACTTTGAGCGAATATATACCACCAAAATGGTGGGCGAAAAAAGTGCTGTTTACCCTATGATAGGCGACCTAACAAAATTTGAGATTATCAAGTGCCACGGCTCGGGCAACGACTTTATAATGATAGATACTACGCTCGACGAGGCGTTGCAACGTGTTGATTGGTCGGCGTTTGCTCGTGTTGCGTGTGACCGTGAGCGAGGCATCGGCAGCGATGGTCTGTTGCTCGTTGTGCGCTACGACGATGGGGTATATGGTATGGATATGCTCAACCCCGATGGCACTCACGCCGAGATGTGTGGCAATGGCATACGCTGTGTGGCACGCCTTGCATCGGAGCGTGGCTACCTTGCAACAGGAGTGTTGCGTTCGGGGGGACGTGACTACCAGGTAGCCAAGGCAGAGGCGCTTGCCGAGGGTGTCGAGGCCTTCTCGGTGGATATCCCTATTCGTCGCTGGAGCAACGATTTTACCTTCTTTACCGATGGCGAGAGTTTTGTAGGCAGGGTTATTGAGCCACTTGACGCTGACCTCCGATTTACGGCACTCAACCTCGGAAACCCACACATCGTGGCTGCGGTGAAGAGTATCGATATGGAGCTGCTTAAGCACCTTGGCGAGGTTGTCTTAGAGCATAGAGAGCTGTTCCCCAATGGTGTAAATGTCTCGCTGTATGAGCTGAGAGCAGAGAATCAGATATTTGTTGCCACCTATGAGCGAGGTGCAGGCATCACGTTGTCGTGCGGCACGGCGATGACAGCCTCGGCAACGTCTGCAGCACTACTCGGGATTGTTGAGCAGGGTAGGCGTGTTGATGTTCGCAATCGTGGCGGCAAGGTGTGTTGTACAACGCGGATTGCGGGTGATGCTATTGTCACTTGCCTTGAGGGAAATGCAACCTTCGAGTGGTGGGGTAGCGCACGCTTTGATGGCGAGGTGTTTAGCTTTACCATCGAGCGTTACACCACGGAGCAGGAGCGTTGGAAAAGTTTTGTCGAGAGTATAAATGGTTAAAACGCTGATGGAGATGCGTCGTCTACTCAGATATGTTGTAATGTTGTTTGTCGTAATCTTTGTTGCGGCCTGTAGCGTTACACGCTCAATACCTGAGGGGAGCTATCTGCTTTCGAGAGTAGATATCGAGGCCGACGACGAGACCCCACGTGCGGAGCGTATCACCGAGGAGCGTGACGACCTGCTTAAGCGTGTGCGTCAGACGCCAAATAAGCGATTCTTGGGTATGAACTTCTATGTGTGGATCTACCAGAAGGCTAACCCCGAGAAGGATAATTGGTGGAATAACTTTAAGCGTAAGATTGGCGAGGAGCCAGTGCTGCTCAATAACGACCTTACGCAGCGCTCGATAGATAACCTCGAGGTATATATGCAGACCAAGGGTTACTTCTCATCGTCGGTGACGTGCGATGTGGATACAACCTCTCGCAAGCGCCGTGCCCACCTTACATATCGTCTTAAGCAGCGTGAGGCGATGCGTATCGAGAGCATCGACTACGAGTTTCGTGATACGTCGCTACGCCATATAATCTTGGCCGACACCGCTGGCCGTCTCATTAAGCGTGGCGATGTGCTTGATATCACGCTACTTGACGAGGAGCGTAACCGCATAGCCTCCTATCTTAACAACTGTGGCTATTTTGACTTCACGGTGAATAATATCACCTATGATGTTGATACCCTCGGACTCGATAATCGTGCTCGGGTGAGTATGGTGATCGCACCACGACTTGTCACCTACAACGAGCGAGGTCGTCCGGTATATGAGGATCACTCGGTATATCGTATCAGCAAGATAAATATCTATCCTACGTACGATCCTATGTTGCGCTCTACGTCGGGCTTTAGGCCAGGAGCTCATATCGATACGATGTCGTATGGAGGCCTAAGCATCATCCGTGATGTGGATGCTTCACCACGCCTGCGTGATGAGGTGTTGCGCCGTGTCATTCCATTGCAGCCAAACAGCATCTATCGTTCGAACGAGGTGCAGGCAACCTATAATGAGCTTATGTCGCTGGGATTGTTCCGAAACACTAAGGTGGGTTTCACACTCTCCGATCAGCCTGAGAGTATGGTGACCTATATGGGTGCTGAGCACGATGCTGCGGGAGAGTTTATCGATATCAAGGAGCGCTATCTCGACTGTAATATCTATTGCACGCCGGCGCTTAAGCAGAGTATGAAGATTGAGGTTGAGGCCTCGTCTACATCGTCGTTCTACGGACTTAGTGCCACACTCGGTTACACCAATAATAATGTCTTCCGTGGTGCTGAGGCCTTCGATATTGCTGCCCGTTTCGGTTTCGAGTTTATGTATGCCCGTGATGTGGCTAAGCGCAGTGCTCAGGAGCTAAATATCACGGCGGGATTGTCGTTCCCTCGTTTCCTTACGCCCTTCCATGTCTCGTATGGCGATATTGTGTCACAACCACGTACACGCCTTGAGCTGGCGTTCGACTTCCAGAATAGACCCTACTACCGTCGTAACATCTTCACCGCCCGTTGGGCTTATAGCTGGAGACGTGGTGAGCGCTCGTCATTCGTGTTTCGACCCATAGATATCAACTGGATTGACGTTAAGAGCGTGGATCAGCAGTTCTTAGCAGATATCGACAACCAGTATCTGCGTACGTCGTTCGAGTCGCAGCTCAATGCAGGTCTTACGGCCTCGTATGTCTATAATACCCAGCGTAATAAACTTGACGGCACAAGTACGCTTGTGCGTGCAAACCTCGAGACCTCAGGTAACCTGCTCCAGGGCGTCGAGTCGCTATTCTCACACCATGCCGAGGGTAAGGACTACTACGAGATCTTCGGTATTCGCTACTCACAGTATGTTCGTGCCGATGTGAACCTTAGCCACACAGAGGACCTCGGTAATAAGATGGCGCTTGCGGGTCGTCTGTTTGCTGGTGTTGGTGTCACGTATGGTAACTCTCGTGGGCGTTCAATACCCTTCGATAGAATGTTCTACTGCGGTGGTGCTAACTCGATGCGTGGCTGGGTACCTCGCACCTTAGGTCCTGGTAGTGTCACCTCGATGGTCAATACGCTCTATCCCGCTCAGGTGGGCGATATGCGTCTTGAGGCTAACCTCGAGTTCCGCTTCCCTATATGGTATATCTTCCACGGTGCTCTATTCTTCGATGCGGGTAATGTGTGGTATCTGCGCAAATCGGAGGCCTCGGTGGGCAACGAAGTATTCCGTTTCAACGACTTCTACAAACAGCTCGGTTTCAACACTGGCCTTGGACTGCGTATAGACGCCACGTTTGTCATCCTGCGCATCGACTTAGGTCTTCAGCTCCACAACCCTGGTCGTCCTGTTGGCGAGCGCTGGATCCACGACTTCAAGTGGAAGAATATGGCGCTCAACTTTGGCGTGGGCTATCCGTTCTAATCCATAAGTGGTAGTGTTCTATCTGTTGTAATGCTATATGCGCTATCTTACACTCCAGAGTGAAGGAAACAACCTCTAATACAATGGGGATGGCTAATAAGTAAATTAGTCATCCCCATCTGCTTTAGTATTAGGCTCTATTATAGGTGCTGTTTGTAGATACCTCTATAAATTAGAGCAAAGATTATGAGTATCAATCCATTAAGAATGATGTAGAATGGGATGCTGAAATCGAAAAACGCAAACACAAAGTTTACGGCAATCTGAAGTGTCGAAGCCAGCCACGATGCTACACGTAGCAGCACCGAGCCACGCTCATCCTTTGACTCAAGGCCGAGGGCTAAGAATAGCGGAATACCGATAGCAACAAACGAGCCTATTGTGACAATAAGACGTACGCTCTCATAGCCACTAATGCAGTAGCAGCCGTAGGCAAGCAGTGCTGCAAGAGCAAACGCAATGATGCTCTTAAAGATATCAACTCTCATACTCTCTACTTATTAGCGTTAGACAATAGCACGAGCTTCATCACCTCGGGAACATCGCCAGCACGCCTCCACGCCGTAAGTGCACGGTGCCATACGAGGGTCTCGGCATTAACCTTGCCCTGTGCGGCGAGCTGCTTAAGCTCCTCATCGTTAAGAGGACCAGCCTGAGCGCCATCAACCACAACGTAGTATTCGCGCTTTGGCTCTGGTATGGGATTTCCAGCACCAGGGAGTGCCATATTGCCAATAGCCTGGTTCATCGTAGTTATCATCTGCTGAGCTACGGCCATACTCATACCAAACTCCATAAGTCGCTCGATTGAGCTAAAATCGTTGTTCATACACCTATATAGTATTAAGGGTTAAAATGCTGGAGGTACAGGTGGCACGGGAGGTGTGGCTGGTGCAAATATTGCTGCAAGCTCTGCAACGTTAGAGGCCATATCCCAAGCAGCCATTCCCTGCTTCCATACCATTGACTGAGGTGTAAACTGTCCTGCTGCGGCATACTGCTGAAGCTGAGCCACGCTGTAAGGACCGCTCTGCTGACCATTTACTGCCACGTAGTACTGCGATGTTGGTGCTGGAGGAGGCGTGTTCATTGCCTGCTGCATAGTGCCACCCATCTGGTTCATCATGCCTGCCATCTGGCCACCAAGAGCGCCACCCATCATCATACCTGTCATCATACCTGCGGGGTTCATACCGCCACCGCCACCCATATTGGTCATCGAGCCAAGACTCTGCATACCTGTGCGCATAACCTCGGTCTGCTGGTCGAGGGCGTGAGCACCCATAAAGTTGGTCTCGGTCTGAAGGCGCTGAGCACGCTGAGCCTCCTCACGTTGGATGCGGAGGGTCTCCTCCATATTCTGAGCGTTGATGCGCTGGGTATCCTGCAAGTTCTGGATGCTAATGTCGGTCTGTGCTGTGATAGTCTTCTCCTGCTGTGCGGCAGTCACTCGGCGAAGCTCGGTGTAGCCATCGCTCTCCTTGTCCACATCGATAGTTGCCACGTCGAAGCGCTTAACGGCGATGCCGAAGTCGTCAGCAAGGTCGGCCTTGACCTTCTCTAAGATGATGTCGCTGATGTCGGCAATGCGACGCTCGATCTGGAGCACAGGAATCTGATAGTCGGTAGGTGCGTTGGCCACGATGCTCTTCACTCGCTTAACCACAGCATCCTTAATCTGGGTGTTGAGATCCTCGAGGCTGAAGTTTATAAGACGATGCTTCTTGATGAAGTCTTTGTAATCGACGATGTTGAATGTCAGAGTACCACGCACCGACATTGGCACGCCAAAGTCGAGGAATCGTGGGTCGTACACGTCGAAGTATGGCACACCAAACTTGATCTGAACAACGCCAGCAAGGTTGATGAAGTATACCTCGGCCTGGAAAGGTGTGTCGCCACCATATGCCAATCCGATGATGCTCGAGAGCACTGGGAAGTTGGCAGTCTTGATAGTCTCGTCGAATGGACCCTCGATGAAGTCCTGCATCGAGCCATCCTTCTGCTTGTAGACAAAGACAGCTACCTCGCCATCCTTGACACGCAATGAGCTGCCCCAGCGTATAGCATTCTCACGAGTTGTTGTGTTGGCCTCGCCCGAGGGACGCCATTTCCACACCAAATATTCGGGCTCGTCGCAGCGAATGACATTCATCATTCCGCCGTTGCCCTTTTTATTACCAATACCAAATAGTGCCATAATATTATTTGTTATCTATTAAATAGTGATGAGAAGAAGCCACGCTTCTTTCCTGCACCCTCATCATAGAACTTAAAGTAGGGCTCAAAGGCCTTGTCGTTAGCAAAGCTTATCTTAGCCTTATTGATACAGCTTGTGTATAGCTCCCAGTATGCAAAGCTCAAGTCCTCCTGCTCCAAGCGGTTGTTGTATCCATCCTTGCAACCAGTAGGATTGCATATTGGCTGGATAGTGGTTAGCATACCGAGAAGCTCCGAGCGAGTGTTAGGTACGTTGAACGAACGAATGGCTGTAGCCTTGTCCATTGCTCTCTTCTCGTTGAGCTCTGCAATAGCCTCTTTGAGGTCATCTTCATCAATAGAACTCCATATCCACTTTGAGTCTGCGCGCTTATCCTTACGACGTATCATCTCATCGTATCGCTGGTCGATAGCATCAAGGCGATCGTATAGCTTGTCCATTGCCATAGCGCTGTCCTCGTTGAAGGCGTAGCCACACTCAACGCAAGCTGCCATACCAGTTGTCACGATAGCACCACAAGCAGGACATTTGCGAATATCACCAAACTTATTCGACTTTGGAGCTGCGCTCTGAGCTGCAGCTGCTGGCATAGGTGGCGCCATATTTGGTATAGGTGGCATTGCCTGTGCTGCAGCCTGATTTCTTGCGTTCATAGCCTCGTAAAGGCGTGATTGTAGTACCATCTCAAACTCGTCGAGGTCGATACCCTCAGCCTCTGCGTTGCGATAGAGAATCTGCTTCTCCTTCTCTGAAAGGTTTCCATCAGCCAAAGCGGCGTTAATAAGGCCTTCTATGCGCTCATCATACATACCCATAATTGTAGTTGTTTTTTTTGGTTTATACTATTTAGGATAAATTAGACTATCTCAATAGGTGTCTTCCTCGGCTTGAGGAAAACACTCTACTAAGACAAATTTACTAACTATTACCCTAAATGACAAACCTCTGAGCTATTTGGCACAAAGTGGACCGAATTGAACAGAACTGACAGTGAGTCTATGAGCGTCAAGGGGTTCGTGTTGTGATGCTTACAGCCCCATCTCCTCGATAAGCCAGCCAGCGCCACCCACCTTATCCATAACGAAGAGTACGTAGCGGATGTCGCAGATGATGTTGCGGCAGAGGGTCTCGTCGAACTCGATATCCGACATTGTAGAGAGCCACGTGCGGTCGAAGTTGATGCCGATAAGCTCGCCATTGCCGTTGAGTACTGGTGAACCTGAGTTACCTCCTGTGGTGTGGTTTGTGGCGATGAAGCATACTGGCACGGTGTACTTACCATTCATCGTAACACCCCAGCGGCCATAATCCTTCGTAGCATATACGTCACGTAGGCTCTGAGGAATGTTGTAGTCGTAGATCTCGGGGTTGTCCTTCTCCATAATACCCTCGAGGGTTGTCTGTGGTAGGTGATACTCACCATCGGCATACTCATAGCCCGCAACCTTGCCATAGGCTACACGTAGCGTGAGGTTGGCATCGGGGAAGAAGGCACGCTTGGTATCCCACTCCATAAGAGCCTTTACGTATGGGCGGAACCAACGCTCGATGTCGGGGATGTTGCTGAAGTTGCGATAGGTGTATGGACGGATGCGCTTGAGAATAGGCTGCAGGGCCATCACAAACTCGGTCATTGGATCGTTCATAGCTGCCTCTACGGAGAAACCCTCGAGCGAGCCGAGCTTAGTGTTGTCGTACAACCACTCGGCATAGCCCTTAGCGCCACCGTGCATATTGAACAGCGACTTAAGCTCAGGAGAGATAAACGTACCCTTGGCCTCATACTCGGTGAGCATAGCGATGGCCAACTTGCGGTCTACGTCCATCACAAAGTCCTTGTAGAAGAGCTCTGCTGCGGCCATCTTCTTCTCGATTGGTGCATCGGCAAAGGCGATGGTGACAACCTGCTGGAGCTCGATGCCACGGATAGTCTCGCTATAAAGCTCGTAGTTGAAATAACCCTCCTTGTTGCGCTCGTAGGCTGCAGCCAGCGAGTCCAAGAGGTATGCCTTCTCGGGGTTATCACGGCGGAAGCGCTCCTCGTAGGCGAGTTTCTTATCGACAGTACCCAGACGGTTGATGCCCTTTACCTCGCCCTGCCACTTCTTCCAGGCATTGGCGATGTTGGCGTGCTTAGCAGCATACTGAAGGCGAATCTTTGGTGATGTGGCCTGTGCTGCGCCAATGATGTTGAGGCGCTCGGTGCGAAGAGCGATCTTCGTAGGGTCAGAAAGCTCTGAGATGTAGCGTACTGCATCCGATGTGATATACTCCTGAGTGTTGCCAGGGAAGCCGTAGATCATCGTGAAGTCACCCTCTTTGACACCTGCGGTCGATACCTTGAAGTGGCGTGCAGGCTTGTATGGCTTGTTCTGTGCGCTGTACTCTGCAGGCTCGTTAGCCTCGTTTGCATAGATGCGGAATACCGAGAAGTCACCAGTGTGGCGTGGCCAAATCCAGTTGTCGTTATCGGCACCAAACTTGCCGATAGCCGATGGAGGTGTACCCACTAAGCGCACGTCAGAGAATTCACGATATACAAATAGGTAGTGGATGTTACCGTAGTACATAGACTCCACCTTAGCCTTATAGCCGATACCCTCGGCTTCAGCCTTGGCTATAATCTCCTTTGCGCTCTCGCCTGCGGCTATACGCTCGGTCACCTCCTCCATGCGTACGAGGATATGCACCTTAAGGCCTGGGCAGGGGAGCTCCTCGCTGATAGACTTAGCCCAGAAGCCATTGGTGAGGTAGTCGTGCTCGACGGTCGAGAGTGCCTGAATGGCATCGTAGCCGCAGTGGTGGTTGGTGAGAAGCAGACCCTTCTCAGAGACAATCTCGCCAGTACAGCCGCCATCAAACAGCACCACAGCATCCTTGAGCGAGGCTTTGTTGATGGAGTAGATGTCCTCGGCCGAGAGCTTGAAGCCTTTGGCCTTCATATCCTTGATGCGGCTTGCGATAAGCGAGGGTAGCCACATACCCTTGTCGGCAACTGCCGAGAATGTTGTTGCGCAGAGCAACACAGCGATAAGTAGTAGTCGTTTCATAGGTTATTTAGTTTTAGTTTGTTACATATAACACGAGGGTAGCTGCTCGATGAATACCTCGAGCTCACGGCATAGGCGCTGTATGGGTAGTCCCATCACGTTGTAGAACGAGCCCTCGATAGACTCGATACCCACATATCCTATCCACTCCTGTATGCCGTAGGCTCCCGCCTTGTCCATAGGCTTGAAGTTATCGACATAGTAGTCGATTTGCTCGTCGGTAAGGGGTGCAAAGCGCACTATGCTACGTGACGAGAAGGTGCGTTCAGCATTAGGCATACGTAGCGTCACGCCAGTTACCACGCTATGCTCCGAGCCCGACAGGCGAGCGAGTATTGTGCGTGCCTCGTTACCATCCTTTGGCTTGCCAAGTACCTCGCCATCGAGAACCACAATGGTGTCGGCTGTGATAAGCAGCTCATTATGTTTGAGGGGTTCGGTGTAGGCGTGGCTCTTGAGTGCCGAGAGATAGGGGGCTACCTCCTCGGCCGGAAGTGTTGCGGGGTAGTGTTCGTCGCACTCAAACTTTGCAGCAAGGCGATATTCGATGCCCGCCGAGCGCAACAACTCACGGCGTCGTGGTGAGGCCGATGCCAGAACTACGTCGAAGGATTTTAGTTTGTCGTGTAGTAGCATTGTTCGTATATGTATATACTATTCCACAAAAATACAAAAAAGTATCTAATTTCCACTACGCAAAGGTTGCTTCGATGCATAAGGTTGTGGAAGTAGTAGCATCATTATGACGCCAAAGATACGAAAAAGTATTGACTTTCCACTACGCAAAAGTTACTTCGATGCATAAGGTTGTAGAAGTAGTAGCATCATTATGATGCCAAAGATAGGAAATTTTATCGAATATAATTGAAACTATATCTTAAATTGTTAGTATCTTTGTGCTCTGCGAGATTGGTTGGTTTGGTCAAGATGCTAATAAATAGAGGCTTATGAAACGTGATGCGATAGATTTTGAGAGTGGCGATATAGGTCGTCTATTTCGTCAGATGCTTGTGCCCACACTTTTGGGTACGTTGGCGACGTCGGCAATGACGGTTATAGATGGCGTGATTGTTGGCCAAGGTGTTGGTGAGGTGGGCGTTGCAGCGGTAAATATCGTCGTGCCCATCTATCTCATAATGTCGGGAATAGCCCTTATGGTGGGTGTCGGTTGCTCGGTCGTATCGTCGATACACCTGTCGCAGGGCAAGCTCAAGGTGGCGCGCCTAAATGTTACGCAGGCGCTCGTCGTCTCGGCACTTGTCGCGGCGTTTATCGGGGCTCTCATCGTTGCCTTCCCTGTGCAGACAGCACGCCTGCTGGGATCGTCGCCCACGCTGCTGCCACACGTCATCGACTATATGGTGTGGCTCATCCCGGGCTTCGTGTTCGAGATGTTCAGTATGATAGGTCTCTTTGTCATTCGTCTGGATGGTGCACCACGCTATGCTATGTGGTGTAGTGTCATTCCTGCGGTGCTCAATGCAATACTTGATTGGGTGTGTGTATTCCCTCTCGATATGGGTGTTAAGGGTGCATCGGTGGCCACGTCGATATGTATGGTGATAGGCGGAGTTATGGCACTTGTCTATCTTCTGTTTAGGGCCGACAAGTTGCATCTACAACTGCCCAAGCTAAGTGTTAAGAGTCTACGTCTTACGCTACGCAACATTGGCTATCAGTGTCGTATAGGCCTATCGTCGCTGATGGGTGAGCTCTCGTTGGCGATACTCATCTTCGTGGGAAACCTTGTCTTTATGCACTATCTTGGCGATAGCGGTGTGGGGGCGTTCGGCATCTCGTGCTACTATACTCCCTTCTTCTTCTCGGTGGGTAACTCCATTGCGCAGTCAGCACAGCCGATCATAAGCTATAACTATGGTGCTGAGCGCTGGGATAATGTGCGTCGGGTACGTCGTCTGCTACTTGCCACCTCGCTTGCGGTGGGCGTTGTCGTAGCAATGATCTTTACGCTGCTCCCCGAGCCTCTTGTGACGCTGTTTGTCGATGCAGATAGCGGTGCTGGACGTATTGCCATCGAGGGATTTCCCTATTTTGCTGCGGGCATCATATTCTTTATCCTTAACGTGGCCATAATCGGTTACTATCAGAGTATCGAGCGTATAGGTCGTGCTATGACCTTTGTGGCGCTGCGTGGTCTGGTGTTCATCATTCCGGCATTCTTGCTCCTCCCACAACTATGGGGCGTTCCAGGCATCTGGCTTGCGATGCCTGCTGCCGAGCTTGCCACGCTACTTGTAATTGTGGTTGCCACACGCTTTGAAAGGGTACGATAGGGCGTAGTTTGTAAAAGTTGAAGAATAATCGTATCTTTGCACTACTGATGCTGCGTTTTCGATATATTGCTATGTTGGTTGTTGCGCTTGTGTGCCAGAGTATGGCTATGGCGCAACAGGGTAGCGCTGTGCGCTTCGATAGCCTAACGGCCGACTTTGGACATATCCGAGAGGTGGATGGTGTGGTGAAGCACAGCTTCACGGCGGTAAACGAGGGTGCTGATAGCGTGCTGATACGTGAGATTGTATCTACGTGTGACTGCACATCGACACACCAGAGGGCTATAACACTTGCACCAGGAGAGACTCTTACGTTCGAGGTGATGTACGACCCTACGAACCGTCCTGGGCGCTTCGAGCGCACGCTATATGTCATAGTGTCGGATAGCGATAGCCCTATCGAGCTGACGATCGTTGGACGTGTCATCCCGCGCGAGCGTACCGTTGAGGAGATATATCCCTACTATATGGGTGGTGGCCTGCGCCTCGACAACACCTTTGCATCGTTCACCTACATAGAGCACGGCAAGGAGTATACGATGCAGATTGCCTACGCAAATACCTCAGACGATGAGCTTGCACTAAGGTTTGTGCCCAGTGTGGAGTCGGGGGTGCTGCATATCGACTATCCCGAGAGAATTGCACCACACTCTACGGGCGACATCACGTTTAGTTACTCGCTGCCTGAGAGTAGCGGGCGTTATGGGCAGCTCGACGATAGATTCTATGTCGAGATAGACGGCGAGCGCTCGAGACTGATGGTTACGGCCTATGGCGTGGCGGTGGATAATTTCGACTCGGTAGACGATATTTTGTCGCCACGTGCTGTTTATTCGAAAAAAAATATTAAATTTGGGGATGTAAACCGCTCTTCACGTAGGCATATAGCGACTTTTGACCTTGCGAACGAGGGTGGCGCAACACTCTATGTGCGTAGCGTAGAGTGTGAGAGCGATGCTGTAAAGTGCAGTCTACGAGGTGGTAAACGTATAGCCGAGGGCAAGAGTCAAAGATGCCGCCTGAGGCTTAACCCACGTCGTGTTGATGCCGAGGGAAACTTCGTAACACGCCTGCGCATCGTGACCAACGACCCCCTAACACCACTTCAGGTCGTGCGCATTGTGGCCGTGGTGGAGTAGCTACTATGAACGCAAACGAACAAATATATAATTAACTAAAACTACTAAGATGTTTAAGATTGTAGAGAAACGCCAGCTGTCGGAGAATATCTTTGAGATGAAGATCGCTGCTGAGCGTGTTGCACGTGCTGCCCAGCCTGGACAGTTTGTTATCGTGCGTGTTAGAGAGGGTGGCGAGCGTATTCCACTCACCATTGCCGACTATGATGTTGAGGCTGGCACAGTAACTATCGTGACCCAGACCATCGGTATGTCTACACGTAAGATTTGTGCCCTTGAGGTGGGCGAGGCTCTTGCTGACTTTGCTGGTCCATTAGGCCGCCCTTCGGAGTTTGTACATATGTCTGCCGAGGAGCTTAAGAGTAGAAAATATCTCTTTGTTGCTGGTGGCGTGGGTACTGCCCCAGTATATCCTCAGGTAAAGTGGCTTAAGGAGCACGGTGTGACGGCCGACGTGATCATCGGTGCTAAGACCAAGGACCTACTTATCTATATCGACGAGATGCGCAAGGTGGGTAACGTGCATATCGCAACAGATGATGGCTCGGAGGGCTACCACGGTATGGTTACTGGCCTTATCAAGGAGCTTGTTGAGACCGAGGGACGTAACTACGATGAGTGTGTATGTATCGGCCCTATGATTATGATGAAGTTTGTATGCCTCACCACAAAGCCTTGGGAGCTTAAGACAACAGTATCGCTCAACGCCCTTATGGTCGATGGCACGGGTATGTGCGGCGCTTGTCGTGTGTCGGTAGGTGGCAAGACACTCTTTACGTGTGTCGATGGCCCTGAGTTCGATGGCCACAAGGTAGACTTCGACGAGGCTATGCGTCGTCAGGCTATGTACAAGAATCAAGAAAGAAAAGCTAACGAAGAACACAATTGTAACTGCTATGGCAAATAAGATACCACGTGTCGTTGTACGCGAACAAGACCCAAAGCTACGTGCTACAAACTTCGAGGAGGTATGCTACGGATATAATGAGGAGGAGGCACTGTTGGAGGCTTCACGCTGCCTAAACTGTAAGAATCCTCGTTGCGTGGCTGCTTGTCCCGTAAACATACATATTCCAGAATTTATCCACCACCTCACCGAGGGTAACATTCGTGCTGCTGCCGACACCATTCATCTGGACAGCTCGCTACCATCAATATGTGGTCGTGTGTGTCCTCAGGAGTCGCAGTGCGAGGGCTCTTGTGTGCTCGGCATCAAGGGCGAGGCTGTGGCTATCGGCAAGCTCGAGCGCTTTGTGGGCGACTGGGCCTTGGAGCATAGCGACGAGGTGGAGGCGCCACATATCGAGCCTAACGGCAAGCGTGTAGCTGTTGTGGGTAGTGGCCCTGCTGGCTTGGCATGCGCCTCAGACCTTGCTAAGCTCGGCTATAAGGTTGATGTATTCGAGGCTCTTCACCGCCTTGGTGGTGTGTTGTCATACGGCATCCCTGAGTTCCGTCTACCTAAGGATCGTGTGGTAGCACGTGAGATCAACGAGGTTAAGAAACTCGGCGTAAGGTTCGAGACAGACGTAATCATCGGCCGCACCATGACCATCGACTCGCTACTCGACGAGGAGGGCTACGACGCAGTATTCGTGGGCTCGGGCGCTGGTCTACCACGCTTTATGGGCATCGAGGGCGAGAACCTCAATGGCGTACTCTCGGCTAATGAGTTCCTTACACGTGTAAACCTTATGGGTGCGTGGGACCCTGAACACTCTGACACCCCTGTATACGTAGGCCGTAAGGTTGTAGTTGTCGGTGGCGGTAATGTGGCGATGGATGCTGTGCGTACTGCTAAGCGTCTTGGTGCTGAGGCTGTTATCGTATATCGTCGTGGCGAGGCAGAGCTTCCTGCACGTAAGGAGGAGGTACACCACGCCAAGGAGGAGGGCATCGAGTTCCGTATGCTCACCAACCCTACACGCATACTTGGTACGGAGGATGGCTGGGTTAAGGGCATCAACTGTGTAGAGATGGAGCTTGGCGAGCCTGATGCTTCGGGACGTCGCTCACCACAGGAGAAGGCTGGCTCTGACTTTGTAATCGATTGTGACGTAGTGATTATGGCACTTGGTACATCGCCAAACCCACTTATCGCCTCTACAACAAAGGGCCTTAACATCAACCGTCGTGGTTGCATCGAGGCTTCGGAGGTGGGTGCTACATCACGTGAGGGTGTATTTGCCGGTGGCGATGCCGTGACAGGAGCTGCTACCGTAATCCTCGCCATGGGCGCAGGACGCAAGGCTGCTAAGGCCATTGACGAATACCTACAAAACAAGTAGTGCATAGTGGCTAAATATCACTAAATCACAAAAAAAAACACCGATACGGGTTGCAAGTAGAGAAATTTTTCTTACCTTTGCAACCCGTATCAACCTCTTATACTGGGCGTAGGCTTAGTTCTGTAACTATAAAAGGCTACTGAGGATTATCGGCGAGGGTGCCGATATGGTAGAGCCGACGCAGCGATAATGTTGAGCGATTAACATTTAACTTTTGTTGCAACAATGAACAAAGATGCATTGATCAGACTCGTAAACGAGCAGATGTGGACTAAGGGCGAGAACGATGTGCCCAAGTTTGGTGCTGGTGATACTATCACCGTTACTTACCGTATTGTAGAGGGTAACAAGGAGCGTCTTCAGAGCTTCCGTGGTGTAGTTATCCAGATCAAGGGTTCAGGCCGTACTAAGATGTTTACTATCCGTAAGGTATCTAACGGCGTAGGTGTAGAGCGTATCTTCCCACTCTACTCTCCACACATCGACCACATCGAGGTGAACAAGTATGGTGTTGTACGTCGTGCACGTATCTACTACTTGCGTGACCTCACTGGTAAGAAGGCTCGTATCAAGGAGCGTCGCATCGTTAAGAAGGAGGAGTAATCGAGTCCGATAGGACAAGCGAGGAGTATTCATCCCCACTTAACAAAAGGCAATTTAGACCGTCACTCGTGTGGCGGTCTTTTGTTTTGAACGATAATTTTCTTACCTTTGTCTAAAATTGAGTAGCTATGAAGTATTACGTTATCGTTGGCGAGCCTTCGGGCGATCTGCATGGCAGCAAGCTGATGCGAGGCATTGCCGCTGTAGACCCCAAGGCCGAGTTCCGTTTTACGGGTGGCGACCGCATGGCAGAGGTGGCTGGGCGTGAGGCCATGTTGTACCACTATACACAGATGTCGTTCTTCGGCTTTGTGCAAGTAGCCATGAACCTACGCACCATCTTTCGTCAAATTGATGATGTCAAGGCCGATATTGAGCGTTTCTCGCCCGATGTGATCATCCTCATCGACTATCCGGCATTCAACCTACGTATTGCCAAGTGGGCTAAGGCTAAGGGTATTAAGGTCTACTACTACATAGCCCCCAAGGTGTGGGCGTGGAAGGAGCGTAGGGTAAAGGCCCTGCGCAAGTATGTCGATAGCCTATACACCATCTTCCCATTTGAGACCGACTACTTCCGTGGCCACGGCATTGAGCCTACGTTCTGTGGCAACCCTCTGGTTGATGATATTGCTGAGTGTCGTAAGCTGCTCCCGCAGCGTAATATATTCCTTGCCGAGAATAACCTCGACAAGCGTCCTATCGTGGCGCTTTTGGCGGGTAGCCGCCGCTCGGAGATTAAGGCCAACTTGCCTGATATGGTGAAAATTGCTCGCCGCTTCCCAGAGCTACAGTTTGTGGTTACGGCAGTGGGGTGGATCGAGCGAGAGCTATATGAGGGCTATATCTCCGATGTGGAGAATGTTCGATATGTTGTAGACCGCACACAGCAGACCCTTGCTATGGCCGAGGCGGCGATAGTAACCTCAGGCACAGCGACACTTGAAACGGCGCTTATGGGTATTCCTGAGATTGTCATCTACCATGTGCCATGGATCTACGAGAAGCTCAAGCCCTACTTCCTACGCATACCATACATCTCGTTGGTAAACATCAACCTTGGTCGTGAGGCGGTGCGAGAGCTTGTGTGTGCTAATCTTGATATTGACTATGCTGCTGACGAGCTACGCTCGATACTCAAGGGTGGCGCTCAGCGTGAGCGTATGCTCCGAGATTTCGACCAGCTACGTGAGATGATTGGTGGCGAGGGTGCCAGCGACCGTTTTGCGCACGATATTGTAAAAAGCCTGCAATAATGAAACTTATACACCTGATAAATAGCCATACCCCTGAGGCTGTACGTCCTCAGTTCTACCTCAAGGCCGATACTGCTTTGCTGCGTAACAACGATGCCTTTTATATCCCCGATGGTGTGGGTCGTGTTGTTGCCGAGCCGCAGATTGTCTTGCGCATTTCGCGTCTTGCCAAGTGTATTGGCGAGCGTTTTGCACCACGCTGTGTCGATGCTGTGATGGCTGGCGTGGCGTTTACACCCATCGAGCGCCTCGAGGCGTTACGTCGTGAGGGTCTACCCTGGGATGAGGCTGTAGGCTATGACCACTCCTCGGCACTATCGCTCGATATGTTGGGCTACGATGCTATGTTGCAGGGTGCTGTGTTTAGCATCAATGGCGAGGAGCGCCTGCGTCTCTCAGTTGCAGATATGTCGTTTACTCCCGAGCGTATCGTGAGCCACCTCTCGGAGGCCATGACACTGCGCATCGGCGACCTTGTATATCTCGGCACACCTCAGTCGTTCGACATCGCTGCAGGCGACAACCTACGCATTACGATAGGCGACACGACGCTACTCAACTTCGATATAAAGTAGACTACAACATAGCTTAACAAAAAAGTGGCAACCCGCATTGGGTTGCCACTTTTCTATTTTATTATGGTGTGGATTACATAATCACTACGCAACGGTTGATCTCAACGTCGTCGTCAGAGAATGCAGCCTCAGAAGCACCTACCCACTTAACCTCGATGCGGTCAGTAGAGATGCCCTTAGCTACCATGTACTCCTTAACAGCCTCAGCACGCTTCTGAGAGATTGCCTCGTTGTAGCTTGCGCTACCAGTAGAGTTATCAGCATAACCAACAAGAACAATCTTGGTATCGTTGTTCTTCATCGACGAAACGTACTTATCAACAGTAGCCATAGCAAATGTTGAGAGCTCGTACTCGTTCTTGCCGAAGAATACTACGGTGTGAGCATTTACAACCTCGTCGCCAGCAGGAGCAACACGCTTCTTAAGGTCGTTGTTCTCCTTCTCAAGCTCGCCTACCTTGTTGTTGATAGTCTGGATGTTCTCGTTAGCATTTGAGAGGTCACGCTTAAGTTTGTCAATAGCGTCGATATAGCCCTGAACCTCAGTCTCTGAGTGCGCAGGAGTCCAACCAGTCTTGTTGAAACGGTAAGCTACGCCAACAGAACCTGTGAACGAGAAAGCATAAGTACCGCCACACTGTACCTCAGCTGGAAGAGCCGACTCAGGGAAGATCCAAGTACGAAGGTCGAGCTGGATGTCGAGGTTCTTGCATACACGGAACTTATTGAGCAAACCGAAGGTAGTAGCATACTCACCGTTATAGCTGCCAGGAGTCTTCTTGGTCCACGACATTGCTGTGTAACCGAAACCAGCATAAGGAATAGCGTAGTATACACGATCCTCACGATAGCCACCAATCCAGTTAGAGAGGTTAAGCATTACGTCGCCGTGGACGAATACATATGGGGTCTGGAATGCACCAGCACCATAGATATCAGCGTTTTTAGCATAGTTCTGGAAATGGCCGCCATCGAGCTGAAGACGCATACCGATGATTGGAGCAAACCACTTTGTAGCGCCTACGTTAAGGTTCCAGCTGTTACGGTTGAAGAACTTACCGGGCTCCTTAGCACCTGCCTTGTTGGCAACGTCAAGACGTGAGATACCAACACCTGCCGATACCTCCCAGTTGTCCCAGAACTTGTTGGTCTCAAAACCCTTCCAACGAAGCTTCTCGCCATCTGTCTGCTGTGCTGAAGCTGAGGTGCAAACCATAGCAACAGCGCAAAGAATGAGTAGAATCTTTTTCATCATTAATAGTATTATGAGTTATAATTTAGATTTATTCTCTGAATAATCAACTGCAAATATACAAATAACAATTTAATTATAACCATAATATGGTGCTTTTCTTGCACTAAATGCCCTTTTTGAGTATGTATTGATGTTTTATTCGCACGAATATTGATATGTCACGCCCGAAACATAAAAATTGGGGCTGCCCAAATAGGCAACCCCAACACTGTTTTTTGCGCTTGATTAAGCTATTAGCGACGAGTTACAAACTCATCAGCCTCAGGAACGATCTCCTTCTTCTCGAAAGTCTGCTCTGAAGCCTTCATACCCTTAATCTTGTTCTTGAAGAGCTGCTTAGGCTCAGCAGATAGGCTCTGGAGAGAAGGACCTGAACCATTCCACCACTCGTCAAGTGCATTGATGTCGGTGTTAGCATTTGCATAAGATGTGCTAACGCAGAGCTTAGCTATATCGCTGAAGTCACCATACTGGTCAACAACCAATGCTACGAGCTCGTAGTAGCTATCGTTCTCGAGGATAGTGTAGGTCTTGTCTGGACTCATTGAACCATACTTGTCGATGCTCCATACGAGGTTGTCACGATACTGCTGGTCATCGTAGATGTCGTTACGGCCAGTCCAATCCCAGACAGTCCAGAAGAAGCCGGTGTACTCGCCAGTAATCTTAGCCTCGATAGGCAAGATGAACTTGCCACTGTAGTTGTCGTTTGCGCAGAACTCGAAGCCGGGAACCTCAGCGATTTCAGATGCTGAGAAGAAGCCCAAGTCTACGAACTCGATAGATGCCAAACCGCCAGAGATCTTACGAGTCTTAAACGTTGTTGTTGCGATGTAATCAGTAGTAGCTACTCCACCACGTGAACCGAATGCATAGAGTACGTAGTCGGTCTCTGCCTCAAGGCCAATAACGTTCTGAGAGTAGTTGCCCTTGATAAGCTCATATGAGCGGTTTGTGAGCAAGTACTGCTGACGCTCAGCGTCGTTGTTGCCAAATGTAGCCCAATCTGAAGCCTTCTCCCATCCAGCGATGTAGTAATCGTTGTTAGTAACCTCGAAGTTGATTGTTGCGCTCTGTGCAGTGACGTTGGTTACAGATGTAGTAATCACGTTGTCAGATGGCTCAACATCGCCAGTAGTAATCTTCACGATGTGAGGTACTGAACAAGCAAGACCATGCTCCTCCATTGCGAAAGCGAAGAGATAGTAGTCGTGGTTGGCCAAAAGCTCAAACTCATAGTGGCTACGTGGAGTACCATCTTCGTAGTTGCCCTGACAGTTGTAGAATGCTACGATCTGGTCGTAAGACATCTCCTGTGACATTGTGCTTACGGCGTTAGACCAATAGTACTCTGCAGCCTCTGCTGGATCATTGTTGAGGAAGTCAAATGTCTCGAGGTATGAATCTACAACGAGACCATTGAGCATATCGAAGTAGTAAGGGACATCGGAGCCTACAGGAGTAACATCAGCCTTTACGAGTGGACCCTCAACTGTATACTGAACATCGAACTCAAGGGTGTACTTCTCTGGCTCCTTAGGTGTGATCTCGAACATAGCGATGTCAGAGATAAGTGCGCCAGTTGCCCAGTCGAAATAGTAGCAGTAGAATGTACAAGGTACGCCAGATACAGCATTGCTGAAAGTAAGACCACGCTGAATGCCGACACGTGATCTAGTCTGCATAATACCCAAAGCATCCTGACCATAGAACTGACCCAACCAGCCGAAGTAGAAGAAGTCGTCCTCATAGTAGTCCTCAGGAGTCTCGAAACCAGACTGTGCGATGTATGTAGCGTCTGCCGACATTATGATATATGGGGCAGTCTGATCATCAGGAATAACATCAAGAGTGTAAGAGAATAGGTCTGATGTTACGTTCTCAATCTTGAAACCTGCATTTGTACGAGCGCCCTGCTTTACAGTGAAGACTACATCCTCAGCAAAGCGGTACTTAACAGTCACCAAGCACTCACGTGGCTCAGTGCCATCGTTAGCCTCTACGTTGAACTGCAAAGCACCAGTGATAGCATAGTTGAAGCCGTTTACCCAATCAGCAGCTGCCTCAGCAGAGATCTTCTCGCCCTGGTGCGCATTCTTGATAGTGTACTCAAGAAGCTGTGAGCCACCACCAACGCCCACATTAACAGTGGTCTTGCCGAGCTCAATAGTTGAATCCTTCTGGAAATCAGGACCATCGCCTGGCTCATCATTAGGACCCTTCTCGCAACCTACGGCAAGAGCGAGGCAGAGGATTGGCAAAACACCAAACTTCAAAAAGTTAGTCAATTTTCTCATAGTTAAAATTTGGTTTAATAAGTGATAAAATATATAGTTTATAAAATTTTTAACTAAAAAACACCTCTTCAAGGGACAAATATAATAATAAATTATTAAATTATTCTTCTCAAAAAGATAATTTTTACACTAATCAATACTATTTTTGCATCGTAACAATAAAAATAATATCTTTGCTCAAGAAATTAAACTTTAGAGAAACGCGTCTATGAGAAGATTAAAACTATCTACACTTTCGGTGCTATTTCTATCATTAATGGTAGCGGTGGCATGTAATGAGAATCCTCCTGTCGAGGAGCAGCCAACAACAGCAGTAGAACTTGCTCAGACCTATTTGGATGTTGCTGCTGGGGGTGGCGACTATGCGGTGAACTATACAATCACCAACCCAATCGCTGGCATTGATATCGTGGCAACAGCCGACGTAGATTGGGTTACTGACTTAAAAGCTGAGAATGGTACGCTTAGGTTTAAGGCGGCAGAAAACCAATTAAATGAGGAGCGCACAGCAATAATCACCGTCAAGTATCCAGCAATTGACAATGTATATCTGGAGCTGAAGCAGGCAGGTTTTGATGGCGTTACTTTCCAGATGGATATTACCAACAAGACCACGACAACCTGCACTTCAAAGGTTATCCCTTCTGACCCAGAGACACCTTATATTATATACATGGCCGAACTCGACTACTTCTACAATATGGGTATCGCAACAGCCGAGGACCTCTTCATCGATGACTACAACTACTTTATGGGGATGGCCGAGCAGTACGATGTCGCACTACTCGAGGAGTTCTTGCTAATGAACCAGATAGCATTCAAGGGTGAGAGCGTCATTAGCTGGACAAATATGACACCAGACAAGGAGTATGTCCTATATGCCTACGCTATCGAGATCAACGATGATAATAGCGATTACTCGTTGGCATCGCCAATAGCATATACTATGTTCTCGCTCTCATCTTCGGAGTTGTCTGAGGTGGAGTTTGATGTCCAAATCGAGGTGAATGGCCCTGAGGCTACGTACAACATTAATCCTATCAACTACGACGGCAAGTACTACCTCGACATCTTTGAGGAGGGCGATTATATGTATCGTTCGGAGGGTAGTGTTCTCGACCAGAGCTATGCACGTACAATAGCCAATACGTGGATGAGCATGATCTCGATATATATGCAGTCGGGATACACCCCAGAGCAGCTCCTTGAGATTATGTGTCTACAGGGTGAGGAGACATACTCGGAGGTGCGCAACTCTGCGACTAACTATGCGATGGTTATCTACGCCATTGAGATGGTGGATGGCCTACCACAGGTGGCCTCTATGCCTCAGCTTATCAACTTCCGCACCGAAGCTGTTGAGGCCTCTGATATGATTCTCGACATCAAGGTTGAGAACAACTATGTACGTGTTGCCGATATCACGGTTACACCATCTACCGATGAGCCATATACCATAGCTTTGGTGGCTAAAGAGGAGGTCCCAACAGGCACCGATCAGGAGATTACCAGCTGGCTATTGGACAACTTTGATATGTCTCTATATCGTGGTTCGATATTCAGCCATGTGAATAGCCTTAAGCCTCAGAGCGAATACTCAATATTGGCATTCGGCTACTATGGTGGCACAATTACCACAAAGCTTTTCCGCCTTGACTTTACGACTGAGGCCGAGGGTGAGTGTCAGAATAGCATCGTCGGTGTAAGGTGGGATGGCCCATTCAGCCTTATAGAGCTTGAGGCTCGCTTCCCAGATAAGTACTATAATTACTCTATGTTCGAGTCGATGGGATGGTATGCTATGTGGTCGGAGATAGAGACTACAGAGTATACACAGGATGCCTTCTTCACAATATATCGTGCTGACAGATATACCTTTGAGGGCCAGGAGGCTATCTTCAATGACCTTGTGACCTACACTACGGCACAGAAGAAGTTGCTCACCGGCGAGAGTGGCGTATTGTATGTGATATGTGCTGTAATTATGGACTACAAGGGTAACTACTCGCCAATGTGGGTATCTGAGCCATTTATGTATGAGTATAGCGCC
Organism: Alistipes sp.; assembly: GCA_017408825.1. Classification (GTDB taxonomy): domain Bacteria; phylum Bacteroidota; class Bacteroidia; order Bacteroidales; family Rikenellaceae; genus Alistipes. The sequence goes on from JAFQTX010000018.1 coordinate 39,944, forward strand.
GAGACCAAGAAGCCTCTTGAGGAGATTATCGAGAAGCTCGGCATTGAGAGCGAGCCACAGGCGGCAGCTCTCTCGCTACAACCTAAGCGTAGGTAGGCCATACATATAAAAGGTATGAGGCTGAATAAAAAGTGTATTTTGTCGTTATGCTCGCCCTCAAAATGCTCATTTACGCTTAGTAAACTCCGCTTTTTCGGGCTTCGCAGGCCTAAAACTACATCTTTTTATTCAACCTCATAACAAAAACGGAGGTGGCTAATTAACTTTAGTCACCTCCTACTATTTTATTCTCTCTCCGATCTCTTGTTCTCGATCCTGTCTACTTATGCTCATCAACCCATTGGGTGAGCTCCACAAAGTCGGCAACCGAGAGCTGCTCGGCACGCATCGAGAAGAAGCGGTGCTCCTCGCCATTGAAGCCTCCGAACGCCGCCTTGAGCGAGTTGCGTAGCATCTTACGACGCTGACCAAACGATGCCTTCACGACCTTGATGAATAGCTGCTCATCGCAATCCAACCTCTTAACATCGTTACGCACCAAGCGCACTACGGCACTTTTGACCTTGGGTGGCGGGTTAAACACCTTCTCGCCAACGGTGAATAGGTAGTCGATGTCGTACCACGCCTGAAGCAACACGCTGAGGATGCCATACTCCTTAGAGCCTGGAGGCTCTGCCAAGCGCACGGCGACCTCTCGCTGAATCATCCCCACGCACTCGGGAACAATATCACGGTTCTCGAGCACCTTGAAGAATATCTGCGACGATATGTTGTATGGGAAGTTGCCGATAATCTTGAGCCTTGAGCCATACTCTGCACGTAGGTCCATCTTGAGGAAGTCGCCCTCCGTGAGGCGTGGCGCAAACTCAGGGTAGTGGGTGTGAAGATACTCTACCGACTCCGAGTCGATCTCGGCACCGTAGGTTACAATATCTTCTCTCTCGAGCAGAAACTGTGTGAGCACACCCATACCACAACCCACCTCAAGCACCTTATCGGGGGCTTCGGCTGTTCCGCCACTTAGCGATGTGGCTATCTTACGGGCGATGTTAAGGTCGGTCAGGAAGTGCTGGCCGAGGGCCTTTTTTGCGCGTACTTCACTCATTAGTTGGCTACTTCGGATATAAATTTGATGCGTACTAAGCGTATCTCCTCCTCGCTATACTCCGAGCCGAGCTCCTCGATAGCGGCATCGAGCGAGTCGGTCTCGGCATCCTCCTTAAAGTAGAGGTATATGTCATCAACCTTGTCCTCATCCATAATGGTGTTGAGGTAGTACTGGATGTCGAGGCGAGTACCCGAGTTCACGATGGTCTCGATCTCGGTGAGTAGCTCATCCATATCGAGGTTGCGGGCACGTGCAATGTCCTCGAAGTCCATCTTGCGGTCGATAGACTGGATGATAAATATCTTGTTGTTCGACTTGTTGGCAACACCCTTCACGACCATATCCTGTGGTCGTATGATCTCCTTCTCCTCGACATACTTCTTGATAAGCTCGATAAACTCGGCGCCATACTTCTGTGCCTTGCCTACGCCCACGCCCGATACTGTCTGCAACTCCTCCATAGTGATGGGGTACTGAATCGACATATCCTCGAGCGAGGGGTCTTGGAATATTACGTATGGTGCCAGCCCATTCATCTTAGCCACCTTGCGGCGTAGGTCTTTGAGCATTGCGAAGAGCTCCTCATCGGCAGCGCCGCCACCCTTCATTGGGCCTATTACCTCATTGTCATCTTCGGAGTCGTAGTCGTGGTCGAGAGTTACGGTTACTGACGTAGGCTCCTTAATGTACTCCTCGCCACGCTTATTTATAGATATGAGGCCGTAGTTCTCGATGTTCTTGTCGATGAAGCCGAGGATGAGTCCCTGGCGAACGACGGCGTTCCAGAAGCGGGCATCCTTATCCTCACCAGCACCGAAGAGCTCGAGTTTGTTGTGGCCATAGCTCTTGATCATCGCCGTGGTCTTACCCATAATCACAGCCACGAGGTGATCAATCTTGAACTTGTCGCCAATGGCCTTGAGGGTCTCGAGTGCGAGTTGCAACTCCTCCTTAGCCTCCACCTTTGGCTTAGGGTTACAGCAGTTGTCGCAGCTACCGCAGTTAGTCTCGGTATATTGCTCACCAAAGTAGTGGAGCAGCGAGCGACGACGACACATCGAACTCTCGGCATAGGATACGGTCTCAAGCAGCAGTAGCTTGCCAATCTCCTGCTCGGCAACGGGCTTACCCTGCATAAACTTCTCGAGCTTCTGAATATCCTTGTAGCTGTAGAATGTTAGGCAGTGTCCCTCGCCACCATCACGGCCTGCACGGCCAGTCTCCTGATAGTAGCCCTCGAGCGACTTAGGAATATCGTAGTGGATGACATATCGCACATCGGGCTTATCGATACCCATACCAAAGGCGATAGTGGCAACTATGACGTCTACACGCTCGTGCAGAAAGGCGTCCTGATTGTCTGCACGTGTCTGTGCATCCATGCCGGCGTGGTAGGCGAGCGCCTTGATGCCATTGGCTACGAGCAACTCGGCAAGCTCCTCAACCTTCTTGCGGCTGAGGCAGTAGATGATACCACTCTTGCCATCGTTCTGCTTTATGAAGCGGATGATGTCGTGGTCTACGTTGTGCTTGGGGCGTAGCTCGTAGTATAGGTTTGGTCGGTTGAACGACGAGCGGAATACGGTAGCGTCGGTCATACCGAGGTTTTTCTGAATATCCATCTGCACCTTGGGGGTAGCTGTTGCCGTGAGTGCGATGAGTGGTGCCTGGCCGATATCGTTGATAATAGGGCGTATACGACGATACTCAGGGCGGAAGTCGTGACCCCACTCCGAGATACAGTGTGCCTCGTCGATGGCGTAGAACGAGATCTTGATCTTACGCAAGAAGGCGATGTTATCCTCCTTGGTGAGCGACTCGGGGGCAAAATATAGCAGTTTGGTGCGGCCATCGAGCACATCTTGACGAACCTGTGCAATGGCCGATTTATTTAGTGACGAGTTGAGGAAGTGTGCAATGCCCGACTCCGTAGAGAAGGTGCGCATGGCATCTACCTGGTTCTTCATCAGTGCAATGAGTGGAGATATGACAATCGCCACACCATCCATAATCAGCGCAGGGAGCTGATAACACAACGATTTGCCGCCTCCCGTAGGCATAAGGACGAAAGTATCCTTGCCTGAGAGCACGTTACGAATAACAGCCTCCTGGTTGCCCTTGAACGAAGAAAAGCCGAAATACTCGTGTAACTTCTCGTGTAATAATCCTCCTTGTTCGGTGTCCATAATTTTCTGTAGTGAAAAAATTTACCCAAATATAATATATTTTTTTGAAAAATAGTAATAACTTTGTGAAAAATTTACGAAAAAAAGATGCGACTATTCACAAGCGAATTGGTAAAATCCTATAAATCACGCACTGTCGTTAATCACGTGTCGATTGATGTTCGTCAGGGCGAGATTGTAGGTTTGCTCGGCCCTAACGGCGCAGGTAAGACTACTACGTTCTATATGATCGTGGGCCTTATCAAACCCAATGAGGGACGCATATTCCTCGAGGATGACAACGGCAAGGTTCTCGACATAACTAAAGAGCCAGTATATAAGCGTGCGCAACGTGGCGTGGGCTATCTTGCTCAGGAGGCCTCTGTGTTTCGCCACCTCACTGTCGAGGACAATATACGTGCCGTACTCGAGATGACATCCTACTCGCGTCAGTATCAGAGGGAGCGTGTCGAGCAGCTTATCGAGGAGTTTCGCTTGCAGAAGGTGCGCAAGAGTTATGGTAACCAGCTATCGGGAGGTGAGCGTCGTCGTACCGAGATTGCGCGTGCCGTGGCCATCAACCCTGCGTTTATCCTCCTCGACGAGCCATTTGCAGGTGTCGATCCAATTGCTGTGGAGGATATTCAGAGCATCGTAGGCACGCTTAAGGATAAGAATATCGGAGTGATCATCACCGACCATAATGTCGATGAGACACTGGCAATTACCGACCGCACATATCTGCTCTATGAGGGTAAGATTTTGAAGACTGGTACTGCTGAGGAGTTGGCCGCCGACGAGATGGTGCGCCGAGTATATCTCGGTAGTAACTTCGTACTCCGCACCTCGCCACAGATGATGCGCCAGCAGAAGGAGCGTGAGGAGCGTGAACGTGAGGAGGCATTACGTGCCTTGGGTCATATTCCTCAGAGCAATGTGGATGAGGATGATGAGGATGATTTTGATGATAACGAATAACCGCATATATGGATAGTATAGTCCCGCAAGGGAACATTTTGCGGGGGACGATTACTCCCCCTTGCTCCAAGAGCTATGCTCAACGTGCGCTCGCTGCAGCACTTCTCGCCTCGGGGCGCACAACACTGCGTGGCATAGAGCTATGTCGCGATACTCGCTCGGCCATTGCCGCTATCGAGGCACTGGGCGCTAAAGTCGAGATAATCAATGAGAATACAGTAACCATCGAGGGTGGCCTCAAGCCCCGTACCGATAGCCTGAATGTTGGCGAGTCGGGACTTGCTGCACGCCTATTTACCCCTATTGCTGCACTCTCCGACAGACGTATATGTATTGCTGGCGAGGGCACGTTGCTACATCGCCCTATGTCGATGATGATAGGCCCGTTGCAGGAGCTCGGCGTGGAGCTTCGTGATGGCGGTGGACGACTCCCCATCGAGGTGTGTGGCCCGATACGTGGCGGACGTGTACGTGTCGATGGTAGTATGTCGTCGCAGTTTGTCACAGGACTACTCATAGCTCTACCCCTTGCTCAGAGTGACACTACAATAGAGGTACACGGTGCGGTGTCTACACCCTATATAGATATGACACTCGAGACCCTGGAACGCTTTGGTGTCGAGGTGATGTATAACGATGGCGACTACTCGCAGTTCTACATCGAGGGGGGACAGCAATACAAGGCTATCGACTATACGATAGAGAGCGACTGGAGTGCTGCGGCGATGATTATGGTGGCTGCGGCGATCGCTGGTCAGGTGTGCATCACAAACCTATCGACGCTATCACGTCAGGCCGACACGGCCATATGTCGAGCTTTGGAGCGTGCTGGTGCTTCGCTCGTTATCGAGGAGAACGCAATTACCGTGACTCATCGAAATCTCGAGGCCTTTACGTTCGATGCAACACATTGCCCCGACCTCTTTCCTGCTCTTGTCGCCTTGGCTGCGGCCTCAAAGGGCGTATCGACAATTCGTGGCATTGAGCGCCTGCGTGGCAAGGAGAGCGATCGTGGTGAGGTGCTACGTGAGGAGTATGCTAAACTTGGTATAGAGATAGAGCTCGACTACGACGAGAATGTTATGCGTGTAGTAGGTGGTGATGTTACGGCAGCAAAGGTCGATTCGCACGACGATCACCGCATAGCTATGTCGTTGGCCGTTACAGGCTTGCGCCTCGAAGATGAGCTTGAGATAAACAACCGTGAGTGCGTGGCTAAGAGCTATCCGTCGTTTTTTGACGACATCGCACAACTTAAAATAGCAAAGAGTGAATAACAGTTTCGGAAATAGACTCCGTATGACTATCTTCGGCGCTTCACACGCCGAGAGTGTGGGTGTCATCCTCGAGGGGGTGCCTTGCGGTGTGTCGTTGCGAGCTGAAGATTTTGTTGAAGATATCAAGCGTCGTAGTCCACAATCTACGGCCGAAACAACCCGCCGTGAGGAGGATGTTCCAATTCTCGAAGGTGTTGATAACGACGGTGTTGTGCGGAGCGGCAGAGTGGTGATTATCTTCCCGAATAGAGATACTCGCTCGGCCGACTATTCACACTTAAAACGTCATCCACGACCTTCGCACGCCGACCTAACGCAGCGATTAAAATATGGAGAGGAGTATAACTTGGCGGGTGGAGGTATCGCCTCAGGGCGTATGACCGTGGCGCTTGTTGCTGCCGGTGTGGTGGCTAAGAAGATACTCGGTGGCGTGGCATTTACAACTCGTCTTGTAAATGTTGGTGAATGTGTTGATCCTGAGCGTTTTGATAGTGTTGTTGCAGATGCTCATGCTAAGGGCGACTCTGTTGGTGGTGTCGTAGAGTGTAGGGTTGTTGGTGTGCCAGCCACGTGGGGTGAGCCATTCTTCGACTCGGTGGAGAGTGTAATCTCGCATCTTGTATTCTCCATTCCTGCGGTCAAGGGTATCGAGTTTGGCGATGGCTTTGGTGCTGCAAGAGTCTATGGCTCGGAGCGTAACGATATGATTATTAGTGAGTCGGGAGCGACCACAACAAACAACGAGGGGGGTATCAACGGTGGTATCACCAATGGTAATGACATCGTTCTGCGTGTGGCGATAAAGCCTACGCCGAGCATTGCTCAGGCACAGCGTACCTACGATTTCGAGTGTGGCGAGCTTAGAGAACTACGCATTGGTGGCCGTCACGATGCCTGCATTGCTCGTCGTGCTATGGTCGTTGTTGAGGCTATGGTTGCCTTTGCTCTTGCCGATCTAAAACTTCAAAATGGATAAACGATGGCTACACGTCGAGAGCTTATTCTGCGTATTAGCTCTGCAATAGAGCCTCTGTATGGAGCTATTGAGGCACGACAGATTGCCGAGATGGTGGTCGTGGAGTGTGGTGGTGTAGGTCGTAACGAGCTGCTTGTTGAGCCTAACAAGGAGCTTGAAATCAAGGATATAGATACGATTATCGAGCAACTACGTGCCTGGCGACCAGTTCAGTATGTCACACGTAGTGCCTGGTTCGACGATATGGCGCTCGAGGTTGCCGAGGGGGTGCTTATACCCCGTCCCGAGACCGAGGAGCTCGTTGATTGGGTGGCATCCGATACCGAGCCCTCGGCACATATCTTGGATGTGGGCACAGGCTCGGGATGTATCGCCATAGCACTCAGACGTAGGCTTATGCAGAGTAGAGTGTGGGCTATGGATATTTCGCCTGAGGCGCTTGCGATAGCCCAGCGCAATGCTCAGCGCTACGCCCCCGATGTGGAGTTTATCGAGGGTGATGCCCTCAAGGACTTCTCGACACTCATCCCTGAAAGGCTCGATGTGGTGGTCTCCAACCCCCCATATATTCCAAAGAGCGATATAGCGTCGATGCGACGCAATGTGCTCGACTATGAACCACACGGGGCGTTGTTTGTCGAGGATGACGATGCACTTGTGTTCTATCGACAGATTGCACGCACGGCACGCAAGATGCTACGTTCAGGAGGCAAGCTATACTTCGAGATTTATGAGGAGTATGCCACTCAGATGAACCAGATGCTTCTGGATGAGGGTTATTCGGATATTATTGTACGTGAGGACTTTAGACTTAAACCACGAATGGTATGTGCGGTGATGAGATTGTAACATATAAACCTCGAGAGCCCAAGACCAAGAGTGCTGCTCAGGCACTTGCGGCCCTACAACGTCTTGCGGCACGTAGCGAGAAGTCGTCGGGCGACGCTATGCGCCTTATGCAGAGGTGGGGTGTGCCCGAGACGGAGCGTCGTGGGGTACTCGCACGCCTCATCAAGGAGCGTTTTATCGACGATAGCCGCTATGCAGAGGCCTACGTGCGTGAGAAGTCACGACTGGCAGGTTGGGGCGAACGTAAGATAGCTATGCAGCTGCGTGCCAAGGGTATATCGCAGGAGATAGTTAAGCAGGCCCTCGGAGCGATTGATGGCGACAGCCAGCGTCTGAGGCTCGAGGATAAGCTGCGTCGTAAGCTCAAGAGTATCAAGGCGGTCAATGATTATGAGCTGCGTGGTAAGCTGCTACGTTATGCTATATCGTTGGGCTACGACTACGACACCTCGAGTGATGCAGTGCAGAGCGTTATAGGCTAATTCTTGCCACTCGCTTGTCTAAAAGTCAAAAATATAGTATATTTGCACTGATATATAGTTTACGGATGGGTAATAGTGGCAAACATATCAAGCTAAGTGTCGTGCAACGCATAGGCCTGGCTGTGTTGTGGGGCTTTAGCTGCGTTGTGAGCTACTCGCCACGCTGGGTGCGCTATGGCCTTGTGCAACCATTTGTTAAACTCCTTCTGCACCTTATAGGCTACCGTCGTAAGATGGTGATGTCGAACCTTGCGAGTGCCTTCCCCGAGAAGTCAAAATCTGAGATACGAAAAATAGGCAATCGCTTCTACACCACACTTTCAGAGGTGATTGTCGATACAATATCATTGGCTAAGGTCTCGCCCGAGCAGCGTGGTCGTAATATCACGTGGGAGAATGGCGAGGAGCATCGTAAGAGTGTGGCAGGGCGTGATTGGGTGGCACTTGCAGCGCACTTTGGCTGCTGGGAGTACTTCCCTATGTGGGCGTGGGAGCTCCCCGACGATAAGTTTATGAGCGTCTACCATCCGCTGCGTAGCAAGGTGTTTGAGGCATACTATCGCCGTATTCGCAACTATGCACCTAATATCAGCCAGGTGGCGATGAAGGAGTCGGTGCGCTACTATATATCGCATCGCTCGAAGGATTATGGCATATGCCTTGGCCTGATATCGGACCAGAGCCCCCGTATGACCGTAGATACCGAGTGGTTCGAGTTTTTTGGTCGTAAGACAGCCTTTGTCGATGGTGGCGAGCGATTGGCCATAAAGTTTGGATTGCCAGCCTATTTCTGCTACACACGCCGAGTTCGAAGTGGTGAGTATGCGGTGCGTTTTGTGCAGATATATGATGGTGTGGAAAGGGTTGAACACCACGAGATTATGCGTCGCTATGCAAGGCTCCTCGAGCAGATGATCAGAGAGTGCCCCGAGCTGTGGATGTGGTCGCATAATAGGTGGCGCCATACGCCCGAGACACAACGCAAGAAGTATGGCCGTAGCACTCTTGATGAGTAGGCAAAGATTGAAAATAGTGCAAAAATAGATAATTATGGATGTTGTAATAACCTACGTTAATGGATTGGATCCTGTGTGGCAGAAGTCATACGAGAAGTATACGAATACTCCAATTCTCGAGAAGCGTTTCCGTGATTGGGGTACGCTGAAGTATCTGTTCCGTGGTATCGAGAAGAATATGCCATTTATACGTAAGGTGCACCTTGTGGTGTCGGGAGAGTCGCAGGTGCCCGAGTGGGTAAATCGTGATGAGGTCAATGTGGTGTTGCACAGCGATATCATCCCTGCAGAGTATCTGCCAACATTCAACTGCAACCCTATCGAGATGCATCTGCATCGTATTAAGGATCTTGACGAGGAGTATCTCTACTTCAACGATGATATGTTCCCTATGCGAGCGTGCAAGCCTACTGATTTCTTCCGTGATGGCAAAGGTGTCATAGGTATGACGTATCATCTCTTTGCCATGGATATGTTTAAGAAGATATGCCGTAACTCGTCGCATACTGCACGTAGGGCTCTTGGTCGTTGTACCACGCCACTCTTCCTGCGCCCTCAGCATATATGCTCGCCAATGCTTAAGAGCGTCTGCGAGGAGGTATATGCTAAGGTTGAGCCCGAAATCAGAGCATCAATCTCACGTACTCGTACAGGCGAGAACCTCAATCAATATCTCTTCCTCGACTATATGTATTTGAAGGGGCTAATTATCCCTAAGCGTATCTCGAAGAAGCACTTCTCGGTGGGTGTAACCTCGGTTTCGAAGCTACGTAGCTTTGTTACCCGCCCAACGCATACGATGGCCTGTATCAACGATGTGCAACTTAGCGAGGAGCGCTACGTGGAGCTAAATCGTGTATTGCTCGAGTCGTTCGAAGAGCTGTTGCCTGCGAAATCGAAGTTTGAGAAGTAGAGGTGCGGCACAATAAAACGGAGGTGGCTAATTAGCCACCTCCGTTTTGTTATGCGTTTGAATGAAAAGATGTCGTTTTAGGCTTAAGTCCCTTTTACCACTTATGCTCAGCATAGCCGCAGGCGGAAGTAGATGATGCCTTATTACAACAGGAACGACAAAATGGACTCTTTATTCACCCTCGGTTTTACCCTATTCTATTTCGATCAATCCACTCGGCAAGCATCTTGGCAGCTACACCTCGCTCTTTGAGACCTAGACGCTCGGTGAGGAAGCTCTCCAGGCGCTGGTGGTATCTCTCGTGGTCGAAACCTGTGATAAGGCTTATAAGCTGCTCGTTGTTGCGAGCCAAGGGGAAGGGTAGTTCGCTGAAGTCGTAGTAGTAGCCACGATCATACTCCTCGAGGTCGGTAGCAAAGAGCACGCAGGGTCGGCGTAGCATAGCGTAGTCGAACATCGAACTCGAATAGTCGGTGACGAGTAGGTCGCTAACACACATCAGCTCCTGCATATCGGGATAGCGTGTGAGGTCGATCACCGCTGGATGATTGCGTAGCTCTGAGGTATCTGTCTTGCCAATAAGGTTGGGATGCAGACGTAGAAATAGTGTTACTGAGCCACCTAACATCTTTTCGAGTGTTGGTATAACTCGCTGCCAATCTATACGGTATGGCTCTATCGAGCCACTGCGGCGGAACGTAGGGGCGTAGAGCACGATGCGGCTTTCTGCGGCGAGGTTATACTGCTTAGTAATGCGCTCACGAAGGCGAGCGTGAGCCTCGGTGTCAAAGAAGATGTCATTGCGGGGGATACCCTCCTCGAGGATCTCTCCCGAGTACCAGAAGCTGCGCTTAATAAGCTCGGTGTTGGCTCTACAACCCGAGATCATAAGGTCGCAGACCTTCGAGTCGCACTTGGCCTTCTGTACATAGCTGAAGCCGAGCTTGCTCTCCACATCACGCTCCACACGCTTTAGTGCAGCGCCACCGTGCCAGAGCATAAGATACTTCTGTTCGGGGCGTTTGTGCCAGTAGGCGTGCCAAGGATCTGTACGTGAGTTGGTCACCAGAAACTCGGCGCTGGCCATCATCTTCATATACTCCCACGTGCGAAATCTCACGCAGCGTATGCGGTTATCTACGGCAGAGGTATCGACCCCACGGCGAAATATCCATACTACCTCAATATCGGGGTAGTGTTCTATGAGATACTCCGAGAGGTAGCGGGGGTTGCAGCCATACTGTTTGTAGTTGTATGCCCAGCATACCACTCTGCCGGGCTTAACCTTGTAGCAGCAACGTGCCACTGCCGAGAGTATGTTGCCGAAGAGCTTCACCACTCGATTTAGTCCCCACGCTATAGCATCGCCAATCTTCATCTTCAAAGTAGTTTAGTAATTATATTACTACAAAGATAGAAAAATTATTCCTATATGCGAAAAAAGTTATAAATTTGCAGATAGTAATGAAGATACCTACCCAATAAAACTACTAAATGCTATAATGGATACGGAATGTACATTCGATCAATCGGCGTTACGCCAGCGTTATAACCCCGATGGCTCGGTGCTGCGATGCGATCAGCTCGAACTTTTGAATATGCTACGTAGCTTGGCTAAGATCTGCGATGATAATGGTATACGATGGTGGCTGAGCTCGGGAACATTGCTTGGTGCCGCTCGACATAAGGGTTTTATTCCCTGGGACGACGACGTAGATATTGTTATGATGCGCAAGGATTATCTTCGACTCCAGAAGATACTTCGCAAGATGCAGAGCTCGGAGTATGTGTTTCACTCGATGCACACCGATCCGGACTATGTAAATGTTTTCGGTAAGTTTCGTAAGCGTGAGGGTAGGGTAAGGCTTGTGGGCAAGAGATATAAACATCTCAAGTATCAGGGGCAGTTTATCGATATCTTCCTCATCGAGCGAACTCCATACTGGGTGGCACGTGCGGCATATGTAATATATATGAATGCGCAGTATATCACCGTATATATCAAGTGTAACTGGCTGCGCCGCACGCTCATACGCCTCATTGAGGGCTTATGCCTCGGTATTATTAACCCTGTGTTGCGACTCTTAGGATTGATCAACCCCAAGCGAGAGTATCACTATACGCTGGGTATGGGTTGGGCACGCAGCACATTCTTTAAGAGGGATATATTCCCGCTGAAGACCATCGAGTTTGAGGGTGAGATGTTCCCCGCACCTAAGGATGTGGATGCCTACCTGAGAAACGTATATGGCGACTGGCGCAAACTCCCCGACGAGGAGTCTATACGTCGTAGCATACACTCTACGGAGTATATCGATGAGATATACGGCAAATAACTTGTGACGATGAAAAAGATAATAACATATGGTACTTACGACCTTCTGCACGAGGGTCATATTAACCTACTACGCCGAGCAAAGGCTCTTGGTGACTACCTTATTGTTGGTGTCACCAACGATAGCTTTGATCGTGAGCGTGGCAAACTCAATGTGCGCAATAATGTCTTGGAGCGTGTTGAGGCAGTTCGGGCTACGGGCTTCGTTGATCAGGTGATTATAGAGGATTACGTTGGTCAGAAGATCGATGATATTCTGAAGTATGATGTCGATATATTTGCAATAGGCTCTGATTGGGAGGGTAAGTTCGACTATCTGAAGGAGTATTGCGAGGTGAAGTATCTGCCCCGTACCGAGGGTGTTTCATCAACGATGCTGCGTGCCGAGAGCGAAACTGTGGTGCGTATGGGTGTCGTGGGCTGTGGTCGTATTGCCAGACGCCTTGTGGCCGAGAGCTCAAAGGTCGATGCAGTGCGCATCGAGGCGCTCTACGATATAGATGTAACGCATGCCGAGGCACTTGCCTCGGATGAGGCAAAGATTGTAAGTAGCTTTGAGGAGCTTGTCGAGAGTGTCGATGCGGTATATATCGCCACGCCACACCTCGACCACTATCCGCAAGCCAAGTATGCCTTGGAGCGTGGCCGTCACGTTCTGTGCGAGACACCTATGGTGCTTAGTGGCAGTGAGGCTGAGGAGCTGTTTGCCATTGCACAGGCGCATGGGGTAGTGCTATTAGAGGCAAATAAGACGGCCTACTGTCCTGCGTTCAATCACCTTATTACGTTGATTAAGAGTGGACTAATTGGTGATGTTGTAGGCATTGACGCCTCGGAGTCGAAACTGTGGGGCGAGGAGAACTTACGCCGTGAGCTCGATCCGGCAAGAGCGGGAGGATCACTCTACGAGATGGGGTCATACCCATTGTTGCCTATTATGCGACTGCTCGGCACTGAGTATGAGAATGTAAACCTGTATAGCCGCCTAAATGGCGATGGCGTGGATGTATATACACGAGGTATCATGCGTTTTCGCAGTGCCGTGGCCTCGTTTCAGTTGGGCCTTGGCGTAAAGACCGAGGGTAACCTTGTGATATCGGGAACTAAGGGCTATGCCTATGTCCCCTCGCCATGGTGGAAGACCGATTACTTTGAGCTTAAGTACGAGGATCAGAACCAGAATAAGAAGTATTTCTACTCGTGGGATGAACCAGGACTGCGCTATGAGCTTCAGGAGTTTGTCTCATGCATTGTCAATGGTCGTGGTTACTCCCCACGCCTTACGCCACGAGAGAGTATCGCTATGGCGCATGTGATGGAGCAATTCACCGAGCGCAAAAATGTCTTTGAATTATGAAAAACGCAATAGTTACAGGTGCTACTAAGGGCATCGGCCTTGCAGTTGCACGTATGCTTCTAAAGGAGGGTTATCACGTTGTGGTGACCTATGCTCACGACGAGCTTGCTGCCCAGGAGTGTTCACGTGTGTTGAGCGCCATATCTTCGGAGTTTGAGATCGTTAGGGCCGACCAGTCGGATAAGGAGGCTATGCGTGAGTTTGCACTTAAGATGCAGAGGTTAGATAGCGTAGATTGCATTGTTTGTAATGCGGGTACTACGCTACGTTGTGACCTCGAGTCTATTACTGATGAGGCGTGGGAGCGTACGATGCAGGTGAACCTCAATAGTAGCCTCTATCTTATTCGTGACCTCTATAAGCGCATACCCTCGAATAGCCGCATAGTCTTTATCGGCTCACTCATGGGCGTTCATCCTCATGGTATGTCGTTGGCATATGGCGTAAGCAAGGCTGCGGTTCACGCCTTGGCGCAGAACCTTGTCAAGTGTTTCGAAGATACAAATACAACCGTAAATGCTATCGCCCCAGGCTTTGTCGAGACCGAATGGCAGGCGTCGAAGCCTCAGCACATACGTGATAACATATATGCGAAGAGTGCCGTTAAGCGTTTTGCAACTACCGACGAGGTGGCCGAGGCTGTGCGCTTCTGCATAAACAACGGCTTTGTGAATGGCTCGGTAATAGAGGTTAGTGGTGGTTATAGTTTTAAGTAGTTAGTTATGAGTAAGTTACCTATAATATCTATTGTCGCACCTATCTATGGTGTTGAGCGTTATATTGTCGAGTTTGCCGAGTCGATACTCTCGCAGTCCTATCCGCATATAGAGTTTATATTTGTCAATGATGGTACGAAGGATCGCTCGATAGAGCTTCTCGAAGAGCTTATTGATACAAAGTATAGTCATCTGCGCCCACAGATTAAGATTATCAATAAACCCAATGGTGGCCTACCCGCAGCACGTCGTACGGGCCTTGATAATGTTACGGGCGACTATGTATATCACGTAGATTCGGATGACTGGATCACGGCAGGATCTATCGAGAAGATAGCTCAAAAGGTTGCCGAGACAGAGGCCGACATAGTATATTTTAACTATGTTAAGGAGTATCCTGACCGCTCCAGTGTGAAGAGAGAGCGTCGTTATGGCGAAGATACTAAGCGTGATTATATACGTAATATGTATAACCACCGCTCATTCGGTACACTATGTAACAAGTGTGTGCGTCGCACGCTCTATACCGACAATGTGGTCTATTCACCAAAGTATGGCTATGCCGAGGATTGCTATGTATCAACACAGTTGGTAGGTTATGCCAGGAGCATTGCATACCTCGATGAGAGTGTCTATCACTATCGCAAGGGTAACCCCAGTGCTATGACAGGGCAGCAGCGTCGTAACCGTAAGCGTGAGTATGCCCTTAACTTTATAGACCTCTACCTGAAATATCGTGATGTGCCTGCGGATAAAAACCCCGTAGCCTGCATCTTCGATGATATCTTGATACAGGCCGGGTGGTACTCTATATTTTATCGCCTCGACCTCTTCGGGGAGTTTCCCTGGTTGGCAGAGGCTGTGCGTGGTGCCAAGATTCGTGGCGGAGGCTCCGACGTGCCTATCATCGCTCAGCTTATCACCAAGCTTGTGGCACGTTTTAAGTAGCTATTGCCGCACCCATATAAGCTTCGACGTGTCGTAGCCACGACTACGAGCTATCGTGAGTATATGCTCCTTCGTTGCGGCATCAATATGTCGTGTGCGTGCCAATATCCACAGATATTTTGGTGATTTGCTACCTATGAGCGCCCATTCGTACTCTTCGTCGAGGGCGAGAATGTTGTAGTCGGAGTAGAATATCCAGAAGAACGATACACGTAGCTGTCCTGGGGCGTCGCCAGCCTTCGCCTTGCCGTATGATGTCTTGCGGCGCTCGGTGCGAGTGTTTATTCCGGTGTTGGTTACCGATATTTTCCCGTCGTCGCCTAAGGCGTAGAATGTCTCGCAGTACTCGAGATTGCGCTCAAACGAGTGGTCGTAGCGTGCTATCTCATACCATCTACCCATGTAGCGCTTGAGGTCGAGGTTATCGACTGTTGTGCTGTTGATTGTTGTCTGTGCATTGCAGCTTACAGCTGCAAGGATAAATGTAGCCATAAAAATAATATATCCCTTGTTCATAACTATTGTTTATGACAAGGGATACATTTATTATGCCACACGATGTGTGCTACTTGCGGTACTCGATGTCGTAGGTCGTAACGCTCGTATATCCTGAGTAGTCGGGCTCGGCAGTAATCTTCACCACGTTACCACGTTTGTCACGCTCGATTTTGTAGTGCTCGGCTATGCCTATCGTACTGAGCTCGATGCCTTCGAGTTTGTCTATGCTGTCAGTGACACTATATTCTATCTTGTTTGACCACATTATCTCCTCGATTTCCAGGCCTCGTTTGTCATATTTATAGGTGTAGTGCTCGACAACATCATTGTAGATTCTGTGTTGGTGAGTAACCTTGCCTATGTCGTTGTATGTGCTGATGTCTGTCAAACTTCCATATAGCCAGTAAGGTGGTTCGTATGTTGTTTTACACTTTATGCCTCCCGCCTCAATCTCGTGTTCGTATTTTTCGATCTCTGACACTGGGAATATCACCTCACGTGCTCGTGGGTCGTAGTCAAGGGCCTTTTCGAATACAAGTTCCCCATTGGCGTTGTACTCCTGCCCTATTTGCGTCTTACGGTCGTCGCTATATAGAAACTCCTCTCGCATACGCAGCTTGCCATTGTCCCATATCATACGTAGGCATACGTCACCGTGCGAGTTGTACTCAATCTTCATTAGGTAGGTTGTATCTCCCATCTCGTTTATGCAGACATCACGTATCACGTCGCCACGCTCGTTGAACGTTATGAATGTTTTTTCATCCACTTTGACTTTATCGCCATATGTGCGCTTGTAGTGTATGGTGATGCTCTCCACATCGCCGTATAGAGGGTATTGTCTATAATAGCTTGCGTGTCCTTCGGCCCAGTAGAGACGATGTGGTGCCTCGGGTGCTAATTTTTGTCTTTTGGGCGATGCTGCTGTGGTCGTGCCTATGGCAGTTAGGATTGTTAGTAGTGTAATTAGTAGTCGTTTCATAGTTATTGTTGTTATTTGTTCTTTTCAATATAGAGTGATTGTCGAAAGAAAATCTATCATGTTGGCATCTCTGCCTCCCTATTATTAAGGATCAGGCTGAAAACCCGGTGGACAGCACAATTCTTTTAGGAGCATTGCGAGGTCGGGTATCACGCTGTTGTCCGCAACCGTCTTAATTGTCTTAATGTCTTAAAGGTCTCAATTGTCTCATTTTTTTAGGACCATTAGGACCATTAAGACCGTTATGACCATTACGAGGTCGGGTATCACAGCGTTGTTGCGGCCGTTAGTACTGTTGGCTGTTGGTGCTTTTGCCGCAACCATCTTAATTGTCTTAATGTCTTATTGTCTTTATTTCTGTTAAGTCTGATAATTATGCGGGATATTCCAAGCTCTAATGTTGCCACTTGCTATGTGGGTATACTTTTATATACCCGTGTGGAAAGTGCGTGTCATTCTGAACGCAGTGAATGATCTCTCAGTGTGTAAGAGGAAAGTGCTATCCCCGAGATCTTTCGCTTAGTGCTCAAGATGAACAAAGTGAAACTTCAAAATTTTAGAATATCTTTTTTCGACTTTCACTGGGTTTTCAAACTGATCCATTATTAATATATGTATGCACTAATTAGAGGCGGCTGTTGCAAAAGAAAACGACTGCTGATACAATCTTATCACCAGTCGTTCGCCTTTTTATCTCTGATATAGTTTCTGCCTCTCTACTTTGCCCGCCTCTCTACTCCACCAACCTCAGTGCTTCGCCAGCCTCTATACTCTGCCAACCTCAGTGTCCTATCTGCTCTCCTTTGGTGTCTCCCCTCCCAGTTTCCGCATCTATTCTGCGCCCCGGTTGCACCCCAATACGCCCCCTCGGTTTGCCCCCCTTGGTTTGCCCCCTCGGGTTGAGGTTGATAGTTGGATAAGAGTATCAGTTCCGCCTCTTTATGGTGCCCGTTAGTCGCCCCAAGGAATTACGATCTCCTCTTCGAAACCTGGGTTGATACCTACGCCACCAGTACCGAACGATGTTGTAAGCATACGGCCCTCGATTATTGTCTCCATGTTACGCTTCAGCGGCACAGTGATACCCATCCACTGGCTAATCTTTTCACCTATAGCCTCGCCATTCTCGTTGAATGTCACCTCGCCGTTGAAGAACTGCATATTGATCTTAACGTTTGTCTGCTTACCGTTTACGAATACGTAGTCGTAGCAAAGTAGTAGTTCGCCCTTGTTGTCGATCTTTGCTGTTGTCACAAACGTACGTGTAGGCTCGAAGTAGTTAGGCTTCTGATCCTCTACGTTGTAACCCGCAGATACATACTGCACGTATGTCACCACAGCTGTTATGTCCTCTGCAGAGTTGCCCTCCTTCACGTAGTCCTCCATATCCGTTGTTATACACTTGAAACGGCCCTTAGGACGCTCAAGCATCAAGTCGTATACAAGGTCAAACGTACCCTCAGAGTAGTAGTACTTGGTGAGGTCCACGTCGAGCATATTTGTGAATACATCCTTATCGTTGTTGTCTACAACAGGGATGTCGGAGTATACGATCTTGCGAAGGTCGTCGGTGTTGTAGTACCACGCTTCACGCACGGCATCCTGCACGTAGTCGCACCATACGAGTACTTTGTACTTGTTGGCATCTACGTCGAATGTAGCGATTGCTTGAGGGTTGTCTGCCTCGACATCAGAGAATATTACCTTACGCTCCACGAATACTGAGTGTGATGATGTCACACGATATAGGTCGATCACGTAGCGCAAGCATACAGGCTCGGTGAAACGTGTGCTGTTAGGCTTCACACCCTGCGCACGCACCACATATGATGTACCTGTCTCGGGGTCGCACTCTACTGTTGTGAAGTAGTCGGGTGCCGAGAGGTCTACTGAGCAGCGCACGGTGAGAGTGATATCCTGATCTCCAGGATACTCGTGAATGGTCTTATCGCAGCTTGCCAGGGCAAACCACGATATAAGTATAAGTGCAATATGTCTTATGCGACCAAACATTTACTCTCCGAGTGTTTTTTCTTTTTTGTTCTTTTTGTTATAATCTATTCGGTATGAGATATCTACACCCAGTCGTGTAGGGCCCCAGTAGTTCATCTTTTCGGTACGTAGGTACTTGCCATTGAATACTCCCTCGTACACGTCGTATACTATATTCATATAGCCGACACCCACAGTAAACTCAATGCCCCACTTGGTATCACCCTTGCCTAAGGGCATTGCATATCCGTAGCTAAGGCCTACGCCCCACACTGCTCTGTTAGGATCTTGGTATCTGTGGTCGCCGAGCTGTACGTTAAATCCAGATACAGGCACGTGCAGACCTACGAAGTGGCCTTTGATCAGAGGCTCACCAAACCAGTATCGTACCTCAGGCTGTATTGCGAAGACACGGATCTTACGATCATAGCGGAAGTAGTCGTATGGTGAGTAGTGGCCTATCACGTCGAACGATAGTCTTGGTGATAGCTTCCACTCAAATCCGAGGTTGGTGATGAGACCAGCCACCTCTACCGCATTCGTCTTTATGTTCATCAGCGGCCTCTTAGGCTCTGGCTGAGGCTCTGGTTCTGGCTCAGGCTGTGGTTCAGGCTGAGGTTCTGGCTCGGGCTCGGGTTCTGGTTCGGGCAGAGGCTCTGGTTCAGGCTCAGGTTCGGGTTCTGGCTCGGGCACATGCTTGCGCACGGTGACCAATACGAACCACGCATTACGCATCTGTACGAAGTACTTGCTATTCAACTCACGCCATACCTGTCCGTTGTTTAGCTTGCGAAGCTCGGGTATACGACCATCGAGCGGACGTCCATTAGCATCTTTAGCCTCGGGATAGTTGGTCTTCAATATCTCGAGAACCTGCTCTCGCATATTTAGCGTTTTGTCGGCCTCGATAAGCTCGATAAGGTGATCCCAAGCGATGTAGTGGTCGTTCTCGACAATCATGCCATCGGGAATGTCAATATGCTTGCGAACCAAATTCTCGAGTGCCACCATACGAGCGTGGCTGAGTCGGCGGTTTGTTGCTGAGGGACCCTCGGGTGATGCCGTACCGCAGAACTCGATAGAGACAATCTCGTAGAGAGTGTCACGCTCAAGTTTCTCGTATAGCTCCTCGATGCGCTCGAGAGCTGTTGCGTTGTTACGGTAGTTAGGGTCGATCACGGTGCTGTTCACGCGGAAGTCTACGCTGATGCCGTGGCGGTTGTCGTTCTGCCACGATTCGCTAAGGCGCACATCTTGTGCCATACTCACTGCGGGCAATAGGATTGCCGCAATAAGCAGGGAGAGCACATACCATATGTTGTTCTTTGTGAACATTCCGAAAGTTTATTAGCCTCTGGTTTTTCGATGTTTACGGTGTTACTTGCTGGAGAATTGCTTCGGTTTTGTGTTGCCAGTTTTTAGGGGGATTTCCAGCAGTTCACGTCCGTAATTCGTTATCGTGTGACAAAGGTAAGTTTTTTATTTCAAACTGCAAAACTTTTTCAATGAAATTTGCGACATCTGGACGAATTTGCAGATGGCTGTTAATATAAGTGTTCTTCTTATATGGTGAAAAAACGTATAAATTACGACTATTTTTCCACTTGTGTAAATTGTTGCATAGTTTAATAATATCGTTATTTATTTGCTCTCAGTTTTGCTAAATATTACAAAAAAAAAAGACCCCGAAAAGTTCGATTATTTTGAACTGTTTTCAGGGTCTAAGTAGTCTTTGGAGAGTGCGATTTTACTCCAATTTGCACTTGAAGATGTCGGTTAGGTAGCTATCCAAGAATAGTAGCTCGTGGTCCTGTTGTGCGACATCGTTAAGTAGTAAATCCTCCTCGCCGTAGAGCTTTAGTGTACGATTGTCGAGTTCACCCATAGGCACAAAATTTAGATGTTTGCTACACCTATAACGTGCCTATCTGGGGTTTATTGTGCGAAATGTTAGCTAAGCACAATATTTTTTTCCTTGATCATCTTACGTAGGTTGATCAGCGCATAACGCATACGTCCTAAAGCTGTATTGATGCTCACGTCGGTCTCGTCGGCGATCTCCTGGAATGATAGCTTCGAGAAGTAGCGCAAGCGTACCACCTCCTGCTGCTCCTCGGGAAGCGAGTCTATGAGGTTGCGTATTGTTTGCTCTATCTCGCTGTGTACCAGCTCGTCCTCGGCGTTTGGCTCGGCAATACGTAGAGTGCCGATCATATCGTATCCAGCCTCCGACTCGTTGATCTGGCGGCTCGCCTTCTCACGGCGGAAGTGGTCGAGAACACGGTTGTGAGCGATGCGTAGTATCCACGATAGGAACTTTCCCGAATCGGTATAGCGTCCCTCGTCAATGACTCTTACGGCCTTAATGAATGTCTCCTGGAAAATATCGTCGGCGATGTCGTCGTTGCGAACCATCATTCCGATATAACTACGCACACGCTGACTGTGGCGCTCGATAAGTTCAGATATAGCACTCCTATCTCCCGAAAGGTAGTTATTAAGCAATGCACGATCGCTCAACACATTCACATTCGCGTTCATACTCTCAATATTTTAAGTTAGTTCAAGAGCAGAAATCTAATCGATAGGCGTACAGTTTTTTAGTTAATAATTGTTGTTTTCGATTGCAAGATACGAATAATTTCATAAACTGCAAAATTGCGTATTCTCCTGCCAACTTACTCATACATCTAATTTTATAGCCCTTAGTCGTGGCAAATGTCGTGCCAATCAGTAAGTTATGGGGCTAAAATTTTAGTAGTAGGGTATTTGGGTCAATCGGCGAAACGGCAAATTGTGGCGGTGAAATGACGTGAATAAATATGGCAAATAGGGTGCAAAAAAGGATGTCGGCAAGTGCCGACATCCATATCACATATAGATTATATGTTGTGCTATCTCTTGCCGCCTACAACGTAGCGATAGACTCGGCCTTAACCTCACGGCTAACCTTCGATACCAAGCCCTGAAGTACGGTGCCTGGGCCCACCTCCGTAAACTCGGTTACACCATCTGAGATCATCTTCTCGACGATCTGTGTCCAGCGTACGGGAGCAGTGAGCTGAGCGATAAGGTTGCGCTTGATAGACTCAGCATCGGTATATGGCTGAGCATCGACATTCTGATATACTGGGCACGAAGGCATCATAAACTCAGCCTCGGCAATAGCTGCCTCGAGCTCCTGGCGTGCTGGCTCCATAAGTGGCGAGTGGAACGCACCACCCACAGGAAGACGCAATGCACGACGTGCGCCCGCCTCCTTGAGCTTCACGCAAGCCTCATCAACAGCAGCATCGGCACCCGAGATAACAAGCTGACCTGGGCAGTTGTAGTTAGCGCCCACGACAATGCCATCGACCGAGGCGCAGACCTCCTCTACGGTCTTATCATCGAGACCCAATACTGCGGCCATACCACCAGGCTGCTGCTCGCAGCACTTCTGCATAGCCATAGCTCGCTTAGATACGAGCTTTAGACCATCCTCGAACGAGAGCGCACCAGCAACAACAAGTGCTGAGAACTCACCAAGAGAGTGGCCAGCAACGGCGTCGGGCTTAACGCCAAGTGCCTTAGCCAAGATTACTGAGTGGAGGAATACTGCGGGCTGTGTCACCTTCGTCTGCTTAAGCTCTTCAGGTGTGCCAGCAAACATAATATCTGTAATTCTGAATCCGAGAATCTCGTTAGCCTTCTCAAATAGCTCCTTTGCTTCGGGTACATTGTCGTAAATGTCCTTACCCATACCTACGGCCTGTGATCCCTGGCCGGGAAATACATAAGCGTGCTTCATAATTTTAAGCCATTAGTTTAATCTAAATCGCCGCAAAGTTAGTAAAAAAATGCATACTACCTACTATTATAATGTAAAATAGTGGGTATGAGGATAATGCCTTAACACATAAACTCGTCGAGGATAATGATGAACGGTGCGTTGGTGTTGGTGATAATATATAGCAGGGAGTCTACTTTTTTTGCGATTTATTAAAAATTGTAGATAATTTTCAAATTTTTTTACTATATTTGTGTTAGAAATGTAAAAAATGAGATAATCAGATGACGTCTTTAGCCAAGTTTTTCAATATTGATGCCGAGGCAAACCTCAAGGGCATCACTCACAAAAATAATATCATCAAGCGTAATATCATCGCCTATATGGCGCTTAATGGTGAGTGTATACTCTCGGAGCTTACGCGCGAGCTACACATCAGTGTGCCTACGATGACTAAACTCGTGCAGGAGCTTGTCGATGACCACATCGTGATTGACCTCGGTAAGGTTGAGACTCCTGGAGGTCGTCGCCCTAATGTCTTTGGTCTGGCAAACTCGGCTATATATTTTATAGGTATCAACGTGGGCCGTGACCATATGACCTATGTGGTGACAGACCTGCAAAACAACGTTATCAGCGAGCGTATCGATAATACGTTCGAACTCGTTGATCGCCCTCAGTGCTTGGAGCGCATATGCCAAAATATAGAGTCGTTCGTGGCTACGTGTGGTATCGACCGTGAGAAGATCCTCGGTGTGGGTGTCTCGATGGTGGGACGTGTAAATCCTGAGACAGGCCGCTCGTATAAATATTTCACCTCAAGCGAGGAATCGCTTACCGATATTATCTCTAAGCGTATCGACATCCGAGTGATGCTCGAGAACGATACACGTGCCCGCTGCTACGCTGAGTACACTACGGGAAAGTCGAAGAACGAGAGCAACGTGCTCTACTTGCATATGGGTCGTGGCGTAGCCATAGGTATAGTTATCGACGGTAAGCTCTACTACGGCAAGAATGGCTTTGCTGGCGAGTTCGGCCATATACCATTCTTCGACAACGAGATCATATGTGGCTGCGGTAAGAAGGGATGTCTTGAGACCGAGGTGTCGGGTATTGCCATCGAGGATAAGATTGTACACCTTATACGCAACGGCGTGAACACCTGTCTTCGTGAGATGTACGACCGTGGTGAGAGTATTCACATCAACGATATTATAGCCGCAGCACACAATGATGACAATCTGGCTATCGAGCTTATCGAGGAGGCGGGCGAGAAGGTGGGTAAGGCTGTAGCCTTCCTTATCAACACGTTTAATCCCGAGACCGTTATCGTGGGTGGTAACCTTGCTCAGGCGGGCGAGTATCTTATGCTCCCGCTCAAGTCATCGACGAACAAATATTCGCTGAACCTCGTATATAAGGATACCAAGTTCCGAGTATCTAAGATGTCGGATAGTGCCAATGCCTGGGGCGTGGCGATGCTTATACGTAACAAGATTATCGGCTTGTAGTTATGCTTAGGCTCGATGCTGGTTGTTGTCGTCTGCGTGCCCTGGAGCCTTGCGACGTGGAGTTGTTGTATCTCTGGGAGAACGATCCTGCGGTGTGGCGTGTTAGTGGCACTACACAGCCACTGTCGCTCGAGCGCATAGCACGTTATGTTGAGGAGCAGAACTACGATATATATGCCACACGTCAGATGCGCCTTGTTGTTGAGGTAGAGGGCGTTGCAGTAGGTACGATAGATGTCATCGACTTCGACCCTCAGCACCTGCGTTTGGGTGTCGGTGTGCTTATCTACTCGGAGGAGGATCGTCGTAGGGGCTATGCCCGTGCGGCACTTGGTGCTGTTGCCGACTATGCTCGTGATACGCTGGGAGTGCATCAGCTGTGGGCTTCGGTGGCGGCAGATAATGAGCCAAGTGTTGCACTTTTTGAGGAGTTGGGCTATGAGCGTTGTGGTGTGCGCCGTGATTGGCTGCGTCGAGGTGGTGGTTATGTCGATGTCTACGACTACCAGCTAATTTTGGAGTAGGTGTTTGGAAATTGAAAAAAGATGCATACATTTGTAGTGAGTTAATCTGAAGTTATGCTGCGTCGTGTCGATATCGTCGTTTTGGTGGCTTGTGTCCTCGCACTTATGTTTGGTTGTCAGACTGATAGCCAGACCATTGAGTCTATGGATCGTGCCGAGAGCATTATGGCGGAGCAACCCGAGGAGGCGTTGAGGCTTATCGAGGCGATCAATCCCAATGAGCTAAGGCGTAAGGGCGATAAGGCCCGCTACAACCTTCTATATAGCGAGGCGCAGTATCACAACTATATAGACTCTGACCGAGATACGCTCATACTCCCCGCCGTGGAGTACTACACTGCTCGCAACCTTAACCACGAGGCTGTACGTGCCCTCTATCAACAGGCTCTCATTCTGCGTCGTCAGGGTATCGACCACCTGGCCGAGGCTATGGTGGCACTCCTCGAGGCTGAGAAGCGGCTGGAGGGTATCGATGATGTGAAGCTCCGTGGCCTTGTATATAGGGCTAAGGGCGATATATATAACGACGGATGTCTCTTTGCTAACGCCATCGAGAGTTATGCTCGAGCCAAGGAGTGTTTCGATAGGATTGGTTCGGAGTACCATAGTGCATATACACTCTATCATATGGGTGCTATGCAGATGCAACTTCGTGATTTCGACCGAGCCAAGGAGTTGTTAGATGAGGCTCTTGATTATAGCGTAAAGGCTGATAACAAGAGCTTTATGTGTGGCATACTGCACGAACTTATCGACTTGGCAGTATATACTGAGGATTATGCGTTGTGTGCGGAGCTACTCGCAACGTTCGATACGTATGACTGTTTGCTTTTTGGCCAGGCACACTATATGGCTATTGAGGCGATACTCCTCTCGCATCGTGGTGATATGCGTGGTGCTTTGGCGCTTATCGAGGAGGCTAAGGGTGCTCCAGAGGTGGAGCGTGCCGATCTCGACTTTGCGCAGTATGTCATCTATCGAAATGCCGGAGATACTGAGCAGGCTCTCTACTGGGAGGAGCGTAGCAAACATGCTCAGGATAGGCTTATGATCGAGGTGCTTGAACAGCCTGTGCTCAATGTGCAGATAGAGATGCTACAAAATAACCTTCAGGCGGCAGAGCGTGAACGACAGTTGGTGCGACAACGTAACACGATTATATATTGTGTCATTATCCTCGCCATAATGTTGGTTGCCTATGTCATCTGGCGACGTGTGCGACGCAAGAACGAGGCTATTGCCCACTACGTGGAGACCATCCATGAACTCTCTATCGCCCTTGATAATGTGCCTCGTGAACTCTCGGCATCGCTCGGTGCATTGTATCGTGACCGCTTCAGCGAGCTTAACGAACTGTGCGACATATACTACGACCATAGTGGCTCCTCACGCCATAAGAATATGGTGTTCAACAAGCTTACCGAGACTATCGACTCGATGAAGAACGACTCGGTGCGTCTTGCCGAGTTGGAACGTGCTGTGGATGAGTATCGTGACGGACTTGTGCGTCGCCTCAAGGCGCTACTGCCCAAGCTCAGCGAGCGTGACTACCGTGTAGCGGTTTACTCCTTCGCAGGCTTTTCAAATCGTGCCATAGCAATATTTATTGATAGCGACCCTGTGTCGGTGTCGAAGATTAAGTATAACATCAAGTATAAACTTAAAGGGGTGGAGACTGACGATGCTAAGTTTGTGGTTGCAGCCCTTTCAGAGAAGTAGACACTATTATGCGACTATCTGTAATATATAAGATGCTTATCCTTGCTCTCATTGCCACAATGGCAGTGGGTTGCGAGGCTAGTTTTATTGGTGATGATGGTAGTGCAGACCAAAAACAACCCAACAAGATATTGATACCCATCAACCGTAGGCCTCGTTATCCTGGAGGTATAATCAAGGAGCCACGTATTATTGATGACAACTTTACATTTGAGATATATCGACCCTCAAAGTCTGCTTCATATAGCGTTACGGTGCGCTCGGTAGCTACGGGCGAGGAGTATCGTGCGGAGCTACGTAAGCAGAGTTGTAGTGTTACCATTCCTTGTCTGGTTGTTAATGACGAGTATGAGATAACCGTAATTTCAGAGGATGGTACTATTGTGGAGAGTGTGACTCTGGCTACAGTAGATGCCAAGTAGGGTAGGATATAAATGTGGTGTGAAGTACAAATTTTGCTGTATAGAGTAAAAAAAACAAAAATTTTTGCGAAAAAGTTTGCAGAATAAAAAAAATGGTGTACCTTTGCACCGCAATCGAAAGATAACGGTTCTTTTACAATGCCTGAATAGCTCAGTTGGTTAGAGCACATGACTGTTAATCATGGGGTCCTAGGTTCAAGTCCTTGTTCAGGCGCTCAAGTGCGAGGGATGCACTAATAAAGAGGTAGCAAACGATAAGCTGCAATGGCCACGGCCATAGGAGGTGGAGGAAAACGCCATTCCACCGATAGGCAGACGATGCGGTCGAGCTTCAATAATGATGACGAGACTCTTAAAAAACTTATCGGAAAATTTGCAGATTAAAAAATAATGTTTACCTTTGCAGTCCCGAGCCTTAACAATTAGGGAGTTTAGCTCAGCTGGTTCAGAGCATCTGCCTTACAAGCAGAGGGTCGGCGGTTCGAATCCGTCAACTCCCACAACAGACACAGAACAGACGACTAAAAGTCGTCTGTTTTTGTTTTACCCCTATGGCAGAGTCTTTAGGACAATAAGATGGTTGGGATCAGTCTGAAAACCCTGTGGGCAGATCAATTCTTTTAGGACCATTAAGACCATTAGGACCATTAAGACCATAAGACCATTACGAGGTAGGGTATCTGCTGTTGTTTTGGCCGTTGGCTGTTTGCACTGTTGGCCGCAACCATCTTAATTGTCTTAATGGCCCTAACGGTCTTAAATTTTCGGTGATCCCCAACAAGCCCCTTATCAGAGCATATAAACAAAAAAACGGAGGACTTACATCCTCCGTTTCTCTCGTGCCCAGGACGAGACTCGAACTCACACGGGCTAACGCCCACTACCCCCTCAAAGTAGCGTGTCTACCAATTCCACCACCTGGGCTCTGAGGTTTGGGTGTGCAAATGTAGTAACTATTTTTTAATCTGCAAACTTTTTTGGCAAAAAGTTTTATAAAAATAATAGGCCCAACACGTAACATCCTGATGTCGAGCCTATTATATGTAGATATTATTTTATCTCTTTACAAGCCAAACTCATGCTTTAGGCGGTCTACCTCGTCGAGCTTCTCCCATGAGAAGAACTCCACCTCCTTAGCAAACTCCTTGCCCTCCTTACCCACGAAGCGCACAAGCTCTGTATATGGGCGGCGGCCAAAGTGACCATAAGATGCGGTAGCCTCAAAGATAGGGTACTTTAGGCCGAAGCGCTCAACGATAGCCGCAGGGCGTAGGTTGAAGAGCTGGCCAATCTTCTCGGCGATCTCGCCATCCGTGAGCTTGACGTTAGATGTGCCATAGGTATCAACATATATAGACAATGGCTGTGCAATACCGATAGCGTAGCTCACCTGCACAAGTACCTCACGTGCGATACCTGCTGCAACCATATTCTTGGCGATGTGGCGTGCTGCGTAGGCTGCCGAGCGGTCTACCTTTGATGAGTCCTTGCCTGAAAATGCTCCACCGCCATGTGCGCCACGACCACCGTAGGTGTCCACGATAATCTTACGTCCTGTAAGTCCTGTGTCGCCATGTGGGCCACCGATAACAAACTTGCCCGTAGGGTTTACGTGTAGGATATAGTCGTCGCCGATAAGCTCTGATAGCTTGTCCGAAGCACGCTCCAGACGAGCCTTGACACGTGGAATAAGGATGTTGCGTACGTCGTCGGCGATGATGCGCTGCATCTGGCGCTCTGCCTCTTCCTCCGAGCGGTCACGTGTAGGGAGTATAAACTCGTCGTGCTGTGTCGATACCACGATTGTGTGTACACGCTTTGGGCGGCGCTCGTCGTCGTACTCGATGGTCACCTGGCTCTTAGAGTCGGGACGTAGGTAGGTCATCACCTCGCCCTCACGACGTATCACGGCCAACTCCTTGAGTATTACGTGTGAGAGGATAAGCGTTGCGGGCATATACTCTCGGGTCTCGTCTACGGCATAGCCAAACATAATACCCTGGTCGCCAGCACCCTGCTCCTCACCCTCGGGGCGCTCAACACCCTGGTTGATGTCGGAAGACTGCTCGTGGATGGCCGAGAGCACACCGCACGAAGCGGCATCGAACTGATACTCACTACGGTTGTAGCCAATCTTGTTGATAACACGACGTGCCACGCCCTGAATATCGACATAACCCTCGGAGCGTACCTCGCCCGAGACAACTGTTAGACCTGTGGTGCAGAGAGTCTCGCACGCCACCTTGGAGTTAAGGTCGTAGCGAAGAAACTCATCGAGGATAGCATCTGAAATCTGATCGGCAACCTTATCTGGGTGTCCCTCCGATACAGACTCTGAAGTGAATAAAAAAGCCATACGTTACAAAAATATTAATGTTAATTAATAAACGTATGGAGGGGAAATTGCGTATAAAAAGAGTGCCTTTTAGCAATTTTTTATTGTGGTTGCAATCAGTCCAAATCCCTCCACATAATTTCGGGCGCAAAGGTAGTAAAAAAAATTATACTTGCAATACCTCTCGTGGCATATATTTCCCTACCTATATATTATATACGTGGCGAAAAAGATCTCTAAAAAATGAATATGATAGTTTGACTTCTGAAAATATTTCCTAACTTTGTAAGGATTAACCAAAATTTAAGTCGATGAAACGTCAAGACCTCTACTTTGCCATCGTTATGCTGGCAATCTTCGTCCCTTTCTTTGTGTCGCCCGAGCTATATGCGTGGTATAAGACATTCAATGCCGACCACGCTATGATTATGGCATTCCTCAAATTTAGTATTCTCGCAACATTGGGCGAGATGCTCGGTTGTAGAATATCTACGGGCAACTATACCACACCCACCTTTGGAGCCTTGCCACGTATGGTCGTATGGGGGTTACTCGGTATGGCTATTAGCATGGCGATGACTGTGTTCTCTGCGGGTATTCCCGCCTTCATCACCGCAATGGGGGGTGAGGAGCTTGTCGAGGCCTTCAAAGCCGATGGCTTCTCGTGGGGTAAACTCATTGTGGCATTCTCAATCTCGGTGATGATGAATACCTTCTTCGCACCAGTGTTTATGACCTTCCATAAGATCACCGATACGCATATCGCCGAGAACGGAGGCTCGATAAAAGCTCTCTTCCGACCTATCGCCATGCGCCGCCATATGGTGGAGCTTAACTGGGATCGCCAGTGGAGTTTTATATTTAAGAAGACCATTCCGCTGTTTTGGTATCCCGCCCACACAATCACCTTTATGCTCCCTGGCGAACTCCGTGTGCTCTTCGCAGCACTGTTGGGTGTTGCGCTGGGCGTAATCTTGGCTATCGGCGCACGTAAGAAATAGCCTGATAATCAGCATATATAAGTGTGGCCTATGCGGCTATAAGAAATCATTAACGAAAAGCTATTGCGGATACGAAAAAAGCCCTTATATTTGCACCAGAAACGAAAAGAAAACCAATAAAAATAAAAACAAAAGTTAAACCTAATAAAACTATTAAGATTATGGCAAAGAAGTTTATTTGTTCAGTATGCGGATATATTCACGAGGGTAACGAAGCTCCAGGTCAGTGCCCATTGTGCAAGGTAGGTAAGAATAAGTTCACCGAGATGCAGGAGGAGGGTGCAGCTCTTGAGTTCGTCACAGAGCATAAGATTGGCGATGGCAAGGTTGATCACCCAGAGATCCTCGAGGGCCTTAACAACCACTTTATGGGCGAGTGCACCGAGGTAGGTATGTATCTTGCAATGAGCCGTCAGGCAGACCGTGAGGGCTATCCTGAGATTGCTGAGGCCTTTAAGCGCTACGCTTTCGAGGAGGCTGAGCATGCTTCAAAGTTTGCTGAGTTGCTCGGTGACTGCGTATGGGACACTAAGACCAACCTTGAGAAGCGTATGAACGCTGAGAGCGGTGCTTGTGCAGATAAGATGCGTATTGCAGCTCTTGCTAAGCAGAACAACTTCGATGCTATCCACGACACTGTTCACGAGATGGCTAAGGATGAGGCTCGTCATGGTAAGGGTTTTGAGGGTCTTTACAACCGCTACTTCAAGTAATTTTTGACTATAAGGCCACATCTGCGGCACATCCCAAAGAGTAAGAGGCCTCGGGCTGTACGCTAAAGTACTATCCCGAGGCCTCTTCTTTTGCGATGCACCACATCTACGGCCTTCTAATCAAAATTTGTTTTAGGATCATTAGGACCATCAAGACCATTAAGACCATTAAGACCATTACGAGGTCGGGTATCACGCTGTTGTCTCGGCCGCTGTTGTCTTGGCCGTTGGTGCTTTCGGCCTTAGTTTACATAATCCTTATATAGCTCCACAAACTCCTGAGCATTCGAGGTGTCAGACTTGTTAAACTTCATAGGCTCAGAGATATACATCTCCCCGACAAACCCATTATCATCCTCGGCCAAGCCGCATATTACGTACTCATTGCCGTAGCTACACAGAGCCCAGTCGGGTGACGAGGTGTATGAGTACTCAAGTAGGCTCTCACGAATATCATCATCGCTATACTCATCAAGGATGTGTGCTGGGAAGATGTCGAAATGGAGTGTGGGTGATGGCTTTGCAGTAACTACCTCTACGGATAGGAAGTAGTCGGCATAGCCGATAAACGAATTATAGTAGTTCTCGAGTGCGGCAACCTCCATAAGATCGTAGGCGGCGCAGCGTATCTCGCTAATTCTATTCGTGCCCTCGCCATCCTCGGCCGTGGTGAACCTATATATAAATAGGTCAGTGGTGGCCGCTCCTGCGTAGTAGCCGTACACAGCAATGATAAACTCGGTGGCTGGAGGTAGCTGGTCGATATGCTCGACGTAGACGCCAGTAAGCTCCAGTGGCGCATACTTCTCCATTATATAGTCGAGCTGCTGCTGCTTATCGCCCTCGGGGAGATTCTTTGCATACATCATAACTGCTGTGTACTGCTCGTCGCTCGATGGGGTGATGCGCACATCTACAGAGCGAGGCATAATGTTTGAAAACTCCACCTCGAAGGTCATATCCGAGCGCTCCACAGTACCTGTTGAGAAGTACTTTACCACAGGCTTAGATACCATCATAGGAACTTTGCCATTGTCGCTATCTATGGCGTAGATAATGGCCATATAGCGGTGGTTGGCGTTTAGCGTCTTGCTGTACTCGGCCTTGCCCTTATAGCCAAGTTGTTGCATAATCTCCTCGGCGCTCATCTCCTCGAAGTAGTATAGGTGGTCGGAAACGTAGAAGAATGCCTCGGCAACGGCTGTTTCTGCCTCGGCGGTAAAGGGTAGTCCCTGCTCGATGTATCCTGCCTCGCTATCCTCGACAAGCTGCACTGCGTAGTAGCCCTCCCACTCTTTGGGGGTAACCACGAAGTTCACCTCAGGGCCCTCAGCCGTGATAGTAGCGTCGAACTCCATTGCTGTGCGCTCGGGGAGTCGGTTTTCGATGAGGAGATACTCTATCTCGGTAATAGCATCGTACTTATCCTCGTGCGTATATATGCCATATGCATAGATGACATACTCCTTGGCGGGAGATAGGTCCTGCCACCTCTTTGTCTTCGTGCCGTTAAGTGCTAAGGAGCTCTCTCGTAGGAACTCTTCGAGTGTCGCATCTGCAGTGATGTAGGTGTAGAAGTATGACTTGTCGGCAGCAATAAGCTCCTCGGGGGAGGTTATGTTCTGCTCGGTGAGATAGCTCTTCTCGGCCATCATAACTATGTAGGGCATACTATCATCGGCAGGTGTGATGCGCACTTCGCACTCCGAGTAGTCGCTCTTGATAAGCTCCAATGTTAGTTTATCTCCAGTGTTACCACTCTGTGTTATGGTCACCTGTGGCTCAATGTCGGTAGAGATGTGGCGCAGTGTGATAGTGGTCGTGCGCTCCTCGTTAGAGCTGTTTGGCAGGGCTCTAAAGCTGATTGTGCCGGCCTTAGAGTTGTCAATATCGGTAATCCACTCAGCATCGCACACTGCCACAGCACTCATCTGTGATGATTGTTGTAGAGTGTAGTAGATTTCATAGTCTCCACCTATATCATTAACGCTGATATTACCACTCGTCACACTAAAGGTAGATGAGGGTGTAACCTCATCATCGTGACTACACGCTAAAGCGCATAGCGATATTAGAAGTAGTAATATACGACGCATAGGATGCTATTGTTAGATATAGCAGATTGATGGCATTGAGCGCATTACAGGTATCTCGCCATTCTTTGACTCCACGGCAAAGACGATGATCATATACCTCTTGCCAGACTGAAGCTGCACGTCGAGTGTACGGAAGCCTGTGTAGCAGTTAGCACGTAGGAACTGCTCGGCCGACGAACCACCCTTCATCACGTTGCGTGCATTGGTGTAGAACTTGTTTGCGAGGCTCTTGATAGCGCTCTCGGTAAGCTGTGTGCCTGGCTCGATGTAGTGTAATGAGTCGTCGGGAGCAATCTGCACGCTGTAGTAGCCACTCCATTCACCTGGGTCGATACTTATTGTTGCGGTAGTTCCCGACATCTTGCAGTTGATGTTGAACGATGCGTCGTACATCTCAGGCATAGGAATCTCAACAATGGTCGAGTGCATAGGTGTGGTTACCTCGTAGCTATTCCCCGAGAAGGTGATGCCATAGCTGTAGACAACATAGCTGGCTCCTGGCTGCATACCTATAAACTCACGCTCGGCATCGCCCGTGTAGATAAGCTGTGGCTGCACTCGTCCCATAAGCTCCTCGAGGGTCATGTTGTTACGATCGGCGAGGGCTTTGTAGTTGGCCATCTCGGTATCGATAAATAGCGCCTCGTTTGTCACGCTCGACTGCTTAAAGTACTCTGCATCAATGACATTTGCCATATATGGACGATTCTTGTCCAGAGGTCTATATGTCACTTTGCAGCTACTGTATGTCACATCCGAAATCTCGAACGAGAACTTGTTGAGCATCTGCTTATCCTGTAGCACCGAAACCTTTATTGCGGGATCGAGGCCCGGATACTTAATCGTAACCATCGCAATGCGCTCCTCGTTAATATCGCTGGGCTCGATATGTAGGACGATTGTCGATGAGGTTATCTCCTTGAGCGAGATCCACGCTCCGGTAGTTACAACTTCGAACTCACCACCCTTGACTGGGTTTTTAATGATATAGTAGAGGGGTATGTCGCCACCGCCACCATCTATATTGAGGGTGTAGGTGTCGAGAGTAAGCTGTGGTGGGTTGTTGGGATCGATGCCCTTTTCGCAGCTTGCCAACATTGGCAGTAGCGCTGCGATGAGTAGATAGAGTAGGTTTTTAGCTTTGCACATATGCTCTGAATAATTTTTGTTTCGAACGAATGAGCAAAGATAAGAATTTATTCTTACATCTACAAACTATTTGAGGAGTACTTGTGAGAGTACTCCTCTTTGTGGCGCCAAACCATGGTGTGGCGCTGCGGTCTTCAGTTAAGTTTAGGATACACCATTGTGCTGAGTGTCGGCACTATACGTTGAGTGTTAGCCCCATTATATGATTATTATCGTCTTTTTGGCTTTTTGTCAGGCGAATAATCATTGTGGCCACATCTTCGGCTGTCAAACAGTAGTGGCCAGCAAGTGCTGAGGTGTGCGAATCGGGCTGCGAAAGGGCGTAACATAGTAGGTGTGCCGAACTCAGATGTTGAGCCTCCACGGTGCGACACAGACGATCGCATAGTTTGGTGTAGAATAGCTCTACGCTGCACGTTTCGGCCTTCGGATGTCGCTCGACATACTGCTCTAAATGCCTAATATAGATGTTATTTAATCCTTGTGGCAGGAGCAGGGTTGTCAGCTGTGAGGCAAACGAACATTCGTCGTGGAGCACCTCTACGACAAGCCTATCGAGATATGAGGTTGCTGGGCCATTACGCTTAAGACGAAATACCAGTTTTGCTATTGAAGCCTCTAAACGTTTTGAAATTTTTGTCTCAATCATCATCGTTATAATTAACCATTTTATTCGGCAATATAACGATAATAGTATGTGTGTATTGTGTTTATTTAACTTTTTTGCGTATCTCTTCAAGGAGCGTGGCGCAGCCATCTTCCAGAAGGTCGAGTACAAGCTCGAAACCCTCGTGTCCCTCATAGTATGGATCGGGGATGTAGGACCAGTCGGGGTGATGGCGCAGGAACTCTCTGAAGCGATATATCTTGAATTGCGCCTCACGATCGGGTGCAAGGCGAAACAGCGCCTCGTAGTTGTTGTCGTCCATGGCAATGACCATGTCGAAACGTTTGAAGTCCTCTTCACGTACTTGGCGTGAGCGGTGTGTGAGCTCTATGCCGCGTGAGGCTGCTGCACGACGCATACGGCTGTCGGAGCGTTCGCCGGCGTGACCTCCATAGGTGCCTGCTGAGTCCACCTCCACAAAGTTGCCAAGTCCCTCTCTGTCTACGAGTCTCTGGAGCATACCCTCGGCAGCTGGTGAGCGGCATATATTTCCGAGGCAGACGAACAATATACGTTGTTTCATACTTGTAATCTTGTTATGATATTTGTGTGGGAGTATTGTCCCGACGCCAAAGATAAGAAAAAGTTATCACTTTCCATCACGTGAGACCTACTTTGATGTAGATGGGAGTTGTATTAGAAGCGTCATTATGACGCCAAAGATAGTAAAAAGTTGTCACTTTTCATCACGTGAGACCTACTTTGATTAGGGGGGCGTTGTAGTAGAAGCGTCATTATGACGCCTAATATGCGAAAAGTGTGGTATATTGCTCGTTGTGGTTTCATTATATAAATTTTGCTGTTCGTTTATTCTCTTGAAATATTGGCTATTATTAGTGCATTTTGGCACTGATTTTTAGCTAATTTTGGGATTAAGCAGATATTTTTTTATATCTTTGCGACGTTTTAATTATACAAACAACACACTAATTTTAATAGTTTACGTATGAAAATTAAAGCACTTTTGCTTGTTTTAGCAGCCCTTATGTTGGGTATCTCGGCAGATGCTCAGAGTCTGCCACGTCCTGTTCGCAATGTCGAGGTTCAGGATCTTGATGGTAAGAAGGCGCGCTTGCCTTGGTGGGGCGAGAAGAATTTGTTGATCTTCTATGTAGACCCCGAGGTGCCTAAGCAGAACCACGAGTTTATCACCTA
Organism: Alistipes sp.; assembly: GCA_017408825.1. Taxonomy (GTDB): domain Bacteria; phylum Bacteroidota; class Bacteroidia; order Bacteroidales; family Rikenellaceae; genus Alistipes. The sequence goes on from JAFQTX010000018.1 coordinate 75,600, forward strand.
TATCGAGGAGACTGGTCGTGTTCAAGGTCCTAATATCGAGGGCTTTGGTATCGTAAATCTCAAGGATGCCGTATATCCCAACTCTTTGGTGCGTCAGATTGCCGATGCTCGTACCGCTAAGAATGGTGCTACCATCCTCTGCGATCCCGACCACTGGATCTCAAGTGCTTGGCGTCTTGGTGACTGCAACAACTGTTTTGTGATTATGCTTGTAAACAAGCGAGGTGAGCTTGTATACGTACACAAGGGAGTGATGTCAGAGGCCGAGCAGAAGCGCTTTATTGCCGCTGCTGAGCCTTTGCGCTAAACTCCGACGCTGATGTTACGTCGAGCGGGTGTTGTCATTGCGCTACTATGTTCAGCTCTCGGACTCCGAGCCCAGAGCGATAATAGTGTGGTGATAGGTGGCGATACCATCAACTATACATATACAGCAATCGACCAAACTCCACGTCAGTCGGGGTTTGGTCTTAATCTTTATGACTATACACACCTGCTCCCCGACGAGCCTAAGCGTGTGAACTTCTCGGTCGTAGGCGGCCCGGGTTACTCCGAGACACGTGGCTGGCAACTGTCGCTGCGTGCCAATATGCAGTATCGCTCGCCGCAACGCTCAGAGCTAATTAACGAGCTCTCGCTCTATGCCACAGCCTCGTTGCGAGGATGTTACGATATAGGTGTTGTGGGCTATCGCTTCATTACGAATACCCAGCATCGACTCTACTATAGTGGCTCTGTGAGCTCCTCTCCTACATATCTATACGGTCTGGATTATACAGCATCGTCGGGTGATGATCGAGGCCTTTACACCGATAAGCTATATCGTGCCGAAATAGGCTATGATTGGCGCATTTCCGAAATATTCTCTGTTGGTATCCATGCTGACTATCGTCATCAGCACGCCACGAAACTCGATGACCGAGCACAGTCTATTGTTGCTCACCAGGCAACTACTTATTCGGGTGGTGGGGTAGGCGTTCGAGTTAAGGTGTCTACGCATAGGGTGGTGGATATCAATCTGCAACGTGGTGTGGCGTTTAGTGTAGATGCCACGCTACGACCCAGCTTTCTCGGCTCGTTGGAGCACGACATATGGCAGTTCTCTGCCGACGTAAACTACTATCAACCACTATGGAGGTGGGGTCTGTTGGCCTTTGATATTTATGGTGAGCACAGCACCAAGCATACACCCTGGATGCTACGTTCGCAGCTTGGCTCAGATAGCCGTATGCGTGGCTACTACTACTCACGCTACAACGGGAATACGCTCCTCGGTGCTCAGGCGGAGCTTCGCCAGAGGGTGTGGGAGGGCCTTGTTGTGGCGGGCTGGGGAGGCGTTGCTACAACGTTTTCCGAGGGCGATGCTCTCTCTTTGCGTAACATATTACCCAACTACGGAGTGGGTATTCGCTGGTATGCCGATGCACACTCTGCTGTGCGTATTGATCTGGGCTTTGGCCGTCACGGTAGCAGCTTCATTGTGGGCCTAAGCGAGGCTTTTTAGCACGAAAGGCAAAATCTTATCAATATTTGTTTGCAACCTTTTCGATTTTCGGTTTTTTGTCGTATATTTGCGGCCGTATTACTATACCTTTGGTATAGCAACCGAATTTTTCAATAGCGATTTAGGATAATTTTTATTTATGAAAATTGCATTAGCCCAGCTAAACTTTACTGTAGGCGACATCAAGTTGAACACAGCAAAAATCATTGATGCTATTCGTCGTGCCAAGAGCGAGAAGGCCGACTTGGTAGTATTCTCGGAGTTTGCCGTGAGCGGCACACCTGCCTATGGTCTTCTCACAAAGACTACCTTTCTCACACTCTGTGAAGAGGCCATTGAGAGTATTGCGGCCGAGTGTCGTGGTATTGCTGCTATCGTAGGTACGCCCTACCTCACAGATGAGGGTCCAATCAGTGCAGCAGCATATATTGATGGCCGAGGTGTTGTCGAATATATCGGCAAGCGATATGTGTCGGCACGTCGAGAGATGGGCTATATCGTAGGATCGTCGATAGGCTGCCAGACTATCCACCTTAAGGGCAATAGCCTACGTGTGGTTGTTGGTGACGATCTTAGCCGTATGGACGACATCGACGAGGATATCGACGCAATAATCTCGATTAACGCCCGCCGCTATGGTAAGGGTATTATGACCCGCCGCTTCGACAAGATGAGTCGCTTGGCCTTCACCGAGGGCACAAACCTATTGTTGATGAACCAGGTGGGTGGCTCGGGTGATATTGTCTACGACGGTACGTCGGGAATACTAAATCGTAATGGCCAGTTAGTTATGCTCCTAAATAGCTTCGAGGAGGACTTCCGTATCTTTGATACTGAGGCTGAGAACAAGCCTATGGAGGTCCCATTCACAACCTACAAGGATCGTAATTCGATGCTCTATAAGGCGGCGTGCTTAGGCCTGCGTGACTACTTCCACAAGAACGGCTACACGAAGGCCTGTGTGGGCTTGTCGGGAGGTATCGACTCGGCAGTTGTCGCTTGCATTGCTGTGGGCGCTTTGGGTAAGGAGAATGTGCGAGTGTTGCTTATGCCTTCGCCATTTACCCCTAACGAGAGTGTTGAGGATGCTAAGCACTTGGCCGAAAATCTCGGTGTGGAGTATAGCGTATTGCCTATTATCGAGGCCTACAACGCTATCGTAGGTACGCTACAACCCGTTATCGGCGGTACAGAGTTTGATGCTACCGAGGAGAATATCCAGACACGTATCCGCACTACGATGCTTATGGCCTTGCAGAATAAGACAGGATATATGCTGCTTAACTCGTCGAATAAGAGCGAGAATGCCCTCGGTTGGTGTACGCTCTATGGCGATACGGCAGGTACGTTCAGCCCTACGGGCGACCTCTATAAGGGTGAGATATACGATCTTGCACGATATATCAACGACTCGTTGGGAAATGTTATCCCCGATGAGATTCTCGATAAGGAGCCATCGTCGGAGCTACGTCCTAACCAGAAGGATAGTGACTTCTTGCCTCACTACGAGGTTATCGATGCCATCCTCTTCCGTATGATTGAGAAGAAGCAGCACCGCGAGGAGATCATAAACGCTGGTTTCGATTCGGATGTCGTTGAGAAGATCCACACTATGGTGATGCAGAATGAGAAGAAACGCTATCAGTTCCCTCCCGTGTTGCGTCTTTCACCTTGCGCCTTTGGCCACGAGTGGCTGATGCCTCTTGTAAACCACTATCACGATTAGCCGAGGGTTGCGTTAAAAAAATCACTATGGGACACACTATTCGACATAGAGGTGTTGTTGAGCGTGCGGAGCGAGATAGAGTCTTTGTGCGTGTGGAGAAGGAGTCTGCGTGTGCTGGTTGCCATGCTAAGGGTCTATGTGGCGAGAGTGGCTCGGAACGAGTTATCGAGGTGCACACCTCTCAGGCTGAGGAGTATAGGGCTGGGGAGCGTGTGGTGGTAGCCCTTGAGCGTGGCTCGATGGGGGCACTATCGGTGCTATGGGCCTATGTCTTGCCTCTTGTCGTGCTTCTTGTTGTGCTGTTTGGTCTTCACGCCTTGGGCGTCGGTGATGGCCCTGCGGCACTTGCGTCGATAGGTGCTGTGGCACTATACTACGTGGGGCTTCGTGTTATGCGCCACTACTTTGATCGAAAGATTAAATTTACAATCATAAAAGAGTAATGAACGAACTACTATTGACAGTCTTGACGCTCAGCGTGCTGGGAGCGTTACTCGCCGTAGTCCTATACTTCGTAGCTCAGAAGTTTAGGGTTGAGGAGGATCCCCGTATTGATGATGTCGAGAAGATGCTGCCTGGTGCCAACTGTGGTGGCTGTGGCTTTGCGGGATGCCGAGCCATGTCTGAAGCTTTGGTAAAGCGCGATAATATTGCGGCGCTTTTCTGCCCCGTTGCTGGTGGCGAAACGATGAAGTCTATTGCCTCGTTCTTGGGCAAGACTGCTGCCGAGAAGAGCCCTATGGTTGCAACAATGCGTTGCGGCGGCTCGTGCGACAAGCGTCCTAAGGTGAACCACTACGACGGAGCGTTGAGCTGTGCCGTGGTAAACACCTTCTATGTTGGCGAGTCGGCCTGTGCCTTTGGCTGTATCGGCTATGGCGACTGCGTGCACGCTTGTAAGTTTGGTGCGCTGAGCATCAACCCCGAGACTGGCCTTGTGGAGGTAGATCCTGACAAGTGTACCGCTTGTGGTGCATGTGTTAAGGCCTGCCCTAAGGGTCTGTTTGAGTTGCGCAAGAAGTGGCCAAAGAATCGCGCTATCTATGTGGCGTGTCGTTCGAAGAACCGTGGCGCTGTTGTTATGAAGGCCTGCAAGGCGGGATGTATCGGTTGTGGTAAGTGCGAGAAGGTGTGCCAGTTTGGTGCTATCACCATCGACAACCACCTCGCATATATCGATCCTGAGAAGTGTAAGCTATGTCGCAAGTGCGTTAATGAGTGTCCTACGGGAGCAATCCATATCGTGAATATGGAGCCTCTCGCTAAGGAGCCAAAGCCCGCTGTGGCGGCTAAGCCCGCTACGCCCAAGGCAGAGAGCGCACCCAAGGCTGTGGAGGCCACAGAGAGTAAGGTTGTAACCGCTAAAAACGAGTAATGCAATGAGAACATTTCCTATTGGCGGTATTCACCCGTCAGATAACAAGGAGTGGAGCAAGGATCGTGCTATTGAGACCCTCGAGCTACCAAGCGAGGTCTACATTCCGATGATCCAACATATAGGAGCTCCCTCGACTCCCATCGTGAAGAAGGGCGATAAGGTGCTCACTGGTCAGCTTATTGGTCAGGCTGTGGGCTTCGTGTCGGCAAATATACACTCTTCGGTGTCGGGAACAGTGACCTCGGTAGATGCCTATCCTAATGGTCAGGGCCAGCGTCGGATTATGGTTGTCATCAAGCGTGAGGGCGACGAGTGGGTCGAGACCATCGACCGCTCTACGGAGCTTAAGCGTGAGTGTACGCTCACGCCTCAGGAGATTATCGCTAAGGTGCGTGATGCAGGTATTGTGGGCCTTGGTGGTGCACAGTTCCCTACCCATGTGAAGCTCTCGGTGCCCGATGGTCAGCGAGCTGAGGTGCTTATTATCAATGGTGTGGAGTGCGAGCCATACCTCACCTCCGACTACCGAAATATGATGGAGCGTGCCGAGCTTATCCTCACGGGCGTTGAGATCTTGATGCGTGCCGTGAGTGTTGAGCGTGCTGTTATTGGTGTTGAGAACAACAAGCCAGATGCCATAGCTCATCTTCGTGATGTTATTGCTAAGGGTAACTATCGTGGTATCGAGGTTATGCCTCTGAAGGTGCGCTACCCGCAGGGTGGCGAGAAGCAGCTCATCGCCGCTGTCACAGGCCGTCAGGTAGCACCTCCTCCAGCACTCCCTATCTCGGTAGGCGCCGTTGTCTGCAACGTATCTACCTCGATTGCTGTGTATGAGGCCGTGCAGAAGAATAAGCCTCTTATCGAGCGGGTAGTGACCGTTACGGGTAAGGAGCTTAAGACCACGCATAACTACTTGGCTCGTCTGGGTACTCCTGTAAGCCGTCTCTTTGAACTTGCTGGTATCCCTGAAGGCGATGTTAAGTTGCTCAACGGTGGCCCTATGATGGGTCGTGCCATCGTAGATATTACCGCACCGCTGATTAAGGGTTGCTCAGGCCTCACCGTGCTCTCGGGAAGAGAGGCAGCACGTGGTACAGAGCTTCAGTGTATTAAGTGTGCAAAGTGTGTTGCGGCGTGTCCTATGGGTCTTGAGCCATACCTGCTCTCGAAGTTGGCTAAGTTGCAGAAGTGGGACGTGGCCGAGGAGCATAACGTGGTGGATTGTATCGAGTGTGGCTGTTGCTCATATACCTGCCCCTCGTATCTCCCTCTTTTGGACTACATACGGATTGGTAAGCAGACGGTGATGACGAATATCCGTGCACGTGCCGCTGCCGCAAATAAGAAGTAAAACGAATTAGTAAGATATAACTATGCAAACACGACTTTTTGCAGCTCCCTCACCACATATTCACGGCGGCGAGAAGACTCCACGAATTATGGGTGATGTTGTGTTGGCTCTGATACCAGCACTTGCTGTGTCGATCTACGCCTTAGGCTGGAGAGTGCTTATGATCACAGCCATATCTATTGTTAGCTGTGTGCTGTTCGAGTATCTCATCCAGCGCTTCCTGCTCAAGGGCCGTAATACCATTGGCGATCTCTCGGCCGTAGTCACAGGCTTGCTTTTGGCCTTTAACCTCCCCGTGGGTATCCCTTGGTGGATTGTTGTTATTGGCGCATTGGTGGCTATCGGTATCGGTAAGATGACCTTTGGTGGCTTGGGATGCAACCCCTTTAACCCAGCACTTACAGGCCGTATCTTCCTGCTTATTGCCTATCCAGTGCAGATGACCGACTGGACTACGTCGGTACCCGATGCCCTCTCTGGATCTACCGCCTTGGCCGATTTCAAACTTCAGTATGTCACCAACGCAGTGTCGTTCGATAATCATAACTTCCTCGATATGCTGCTTGGCGATATGAATGGCTCGATGGGTGAGATTGGTGCTTTGGCCCTTATCCTAGGTGGCCTCTACCTCTTGGTGCGTAGGGTTATCACCTGGCATATCCCCGTGGCTGTGCTTGGCACGATGATCATCTTCAGTGTGTGTGCAGCAATACCTATGGGTGGCGCTATGCTATGGCAGATGCCTACGTTCCACCTCTTGGCTGGTGGTGCGTTGCTCGGTGCTATCTTTATGGCTACGGACTATGCTACCTCGCCTATGACACACAAGGGTATGATAATATATGGTATAGGTATTGGTGCTATCACCATGATCATCCGTCTGTGGGGAGCCTATCCCGAGGGTATGTCATTTGCGATATTCATTATGAATGCCGTGACACCTCTTATTAATAAGTACTGCCGTCCTAAGCGTTTCGGCACTAAATAGCGAGTCAGGATTATGAAGAGTACATTGAAAAATATGGTTTTGGTGCTTTTCGGCATCACTGCCATCGCTGCATTGCTCGTAGGCTTGGTAAACGACATCACGAAGAATACCATTGCCCAGACCGAGCAGCGAAATAAGGATCTTGCAAAGCTTGAGGTGCTTCCCGAGTTTGAGGGTGAGCCTCAGCTTGAGGAGAAGAGCCGTAAGATTGGCGACTTCAATATTAACGTAACTATTGTCAAGGCCCAAGACCAGCTCGTTGGCTATGCTGTCGAGGCACCAAGCATCACCAGCAATGGCTATGGCGACCGCATCTATCTTATGGTAGGCTTCGTGGAGCAGGAGGGCAAGGCTGTGATCAACGGCGTGAAGGTTATCTCGCAGAAGGAGACCCCAGGTCTTGGCGCAAATATGACCAACGAGGGTAATAACCTCGAGCGTAGTGTTGTGGGCAAGGATGCTGCCGAGCTTAAGTTTGCTGTGAAGAAGAAGGGTGGCTCGTTCGACGCACTTGCTGGCGCAACAATATCGTCAAGTGCCTATGCCAACGCTATCGAGACTGCCTATGCGGGTTATCTCTGGGCTAAGGGTGAGCTTCCCTCGGCAGAGAATGCTACGTCGGGAGCAACAAAGTCTACCCAGGAGAGTGAAACTAACGACGAGTCAGAGGCTCAGAAAGGAGATCTAAGCAATGAGTAGGCTACAACTTATCACTAAGGGCATAATCAAGGAGAACCCCACGTTCGTGTTGATTTTGGGTATGTGCCCAACACTTGGCGTTACGTCGTCGGCAATTAACGGTATGGGTATGGGCGTGGCTACTATGGCTGTGCTTATTATGTCAAACATGGTGATATCTATGATTAAGAACATCGTGCCTGATAAGGTGCGTATCCCTGTATTCATCGTGGTTATCGCCTCGTTTGTGACCATCATCGAGATGCTTATGAAGGCCTATGTGCCATCGCTCTACGCCTCACTCGGTGTGTTTATCCCTCTTATCGTGGTGAACTGTATCATTCTTGGTCGTGCTGAGGCCTTTGCATCGAAGAACGGAGTCATCGACTCGGCGCTCGATGGTGTGGGTATCGGCCTTGGCTTTACGCTCTCGCTGACAGCTATTGGTGCTGTGCGTGAGATCCTCGGCGCAGGCTCTATCTTCGGCTATACGTTCGCTGCTGATGTGATGCCACTACTCTTTATCCTTGCGCCTGGTGGTTTCTTCGTGCTCGGATACTTGATGGTTATGTTTAATAAAATAGCAAAACGATAAAAAATGGTGGAGACTAATATTTCGAGAGAGGTCATTCAGGGCTTTGCGACTGGTACTATTAGCGTTGAGGCTATCACGCTCTTTGCCGTTGTTATCGGCGCAATATTTGTTAATAACGTGGTGCTCTCGCAGTTCCTCGGCATATGCCCATTCCTTGGCGTGTCGTCGAAGGTGAACACCTCGTTGGGTATGGGTATGGCCGTAACCTTCGTTATGGCGCTATCTGCTGTTGTTACCTGGTCGTTGCAGACATTTGTGTTGGTGCCTTTCGGCATCGAATATATGCAGACCATTGTCTTTATCTTGGTAATCGCATCCCTTGTGCAGATGGTCGAGATTGTGCTTAAGAAGGTGTCGCCATCGTTGTATCAGGCGTTGGGTATCTTCCTGCCTCTTATCACGACTAACTGTGCTGTGCTTGGCGTAGCGATTATCTCTGTGCAGAAGGATTTTGACCTGCTCACCAGCGTTATCTACTCGGTATCTATCGCTATTGGCTTTGCGCTTGCCCTTGTGTTGTTCGCAGGTATTCGTGAGCGCCTCGAGGTTGAGGATGTGCCTCAGGGTATGCGTGGTGTGCCTATCGCACTTATCACTGCGGGTTTGTTGGCAATGGCGTTTATGGGGTTTGCTAATGTTGTCCCCCTCCCATAATTTCTTGTGATAAGTCGTGAGATGTGGTGTATCACTATAAGTAAGAGGTCTCGGGCTGTACGTTTTGTACTATCCCGAGACCTCTTACTTATAGTGATACACCACATCTCACGACTTCTGACAAGAAATTTATTTCTCGTGATAGTGTCGCTACTTCACCACCTCAATCATTGGGCTGAATGGGAAATACGTCAAGTATGTCCCATCCAGCCCAATATCTTAATCGGCGGCAAATTAGCACCACTCTGACAAGAAATTTACTTCTCGTGATAGTGGTGCTACTTCACCACCTCAATCATTGGGCCGAATGGGAAAAACGTTAAGTATGTCCCATCCAGCCCAATATCTTAATCGTTATATCTTGCCCCTTTAGCACCTTTAGGTGCGAACAACCCTTTAGCAAGCTATCAGCTTGCGCACTACACTCAAGCTACCCTTGCCTAACTATAAACGAGGGGTGTAGGGCCAAGTATTTAGCCCCACCTCTCCCTCTGCAATCTTACTTCGCTGTGTAGATCAGATACTCAAGCTCGCCCATAAGGCCACGCTGCATCTCCTCGGGAGCATACAACGCAAAGAGTATCGTCTTGATAGTCTGGCTCTCTGGGTCGAGTGTTGAGAAGCTAACAAATGGACCTCCCATCTGGTCGAACTTTACCTCCCAGCAGCCACGCATCTCGAACCACACACGGTCGTTGATCTCCATAGCACTAAAATATATAGGTGCTGACTGGCTGATGGTCATATACGAGCCTGGCTTGTCGGTGTGTACCACAGCGAGCTTGTTGATAATCATACGCTCGAGCCACTCGCCAGTAAGATCCTTTTCGTCGGTATATTCGGTCTCAAAGGCGAAGATATACTGTGCCTTCTTCTCGTAGTCACGCATAAACCATAATAGGCTGCGGTCGCCGCTGTTGGCCTTTGAGAAGCCTGCAGGGATATGCATATCTATACCTATATGCTTCTTAAGCTCCTCCATAAGTATCGGAGAGCTACTACGACGGCTGTTTACGAGCGAGCGGTTGCGCTCACCCACCTCGAAAAGTCCACATATCTCGCCACCGTGCTCCTCGATAAACTGCTTAGCGGCATCCACCGTAGGGGCATTTACTGTAACGATGGTCTGTGGACGGGCATATACGTTATCGGCAACCATAACTCCTGCTTCGCTATTGGCTGGGCTGATGTTTATCGAGAGGATGTTGCCATACTTACGCTCCATCGTTGTAAGCTCGCCCTGCGACATCTGATCAACCACGTAGAAATAGCTCTCGGGACGTGGTAGACCGAGAACACGTGCACCAACAGCACGATATACCACCGAGTCAAGACCTGAGTTCCAGGCGTCGTTGTCGCAGATGACAAAGGCCTCGTAGGGTGAGCCGATAGCGCTCTTTGATGGTTGCTGTGGCTTTGTGGTGCAGCTTGCAAGTGCCATACAGCAAGCAATAACTATTGTGAGAATACGTTTCATAGTTGATGAGTTTTATCTTTTATATTTGCAAATTACGGGCAACACTCGATTGTCACATACAAAGATAGCTATATTTTCCAAATTCAGAAAAAAAAGTTATTTTTGCACCTTGTAGCTCGAGCTAATATGTAACTATTATGCGTATAAAGCCAACAAATATCATACGTAGCCTCTTCCCTGGTGTGATCTGGGAGGTAGATGACCCTGCGGGACTCTATCTCACGTTCGACGATGGACCTACGCCAGGTGTGACGGAGTGGATACTCAATACGCTGGATAGATACGATGCTAAGGCTACATTCTTTGTCTTGGGTAAGAACGTTGAGCTATATCCCGATCTATATCAGATGATCCTCGACCGTGGCCACAAGATTGGCAACCACACATACTCGCACCAGAAGGGGTGGGCGATGTCGCTCGATAGATATGTCGAGGATGTAGACCTTGCTGGCGATATGTGTCATACCGAGCTCTTCCGCCCACCATACGCCCAGATAACACGTTCGCAGCTGCGCACCATCTCACAGCGCTATCGTGTGGTGCTATGGAGCGTGCTTACGCGCGACTATAATCGCAAGATCTCGCCAAAGAAGTGTCTGCGTGGTACACTCAAGGGGTTGCGTGGGGGTGATATTATCTCGTTGCACGATAGCGCCAAGGCCTTTCGTAATATGAGCTATGTGCTACCTCAGCTACTTCGCCGAGCACGTGAGATGGGTTTAGAGTGCAAAATCTTAGAGCTATAATATGAATGTCATCTTTGCTATAACAGGAGCCAGCGGAGCTATCTATGCACGCCAGACACTTATGCTGCTTCTCGACCACCCTCGCGTGAAGAACATAGCGATTATTATGAGTGATAATGCCCGTGAGGTGATCGAGGCGGAGAAGATTATGCTCCCCGAATGTGAGAATATCGAGATATACAACAATGACGATATGTGGTCGTCGGTAGCCAGTGGCTCGGCACGCTGGGATGCTATGATTGTTGTCCCCGCATCTATGGGCACAGTAGGGCGCATAGCCTCGGGGGTGTCGCAGTCGCTCATAGAGCGTGCTGCCGATGTGATGCTCAAGGAGCGTCGCAAACTTGTCCTTGTGGTGCGTGAAGCGCCATACTCGCTTATCCATCTACGCAATATGACAACGATCACTGAGGCCGGAGGCATAATCTTTCCCGCCTCGCCCTCGTTCTACTTCAATCCTCAAAATATTGAGGCTTTGACGATGACAGTAAGCACACGTGCCGTAGAGCTTCTTGGTATTCAGGTTCCGCATCGAGAGTGGGGCATGTAATCTGCTCGCACGGTGTAGCGCCCACTAATTCAGTAGAAAAGAGTGGAGGTGACTAAAAGTTAATTAGTCACCTCCATTTTGTTATGAGGTTGAATAAAAAGATGTAGTTTTAGGCCTGCGAAGCCCGAAAAAGCGGAGTTTACTAAGCGTAAATGAGCATTTTGAGGGCGAGCATAACGACAAAATACACTTTTTATTCAACCTCTTTTTGTATCGAGGGTCATACGACCCATTGACTCCAATTAGTCCTTAAGTTTCGCTGCGAGGAACTCACGGTTGAGGCGAGCAATGTGAGCGATAGAGATTGACTTGGGACACTGAGCCTGACAAGCACCTGTGTTAGTACAGTTACCGAAGCCGAGCTCATCCATCTTAGCAACCATCGCCTTAGCACGACGAGCACCCTCTACACGGCCCTGAGGCAACTTAGCGAGTGACGATACACGTGCAGCAACGAACAACATTGCCGAGCCGTTCTTACAAGTTGCAGCACAAGCACCACAACCTACGCAAGCAGCAGCATCCATACTCTCGTCGGCGTCAGCCTTAGGAATAGGAATAGCGTTACCATCAGGAACAGAGTTGGTACGTACTGAGATGAAACCACCAGCCTGCAAAATCTTATCGTAAGCACCACGATCTACTACGAGGTCACGGATTACGGGGAATGCAGCCGAGCGCCATGGCTCGATAGTGATTGTTGAGCCATCCTTGAACTTACGCATATACATCTGGCAAGTGGTTACTGCCTGTGATGGGCCATGAGCGTGGCCATTGATGTGCATCGAACACATACCGCAGATACCCTCACGGCAGTCGTGGTCGAAAGCTACTGGCTCCTTACCCTCGTGGATAAGGTTGTTGTTCAGGATGTCCATCATCTCGAGGAATGATGTGTCAGCCGAGATGTCATTAACCTGGTAGGTCTCGAATGCACCCTGTGACTTAGCGTCCTTTTGACGCCATATCTTTAATGTAAAATTCATAATTCAGTTTTTATTAAAGTGTTACGTCAAAAAGTTAGTCTTTGTAGTTACGCTGTGCACGGTGTACAAACTCGTAGTCGAGGTTCTCGATAGTCATCTCAGGAACATTGTCGATACCCTTGTACTCCCAAACAGCGGCGTAAGCGAACTTGTCGTCGTGACGCAATGCCTCGCCATCCTCGGTCTGGTGCTCAGAGCGGAAGTGACCACCGCAAGACTCCTCACGGTTCAAGGCGTCACGTGCCATAAGCTCACCAAGCTCGAGGAAGTCCTCAAGACGGAGAGCCTTCTCAAGCTCAACGTTGAACGACTCGTTAGTACCTACCAACTTAAGATCCTTGTAGAACTCCTTGCGAAGTGCCTGGATCTCAACGATAGCCTTCTCCAACGACTCCTTGGTACGTGCCATACCTACGTTGTCCCACATGATAAGACCAAGACGCTTGTGGATGTCATCAACAGACTGGTTACCCTTGATAGCGAACAGACGCTCGATACGTGCACGAACACCTGCCTCAGCCTCGTCAAAGGCCTTTGTGTCGGTCTTAACCTTAGGAGCCTGAATCTTCTTCGATAGGTAGTCACCGATAGTGTAAGGCAATACGAAGTAACCATCAGCCAAGCCCTGCATAAGAGCTGAAGCACCAAGACGGTTAGCACCGTGGTCTGAGAAGTTAGCCTCGCCGATAGCGTACAAACCAGGGATAGTGGTCATAAGGTTGTAATCAACCCAGATACCACCCATTGTGTAGTGTACAGCAGGGAAGATCTGCATAGGCTGCTCGTATGGGTTCACGTCGGTGATCTCCTCGTACATATCGAAGAGGTTACCATAGCGCTGCTTGATGGTCTCCTTACCAAGACGCTCGATTGCGGTCTTGAAGTCGAGGAATACGGCCAAACCTGTCTCGTTCACACCGTAGCCAGCATCGCAACGCTCCTTGGCAGCACGTGAAGCAACGTCACGTGGCACGAGGTTACCGAACGCAGGATAACGACGCTCGAGATAGTAGTCACGATCCTCCTCAGCGATGTCTGATGGGAGCTTAGTACCCTTGCGGATAGCCTCTACATCCTCCATCTTCTTTGGAACCCAGATACGGCCGTCGTTACGCAATGACTCAGACATAAGCGTAAGCTTAGACTGCTGAGTACCGTGTACAGGGATACAGGTAGGGTGGATCTGTGTGAAACATGGGTTAGCAAAGCCTGCACCCTTACGGTAGCACTGGAATGCTGCTGAGCCGTTTGATGCCATAGCATTTGTCGAGAGGAAGAATACGTTACCGTAGCCACCTGTTGCAATAACAACAGCGTGAGCACCGTGACGCTCAATCTCGCCTGTTACGAGGTTACGTGCGATGATACCGCAAGCCTCGCCATTCTCGATAACGATGTCCAACATCTCGTGACGTGGGTATGACTTCACAGAGCCTGCTGCGATCTCCTTGTTAAGAGCTGCATAAGCACCGAGCAAGAGCTGCTGACCGGTCTGGCCACGAGCATAGAACGTACGTGATACCTGAGCACCACCGAACGAACGGTTTGCCAACAAGCCACCGTACTCACGTGCGAAAGGTACACCCTGAGCTACGCACTGGTCGATAATGAGGTTCGAAACCTCAGCAAGACGGTATACATTAGCCTCACGTGCACGATAGTCACCACCCTTGATAGTATCGTAGAATAGACGATATACTGAGTCGTTATCGTTCTGATAGTTCTTAGCTGCGTTGATACCACCCTGTGCTGCAATAGAGTGAGCACGACGTGGTGAGTCAGAGATGCAGAAGATCTTTACGTTGTAGCCGAGCTCGCCGAGTGAAGCAGCTGCAGAAGCACCACCAAGACCGGTACCTACAACGATGATATCCAACTTACGCTTATTAGCTGGGCTAACTACCTTGATAGCAGCCTTGTGGTTGCTCCACTTCTGGGCCAATTCACCAGCAGGAGTTTTAGCATCTAATTTATAAGCCATAGTATATTTCAGTTTTTATTGTTATCAAAATGATGGTGGAGATTAGTGTGCTGGATGCCAGTTAGCCATCTCTGTGAAGTACTCGCCGCTCTTGAAGTAGCATACCACAACTACGATAGCAAAGCCGAGGAAGATAAGAGTAGCTACGATGTTAGCCAAGCACTTAAGGCGTGGGTACCAAGTGTCGTTTGCGAAACCAGCGGTCTGGAACATCGACCATACACCGTGAGTGAGGTGGAACCACAACGCTGCGAACCACAAGAGGTAGATAACTACGTTGTACCACTTAGAGAATGTGAATGCCATAAGTAGAGCACCATTTGCAGGGTGAGCAGTAGCTGTCACACCATCGAGAGTGAGTGTAGCATACTCACAACCAGCAACCTCTACAAGCTGCATCTTTGACCAGAAGTGCACAAGGTGAAGACCGAGGCCAAGGATTACGATCATGCCCAAGACGAGCATATTCTTAGAGGCCCAAGACACGCCCTTCTCCTGAACGGTAACAGCGTAGCGCTGCTTACCACGAGCACGGTAGTTGTTGATAGTAAGGATGAAGGCATAAACGAAGTGTACAAGTACACCTGCTGCCAAGAGAGCTGTTCCTGCAAGAGCATACCAGTTTGCACCGAGGAACTCGCAAATAAGGTTGTAACCCTCACGGCTGAAGATCATCGTAAGGTTCATTGACATGTGGAAAAGGATGAAGAGTACGAGGAAGCATCCCGAAATACTCATAACAAGTTTCTTTCCCACTGATGAATTAGTTAAAAAACATCCCATAGCGTAAAAATTTTGTTTATATTTGTAAATAGTTTGTTTGCTAATTGTCGTTTGGGGTTGATAGCTCTTGGCACATAACGCACCAAATGCTACCGCAAAGATAAGAATTGTTTGCAAAATAACAAGCATTTTACCCGCTTGGAGGGGTTAAAACCGTAGAAAATTCGATAAATTCAACATTATTTTGTATGCCGGCAATGAAAAAGGAGATTCGTAGAGAGGTGCGACGACGTATCTCGGAGCTCTCAGCTGAGCAGATGGCTATGGCTGCAGAGTCAATTTTTATCCAAATTGAGAAACTGCAAATATTCAACAAGGCACACAGCATAGCGCTCTTTGCATCGATGCACGATGAGGTGCCCACCGACTTCGCATTGAGGCGTTGGTCCGAGCTCGGTAAACGCATTGTTGTGCCACGTGTCGAGGGTGATGTAATGCGCTTCTACGACTACTCGCCCGAGCGTATGCGCACGGGTGCTTTTGGCATTTTAGAGCCCGAGGGTGATGTGGAGTGTAGGCCCGAGGAGATCGACCTTATCATCGTGCCGGCGCGTGCCTTTACCACCCGTGGCGAGAGGCTCGGTCGTGGCGGAGGATTTTATGATAAGTATATGTCACAGAGAGAGTTTCGTGCTGCGAAAGTAGGCATAGCATTCGGATGTCAGATATTCGACGAGCTGCCTTGCGATGAGCACGATATATGTGTAGACGAGGTAGTTACGGAGTAAGGATTGGGATAAAGAGACAAATTTGTTGTCAGAAGGGTTTGGATTTGGTCTCGACATGAAATTAGCCCGGATGGGAGATACTTAGCGTATTTCTCATTCGGGCTAATGATTGAGAGGCCGAAAACGCCCCCTTATTACGACAAATTAGAATAGGTATCCAGTGTTGATATAGAATGCACCTTTGCCATCCTGATTCTTGATGAATGGGTCTTTGCTGAAGCGGCTCACTGGCATACCATACTCGAACGCAACGATAAAGTTCTGGTTCATAATGAAGCGTAGACCAGCACCCACGGTGATGTGTGGGCGGTCGGCATCGGCACCTTGCTTCATATATGCGTCATACTCAGCACGATACTGCTCCTCGCCACGGAACGTCATATCACGACCTTTGGTCACCATCGTACCGTCGCTAAAGAGACTTAGGCCGAAGGCGATATTCTGCTTCCATAGTGGGAAACTCACGAATCGCCAGCGTAGCTCGGCGTTGTACGATGCCATATCAAGACCCTGCACACGGTTACGCATAATACCACGAATTGTTCGATAGCCACCCATACCATCACGGTCGTAGGCCTGACCTACGGTGGTGATATATGGCAGGATGTAGTATGGAGCATCCTTGCCGAAAGTACCCTCATAGTTAAGACGATAGGCAAACGTAAGGATGTCGTTCTTCACAATAGGTACATAGTGGCGGAATGTTAGCGAGTATTTGTAGTATGGATTTGTTGTGCCGAGCCACTTAGGGGCTAAGATAAGGTGGCCCTCGGCCCAGATACCACGTGAAGGTGCGCCCTCCTTGTCACGTGTGTCGAACAACAAGCCAAGACGTACTGTGCTGTTGATGCCTCCCCACGCCTCCTCCTCAGAGATAAGGCCCCAGCGTCGATACATATCGAAGATCGTAGACTCATATCTTGGGTCTGCGGGGTCGGTGGGGAACATCTTATTCTCCTCCTTGCCCTTGTTGATCTTGTCGAAGTTAAGCGCTCCCTGGTTCTTGTATCCCTGCTTGAAGTAGCTGAAGTGGTAGCCAGCCTCCCAGAAGAATTTCTTATCCCAGATGTTACCCACAAAGTCGGTCTTGGCCAGCACCTGAAGACGCTGCAAGCGGTATTTTGGTGTGTAGATAAAGTCGTTTGGATTCTTCTTATCCTTACCCAAGGCCACCTTCTCGGCATCGTAGTGCGACATATAGCCGTTGAAGCCGTAGAAGTCCATTGCATTATCGTTGGTGAAGGTCACGGCCGACGACCAGCGCACACCAGGGATGAGCGTCTTGTTGTCGTACCAGAAGATAAGCTGCATAGAGCCCTTCGTGAACCATGACGCCTCCATATACCAGTGTGACATAGGGTTAGGATAGGTCGAGCCATCACCATAGTTGTAGATGTTGAGCAGTGCACCAAGCTGGAAACCCTTGTCGGCATCGAATGCTACGGCAGGTAGTGGTCCAAAGTTAAGGCCGGTCTTGACAATCTCCTTCTTCTGCTTTGGGCTGTTGGTCTCTGTCTTAGCCTCGGTGTTCGCCTCCTGGGCGGTAAGTGTTGTGGTTAGTAGTGCGGCAACGAGTGTTGCAACGAGAGTTCTAAACTTCATAGCTCTATTTTGTAAATATTATTTCACGAATCTTTGCGTAGATGTCACGTAACTCCTTGAAGCGGTGGAGCTTCACATCGGACTTAAGTAGTCGCATAAGGCGATATACCTCGTGGGCAATGATGGGTGCTGGGAGCGCAGCAAGTGTGATGGGGAGTGCCAACTGCCAGGGGAGGAAGATGTATGCCAGCACCGAATATATGATCATCAGCACGGGCCATAGCACCAGGTTGATAAGATACTGTACCGAGTTGCGGAATGCCTGGTCCTTGAACAGCTTGAATAGCTGGTGACACACCAACGTGAGTGGTAGTGTGAGGATTGTGGCTGGTAGCAAGTAGGGTAGCAGCAGTATGAGTATTATGGTGCGCACCGTGCGAGAAAGCAGCGGGTGGTTTACCGTTATCGACGAGAGGCTTATATGGTGGCTATGTCGAAGCTCCGAGGCTCGGTGGCCCAGAGTCATTAGCTCTGCATAGAGCTCGGGATTATTTGCCTTTAAGTAGTCGATATGCTTGACTGTCATATTGTTAGCCGCAAAGTGAGCATCTAAGCCACGAAGCCTGCCAAGCTCCTTGTCGCTACGCAGATGTCGCACCTGCATACGTGCTACGGCGGCGCAAATCTCATATACTGCGTCGTAGTTCTCGTCGTTGGGGATGTAGAATATCTGACGCTTCATACGCTCGTCGAGCAGCTCCTTGAGCATATTCATCTGCTCAGCAGAGCTTATCGAGCTATTCTTGGTGATGAACTCCCCCACGTTGATAGGCTCGCCAATAGCCACACGTACCGTTGAGCGGAAGCGGAAGAAGTTGCCATAGCGCAGGCCTACGGGCACGATATATAGCGGCATATCGGGCATAAGCTCCTGAGCCTGAAAGGCGATGCGGAAGATGCCCTTGGATAGCGGTAGCGACGAATATTTGGTCTGGTGCGTGCCCTCGGGGAAGATGCAGAAGGGCACATTGTCGCGTAGTACGTCTACGGCCTTTTCAATCGTCTCATTGTTTTTGCGCACCTCATCCATACCATCTCTCATACGCATAATAGGCATAATCTTGAGGAAGGTGAGTATCTTGGCAAAACGAGGATTGCGGAAGATGTCGGCACGTGCCACAAAGACCTTTGGACGGTGGTCCATGGCGAGGATCACCAGTGCATCCATTAGGGCATTGGTGTGGTTTGGAGCAAAGATTATAGCACCATCCTTGGGTAGGTGTTCACGTCCTACATATTTGATGGTGCGATACGATAGCTTCAGCACTAAGTCTACATAGTAGCGCAGAAAGCTATACAGTGGGTCGTACTCCTGTATCTTACGCTTGCGTGCCATAGGGTGTTATGCTATATTACTGCGACGGAATATCGACGACACGATAAGGCCAGAAACGATGTGCCATACGCCCCAAAGAGCTGTGATAAGCACCATACCTCCATTGTGCTCCCATACCTCTGGAGGAAAGATCGCTGGGTTGAACAATAGAGTAAGGCCGAGGCCCGAGTTCTGAATACCCACCTCGATGGTTAGCGAGTGGCGGTCAATTGCGGGTAGGTGCATTAGTTTCGCACCAAAGAAACCTGTGCATAGAGCCGTGGCGTTGTGAGCGATAACCACCGTCAATATCACAAGTATGCTCCAGTATACGCTTGGATCAAGGGCTGCAAGCACCTGCTTTAGAGATACTATCACCATACCCAAGAAGAGTAGGATAGAGAGTACCTGGAGGGGCTTCATAATCTTATCGGCGGCCTTTGGTAGATAGTGTGAGAAGATCATGCCGAGGATGATTGGAATACCCAAGATAAGCAGGATCTGCATTAGCATATCTGCAAATGGGATCTCGAGCGTTGGGATGTCGTTATGTAGTGTTGCATAGCGGCTATAGATCGTGCCCCACAACCAGAAGTTGAGCGGTGTAACCAATGGTGCAAACACCGTTGTGATGGCTGTCATTGATACCGAGAGCTCGACATTACCCTTCGATAGCGACGACATAAAGTTCGAGATATTGCCGCCAGGGCACGATGCCACCAAGATCATACCGATTGCCACCATAGGGGTGATAAATGGGTTGAGAACGATGGCCAGGAGGCAGGTCATTGCGGGGAGGGCTATCCACTGTAGAGTGATACCGGTAATCACCGACTTTGGGTTGCGGAATACATCCTTGAAGGTCTGCATCTTAATACCCAGCGCTACGCCGAACATTACGATTGCTAAGATGATATTCACCAAAAACATCTCCTGTGCGCCAAGGTTAATTTTCAGGGCATCCAGACTTGCCAATATCTCTTTCATAAAATATTATTTTATGGACCACCTATCTATGGCCCGTTGAGTGTAGACTAAACTCCACAAATATACGCAAATTTATGTCAATATGTCGTTATTTGTGAACTGAACAGATTATTTTAAGTATAAATACCTATTATTCGCCGAGCTCTGCAACAACTTGTAAATGTGGAGTCTAATTTCTCGAATTATATCTTATCTTTGTGACAACTATTAATCTCAGGTTGCTATGTCGATACTCAATTATCTCCTCTTAGGACTAATATTCTGCCTTGCCCCTGCTGCTGTTTTATGGCTTTGTCGTCGTTTCCCGCTGCTCGACAAGATTGGCCCGATAATGATACTCTATGGCCTCGGCATTCTCCTCGGAAACATTGGCTGGCATCCCGCCGAGATGCCCATAGCCCAGGAGATAGCCACCAGCGCAACAATACCCCTGGCCATACCCATGATGCTATTCGCCTGTCGCTTCACGCTTGGCGAGGCGAGTCTGCAACTCCGTGTCTGTATAAGCGGCTTTTTGTCGGTGTTTTTAGCTGTTGTCGTGGGATACGTGCTATTTGGCAAGCATCTGTCAGAGGGCGCTGAGATTGGTGGTATTATGTCGGGAATGTACACTGGTGGTATGGTCAATGCCGCAGCCCTTCAGGCGATATTCAAGGTTGAGGAGCAGGCATATGTCATTATGTGTTCGTACGATATTGTGGTGTCGTTCCTATATCTTGTGTTCTTGGTATCGGTAGGTTATAAGCTGTTTCGTCGGATCTATGGCGAACGTAGTCAAAAAACTCTCTCGGATAACGATCGTGCTGAACTTGAAAGACAGATTGCCGAGCAGAGCCGAAACCCATATGAGGGCCTGTGGAGCAAGCAGGGAGTGAAGGAGCTTGGTAAGATTGTTGGTGTCACGCTTATCCTTGTGGCGATCGCTGCCCTCTCAACACTCCCATTCTCGTCGGAGTGGTTTATGGTGGTATTCATCCTTGTGCTCAGCACATTGGGTGTTGTGGCCTCGTTCTTTAAGCCCGTTCGTGAGCTTAAGCGTAGTTTCGATATAGGTATGTACCTCATATATATTTTCAGCATCGCCATGGCCTCGATGGCCGATTTCTCGCAGCTCAACCTCTCGGAGGGCCTTAACCAGATAGCCTTCCTCCTTGTTGCGGTCTTTGGCTCAACGCTGCTGCATGCGCTCTTATGTAAGATTATGCGCGTAGATGCCGACTCTATGGTGGCATCATCCGTAGCCTTTATTAACTCCCCACCCTTTGTGCCTATGATGGTCGTAGCCATGAAGAACAAGCAGGTGCTTATCGTGGGTCTGGGAGCTGGTATCGTAGGTTATGCGTTGGGTAATCATTTTGGAGTTTTAATGTCCACCCTCCTAAATTTCTTGTGATAAGGGGTCGATTGCGTTCCCTAACAAAAAATGCCACCAATGGGACGTACGCCAAGTACTACCCATCGGTGGCATTTTTGCCGAGTGTAGCACTCGGCACCCTTCTGACAAGAAATTTACTTCTTGTGATGGCGGTTCTACTTCACCACCTCAATCCAAGGGGCGAGTGGGAAATACGTCCAAGCATGTTCCATCCGCCCTTTCTCTTTATCGAGGCCACATTTAACCCCTTCTGACAAGAAATTTATTTCTCGTGATAGTGGTGCTACTTCACCACCTCAATCATTGGGCTGAATGGGAAATACGTCAAGTATGTCCCATCTAGCCCAACTCTTAATCGGCGGCAAATTAGCATCACTCTGACAAGAAATTTGCTTATTGAAATAGTGGCGTATCAGCGGCGCTTTAGTCAAATGCCCGAATGGGAATACCTCCCCTCACCCCCCCCAAAAAAAAGCGGATGGACACATTAAGCATCCATCCGCCATTTTGATCAAGTGTCAATGTGGACACCCTATCTCAAGCGATTACTTCGCAGGGAAGTCAAAGCCGTAAGTCTGCTTGAAGAGCTTGCGAACACGTGCGTGGTAAGCCTCCTCAGAGTTATCAATAGGAGTCTCACGTACGTTGCGTGTGCGTACCTTCTTAGGATCAATAGTAAGTGGTGTCATTGAGTATGTACGCTGCTTAGCAACAGGTGCCTCGCCGAATGACTCAACGCTCTGAACATTGGCCTTACCTACTGAAGTGTTAGCCTTAGCTGCCTGAGTAGATGCGCCCTTACGCTTAAGAACAACATCACCATTGACACGTGGGTTGAGTGGAGTAGCCATACCATACTGGAGCTGTGCTACGCAAGGATAGTAGATCTCTGTAGCGTCGTTACCCGCAGTATCCTTATAGTTGTAGACAATAGGCTTGATAGTCAATGTGTTGCCGTCCTCTGATACCTCTACAGGGAACTTAGAATCGCATATAAGCTCGCCCTTCTCGTTGTAAACAGGAGAGCCCATGTATGACTTCTCGCCTACGGCCAACATATAGAATGTGTAGTCCATACCGAAGTAGAATGTAGACATTGGGAACTCACGCTCAATGTTGATAGGCAACCATACGTTACCCTCGCTGTCAATCTCAAGGTTCCACTTTGGACCGAAGTCGTAGAACATGTCAGCAACGGTAGCAGAAGAGAACTCATCAGAGATAAAGAGGTCGTAAGGAGTCTGTACTACGTTAAGCATGTATGCAGGATCTGCGAAGTTGAAGCCGAGGCACAAGAGGCGGTTGAAGCCACGTGTACGGTTGTTGTAGTCCTTAGCCAATGTTACGAACTCCTCGTAAAGCTCATCGGTCTTATCACGGTTGATGCCCCACTCCTCATAGATGTCGTAAACCTCTGATGGGAGTGTTTCAGGATACTCGATACCTGAAGCAATCTTTACTGGTGAAGTGTAGCTACCTGCATCCTTCCAGTAACCCTCCTCTGTCTCGGTGGCATTAATCCACTGCTTCATAGGAGCTGTTGCCTCCCACTCGCCGCAGAGTGTAGTGAATAGGTCAGAGTTTACACGTACAGGGTAGTTAGCCTTAGGAGTAGTACACTCAGCAACAGCCTGTGAGCCAGGAGTATCAGGGTTGTTGCCTGAGCCCTCCCAGTTGTAAACGAGCATTGCAAGACGTGTTGTAGCATTCTCGCGGCTTGAGATTGAGAAGTTGAAGCCTGCCTCAGAGTTAATCTGCTCAATAGCGGTCCTGTCTACGTGAAGTGGGTTACCCATCTCCTGGAGCAATTGTGTGTATGAGTAGTCCTTAAGAACCTGGTCAAACTCACGAACGTAGTTACATGCGAAGTAAGCCTCAGTGATAGGGTTGTTGAGGTCTGGATTCTTGATGTTGAATGTTACAATGTAAGGATCGTTGCTCTCAATAGGAGTAATCACTACGTCAGGCTTTGGAAGTGTTACCTCAGGCATAGTGAATGTGAATGAGTTGAAGCACTGCTTAGTACCATCGTTGTCGCCAATACCTGCTACCAAAACACGAATCTGCTGGCCAGCCAAGCCCTTGGTATCAACGAACCAGTCGTCCTTAAGCCACTGCTCGGTAACGCCACTGCCGGCATCTGTGCCAAATGTCATCATAGCGAAGTATGAGCCTACGAACCAACGAAGATACTCCTCGTTGTTGTCAAGCAATGGCATCACGTTGTTCTGATACTCGCTCTCGGTGCAGATGAAGTAGTTGTAGAAGAGTACATCGTCCGAAGGTGTGAAGGTGATACAAGCATCAATAGGAGTCTTGTCTGTAACCTTAATCTCTACATTGCCTTCCATAGTCTCAGGCTCAAGAGTGTTGATATAGAGCTTCTCGTAGTAGCCTGTCCAATACTTCTCGGGATCGTAGCTGTCAGGGTTGTTCTTTGCCTCCTCAACCCAACGCTTCCAGTCGTACATAGGCATATAGTAGCCAGCAGACCAACCTGCAGGGTATGACCAGATTGCATTTTCAAGATAGTTTAGGTATTCGGGATCATCCTCGCTGGCGCTTACGGTCTTAACCTCGCCGTCCATGTAAACAACAACCTCGTCGGGGTCGTCCATATAGCCGTACTCGCCAATGAGGAATACGCCAGGCTCACCAGGAACCTTTGGATCGGCATATCCAGCACCATTCTCGATTAGGTTGCCATCCTCATCACGCTCGTAGCTGTAGTACTCGTCGTAGCGCACGGTCTTATCCTCAGTGGTGAACTGCTGAGCGTTGTAGAGCAACATGTCAATCTCCATACCACCCTCAATCTTAGAGTAGTTGTACATTGGAAGTGACGATGTAGAGTAGCGCAAGGCGTTGCCACGCTCCTTAACCTCCTCTGGTATCTGTACGTGGATAGCAAAGCCATCGAGCTTGCGCTCTACAATGGTAAGTACGTCGTCGCCATAACCTGTTGTTGTGAACTCTGCGCACTTAACATCGCCGAAGAAGTCGTTGTTAGCATTGCGGAATGCGAAGTAGTACTTGTAGGTAGTGTTTGGCTCAAGACCCTGAATCTTAATCTCCTTGGTAGTAACTACGTCGGTAGCCTCGATTGTGACCTTCTCGCCTGCTACAAAGATTGCAGCAGCGTCGATAGCATCCTCACGCTGGATGTAGGCATACTCCTTGATGCCCTCGGTCTTGACGGTGATCGTAGCACCATTAGGCGTAATGTCGCCTACTGTTACCTCTGCCGATGTGTTGCCACCCTTGCCATCTTCGACATTGTCGGGTGTACAAGCACTTATTGCAAAGCCAGCCACAAGTGCCACGGCAGCAATAAGATAGTGTTTTAGGTTTTTCATAAAGTAAGTGTAAAATGTTATTAATTATGTGTGTTTGTTGCGTAGTTGTGCAATCTAAGCATCTGCAAATGTATAAATAATTTGTGACATAGCTACACCTTACAGGTGTTTTATTTGCATATTTTGGTATTTTATTGCATAATTTCTTTGTCGCCACAACGATGTATAATACAGTCAATTATATCCTATATTCAAGATGTGTGGCAATGTGGTTTTATTGCCTTTTTATAGGGGGCTATACAACAAAAGCCACCCTGAACTCTCGCTCAGGATGGCTCAAATAAATGGAGTATTTCTATCTACAAACTACCCATTGCTAATTGCTAAAGGTAGTAGTATACGTTGTCGTAGTTATCAACCTCTACCCAGCGACGCAGAAGCTCTCCATCGGGCGAGTAATCAAGATAGACATCTACCAGCACTCCATCCTCGACCTGCTCAATCTCGATGAAGTATACATCCTCAGCGCCATTGCGCTCGATCCAGCGTACGCTATCTACGGGTGTTTGTGTTCCCCAGGCACTCTCAAATGCCGAGCGTACCTCGTCGGGAAGCTCCGAGTAGGAGATTGCATACTCGGTGAGCACCCAGTTGCCCGACTTGGTGAACCAAGCCTCGCAGTCGTTCGACACGCCAGGAAGCTTAAACTCTGCAACACGATGTCCTCGCTCACGCTCCCACTCCACATCTACGGCATTGGGGTAGGCGTTGTGGAACGACTCCGCAAGCGTTGCTGGTGGGGTGAAATCATCGTTACACCCTACGGCAAAGAGGCCAACGACCATTGCCATAATAATATACATCTTTCTCATAACCTTTCTAATCTGTTAAATTAATAATATTGGACACACCGATATTTCTCAATTAGTCATCGATGTCGATGAGCTTATATGCTTTGTTGAACGTCAGCTCGAGACCTCCCGAAATCTTAACCTCCCACTCGCCATGCTCACGGTTAATCTCTGTGATCTTGGCCTCGGGGTAGTGCTTCTTAACGTAGTCGGCAATCTTATCGGGAACGAGTGCTCGGGGAACAGCGTCGTAGCGACACTTGACATCCTCCCATGTGCCATCGCCCTTAAACTCCACCTTAGCGCCACTCTCGAAAATAACCTTATACTCCTTCGACATAAGGTCCTCGTCGAGGATTACGCTTGTAACCTTATCCTTCGAGAAGTGCTTGTCGATAAACTGCTTTGCCGCCTCTGGAAGCTCCTTATACTCTATGGGGCGGTCGTCGTCGAATATTGCTCGTGCCGAGCAGGGCGTTACTGCTACCACCAGTAGCAAGGTAACTGCGAATGTTAGAATCTTTTTCATAATCTAAAATGTGTTTACGTCTTTTCTGTTGCAATAATTGTGCTTATATAACGCAGGTAAATGTAAAAACCATATACCTACGGTGCAAAGATATAAAAAATATTTTGTTTGCAAATATTAATGGTTAAAAACATTTAATTAATGGTTTTTTTATTCTTCATATCTACTTGTATAAAAAAGTGGAGAACATCGCTGCCCTCCACTACTATATTATATATATGTATGCCTACTCCTCGATAAGGTCGGGGCGCAGGGCCTTGGTGCGGGCATAGGCCTGCTCGTCCTGCCACTTTTCGATCTGGGCAAAGTTGCCCGAGAGCAGTACCTCGGGGACCTTCCAGCCGTTGAACTCCGCAGGGCGGGTGTATACCGGAGGGGCAAGCAGATTATCCTGAAAGCAGTCCGTGAGTGCCGAGGCCTCGTCGCCAATAGCACCTGGGATGATGCGCACAACAGAGTCGGCGATGACGCATGCGGCAAGCTCACCACCCGTAAGCACATAGTCGCCAATAGATATCTCACGTGTGATAAGGTGCTCACGTATGCGGTAGTCGATACCCTTATAGTGGCCACAAAGGATGATAATGTTCTTCATCAGCGACAGACGGTTTGCCTCGTGCTGGTTGTAGGTTATGCCGTCGGGTGAGGTGAAGATAATCTCGTCGTACTCACGCTCGCTCTTCAGTTTCTCGATGCAGCGAAACACTGGCTCGATCTTCATAACCATACCCGCCTCGCCACCAAAGGGGTAGTCGTCCACCGTGCGACGCTTGTCATCGGTGTAGTCACGTAGGTTGTGAACGTATATCTCGGCGTAGCCCGACTCCTGGGCACGCTTCAATATAGACTCGTTAAGGGGCGATGCCAATAACTCGGGCACCACCGTGATAATATCTATGCGCATAGCCTAACCCTTGTAGTTAATCTCGTTGTTGAGCACCTCGACGATAAATGGGTTGTATAGCACCTCATGGCCGATGGTAGACTCTCCCTCGTGACCAGGGTAGATGGTCACATCATCGCCCAGGGGTACAAGCTGCTCGAGGATTGAACGCATAATCCACGAATAGTCGCCACCAGGAAGGTCCGTGCGACCGATGCTCTCACGAAATAGCGTGTCGCCCGTAAATAGTGACTTTGTGCCTTCGTCGTAGAGCGATACGTGGCCTGGGGTATGTCCTGGGGTCTTGATAACACGCAGTGTGGTGTTGCCAAACTTTAGCTCGTCGCACTTGTCGAGGTCGATATCAATCTCGGGCACAGGGTTACACTGTAGACCATACATTGTCGATGGCTGGCGTGACATAAGGAAGTCATCTTTCGACGAGCAGGCGAACTTTGCACCATACTCCTCGCATAGGAACTTCACGCCACCAGTATGGTCGAAGTGACCGTGGGTATTCACCGCCATCACTGGCTTTAATCCACGTGCCTCGATCATCTCGGCAAGGATGCGGTTCTCGCTGTTAGCCATATTTCCTGCATCAATGATGATGCACTCCTTAGTCTCGTCCCACACAAGGTAGGTATTCTCTCTGAGAGGGTTGAAAACTACTCGTTTAATCTCCATAGTCTTAGGTTTTATTCGATAACAGCCTTGATGGTGACACGCTTAGTGCCACTCTTGGCCGTAGAAAATATCTGCATCACTCTGAGGTATTGTCCTTCGGGTGCCTTGGCAGGGTTCATCGTAATAGTGATATAGCGATGCTCGCCAGGGAGCATCTTGCCACGCTCATACTCTACCGTTGTGCACGAACAGCTCGTGCGCACCTCGGTGATCACCAACGGCAGGTCGCCCGTGTTGGTGTACTTTAGGCGTACGATCTGTCTGTCGTCATCCTGCGATAGTGTGCCAAGATCTATAATCGCCGTCGAGAGCTCAATATCTGCCCCCTCGGGCTGTGAGGCAACGACACCACGTAGACCTACGACGCTGAGTAGCGCTATTGCGGTCAATACTCTGAGAAATGCCTTCATTGTTACTTAATCTTATAGTTGTAAGTTATCGTTCCCGACTGTGTCATACGCTCTGAGTCGGGCTTAAACTTGGTGCGCTTTGCTGCCTGAATGGCGTTTTTGCATAGCTCTGGGTCGTTTGTCGTAGTGCCCTGCGGTTTGATTGAGGCGCTCAGCACATTGCCATCGCTATCAACCACCACTGCGACAACCACCTTACCCTCGGCATTGTTGCCCTTGGGGTGTGGAAATCCAGCCAACACACCACGCTGCTGCAATCCTCCGTCGAACTCTGCCGAGCCTATGACATTTATTCCAGTGCCCTCGCCCTTGTGCTCCTCCTTATCGCCCTCAGGGGCAAGACGGTTACCCTCGGCAATATCCTCGTCGGGCGTAGTGCCCACCGTAGGCTTGAACAGCGCATTAGGGTTTACGGTCTGAGTCTGAGCCTGCTGGCCCGATGTCTGGTTGTAGCTCTCCTCGGGTGCTGGCTGCTCGTGTGCCTGCTTAGGCTGAGGGTTGGTATTCACCACCTTGGTCTCGGGGGTGCTGCTCTTTAGCTTTGTTTCAGGCTCGACGGGCTCTTCCTCCTCAAGCTCGATATACTCGATCTCCACGGCATATAGCTCCGCACGGCGAATCTCCACCTCTAAAGAGATGTAGCTCACCACCACAGCGATAATGGCCATCACAATAAGTGTTACGATGGCGGCATACCACTTCGACGAGTTATCTATGGGGTTGTAGTACTCCATTACTTCTTATCGGTTGCCAATACCATCTTATAGCGCTGCACACCAGGGGCGACCTCGTCGTTCGCCTGGTTCTGCTCGTTGATCATATCGATAATCGAGAGTAGGGCATCTACCGTAGTCTGATCCTTCTCGCAGTGTACCGATACGATGAGTGGCTTGCCGCTTGCGCCCATATTCATCTCGTAGTAGGCGTTAAGCTCTGGGACAAGCTCCTGAACATCCATATGAGGGCTGGCAGTTTTGCCATTGAACACATAGCTAAATCCCGCAGGACCCGAGAGCACCGAGATAGATACTGCCGAGGGGTCGCCCATACCGCTTGACGACGTGGGCAGTGTCATCTTCACCGCATTGTTGGGATTGATCAACGTTGTGGCAAGCACAAAGAAGACCAGCAGCAGGAATATAAGGTCGGTCATCGACGATGCTGAAAATGTCGAATCTACCTTTGAACTTCTCTTAATTGCCATAGCTCAACTATTTTTGTACGGGCTGGTTAAGAATATCCATAAAAGCGATTGTGGTAGCCTCCATGCGGAAGATCATCTTCTCGACACGTGCTACGAGGTAGTTGTGTGCGAAGTATGCAGGGATACCTACGATAAGACCACCTACCGTTGTCACCATCGCTACGTACATACCCTCAGAGAGCTGCGAAAGTTCGATACCACCGCTCTGATTTGCCGACATGCCGATGAACACCTGCACCATACCTACTACCGTACCCAAGAAACCGATCATTGGCGCACCACCCGAGATTGATGCCAACCATGGAAGACCTGTCTCCATCTTGGCAACCTCGACATTAGCCACATTCTCGATAGCTGTCTGAATATCGCCCATAGGACGACCGATACGCTCGATGCCCTTCTCCACCATACGTGCGATAGGTGAATCGGTGCGACGGCAAAGGTCGGTAGCCGCATTGATATTACCCTCGAGGATGAAGTCACGGATACGGTTCATAAAGTTCTTGTCGATGCGTGTGGCACGTCGAATGGCAATGAAGCGCTCAACGAAGATGAAGATCATCACTGCTGCAAGCGCCACGAGTACCCACATAAGCCAGCCTCCGCTCATAAATAGATCCCAGAAGCTGATAGATAGGTTCTCTGCGGTCTCTGTCACGGTGGTGTTCACCGCTGGATTCTCTGCGCCCTGAGCGATCTGCTCAGCTCCGTCGATTGTAAGCAAATTAATCATAATTTTTAAGTAAGGTTTTAGTTAATTATTTATTACTCTTTTGTTTTGCACTCTTTGATCGTCTTTTACCATTTAACGAGTCTTGGTCGTAAATAGTATCTTGCTCGTTATGTTTCAGGGCCTCGAGCGAGTCACGCTTTGCCTCGCGTCGTTTGCGGCGCTCATCTCTACGCTCGGCATTAACAAAGCGGCTGCGTATGCTTCGTCCCAGCTCCTTGAAGGTGTTGAAACTCTCGCCATAGTATAGACCTACGCCACCCTCCTGCATACCCTGGTTCTCGCCGTAGCGGTCGATAGTCTGCGTGAAGCCCTTGAGACGGAACGCACCATCGGGGTCTATGAGCCAGGTGATAAAGCCCTCGGCAACGAAGTTCGAGGCATTCTGTGAAGCCTGCTTAGCAGCATCCGAGAGGTATCCACCCTCAACCTCGACGATAAGGCGGTTGTTGAACCAGCTCTTCGAGAAGCCGAAGTCCACCTCGTCGCCCGTAAGTTCGGTACGTGGGCGATAGCGTAGCACGATATTGTAGTTATCGCCCGATAGCCAGTTACTAAGCTGGTTCGAGAGTAGCTCGAAGCCTGTTGTGGCCGAAAGCGAAGCTCCCATCGAGCCAGTATCCTCGGCCGAGAAGGTGTTGGCTGCCAGCAACCAGAACATCTGTGTGGCGATGGCCTGCTGGTCGTTGAGCGCCGATTGTACGATGGTCTGTATCTCGGGGGCTACGTTTGTAACCTCCACGTCAAAGTTCACCTCGGGCGACATAAGCGGGCCGGTGAGCTTAATGTAACAATCTACGGGCACGGCACGTGATATATCCACACCCTGTGTCGAGTTGCCAAGCAGTGGCTTCAGCGATGCCTTGGTGCTATATATAGCGTCGATGTTAAGCTCTGCACCCAGAGGATCTCCCGTCCACTGTATTGTTGAGCCTGGCTCTACCGTAAATAGCTTGTTGATCACGTTCTGGAGCGTGAAGAGGTATGTACCCTCGGTGATGGTGAAGTCGCCACTCATATCAAAGATATTGGCCTTGGGTACTACGTGCATACTCAGCTGTCCCGTGCCCTTACCCTTGATGATGTCACCTACCGTAGGGTCGATCACCAGCTGCACCTCGACGTTAGGTAGTACGTTTAGCGTGATGTCCATATCCATCATTCCACCCGAGGTGTTTACCGGACGGTTCTTACGTTCGTAGGCCATCATACGTCGTGTGAGGAAGCGTGAGGTATCTACACCCTCGACCTCGGGTTTCTTGAAGCGCACGAAGTCGGCATACGATACATCCTCCTTGCCCGAGAGTGGCATAAAGAACTTCGAGTTTGGCGACGATGTTCCCTCGATATCCATCTTCGTGCCTCGCTTATCACCCTTGAACGACGCTGTGCCCGAGGCGTAGACGTGGCCATAGAAGAGGTCGCTGTGCTTGGCGTCGGTGTCGAACACAAGCATATCCTTGGCCTCAACACCAATGTTGTAGGTTACGTTCGAAAGGTGCTCGAGGTTGATATCCATCGAGTAGTGACCCTTGTTGCCCTCCTCGTCGAATACAGGTATCTTATCGGCCAAGATATGGTTGTCCTTAATCGTGAGTTTGCCCTTAGGTGTTCGATAGCGTGTGTTTGTATAATCGACATGCACATCGATGCTATCTACCTCGGCGCTACCATTAAGTGTGGCTATACGTCCCTCACCACGGATATTAGCCTTGGCGCTTGCCGTGCCGTGGATATCCGATATTATGCCCTTGAGGAATGGTTGTATTATCGACATCTCCACGCCGCTAAGGTTGGCCTCGGCATAGTAGCGGTTGCCCTGTGGCTGGTAGTAGCCTCGTATCACTGTGTCGCGCGTGATGCCATCGCTGATAATCACTCGTGCTCGGTTACGCTCAAAATCCCAATTTGAGGTGAGCAGCTGCGGCGGTGCTTCGATGCCATTGACGGCGATGTCTGTAAGGTCGATGCGGGCGTCGATCTGTGGGTTACGCAGTGCCGAGCGCACCGTGGCATAGCCATAAGAGTTGGCCTTAAACTCATATCCCCAGCGGCTTATTAATGCCGAGAGTGGCGAGAGGTCGAAGTTGTCGAGTTGCAGACGTATCGAGTCACGGCGGTCACGTGATGCTACGCCATCGATTATGAGCTGTTGCTCGGGACGTGCTATGTGCAGACTGCGCACGTTGATGCGTGACGAGTCGATGTCGATACCTCCGGCATAGAGGTTCCACTGGTGGGTCTTAGAGGTGAAATGCGATGGTGATATGTCGATGTTCACCGAGCGATGGCGTGTCTCGGGGTTGCGGCTAAACTTAGCGCCCATAGCCAGAAGGCCCGACTGTCTGTTTGCCTCATCCTTGAAGGCTGCCGAGAGGTTGATATGGTTCTGGTGCGCCGTACCCGTAATGTTGAAGTTGGGAAGTAGACGGCGTGAACCGAGATATATGGCCTCGCTGTTAAGCCACATAAGTAGAGAGTCCCGATCGTTCTTGACATCGACGTTGGCATCGGCGAGAATCACACCCTTGTATTCGAGGGCCTCGGAGCCAAGCTGCAAGGCAAAATGGTTATCCGTAGGGCTGAATACCAACGATAGCTCGGTGTCGGGGGCTATGAGCATACCACTCATTATGGCGTCGAGCAGGTCGTTGAGCTTCTCATGTGTATGAACCATCAATACTGAGTAGTCGATGGCCGATGAGTCGTTGTCATCGGATGGCTGCGCCGTGCTCTTTGCATCACTATTGTAGAGTAGTGGTATGTAGCGCTTTAGTGCATTTGTCAGATAGGTGGCAATCTCCTTATAGTTGGCACGACTCTGGAACTCTATGTCGGCAAAGTCAGACTTTATGGTTATATCCTTACGGTCGTCACCACGAATCTCGGCACTCAGACGATTGGACTGTAGCTCGCCGTTTGGGTAGGTGTATCGGGCATCCGAGATACTTATCGTACCGTCAATATCGTCGATAGTCGAGCCATCGATGTCTACACCCATCTGCAACGCCAGCAGCGATATTGAGTCACGCTTGTTGATGCCCATCTTGTTGAGGTCGGCATTACGCAGGTTGAGCATCAGCTCGTACGATGGTATCGGGCGCTCCATATCGATGATACCCGTGAGGTCAAATGCCAGGTTCTTATCCTCGGACACAATCCAAGCGTCGTACTTCTTACCGTTGATAGAGCCTCGTGCCGATATATCTCGGAAGCGATGTCTGTCTATGCCAATGTCCGAAACCTTGGCGCTGAGGTCGGCAACTACTCCTCCAGAGCCTATGTCTCCGTTAATCGTTATGTGGGCATCTGTCGTGCCGAGCTTGTTGATGGCAAGGATACGACCTATATGCAGGTTGTCGGTGGTTGCCGAGCCTGTTATCGAGTGCATACCACCTCCGGCACGGTGTAGCTCCACATCGGCCGATACGTTACCCTGTGGTGTGGTGATGTTTCCCATGGTGTGGAACGAGTATAGCTCGCCACCAAACGTGCCTCGGATGTCTGCCGTACGGAGGTTGCGCATTATGCTGTACACCTTGGGGTGTAGCTCTCGTTTTGTTACGTTGCGTATTAGCAGCTCTACGTCGGGCGCTGTGGTGTGTAGGTTATCCACGCTCACGATATACTCTGACTCATGCCAGTCGGGGAGTCCGATGATGTGTGCATCGCCCTTTAGCGTAGTATTTTCGGCTATGGTTACACTCTCGAGCGTAGCCTCAAAATCACGTACCACACCCGTAAACGAGCCACTGATATTACGTAGCACCAGCTCCCAGTTGCGTACTCCTGGAGCAAAGAATCCAAGGTCGTGGGTTGAGAGGTAGGAGTTGATCACCTGGCCACGCATCTCAACTAAGTCGATATAGTTTTTATACTCCAACCAATTCTCGCCGTCGAGCACGAGCTTAGGAATGTGAGCCTTTGAGCTATCTGTCGTAGCCACGATATTTTCGAAGGTTATCTCTCCGTGATCGACCTCGAAGAAGCCGGTGAAGTTTTTAAGCTCAAAGCCACTGCGCTCCACGGCATACATCTTATCGACATTCGACGACACAACGCCACGGACCACAGCAAAGTTGCTTAGCTTGCCCTTAATATGGCCAATCTCCATATTGCCGTAATCCACACCATAAACGGGGTTGCGGTGTACAAGGCGCTCATAGCGGAAGCGGCTCTGAGAGATATCAGCCTCGTCGATATATAGGCGGAACTCGCTCTGCTTGTTGGGGTTTGTCAGGCGCTGTACTATGGGGCGCACGTTGAGCTCTCCGTTGGCCATCTCACGGAGCTTAAACTCAACACCCTCGGCCTCCACGTCGGTCAGACGCAGACCATCACGCTTGATGTTGAGGCTCGTTATTCGGGCCTCCGCCTCATCGACAAATAGTAGGGTATCCTGCTCGTGATCCTCGACATAGAAGTCGTAGACATGGACCTTCGAGAGTAGGTCGATATCGATGCGGCCGATGCTTACGTGGCAATCAAGATAGTCGCTGGCAAAGGTCGTGGCGTGCTTGACGATATAGTTTTGTACACTATCAACGCTCAGTAGTAGGGTGGCGGTCACAGGCAAAAATATCAACAACAAAACGATTGCTGATACCACCATTCCCAATATTTTTATAACTTTGCGCATTGAAACTGTTGTGTACTATTGCGACATTACACTGCAATTAACCTACAAAAGTAGTAATTTTTCTATAAAATAGAAAAAAAATAGGCAAAAAGAGTTGGAAAACTTATTTTTAGCTCTACCTCGTAGAACGAAAGATTAACTATGTTAGGTATTTAGACTACTGCAAAAATTGCGTGATTATGTTGCGTGTAGCGCAGTTGAATTGAAAAATTTTACTCCGAATATGGATATTACGATACTTGGCATTGAGTCGTCGTGTGACGATACCTCGGCAGCGGTGCTCCGCAATAGCACTCTGCTCTCGAACGTAATTGCCTCACAGGCAGTGCACCAGAAGTATGGCGGTGTGATCCCCGAATTGGCCTCACGTGCCCACCAGCAAAATATTATTCCAGTGGTGGATACGGCGCTCAAGGAGGCTGGCATCACCATTGATAAGGTCGATGCCATTGCCTTTACACGTGGCCCAGGTCTGCTCGGCTCGCTGCTTGTCGGTGTCTCGTTTGCCAAGGGACTCTCGATTGCTAACAATATACCCCTCGTTGAGGTAAACCACCTTCAGGGACATATCCTATCTCACTTTGTCGATCTGCCCGATAGAGAGCTGCCACACCCCGCCTTCCCATTTCTTACGCTGTTGGTGAGCGGTGGACATACGCAGATTGTGCGTGTTGATTCGCCCACCGAGATGGAGATCATCGGCACGACGATCGACGATGCTGCGGGCGAGGCCTTCGACAAGTGTGCCAAGGTGATGGGCTTGCCATACCCTGGAGGTCCTGTTATCGACCGTTTGGCTAAGGAGGGTAATCCCGAGGCGTTTAAGTTTGCTAAGCCCCACGTAGAGGGTGAGTTCGACTACTCGTTCTCTGGACTGAAAACCTCGTTCCTCTATACGTTGCGTGATGCCGTGAAGGAGGACTCCGACTTTGTTGAGAAGAACAAGGCGGACCTATGTGCATCGCTGCAAAAGACCATTGTGGATATTCTCCTGAATAAGCTCGTTAAGGCCTCTAAGGCTACGGGTATCAAGGATATAGCTATTGCTGGCGGTGTGTCGGCAAACTCAGGCCTGCGCAATGGCGTTGCCGACATGGGTCGTCGTCGTGGCTGGCGCACGTTCCTGCCCGAGCTTAAGTTTACAACCGATAATGCTGCTATGATTGCCGTTGCGGGCTACTACCGCTACTTGGCTGGTGAGATATCGTCGCTCGACGTGTCGCCCGTAGCACGCCTCGAAGATTTGTAGTATGTCGCACGAGCCACTGCCATACAACGACTATGGGTGTGTTATGCGCAGTAGGTTTGGCGCTCGTGTGCAGAAACTCTCGGTAGATGCCGCCTTGGTGTGCCCTAACCGTAGTGGTGAAGGCTCACGTGGCGGCTGTACTTTTTGTCTTAACGAGGCATTTTCACCTGCCTATTGTGGCGAGTGCTCGACCATCGATGAACAGCTACGTCGTGGCATTGAGTTTCATGCTACTCGTAGACGTGCTGCAAAACACTATCTTGCTTATTTCCAATCTGGTACAAATACTAATGCTTCGGTTGAGGAGCTCCGAAGACTCTTTGAGCCTGTGGTGGAAAATCCTGCGATTTCTGGTATTATAGTAGGTACTCGCCCCGATACGGTGAGTTCTGAAAAGCTCGACTTATTGGCAGATTTTTCCAGACGTAAATATGTCGCTGTCGAGTATGGCATCGAGTCCACTTGCGATGCTACGCTATGCCACGTAAATCGTGGTCACGGTTTCGATATTGCACGTTGGGCGGTGACACAGACACGTGAGCGAGGGATTGGCGTTGGTGCGCACTTTATCCTTGGTCTGCCACACGAGAGCCGTGAGCAGATGGTGGTCCAAACTACCGAGATCAACTCGTTGGGCCTTAATTATATAAAGTTTCACCAGCTGCAAATATTTCGCTCTACACCTATGGCTGAAGAGTGGACGAAATATCCCGAGCGTTTTCTATTCTCGGGCGATTTTACGCCAAGCGACTATATAGACTTGTGTGTCGATATCTTGCGCCGTCTTGACCCAGCCATTGCTGTCGATAGGCTCTTTGCCATAGCTCCTCGCCACCTTACGCTCTACTCGCCACTCGGTGGAGTGCGCCCCGACGAGCTACGCCAACGACTTATCGAGCGTATGCGTCGTAAGGGATTTATGCAGGGCGACTTGTTTGTTCGGTAAAAAAGGCGTATATTTGTAAGTCACAATATTACGGTGGCCGAAAATTAATCCAAAGCATATTAAGTATGAGACGTCTAATCATTTCGTTGGTTGCACTTGTTGTAGCCATAAGTGCCGTAGCCTCAGGACCTAAGCGTTCAACAAAGGCTCTTTATCTCGACCCTAATGCACCTCTCGAGGAGCGTGTCGAGGATGCGCTAAGCCGTATGACTCTGCGCGAGAAGATAGCTATTATTCATGCACAGTCGAAGTTTTCGTCACCTGGTGTGCCACGCCTTGGTATTGCAGAGCTATGGTGTACCGATGGCCCTCACGGCATACGTCCCGAGGTGCTGTGGGATGAGTGGGAGCAGGCTTGCTGGACCAATGACTCCTGCACGGCCTATCCTGCGCTAACCTGCTTGGCGGCGACGTGGAATCGTGATATGGCTGAGTTGTATGGTGTTAGCATCGGCGAGGAGGCACGTTATCGTGAGAAGGATGTGTTGCTCGGTCCAGGTGTAAACATCTATCGTTCGCCACTATGTGGACGTAATTTTGAGTATATGGGCGAGGATCCATACTTGGCCTCTGAGATGGTTGTCCCCTATGTTAAAGGTGTTCAGAGTCAGGGTGTTGCGGCATGTGTAAAGCATTTTGCGCTCAACAACGAGGAGCTATATCGCCATCAGGTCGATGTGGAGCTTAGCGACCGTGCGCTCTTCGAGATCTATCTCCCGGCGTTTGAGGCTGCCGTGAAGCGTGGTGGTGCGTGGAGCATTATGGGCTCGTATAATAAGTATCAGGGTACGTATGCCTGTCACAACGATCGACTTCTTAACCAGATACTGAAGGGTATGTGGCAGTTCGATGGTGTTGTGATCTCGGATTGGGGTGGCACGCACTCTACCGAGGAGGCTATTCGCAACGGTCTCGACCTTGAGTTTGGCTCGTGGACAGATGGTCTTACGGAGGGTGCAAGCAATGCCTATGATAACTACTATATGGCGCTTCCATATCTGAGACTCATCGAGAGCGGAGCTGTTGGTGCTGAGGAGCTTGACGAGAAGGTTCGTCGTGTGTTGCGCCTCACTTTCCGCACGGCAATGAACCAGAATAAACCCTACGGTGCGATGTGTTCGGAGGAGCATATCGAGGCGGCGCGTACTATCGGCGAGGAGGGTATTGTGCTGTTGCAAAATAAGAGATCTAACCTGCCTATTGCAAAGGATGCCAAGCGTATTGTCGTCGTGGGCGAGAATGCTGTTAAGATGATGACCGTGGGTGGTGGTAGCTCATCGTTAAAGGTTAAGCACGAGTGTTCGCCACTCGAGGGTTTGCAGCGTCACTACGAGGGGCGTGCTGAGGTTGTATGGGTGCGTGGTTATGTGGGTGATGTTACGGGTGACTATAATGGTGTTGTTACGGGTCAAAACCTCGAGGATAACCGCACTAAGGAGGAGCTTATAGCCGAAGCTGTTGCGGAGGCCCGCACGGCCGACCACGTGATATTCGTTGGTGGTCTGAATAAGAGCGAGAAGCAGGATTGTGAGGGTGCCGACCGCACGCAGTATGGACTGCCCTATGCTCAGGATGAGCTTATTAGGGCTTTGGCAGCTGAGACTAAGCACCTTACCGTAGTCCTTGTGTCGGGCAATGCTGTGGCTATGCCTTGGCTTGGCGATGTTGAGTCAGTTGTTCAGGCGTGGTATCTTGGTTCGGAGTCGGGCAATGCCCTTGCACGAGTGCTCTCGGGCGATGTGAACCCCAGTGGCAAGCTGCCGTTCACCTTTGGCGTAAAGCTCGAGGACTACCCATCACATAGTGGCGAGTGCACCTTCCCTAATCCCGATAAGGCATACTACCACGATGATATTTTCGTGGGCTACCGAGGCTTTGAGGAGCGTGGCACTAAGCCGCTATTTGCCTTTGGTCATGGTCTAAGCTACACAACGTTTAAGTATAGCAACCTAAGGCTATCGTCAGCAACGATGTCGGCCGATGAGACATTGACCGCCACTGTTACGGTGACTAATACGGGCAGGCGTTCGGGTAAGGAGGTTGTTCAGCTATATGTTGGCGATGCAGAGTCGGCACAGCCACGCCCAAATAAGGAGCTTAAGGAGTTTGCCAAGGTGGAGCTTCAACCAGGTGAGTCTAAGGATGTAACGTTTGATATCTCGGCAGATAAGCTATGCTACTATAGCATCGAGGTCGGTGGCTGGGTGGTTGAGCCAGGAGAGTTTGTTTTGTATGTAGGTGCGTCGTCGGCCGATGTGCGCCTTAAGGGGGAGTTTACGTTTAGGTAGTCGGCGTTTTATGGTGTGATGAGTGCTCGGCAATGTTGTCGGGCACTCATTTTTGTATTTTTATCGAGTAAAATATTTGGTGGTTTGTCATAATTTTTGTAACTTTGCGTACAATCTATACGTGCGTATTGTGCGCATATGCGTGCTACGCACACGTAATGAAGAACCCCAAAGATGTGATAATGGCCTATTAATTAAGGTTTTGGCTCTTTGTGTGGCGCAGTAATTGAGATGATACAAACTGAAATTTAACTTAATACACTATGAAAAAACTTTTACTTTCTTTGGTGGCATTTATGCTTTTGGGCGTAGCATGCCAGACAGATGGAGGTGTCTACAGTCCTTCAAATGAGGATCTTGTGGAGATAACCCTTGGAGTGGCTGTGCCCGAGTTGGCAACCCGTTCGGGTGAGACAGCTATGAATAGTGGTCTTGGTGCTATCGACAATTTCGATTTCGATGGTAGTGAGTGGGGTTCGTACGATGTGCGTTACATCCTTGAGGTTTACGAAGTAACCAAGGGCTACGAAAATCT
Source organism: Alistipes sp. (assembly GCA_017408825.1). Classification (GTDB taxonomy): domain Bacteria; phylum Bacteroidota; class Bacteroidia; order Bacteroidales; family Rikenellaceae; genus Alistipes. The sequence goes on from JAFQTX010000018.1 coordinate 115,254, forward strand.
TGATACCCCTATCAAGAAGCGTGAGGTTCAAACCTATGACAAGTATCAGGAGACAAAGTTCGAGCTTCGTCTTGTCCCAAATCGTGACTACCGTTTCGTTGTTTGGGCCGACTTTGTTGAGCAAGGTGAGAGTAGTGATCTCCACTACAACACCGCAGACCTTAAGAGTGTTACTCGTACCAACACTAAGCCTGTGGCTATGGATGAGTGCCAGGATGCATACTTCATCAAGAGGGATCTTTCAGTGGGTACAAATGGTCTTAGCGAGAGCCTTGAGTTGAAGCGTCCTTTCGGTAAGATTCGTGTTGTCACTACCGATCACAACGAGGTAAACATCGGTTCGGAGCCCGCTAAGGTTGAGGTTAAGTTCTACAACCATACGCTCTACACCTCTCTAAATGCTGTAACAGGTGTGGCTACAGGTGAGACTGTTAATGAGTACACATACGATATTACCAAGGAGAGCTCTCCTTACACCGAGGGCTATGATTCAGAGGTTCAGAATATGACTCTCTTTGCCGATTATATCCTTGCAGGTGATGAGAATGAGGGCGCTCAGGAGGTAAACTTCACTATGACTATTTGGGGTAAGGATAAGCGTGAGATTCGTACTCACGACTTCAATACTCAGATCCCTTTGGAGCGCAACCACCTTACAACAATCATCGGTAACTTGCTCACTTTGGACAACGACTTTGTTATCTCTATTGATGATAACTTCGATGGCGAGTATGTCGTTGATAATCTTTGGGATGGTCAGTATGAGGCTCTTCCAGCGGCAAATGCTGAGGGTTATGTCGAGATTGAGACCCCTGGCCAGATGGCTACACTTCTAACAATGGATCCAGAGGGCATGAAGGTGCGTCTTATGGACGATGTTAATTTCAATGGTGCTGAGCTTGCAATTTATCGTGATGGAGCTAAGGGCAATAATTCTGCGTTTGAGTTTGATGGTAATGGCAAGGTAATCTCTAACTTTACTGTTAGCGAGGGCGTCTCAGCAGGTCTCTTTGCTGATCTTGTCAGCGCAAATGTTCACGACCTTACAATCCGAAATGGTGTTGTTGCACCAGGTGCTGCCACACGTGCTTCGGGCGACTTCTATGCCGGAGCATTGGTAGGTCGCACTTATGGAACTTGCGTATTTGATAATATCAAGGTTGAGGGGTGCGAGATCGAGGGTGTTAATAAGGTTGGTGGCCTTATCGGTAATGTCGCAGAGAATAGTGTGAAGATAACTAACTGCGTTGTCGAGTCATCAAAGGTTAGCACTCAGAGTGTTGATGATGGTGGCTGCGTGGCTGGTCTTGTAGGCTATGTTACGGGCAATGCTACGTTTGAGAATAACTCAGTTCTTAACACCGAGATTAACGCTATCAACTCAGCTAACGAGGCTAAGCGTGCCAACGCGGAGTTTATTGGTGCTTTCCATGGCAATGGCAATACCATTACTCTTAGCAACAATACATGCAAGGATAATGTCTTCAACCAGGCAGAGACTTCATACGTAGCTCCTGACAACTTCTATCCATGGTTGGGTGGTATTCGATATGAAGATGGTGCAGAGGTTATTGTTGATGGCGTATCTATCGTTGCCAAGCCACTTGCAACACCTGAGGTTTCGGCTAAGGTTGATGGTAAGGTAATTACTCTTACGTGGAGTGCTATCGAAGGTGCTGGTTCTTATACTGTGGCTGTTGGTGCTGAGCAACCAGACTCTACCACTGAGCCTACCTACGTATTTACTGGCGAGTATGCTACTGAGTATACATTTACTGTTGTAGCAGTTCCTGCTGACCAGAAGTATCTTGTTTCTGAGATGGCTACAATTACTGTTACAACTGATGATGAGCCTGTTGTTGAGCCAGCCGAGGTAAAGGTTTACCTATATCCAGGTAACGTATGGCCAAGCGATGGTGCGTGGTTTGCGGCATACTTCTTTGGCAATGGAGATGCATATACTTGGCAAACTATGGAGCTTGTTGATGGTAGTTTGGATATCTATCATACAACTGTTCCTGAGGGTTATACCAGTGTGATCTTCTGCCGTATGAATCCAGCATCTACGGAGTGTAGCTGGGGCAATAAGTGGAATCAGACAAATGACCTTGCCATTCCTGTAAATGGAGATAACTACTTTATTATTAGCAATCCATGGGATGCTACTAATACGGGTTATTGGGATTCGGAGGTTAAGATTGATGCGACACTTTCGTTTACAGATAAAGCTAATCGTACTCTATTTACAACCAGCCAGCAGGTATGGGAGCAGAATGGCGTAAAACTAACAAATGACAAGGCTAAATCAACAAACAATGTTGCAGATTATGCAAAACCTGCTCGTTTTTATGCTAACTCGAGTATTACATTAACTGCTCCAGGTAATATCAAGACGATAGTTTTTGATTGTAGCAGTTCAGCATATGCGACTTCGCTAAAGAACTCTATCGGAAATAGTGCTGCTGCGTCAAGCGATAAGGTTACTGTTGAGCTTGACGGAACAACTGATTTGTTTAGTATTGCCTCATTGTCAGCCCAAGTGCGTCTGGATGCTGTGACTGTAACCTATGTAAAGTAAACTATTGACATTCAGTATTTTTAATGGCACTCAGCTTCGGCTGGGTGTCTTTTTTATTGTTGATGGTTAAGAGTTCACCGCCGTAGCGGGCTAAAGGGTAGAGCGCTTGCTGAAGCAAGCTAAAGAGTAGTGCGCCCGCCGTAGCGGGCTAAAGGGAGACTTGGAAAAAATTACCCTTTAGCACCGTTAGGTGCGAACAACCCTCCAACCACCCTTTAGCAAGCCCTGCTTGCGAACTACCCTTCAACTACCCTTTAGTGCCGATAGGCACGAACTACCCTTAGTAAATACACGCGCGCGCGTACAAACCAGAACAATTCACACCCTCTAAAGGATAAAAATAGAGCACGACAGACAAAAAAGGGTCAATATATTTCCTAATTATAGTAAAAAATAGTATCTTTGCTCAATTAACAATACTAACACCACTCGTATGGCAATTAAGAATAACGTAATGATCGTGCGCCAGAGACTTCTCACAAAGCTTGTGAGCCTCTGGAATGAGGGTGCACTCGTTGAGAAGATCGACCGAGTCCCCATTGAGTTTAGCCCCCGTAATTCGAAGGTACGTGGCCGCTGCTGTATCCACAAGGAGCGTGCTGTATGGAAATATAAGTCGTTGCCATTGTTGGGCTACGATATGACCGACGAGCAGGATGAACTTATGCCACTATCGGCATATGCCAAGATGGCTCTCGACCGTAAGAAGATCAAGGATAACATTATGTGTGTTATCGACGAGGCTTGCTCATCGTGTGTACGCACTAACTACGATATCACCAACCTATGCCGTGGCTGTGTGGCACGTGCTTGCGAGCATGCTTGTCCTAAGAATGCTATTGAGTTCGATCCCGACACATCGCAGGGTAAGATCAACCACAACGTATGTATCAGCTGCGGTAAGTGTTTCGCAGCTTGTCCATATCACGCCATCGTCTATATCCCAGTACCTTGCGAGGAGGCTTGCCCCGTAGGTGCAATCTCAAAGGATGAGTATGGCGTAGAGCATATCGACGAGTCAAAGTGTATCTACTGCGGTAAGTGTATGAATGCTTGTCCTTTCGGTGCTATCTTCGAGATCTCTCAGGTGTTCGACATCCTGGAGGCTATACGTCGTGGCGAGGAGGTAGTGGCTATGGTAGCTCCTTCGATCCTCTCGCAGTACAACGTGCCTACCGAGCAGGTGTATGGCGCAATTAAGGCCATCGGCTTCAAAGATGTTATCGAGGTGGCACGTGGTGCTGAGATCACTACCGAGAAGGAGACTCACGAGTTCGCCGAGAAGATGGCCGAGGGTCAGCCATTTATGACCACATCGTGCTGTCCATCGTATATGGAGATGGCCGCAAAGCACGCCCCAGAGCTAAAGAAGTATATATCATCGACATACTCACCTATGATATACACCGCAGAGCTTGCTCGTGAGAAGTATCCTAATGCCAAGCTCGTGTTCGTAGGCCCTTGTATCGCTAAGCGTAAGGAGGTACGTCGTGAGGGTCTCGAGGGTAAGGTCGATTTCGTACTTACCTACGAGGAGGTTCACGCTATCCTTGGTGGTATGAATATTGAGCTCGGTGAGGCTAACATCCACCCAGTAGATTGTGCATCACGCCGCTCGGCACACGGTTTCGCTGAGAATGGTGGTGTGACAGCTGCTGTTAAGGAGTTGGTAGACGGCAAGCTCGACTTCACAACGTTGCAGATCGCAGGTCTTAATAGGAAGAACGTGGGTCTGTTGAAGGCCTACGGCAAGACGGGTAAGGCTCCTGCACAGTTCATCGAGGTGATGGTCTGCGACGGCGGTTGTATCTCTGGTCCAAGTGTTCACACCGCTTATGGTGATGGCAAGAAGACCTTTGATGCCGAGCTAAAGAAGCGATAAACAGAAAATCGTATAAAGGGCTACTTTGTCATTATGCTCGCCTGTCAAATGCTCGTTTACACCTTGGTAAACTCCGCTTTGACAAGCTCGCAAGCCTAAGATTAGCTCTTGTTACGCAATTTTACGAGCGTGAGGGTTAGTAATGCTATGCCCTCATAGTGTAAACTTATAATATATAGGTATATAGAGAATAGATGGTAGAGTTGGTAGATCGGCTGGCGACGCAACATTCGCTCAGCGATGTGGAGCTAAGAGAGCTTCTGAAGGTTGCTCTCTCGGACTCAACCGTGCTACAACTCTTGCGTGATAATGCTGTCCGAACTGCACGTGAGCAGTTCGGACTTGGCATATATATCCGTGGCCTCATCGAGCTCTCGAGCTACTGTCGTTGCGACTGCCTCTACTGCGGACTGCGTCGTAGCAACCGTAGTGCCGAGCGCTACCGCCTCACGCATGACGAGGTGATGGAGTGCTGTAAGGAGGGTTACCGCCTTGGGTTCCGTACCTTTGTGCTTCAGGGTGGCGAGGATGGCACGCATACCGATAAGTGGCTTACCGAGCTTGTGTCGGCAATGCGTCGTGAGTACCCAGATGTAGCTATCACGTTGTCGCTTGGCGAGCGTGGCGAGGACTCCTTCCAAAGGCTATATGAGGCGGGTGCTAACCGCTACTTGTTGCGCCACGAGGCAGCAAACGAGGCTCTATACGAAAGCCTGCACCCCGCAGGACGAGGATTGAGGCATCGCCTTGACTGCCTTGAGTCGCTGAAACGTATTGGCTATCAGACGGGTATGGGTATGATGATTGGTGTTAAGGGGCAGACCATCGACCACATTGTTGAGGACCTGCAACTTATCGCCCGTATGCGTCCCGAGATGGTGGGTATAGGACCATTTCTGCCGCATCGTGCCACACCACTTGGCGATGAGCCGGCTGGCGATCTACGCATGGTGCTTGCCACGGTGGCCATTGTGCGACTGATGCTCCCCAAGGCGTTGATACCCTCAACAACGGCGCTGGCGAGCTTGAGTCCAACGGGTCGCCTCGAGGGGATACTCTCGGGAGCAAACGTGGTGATGCCAAACCTATCGCCCTCGGATATTAGGGCTAAGTATGCCATATATGAGAATAAAGCATCGTGGGGCAAGGAGGCTGCTGAAGGCCTCTCGGCACTCGAGGCTGAACTGCAAACCATTGGCTATCATATAGATTATGCCCGTGGTGATTTTAACCTTTAACAACTGAATTATGAGTAATATAGAGTATAACGTAATGTCGGAGCACGCAGCCGAGTTTATCCACGATGGTGAGATTCGTGCTACGTTGCAGTATGCCATCGACCATAAGAACGATAAGGCACTCGTAGAGGAGATTTTGGCAAAGGCCGAGAAGGGGGGTGGCCTGACACACCGTGAGGCAGCAGTGCTTATCGAGGTCGAAGATAAGGAGATTGAGGAGCGTATGTATGCCATCGCCCGAAAACTCAAGGAGCAGATCTATGGCAATCGCATTGTTATGTTTGCGCCATTGTATCTGTCGAACTACTGCGTAAATGGTTGTGTATATTGTCCTTACCACGCTAAGAACCGCACAATTCCACGCCGCAAACTTACGCAAGAGGAGATACGCCGTGAGGTTATTGCGCTTCAGGATATGGGCCATAAGCGTCTTGCCCTTGAGACAGGCGAGCATCCTACGCAGAGCCCTATCGAGTATGTTCTCGAGTCGATAGATACCATCTACTCCATTCACCATAAGAATGGCGCTATCCGCCGTGTGAATGTGAATATCGCCGCAACGACGGTCGAGAACTATACTCGACTGAAGGATGCTGGCATCGGCACATATATCCTTTTTGAGGAGACCTACGACCGTGAGGCCTACGAGAAACTGCACCCCACAGGTCCCAAGAGCGACTGGGCATACCATACCGAGGCGATGGATCGTGCCATGCTCGGAGGTATCGACGATGTGGGCGTGGGTGCTCTGTTTGGCCTGTCGAACTATCGCTACGACGTGGTGGGTATCTTGATGCATGCCGAGCACCTCGAGGCTCGCTTTGGCGTAGGACCACACACTATCAGCGTACCACGTATTCGTCCTGCCGACGATATTGACCCTCGTGACTTCCCTAATGCCGTCACCGATGAGGTGTTCCGTCGCATTGTTGCCGTATTGCGTCTTGCAGTGCCATATACCGGTATGATTGTCTCGACACGTGAGTCGCAGCGCTCACGTGAGCTGGTACTCGATGTGGGTGTGTCGCAGCTTAGTGGTGGCTCGAAGACCTCGGTGGGTGGCTATGCCGAGGGCATAGAGGATGCTGAGGAGTCTGCGCAGTTCGATATCTCGGACAACCGTACGCTCGACCAGATTGTGGGGTGGTTGCTCGAGTTGGGATATATCCCAAGTTTCTGTACGGCGTGCTATCGTGAGGGACGCACAGGCGACAGATTTATGTCGTTGGCAAAGCGTGGCTTGATTGGCAACTGCTGTGCTCCAAATGCGCTTATGACACTTGCCGAATATGCTGAGGACTACGCATCGCCACGTGTTAAGGTCGAGGCGCTGAAGATGATAGATAGTCTCAAGCGTGTGATTCCTTCGGAGAAGATACGTCGCATCACTGAGGATAACCTCCGTGCGATTGTTGAGGGTAAGCGTGATTTTAGATTCTAAACTTGGGCAACTATGGCTGTTACTACACCTCTATCGGAGCGCATACATATCTCGATATTTGGTCGCACGAATGATGGCAAGTCTACACTCATGAACCGCCTTGCGGGTCACGATGTGGCCATCGTGTCGGATAGACCAGGTACTACGACAGATCCTGTGCAGAAGGCTCTTGAGATAAATGGCCTGGGTGCAGCGGTATTGGTTGATACCCCAGGTCTGGATGATACGACAGAGCTTGGTGGTGAGCGTATGGCACGTACTGCCAAGGTATTGGATAAGACAGACTTGGCAGTGGTGCTATTCACCAACAAGGAGGGTGGCTCTCAGTTGCAAATTATTGAGGAGTGTCGCATACGTGAGATACCCGTAATCGTGGTTCTCAATAAGGTAGATGCTCTGGTTGAGCGTGATGCTACCATTCGTGCCATAGAGGCTCTCACGAAGCAGCGTGTTGTGGCCATCAGCGCACTCTCGGGCGAGGGTGTTGAGCAGTTGCGTCAGGCGATTGTTGAGAACTATAAGCAGGAGGAGCGCCTAATTACCGAGGGCTTCTGCAAGGCTGGCGATAGGGTACTTCTGGTTATGCCACAAGATAAGTCGGCACCTAAGGGTCGCCTTATACAGCCACAGGTGCAGACCATACGTGAGCTGTTGGATCGTGGTTGTGTGCCTATCTGTTGCACACCCGATCGTATGCCCGAGGCGCTGGCGGCATTGGCAACTCCCCCTGAGTTGATTATCACCGATTCGCAGGCCTTCAATGAGGTGTATGCTCTAAAGCCTGAGGCTTCGACGCTTACATCATTCTCAATACTGTTTGCTCGCTATAAGGGTGATATAAAGCTCTTTACTGAGGGTGTGAAGGCGTTGAGTGGTATCACCGAGCAGTCACGCATACTTATTGCCGAGGCGTGTACCCACACACCTCAAAACGAGGATATAGGTCGAGTAAAGCTCCCACGCATATTGCGCAAGAGATTTGGCGAGGGGCTACACATCGATATAGTTGGTGGCGCAGACTACCCTGAGGACCTTACACCCTACGACTTGGTTATTCATTGTGGTGCTTGTATGTTCAATCGTCGCCATGTGCTCAGCCGCATAGAAAGGGCTCGTGAACAGGGTGTTGCGATAACAAACTATGGAGTAATACTGGCTGCACTTACGGGTATCCTCGATCGTGTGCGCACAGAGTAGTTTGGATGTTGAGATAAAAATTTGTAATTTTGGCATCATAATGATGCAACTTTAATAATTATCACTTGTAACTATTAATCAGCTAAGTGGAATGAAGTAGACTCTTGATCCATCCTTGGGAGTTCAAACCACTTACACCAATACTATATTATGGCAGAGAATATCGAAAGAATTAATCTTTTGGATCGTAAGTTTAAGACGATGATCCCGGCCGAGGAGATTGACAAGGCTGTTCAGCGTGTTGCCGACCAGCTTAACGTGCGCTATGAGGGCAAAACACCTATCTTCCTCGGTGTGTTGTCAGGAGCTTTCTTGTTCCTTAGCGACCTTGTGCGTAAGACAAAGTTCGACTGCCGCTTGGCATTTGTCAAGATCTCGTCGTATGAGGGCACGCAATCGACCGGAAATATCAAGCAGCACCTCGGCATCGACTTTGACATCGAGGGTAAGGATATTATCATCGTGGAGGATATTGTCGAGACGGGTCATAGTATGAACTACCTGCTTGACTATCTTAAGGCACGTAAGCCTGCGAGTGTCTCAATCTGTACGCTCTTCTTCAAGCCCGATAAGTTCCTCTATGAGTACGAGATTGACTATGTGGCGATGCCTATTGGTAATGAGTTTATCGTGGGATATGGCCTTGACTACAACCAGATAGGCCGTAACCTCAAAGATATTTACGTGTTAGATGAAGATTAATCCCGATTTGGAGCTTTTGGAGGGTGGCCGCAAACTGCCACTCGTCGAGGATTTCTACACCGTGCAAGGTGAGGGTTTTCATACAGGTAAACCCGCCTATTTCATACGCCTTGGTGGCTGTGATGTAGGTTGTCGCTGGTGTGATGCCAAGTATACGTGGAACCCTAAGGTGTTCCCGCCTACTGAGGTGGAGACCATCGTCGAGCGTGCTGCGTCGTGCTCGGCACAGGCCATCGTGATCACTGGTGGCGAGCCTCTGCTCTATCCTCTTGGTGTGCTCACTCGTGAGCTTCATGCCCGTGGCCTTGAGATATTTCTTGAAACCTCTGGTACACAGCCACTAAGTGGTGAGTTTGATTGGGTGTGCCTATCGCCTAAGCGCCAGCTGCCACCTCTTGACGAGGCATTCCGCCGTGCCGATGAGCTCAAGGTGATTATCCAGAACAAGGAGGACCTGGAGTGGGCCGTGGAGTGTAGTCGTAAGGTGGGCCGCAAGTGCCTGCTCTATGTGCAGCCCGAGTGGAGCGTATATGAGCAGATTATCGGCGAGATTGTCGAGTGGGTGAAGCTCAACCCCGAGTGGAACATCTCGATACAGACCCATAAGTTTATGCATATCCCATAACGGTAGGTGCTATGAATGTTGAGAAGTTTAAGGATAGGGTAGTCAAGTATTTCTGGGTTGCACTCACGCTCTCGCTGGCGATATTCACCATCGTAGTCTCGGTGCGCACAGTGGGCAACATTGGTCGTACGCAGGAGCGTCGTAGCAATATTGAGCCAAAGATTGCACACCTCGAAGAGAAGATAGCGCGCGATAGCAGTTTTATATATAATCTTCAGCGTTCGCCCGATTTCCTTGAGGAGTTTGCACGTGAGCGATTTCGTATGCAACGCGAAACAGAAGTTGTCTATATCTTAGAGGAGTAATCCCAGTATAATCATCAAGCGCTACACAATAATGAGAAGTTGTGTGGCGTTTTTCGTTCAAAAAGTATTGCAGCCTATGGTATAAGTCGCCTACTGAATTAAATTTTTAGGTTATGAAACGTAATGTAATATTGTTTGCCTGTGTCACACTGGTTGCTGTGGCATCAGGTGTCGTGTCTTCAACTATTACGACACGGATGATGGATGAGGGTGACAACGAGAAGATTACTATTGTAGAGAGGCATGAGCCACAACTATCGCCGCTATTCACTGCCGACGATGGCGAGCAACGTTATCCCGACCTCACATATGCTGCCGAGAGTGCTGTGAAGGCTGTGGTGAGCATCGAGAGCGTCAAGCGTACCAATCAGCAGTATATCGACCCCTTCTATTTCTTCTTTGGAATGCCTGATGATGGGATGACTATCCCTCGTGAGGCACGTGCTGGTGGCTCGGGTGTGATTATCTCGAAGGATGGATATATCGTGACTAACAACCACGTCATTGAGGGTGCATCGACACTGCGTGTAAAGCTCTCGGATGGCCGTGAGTTTAACGCTACGGTGATAGGCTCTGATTCTACAACCGACGTCGCTCTGCTAAAGATTGAGGCTCAGGATCTGCCTACAATTCCTTTTGGCTCTTCGGACGACCTACGTCTGGGAGAGTGGGTGCTGGCTATTGGCTATCCTATGGGGTTGCAATCGACTGTTACGGCAGGTATCGTGTCGGCTAAGGCGCGTAGCTTAGGTGCTATCGACAGCCGCTATGGCATAGAGTCATTCATACAGACAGATGCCGTTGTGAACCCTGGTAACTCGGGTGGTGCGCTGGTCAATATACGTGGCGAGTTGGTGGGTATCAACACCATCATTAAGACTTCGACAGGTAGCTACGTAGGTTATTCGTTTGCAGTTCCTGAGACTATTGTCCGCAAGGTTGTCGTAGACCTCAAGGAGTCGGGAGTTGTGCAACGTGCCGTGCTCGGTATATCGTTTAGAGCTGTCGATCAGACGTTTATCGACCAGATGGGTGAGCAGACAGGCATTAACTCGGTTGGTGGTATCTACGTAGCCGAGGTCGTGGAGAGTGGTGCTGCATCGAAGGCTGGTATTCGTAAGGGTGATATTATCACGATGATTGATGGCGTGGCGGTGAACGATAGTGCAACACTGCTTGAGCAGATAGGTAAGCGTCGCCCAGGTGACAAGATTAAGCTGACCTTTAAGCGTGATGGCAAGGAGCATAGTGCCACCGTAACGCTTCAGAATAAGGCGGGCGAGACGAAGCTACTTAGCCGTGACGATGTAGATGTTGCGGCACTACTTGGAGGTAAGTTTATCACAGCCTCGGAGTCGTTGTGCAAGGAGCTTGATATTCGTGGTGGTGTACAGGTGCAGAAGATAACAAGTGGAGGCCTTTTGCAGCGAGTACGTATCAGCCAGGGCTTTATCATCACGCATATCAATGGTAGTGCTGTTTATAAGGTAGAGGATTTGGATCGACTCTCTGAAAAGATTAGCTCTATCGAGGGTATCTATCCTAATGGTCGTGCCGCAAGCTATATGATTGTTGAGTAGAGATAGATGTATAGTAGCGAGATGAGGCTGAGTAATGAGTCTATTTTGTCGTTCTTTGCCGTGATAAGTCATTATCTACGTCCGCTTTCCGAATTATCAATAGCAATGAGCAGTACGTTTTAGTACAGCCCATCGCTATGAAATTCGCCGAGCGTTGTATCTAATGCCTTCTGACGTCAAAATATGCTCGTCCTCAAAATGCTCATTTACGCCTGAGTAAACTCCGCTTTTTCGGGCTTTGCAGGACTAATACAGAATCTTTTTATTCAACCTTATAACTAAGTGGAGGTAGCTAATTAACTTTTTAGCCACCTCCATTTTTGTTATATTGTGAGATGAGTTACTGACGCTGCTTGATGTCGATATCGATCTGCTGTGCAGGCTTCTGACACCAGTTTATGAACTTCTTAATAGGCAACAACATAAGCTCAAAACCATCGTGTGCAATAGCCATAAGTACGGGATACATGTAGAAAGCGACAAGTGTAATGATCAACTCCCCTACGACATCGGAAAAAGTCATGTAGGCGTTGATATGTGTGCAGTCAATAATAAAGCTTACCAGCGCAAAGATAGCTCCTATTGGGTATGAGATAAACGCTATGGCATCAAATACGAAGTTGATGAGCAGACGCTTGCAGAAGGTAAAGAATGGCCACAAACCGTCAATGTTGTTAAAGCTGAGCTGATTGCTATTCTTCTGCTCGGCAAGGCGAGTGATTGCCTTAGCCCATAGGCTGAAGGGGAGAAGTATGATTCGGCCAATGGCAATTAGTACTTGAAGAATGGCGTCGGCAAGTGACTGAAGGAAATTTTCGGGTAGCATAGTTTTTTTGTTTTGTGTTGCGCCTACTCTCTTAAGCATTTCGGCAGTCTCTATTGAGCAAATATACTATTTTTTTTGATACTGCACAAGTATATGGCCTACTAAATATGATGTAAGGTATGCCCACTCTCTATTCAATCTTGCTATGATGTGGTGCGAAGCGAAGCTATTGGCTCTACGTGAGTCCCTACGACTCCTATTTTGTTGAAATTTTTGTAATCCTACTATTTGAGGGCTATATTGTTGATTATTAACCAGTAATGTCGATTACGAGGTTTGTGTAGCTCTGTGTTGTGTGTAAAAAAGTGAATTTTTTTTGCAAAAAGTTTTGGAGAATAAAAAAAAATGCCGTATATTTGCAGAGTCAAAAGGTGACAAACTTACATGGTGGATTCATCTAAGGGCTAGGATACGTGCCTCTCACGCACGACATAGGGGTTCGAATCCCCTATCCACTACTCAAACGAACAACTTCGGTTGTTCGTTTTTTTTTGTCTTGTCCTTAATGCTTTTAGGGGCTCAGTCGGAAAACCCAGTGACAGCTCAATTCTTTTAGGACCGTTAGGACCATTAAGACAATATGACCATTACGATGTCGGGTACCACGCTGCTATTTCGGCCGTTGGCTGTTTGCGCTGCCTGCCGCAACCATCTTAATTGTCTTTATTTTTTTAGGACCATTAGGACCATAAGACCATTACGAGGTAGGGTATCACCGTTGTCCGAGACCATCTTTATTGTCCTAATGTCCCAATTAGCTCACTCTCTTTTGTTATTTTTAACATTCTAAATTAGCACCATAACACGTTTTAGATTAGTAAGTTGCAGAAAGCCTGGCCAATTTGTTATAATATTTTACCCTGGAAATTTTGTTTATTGGAAAATATATTTTACATTTGCAAAGTTTTCCAATGGAAATTATTTTTAATTATATATAAAACAGAAACGATAAGCGAATTATGGAAAAGAGTAGAAGAGTTAAGCATCTAATTATTGGTGGCGTCGCTGGTGGTGCTACGGCAGCTGCGAGAATAAGGCGTAATGATGAGAATGCAGAAATCATACTATTTGAGAAGGGTGAGTATATATCCTATGCAAATTGCGGGTTACCATACTACATCGGGGGTACGATAGCTGAGCGAGATTCATTATTTGTACAGACGCCAGAGAGCTTTGGGCAGAGATTTAATATTGATGTACGCACCTGTAACGAGGTAATAGAGATTGATACAGAGAGACGGAGGGTAAAGGTGAGAGGTAAAGACGATGGTGTATATACCGAAAGCTACGACAGACTGCTTCTGTCACCTGGAGCTACAGCCGTAAAGCCTCCAATCAAAGGCATCGAGAGCGATGGAATATTCACCCTGCGAAACGTATATGACACCGATCGTATAAAGGAGTACATCACAAAACACCGTGTTAATAGGGCGGTAATTGTGGGAGGAGGTTTTGTAGGCCTTGAAATGGCTGAAAATCTCCATGATACGGGGGCCAAAGTCTCTGTAGTGGAGATGGCTCCGCAGGTGATGGCGCCTATGGACTACTCAATGGCACAAATCGTACACGAGCACCTTGTAACAAAGGGGGTTGATTTATACTTGGGTGAGGGCGTCGTTGCATTCGAAAACCACAATGAGACGATAGATGTTGTGCTAAACTCTGGGAAGAGTATTCCTGCCGACATTGTTATCCTCAGCATTGGAGTGCGTCCCGCAACGACGCTTGCACGTGATGCAAAGATTGCTCTTGGCGAGGTTGGTGGCATACGAGTAGATAATTTTATGCAGACCTCGGCGGAGGGTGTTTATGCTGTGGGTGATGCGGTGGAGTTTCAGCATCCGCTACTCAACAAGCCATGGCTCAACCTCCTTGCAGGACCGGCAAACAGACAGGCACGAATTGCTGCGGACAATATGGTGTTTGGCAACCACATCGAGTACGAGGGCTCGATAGGCACAGCCATAGCCAAGGTGTTTGACATCACGGTAGCATCAACAGGTGTGCCAGCAAAACGACTGCGAGAGCTCAATATCCCCTACCTGACGGTGACCATACACCCAAATTCGCACGCTCACTACTACCCCGGGGCTAAGCCAATGACCATAAAGGTGGTGTTCGCACCCGATAATGGCAAGTTGCTTGGCGCACAGATTGTGGGTGTAGATGGGGTAGATAAACGCATCGACAGCTACGCTATGGCTATAAAGCAGGGGTTGAGTATAACATCACTCATGGAGATTGAACACGCCTATGCTCCACCATACTCATCAGCAAAAGACCCTGTTGCTATGAGTGCATATGTCGCAAGTAACATCCTTAATGGCAAGATGACACCGCTCTATTGGCGTGATTTGCTATCAACAAGCAGAGAGGAGAGAGTGCTTATTGATGTTCGAACTCCCGAAGAGTATGCCTTGGGAAGTATTGATGATGCCATCAATATCGAACTTGACGAGCTGCGACAGCGACTCGATGAGATCCCCCATGACAAGCCGATATTTCTATTTTGTGGCGTAGGTCTTCGTGGATACCTCGCATCAAATATCCTAAAGGCTAATGGTTATCGTGATGTGCGAAACCTTATAGGAGGTATTCGAACATATAACATTGCAACGGCTAACTACTCAAAAGCGGCGTCAAATGATGTTGATGACGATGATATAAAGAGCCATATTCCTGAACAGCGGAGTGCAGCAAAGGTGGTTGTTGATGCGTGTGGACTCCAATGTCCAGGCCCGATACTACGACTACGTGACACCATATCGACACTCAAGGATGGCGAGTGCATAGAGATAATAGCAACAGACTCTGCATTTACTCGTGATGTCGAGGCGTGGTGTTGCTCTACAGGTAACCGTGTGATTGCTACAAGCTGCGACAAGGGTATATACCGAGCAGTGGTGCAGCGAGGTGGGAAGGAGTGCTGTGTGCCAACGCAGATGTCCACCACAAAGGGCGACGAGAAAACATTTATTATGTTTAGTGATGATCTTGATAAAACTTTAGCTACCTTTGTACTCGCAAATGGGGCAGCTGCCACTGGTAAGCGAGTTACGATATTCTTTACATTCTGGGGATTAAACGCTATAAAACGTGTAGATAAGCCCCGTGTGAAGAAGGATATATGGGGCAAGATGTTTGGATGGATGTTGCCATCACACTCTAAACAACTGTCGCTGTCGAAGTTCAATATGTTTGGACTTGGGCGTATGATGATGCGTCATTTGATGAAACTCAGAGGGGTAGACTCATTGGAGAACCTACGCCAGCAGGCTCTTGACAGTGGTGTGGAGTTTATCGCTTGTCAGATGTCTATGGATGTCATGGGCATTAAACGTGAAGAGCTAATCGATGGGGTGAGTGTCGGAGGTGTTGCTACCTATATGGAGCGTGCCGAAAAATCTGACGTAAACCTCTTTATATAGTGGACATTCTAACCAAGTGGTCGAGATGTTTTTATCGCGGGGATAGAGTGCACAAAGATATTTACAACCACAAAACGAGTTAGTAATATGGAGAAGGTAAAGTGTATATGCGTGATGCGTGATATAGTATCGGCTATGTCGGAGCTTGAAAACACACTAACCGACCACCTTGGCCTTACGCTGAACGAGGCAATGGCGCTATGTGCAATTGGTGAGCATAGCGTCGCCGCCTCGGTTGTGGCCGAACGTACCGGTATGCGAGCGTCGCACTGCTCAAAGATAATATCTGCATTGGAGAGACGAGAGTTGGTGTATAGGAGTATTGACACGCACGACAAGCGCCAGATAAATATGGCGCTTACTGACGCTGGTATGAAGAGGCTAAACTCACTCAAAGAGTACAAGATCGTTGTCCCCCAGATACTCACTCCAGTATTTGACAACTATGGGGGTGGTAACTAACCATCGTGGCCCTCATAAGACTTGAGTAGGTGTATTGGTAAAGAGGCTGAATAAAAAGTGTATTTTGTCGTTATGCTCGCCCTCAAAATGCTCATTTACGCTTAGTAAACTCCGCTTTTTCGGGCTTCGCAGGCCTAAAACTACATCTTTTTATTCAACCTCATAACAACGGAGGTGGCTAATTAACTTTTTAGTCACCTCCATTGCCTAAAATCACGACCCTTATAGTGGAGTTAGGTTAGGAGATTGTTGTTTAGTTCCACCCTCCTCCAAGTGCTTTATACAACACTATAAGGGCAATATATTCATCTCTGATGGCGTTGGAGAGATCAATTTCGGCATTGAGATAACTGCGTTGAGCGTCCAGTACGTTTATATAGTTGATGTGACCATTGATGTGCTGAAACACTGCTAAGTTGAGGTACTTCTGAGCCGATTCTTTAAGATTATCCATAAGCTCTACCTTCTCGTTGGCCGAAGTGTAGGCTATAACAGCGTCGTTTACCTCTTGAAATGCTTGTAGTACCCTCTTTTCGTATTGATAGCGCTCGGCATCATAGGCCTTGATGGCTGCTTCATATTTAGCCTTGCGCTTTCCAAAAGCGAATATAGGGGTAGCCAGTTCTCCAATCATGTATGTAAACGGAGCCGATAGAAAGCCCCTGAAAGCGTTATTCTCCAAACCGCCTTGCAGACTGATCGAAAAGCGAGGAAATCTGTCGGCCCAGGCATATCCAGCTTTTGCCATTGCCTCCTTTAGGGATTGTTCGCTTGCACGAATATCGGGGCGGCGCTTAATCAGGTCAGATGAGATGCCTACATTGGGAAACAGTTTGGAATCTTTGTAACGTGAGATCTCTGACCGTTTAATGCGTGCAGGCATTTGTCCCGTAAGTAGCGATATCTCATTCTCTTTGGTCTCAATCTTACGACGTAGGTCTGGTATGAGTGATGCGGTTGTTGCATACTCTACCATCGCTTGTCGATAGGGAATTTCGGAGGTAAGTCCTCCCTCAAATCGTAGTTTGGCTTTATTCAAGTCCTCTTCTCGTGTCTCGAGAGTACGGGTAATAATCACCAATTCGTTGTCAAGAGCCATTAGTTCAAAATAAGCAGTGGCTACATCGGCAACCAATACCATCTGTAGGGCTCGTTGCCCCTCGACGGTTTTCAGGTAATTAGCAAGTGCTTGTCGATTATTCCAACGTACTCGTCCAAAAAAGTCAAGCTCCCAAGTGAGTGTCAAGGTTGCAGATACCTCTAAATCAGCTGTGGCCTCGGCATTACTCTTGTCGGTGGTCTCATGGTCGATATAAGCATTTGCATCGAGCGATGGAAAGTAATCGCTCTTTGCCACTCGATATAATTTTTCCAACTCTTCAACCTTTGCTGAGGCCGTGAGCAGATCTTTGTTGTTTGCGATAGTCATCTCAATCAGCTCGATAAGACAGGGGTCGGCAAATATGTCGTACCATTTCAGGTCGGCAATACACATCGAGTCTGCCTCCATACCAGCCACTATTTCTGTCGGAAGTTCCACCTCTGGTTGGATACATCTCTTTGATAGAGAGCATCCGCATGCGAGCAGAACAATGATGACAAAGCATGCTATATTTCTCATCTATTTTTACGTTTAGTTTTCACACGCTCCTTAATCTTGTATATCCATACAAAGAAGAAAGGAACTAAAATAATGCCGATGGTCATAGCAACCAGCATACCGCTGAAAATACCTACACCGATACTTTGTCGGCTTGCCGAGCCTGGGCCCGATGCCCACAAGAGTGGTAGCATGCCCAGGATAAATGTCAATGATGTCATAACGATAGGGCGGAATCGCAATGTGCCAGCGATAACCGCTGCATCGACGATATCAACACCTTTTTCTACTTGCTCCTTGGCAAACTCTACGATGAGGATGGCATTCTTGGCAGCCATACCTATGAGCATTACTATACCTATCTGGAAATAGACATTATTTTCAAGTCCGAATATTCCAATTCCGGCAAACGCTCCTATACAAGCGGCTGGTAGTGAGAGCAGCACGGCAATAGGAACCGACCAGCTCTCGTATTGAGCTGCTAAAAACAGAAAGACAAACAAGAAGGCAAGCAGTATGACGATGCCTGTCTGTCCGCTCTGTTTCTTCTCTTGATACGACAGACCGCTCCACTCAATGCCAATGTTGGGCGGTAATTTTTCAGCGGCAATCTCCTCCAAAACCTTCATGGCTTGTCCCGAACTATAACCTGCGGCGCTCTCACCAGTTATGGTAGACGCATAGTACATATTAAATCTTTTCAGACTGCCTGGACCTGTGACATAAGAGGTCGTACCTAATGATGTGATGGGTATCATTTCGCCACTATTACCTCTAACAAAGTACAAGTTCATATTGTCGGGGTGAGCTCGATATGGGGCCTCGGCTTGAAGATATACACGATATACACGATTGAAAAGATTGAAGTCATTGACATATACCGACCCTGTGTATGTCTTCATCGTTGTGAAAATATCTGCAACCGATACGCCCATGAGCTTTGCCATGTCACGGTCGATATTTAAGTACAACTGCGGTATCTCATTCTGCATCGAAGAGGATACGCGTGCCAACTCTTTTCGTTGTGATGCGTAGTGGATAAGCGTGTCGGTAGCAGCTTTAAGGTTGTCATAACTCATGCCACCTCTGGCTTCGAGTACCATTTCAAAACCACCCGATGTGCCCAATCCTGGTATAACTGGAGGGGTATTCATATATACTTTTGCCTCGGGATAGGTGTGAAAGTGCTCTCGTATCTGTTTCATTATTTTGGACAACTCCTTCTCCTCTCTCTCGTCCCACTCCTTCAGGATAACCGTAAACTGGCAGTGCGATTGACTGGTGCCGAGTCGTGGACTGCTACCTACTACATTGAGTACATGCTCAACATCATCAAGCGAGAGCAGATACTCCATAGCATGATCCGACACCTTGCGAGTACGCTCCAGAGATGCTCCTTCGGGAAGCTCAAGCTCTACGGTGAAGTAGCCCTGATCCTCCTGCGGAATGAAGCTCTGAGGGATATATCTTGTAAGCAATAGGATGAGGACAATAGCTACTGCATAGCATACAAATACACGTGATGAGTTGTTGATGGAACGTCTGATAAGTTTGCCATATATTTGATTGCCTTTGTCGAGCCAACGATTAATTGCCGCAAAGATGCGTGTTAGCCAGCGATTATTCGTCTCTCTCTTTTGCAGTATCTTTGAACACATAACAGGACTGAGTGTAAGTGCTACAAATGTAGAGATGATAACCGAAACGGCTATGGTAATGGTAAATTGTCGATACAGTGAGCCCGTAATACCCGGCAAGAAACTTACAGGAACGAATACTGCACACAGCACAAGCGAAGTGGCTATCAATGCCCCTGATAATCCTTTCATCGCCTTCTTTGTCGCTTGGTAGGCAGACAAACCCTCTCTCTTCATGAGCATATCAACATTCTCCACCACCACAATAGCATCGTCCACAACAGTACCTATGGCAAGCACAAGACCAAGTAAGGTGAGGGTGTTGAGTGTAAACCCGCAAACCAGCATTACGCCGAATGTTCCTATCAGCGAGATGGGCACTGCTATGGCTGGTATGAGTGTTGAGCGCCAGCTCTGCAACGAGAGAAATACTACCAAGATGACCAATATAAGGGCCTCGAACAGGGTCTTATATACCTCATTGATGGACTGCGAAATGTAATTGGTCATGTCGAATGGAATTTCGTACGTAATTCCCTGTGGGAAGTTACTACTTATCTCTTCCATCGCTTTTTTTACCTCTTTTGACACCTCCATAGCGTTCATTCCTGGCAACATTTTCAGCTCCAGTACAGCGGCATTCTCTCCGTTTATACCACTCTCTGTGTTGTAGGATTGTGCTTCAAGTTCGATGTCTGCGACATCTCTGAGTCGTAGTATCGAGCCGTCGCTATTGGCCTTGATAACTATATCTTCAAATTCGCTTATCGATGATAGTCGTCCACGAGCTACGATAGGGATGGTGATGTCTATACCTTCGACAGGTTGTTGTCCTATGACACCCGCTGCCGACTCTCTATTCTGCTCTTTGATGGCGTTGGTAATATCTTGTACGGTCAGTCCGAGGGCTGCCAAGTTTTCGGGGCGAACCTTAATCTGCATAGCGTAGTAGCGACTACCTATGTTCGATACTTGTCCAATACCATTGACACGGCGCAACATGTCCAACACGTTGAGTGTAGCGTAGTTGCTCAGATATATCTCGTCAAACTTGGGGTCGCTCGATTTCAGTACTATCGTCATCAACTTGCTGGATGCCTGTTTGTCTATCGATATACCATTTTGGACCACCTCACCAGGCAGACGAGACTCGGCCTCTTTGACTCTGTTCTGTACCTCGACGGCTGCCAAGTCGGCATTGGTTGAGATGTCGAATGTGAGTGTTGCCGAGAAGCTTCCATTGTTGGCACTCCTCGACTCCATATATAGCATTCCTGGTGTTCCGTTAAGCACTTGCTCAATGGGAGTTGCTACGGCTTGTGATACCGTCTCGGCACTTGCTCCAGGGTATGATGCAGAGATCTTGACTACGGGGGGTACTATATTGGGGTATTGGTCGATGGGTAGTAGTATCACTCCTATCAAACCTGTAAGAACAATTATAATAGATATAACTGTCGAAAATATGGGCCTATCTATAAAAAAATTATTCTTCATTGCTTGCTGGTTTGACAATCTCAACCTGCATGCCATGAGATAGTTTGTGGAAACCTTCAACTATAATCATTTCGTTTGAGCCAAGTCCTCTTTCAACAATGACGTCGTTATTGATTTCAGGCCCAATTTCTACGAAACGTTTCTCCACTATGTTGTCTTTTCGGACAACAAACACAAATGCACCTCCCTTTTCAATGACAAGAGCTTTCTTAGGGACGACGATTGCATTCTCTCGAACATCGAGCAGCAGTTTTACCTTGGTAAGTTGTCCAGGGAGTAGTATGTGGTCAGGGTTGGGCATGTCGGCACGCACCGAGAATGTTCCGGTGTTGGGATTGACCTGTGGGTCGGCAAAATCGACTATACCCTTTATTGGGTATTCGGTGTGGTCGGCAAGCGTAATGGTTATATATGGGTTCCAGTTACGCTCCTCGATTGTCTGACCTAAATTGACATTGCGCTCTTTGCTCTTAAGGTAGTCGAGGCCTGTCATACTGAAATTGACCTGTACGGTATCGCTATTTACGATATTAGCCAAGAGTGATTTTCCGCCAGGACCCACCAGTGTTCCTATGTCGGCGTCACTCTCGCTGATAAATCCTGATATGGGCGAACGCACCACAGTGTAGCTCAATGCTATCTCGGCTTGTATGAGGTCGGCTTCACTCATTATTACCTCTGCCTTGGCACTCTCGTATGCGGCGATGGCATTGTCCAAGTCGAGTCGGCTGGCAGCATTTTGTTCATACAGGGGACGTATGCGTTCCAGGTCACGCTCTGCCTTTTGTGCCAAGGCTTTATTCTTGTTCAGTTGTGCTTTGGCCTTTTCTACTCGAGCCTTGTAGAGTTTAGGGTCGATAGTAAATAGTATATCGTTCTTTTTGATGTATTTACCCTCTTGGAAGTGCATCTTCTCCAAGTAGCCCTCAACTCTGGCACGCACTTCAACATGCTGTTTTGCCTTGATTTTTCCTGCATATTCGCCATATAACTCGACATCGTCCACTACTACGGGTTGCGCCTCGACAGTGGGGTATATGTGAGTTGTTCTCTTCGGTTTATTGAGAAAAAAGAGTGAGGCTATAGTTATGATAATGAGAGCGCATATTATGAGTAACAAGCTCCATGTTGGTAGCGATTTTACTCGTTTGCCACTCTCTAATAATGTATTGCACCTCTTCTTTATATTTTCAGTAGGAATATTGATCTGCATCAAATAATCATTTTAGGACAAAAAAAATAATTCTACACCGGTGCAAAGGTATATAAAAATATGATATATGATACTCCACTTATAAAAGATATTTTATAGTGCTATGCCAAAATTATAATACATAAAGATGGGCTTATTGGTCAAAATTGGCACATCAAACGGAGCGTGTCGAATTAAATTAAATGCTGAGGCTGGCTAAGACATTAGCCAGCCTCAGCAATAAAAAACACTTCTAAATAGAATTATTTACTCTGCCGAGCCGTAACCCGAGAACGGATGTAGTGATGATAAAGCGGTTGCCATTGAGGATACTCGCGTTAACATAGATAGTAGATTTATCAGTTACATTAGCGCCATCCTGCGTAACGGTAAACTTTGTTGCATCTACGCCATTGGCATAAATCACTGTGCTATCAGCATAGATATAGAGTGTTCCCTGGGTAGTTTCTTGTGGCTCAGTCTCACAAGCTATTAAGCCAAGTAGAGCGAATCCAAGTAGAGCGAATATTAAAAAATAATAAGCTCTCTTCATCTCTTCACAATTTTGAATCAAGTGCAACGACTTATGCACAACCGCTTGACTTATCGTACATCTCTAACTGGCCACACCTGAATGTACCTGTAATCTTATATCCAAGGTCATCCACACAATCGAAGGTTAGAACAAAATCCAATCCATCGCGCTCAATGGTTATAGTACCACTAACGATAGGAGCA
>JAFQTX010000019.1 GCA_017408825.1 Alistipes sp.
ACCGAAGTCGAGAACAAGCTTAGCAGGAGTACAGTTCTTGCCAGCGAAGCCCCACTGCAAGTAGGTGAACTCCTCGAATGAGGTTACACCCACCTTAGGATCGAAGTAGAAGGGATCGTCAGCAGCACCCTCCAAGCCGTTACATAGCTTGATGGTGATGGCGTCAGCCTTCTGGTCAGTCTCCGAGTAGAGCTTAACCTGGAAGTCATACTTCTTACCCTCCTCAGTGTTGATGTCGGTAAGGATCGCTACCTGACCAGTCCACTGAGCACCACCAATCTCATTAGGGATAGTGAGCTTGAAGTTAGCACCGTCGAACTCTACCTCTGGATCAGCAATCTGAGTCCAAGCACTGTTTGCAAACCAATAGGTTGTTGTGTAGCCACCCTTCCAAAGGTTAGTAGCAGCTGCTGGGTCGAGCTGCGAAGGCTTCTGTGCGAGCTTCTTAACCTCCATATCGAGGATACCGTCGTTGTCAGTGAAGAAGAATGTGTAGTAACCAGGCTCAGTACCCTCGATAGTGTGGATGTTACCATCATCACCAGGGATGTGGAAGAGACCATTGTCAGTTACAGTACCATACTTATCCTTTGTCCACTCAACGCCCCAATCTGACTGACCAAATACCTTAACAGAGCCACCCTCAGCCTTCATAGCCAAAGTGATGCGGTAGGTATTCTCACCAATCTTAGCACATGGAAGTGGAGCCTCGCCAGTTACCCAGCCGATAAGGTTATCTACAGTAGGCTTACCACCACCGTCACCGATGATCCACAAAGCCTTACCATTGTCGTAAGTAGCCTTCTCGCCGTTGAACATAGGAACAACCTTGAACCACTTGCCGTCCCACTTAACTCGGTAGTCGCCATCTACAGCCAAGAACTTCAATGTAGAGTCGTTTACAATCTCGAAGAAGTCTGGGTCAATCCAAGCATCAGCGAAATTAACGCCTGTTACGGCAATCTCCTGACCCTGTGAGAGTGAGAGCTCAGCGCCAACACCCTCGGCAACATCCTGGCCATCGAATGCAACGGCGGGAGCCTTCACATCACGAGCCTTGAAGATCATCTGCCAGTAGCAACCAGGATTCTCGGCTACTACAACGAGCTTGGTCTCCGAAATCTCAGTTACGTGGAATACTGGATTATCCCAAACATAATCTGAAGGTACGTATACCATAGGAGTATTAGCTGCAAGAACGATATCAGTGCCATCGAACGTATAAGTGCTCTCGGTGAGTTGCCACTCGATGTCGATATCAGGCTCAGCACCTGGGTTAGGACCAATCTTAGTTACACCCCAGTTGATGTACATCAAGCCATCAGGACCAGGGTTGTAGATATACTTACCATCAGGAGTGAAGGTAATCTCATCGTCGTACATACCGTATGCTGCCTTATCCTGTGGAGGTGCTGACCACCAGCCTGCAGGATTAGCTACTGAATCACCACAACCGAGGTGACCCTGAGCATCAGCATCCATTACCCATACCTTACCCGCTGCGTCAGTACCTGCGAGCAACTCCTCAGGACCTGCAACGTGAACAAATGGCACGAACTGATACTTCCAAGCGATACCGCCACCGCCATTCTCAGTAGGCTCCTCATTAACCAGCGACAAGGTCTTGCGGATGTTACCTACGTTAGTCTCAAGGAAACGGTAACGTGGGTTGTCGATAGCTGTCTGGTGAGGGATGTATGAGAGGTTGTGACCTGGCTCAAGAACGAGGTAGATCTCCTCGATACCAGCTGAGTTCCAATTATTCTCGATAGTGTAAGCACAAGTAAAGGCCTCGATAGGAGCCTGGTAGTCCTGCTCATCGTCGGCATAGTTGCCAGGATACTTACCACCAGCAGCCATACCCCAGTTTACGTATACAACACCATCATCACCTGGGTTGTAAGTGTACTCACCACCCTCAGTGAATGTAATAGTATCGTCGTACATACCTGCGCCATCCTTACCGTTAGGACCGCACTTCCACCAGTCAGTACCATCAGTTGCAGCCTGACCTGTCTCAGCGTTGATAGAACCGCAACCAAAGTGGCCGTCAGTCTCCTTATCCCACTGCCAAGTGTTGGCCAAAGCCTTCATATAAGGCGAAGCATCGAATGGGTCACGATAGGTATTCTCCATAGTAAACTCCACAACCTTAGAGCCTACAGAGACACCATGAGCGTTGTATGCCTTAACCTCGACGCTATATTTACCAGCATCGCGGAAACGCAGTGAGATGCCGTTGCCGGTGTAAGCATAGGTCTTGTTAGCCTTGCCATCAACAGCCTGATCGCCGAAGATGAACATAGGAACCATACCCTTATTGTTTAGGGTGAAGGTAGCATAGTTGGTCTCCTGGTCGATGTCGATGATCACATCGAAATTCTCGGCATTGGGGGCTAAGGTCTGGTCAGGCTCGATGTAGTCGGCAGTACAACCGACAGCGAGCATCGACACTGCCATAAGCGCCGCAGCCATATATTTATACAATCGTTTCATAATTTCACTGTTTTAGATTATCTAATGATTATCCCTAAAGCAAGGCTTTTAGTAGCCTACGTTCTGAGTGAGGTTAGGATCTTTGTCGATCTCGGCCTGTGGCAATGGCCAGTACTTCTTGCCTGAGTGCCAACCCTCGGTACGCCACTCGTGAGTACCTGCTGCCAAAACTGTCTCAGCCATACCTGTACGAACCAAATCCCAGTAGCGCTTACCCTCACCAAGGAACTCCTTACGGCGCTCTGCGATGATAGCTGCCTGGTCACTACCTGTATCCTTACAGTTGGCACGATCACGCACCTGCTGCAAATACTGTGAGCCATCCTTGCCTGTGAGAACTGCCAACTCAGCAGCGTTGAGCAATGTCTCAGCATAGCGATATACACGGATGTTGTTGCAGTGGTTCATATCGGCATCGGCGATCTGACCATGGTTACCATTACGGCGTGCCACATACTTAAGCAAGTAGTAGCCTGTACCCTGCCAACGCCACTTATCCTCTAGAATAGGATCGTAAACAGCGTTATAGTTAAGGATACCACCATCACGACGGATATCATCCTCGGCATACATATCGTAAGCGTGCTTAGCAACAGGACCGAAGCCCCAGCCATCAGAGAAACCGCTGGCCTCAGTAGCACCAGGGATACCGATAAGCATAGGATAAACAGTACCACCAGTAGTCAAAGGAGAGCCCCATGAACGTGGAGCACCCTCAGAGGTGTAGTTGATCTCCCATACTGACTCTGAGCCCCACTCGCCAGACTCCAACCAGATACCAGCGAAGTCAGCAACCAAAGCATACTGTCCAGAGTTGATAATCTCCTCCATATAGGCCAATGCCTGTGGGTAGCGCTCTGCATCGTTCTGATACATCACCATCTCGGCATAGAGCATATATGCCATAGCCTTAGTTACACGGCCCTCCTCGCCAGCAGCAGCCTTCATAGGAAGAGCATCCATTGCAAATACATTCTCAAGGTTCTCTACGCACTTTGCGTACACCTCGTCAGCCGTGAGCTGCTTGGTGATGTAAGGAGCTGTAAGGTTCTTATCGTAGTAAGGGATATTGCCCCAATACTTCCACATAATGTTGTAGTAGAATGCCTTCAAAACAGTAGCCTCAGCGATGTAACGATTCTTCAACGCCTCGTCCATGTTAGGCACTCTATCGACATACTCCAACACGATGCACGAACGGTTTACGCCCGAGTAGCAGATTGTCCAAATACGGTCGAGCTGCTCGGTAGATGTAAGAGTGTAGTAGTGAGTCTTCACGATTGAAGGCTGGTCACCCTCGTTCGAACCACCAGCATAGATATCGTCAGCCATAACATCTGAAGTGAGTGTCAAGGCATTAACATACTGATCGAAGTAGTCGAGCCAATTGAGTGAGTCATAGGCAGCAACCAACGACTGATACATACGATCCTGGCTGATGAAATACTCGTCCATAGGCTCCTGAGAGTTGTGCTTCACGGTAACGAAGTCCTTACCGCATGACGAGAGCAATACTGCGATTGCGCTAAGTGCAAAAAATATCTTTTTCATAGTCATCATTCGGTTTTAAGTTAGAAAGTAAGATTAACACCAACCGAGTAGGTACGTGACTGTGGATATACACCACGGTCGATACCAGCCTCAGTACCGAAGCCATTACCACCGTTTACCTCAGGATCGCAACCTGTGTAACGTGTCAATGTGAAGAGGTTCTCTGCCATTACGAATACACGAAGACGTGAGATACCAGCCCTCTTTGTAAGGTTCTGTGGCAAAGTGTAACCGAGCTGCATATTGCGGCAACGCAAGAATGAACCATCCTCCAACCAGAGGTCAGATACGCGGTAGTTCTCGTTAGCCGAGTCGAACATAAAGCGAGGATACTTATTAGTAGAGCCCTCACCAGTCCAACGGTTCAAGATAGACTTGTTAAGGTTCACGTAGTAGAGGTCAGTACGGCGTGATACGTTGAATACGTCGCAACCTGCCTGGCCCTGCAACAACATATTGAAGTCGAGGCCCTTCCACTCGAAACCGAGATTCATACCGAATGTCCAGTCAGGCATACCCTTACCGAGCATTGTACGGTCGTTATCGTCGATTACGCCATCACCATTGAGATCCTTGAAGCGAACATCGCCAGGAGCAGCCTTAGGCTGAAGTAGCACACCGTCAGCATTTACGTGAGCATCAACCTCTGCCTGGTTCTGGAAGATACCATCAGTCTGGTAGCCATAGAAGTATGGGAATGGGAGACCGATTGAACCACGTGTGAGCTGGCCAATCTTATGGTTAGAGCCATAGAGGTGAGTAGAGTCGTCACCCAGATAAGTAAGCTTATTCTGGTTGTATGTAGCGTTGAGCGATACGTGGTACTTGAACTCGCCAGCAGCATCTCTCCAACCGAGGTCAAACTCAATACCGCTATTAACCATATCACCGAGGTTACCCGTAGGCGCTGAGTCACCAGCATAACCTGGAACAGGCATTGAGAGAAGCATACCTGCAGTCTCCTTACGATACCAGTCGAATGTGAATGTCAAACGGTTGTCGAAGAAACCAGCATCCAAACCAACGTTTGTCTGACGTGACTCCTCCCAACGAGCATCAGGGTTAGCAAGGCCAGAAGGCTTAGCACCAAGGTGGATGCTCTCTGAGCCATTACCGCCAGAGCCGAATACGTAGTTGTTACCATAGTTCATGTAAACGGCGTATACGAAGTTACCGATAGCGTCGTTACCGTTGATACCCCAAGATGCACGAAGCTTCAATGCTGACAACCAATTAACGTCGTCCATAAATGCCTCGTTCTTGATGTTCCAACCTGCCGATACTGATGGGAAGTTACCCCACTTATTGTTATCACCGAAGCGGCTTGAACCATCACGACGGAAGGTTACCTCAGCCATATAGCGCTCGTCGTAGTTGTAAGATAGACGACCGAAGTATGATGCCAAACGGTAAGGAATTGAGTTCCAAGAGCCCCAACCATTACGATCGCCATCAGCCTGCTGGCCAAGAGTATTGTTTACAGTGATCTTATAAGGATCATATGGATACATAATACCACGAGCAGAAGCACCTACGTTCTGCGATGTAGAAGAGATTGCTGACTGACCCAAAAGAACTGCGATAGAGTGCTTACCGAAGGTCTTGTCGTAAGAGAGGACGTTCTCAACCTGATACTGGAAGCCACGGTTCATCTCCTGCGATACAGACTCTGCGTAGTTGGTCTTCTCGGTAACTGTTGCGTTACCATCCTTATCATAAGTAGTCTCCGAAGCCACAGTGTTATAGCTGTAACGCTTTGAAGAGAGGAAGTACTGCTTGTTATAGCCGTGGTTGCCCCAGAATGCGAGGTCGATACCTACTGATGAGCGGAACTTAAGGCCGTCAAAAATCTGAAGCTCGCCAGCAAAGTTTGTGATGAACTTATCAGTCTCATACTTTGTGCCTGGCAATGATAGGAATGCCAATGGGTTGGTCTGCTCGTTGTAGACACCACCATCTACAACAGTGTATGCACGACCCTCGGCATCACGTACGATGTGCTGGTAGCCCTCTGGATATAGAGTCTTGTATGACTCCTCCTCCTCAGGTGTTGCGTATACGTCCAACAGTGGCGACATTGAGATTGCCGAGCCAAGTGGCGAACCATACTCCGAGTTAGCCTCGATACCTGTAGCTAATATACGCGCGTACGAGGCAGAGGTCGATACAGTGAGTTTGTTGAGCCAGTTGCGATCCTTAGACTTATCCCAAATAGTTACGCCGATGTTGGCACGAGCAGTGATACGCTCATAGTTTGAACGATCGAAGTTACCACCCACAGTACCCTCACGTGTGAGATAACCTGCCGAGAGAGCATATGTTACGTTGTCAGTACCACCCGAGATTGAGAGGTCGTGCTTCATAACAGGAGCATTCTTGTTGATAACCTCACTTACCCAGTCAGTACCCTCGCCAAACTCATAAGGATTATCATAGATAGGGGCCTGGCCAGCGTTGATGTAACCCTCGTTCATGATGATTGCATACTCAGTGGCGTTGAGCACGTCGGGCTTACGCCAAGGATTCTGCCAACCATAAGAGAAGTCGTAGTTTACAGTAGCCTTACCCTTCGAACCCTTCTTTGTTGTCACGAGGATAACGCCATTAGCAGCACGTGCACCATAAACAGCACCAGAAGCGGCATCCTTCAACACCTCGATACGCTCGATATCGTTAGGGTTGAGGTAGTCGATACCACCCGAAATTGCCATACCATCAACGATGTATAATGGCTCAGAGTTGTTGATTGAGCCGACACCACGTACACGCACCTGAGCGGCTGCATCAGGAGCACCTGAAGGCGATGTGATAGTCACACCAGAGGTCATACCCTGGAGTACGCTCTCGATACGGCTGTTCGACTGAGCCTTTAGATCGTCAGAGGTGATTGACGAGATAGCTGCTGTTACAACGCTCTTCTTCTGAACGCCGTAACCAACAACAACAACCTCATCAACACTAAGTGCATCTTCCTGAAGAACAATATCATAAACTGTTCTTCCCCCCCCCACAGATATTGTCTCTGTGGTGTAACCGATGAAAGATACCACCAATGTCTGGCCCTCTCGAGCTGCGATTACGAAGCTACCGCTCGAGTCTGTCGAGGTGCCGACTGTTGTACCATCGACAACAACAGCTGCTCCGATGATTGGAGAGCCTGCTGCGTCCTTAACGGTACCCTTCACTTGTTGAGCAAATGCCGAAACACTGCTCACGCAAATGATCGCAATGATCAAAGCGATTCTGTGAGTCAAGTTTTTCATAGGCTTTAATTGTTAGTTAGTTGTATGTGTGTTTGAGTTTTGTCTGTAGGCTGACAATCAGGTATTTTTGAGCCTTGAAATCTATGATTTCTGTACTATAAAGTTATAACATTTTTTTGGAAATAATACAATTTTTCTCTCCAAAAAATTTATAGTTTTAGGCCTTACAAAGATACCTTAAACAACTATGTCCCTGATTATCAGATATTAACACACGCGCGCACATACACAATAAAGTGGATGGAAAGTTGCTGTTATTTTAGCAACTAAAAAGGCGAAGAGTTTTACAACTCATCGCCTCTAAAAAAAGTGGATGTGTGTGGAATACATCAAATATTTATATCACTAATAATAAACACGTTAGCTACTGTTATAAGATTTCTAAAAAGTGGATTATACAGATGTCTTCAGGGCCAAATTTAGGGTTTATAACCGCACTAAAACCACATATGGGATGCTCAACGCATTGTTGAACATCCCATATGTCGGCTTTACTCTATTAATGAGAGTGGTTGTGGCCATGATTGTGCTTATGGTCGTGACCGTGATTGTGCTTATGGTCGTGACCGTGGTCGTGACCCTCGCAGCAGGCATCGTCACACTTCTTGGCCTCGGCCTTATGGTCGTGACCCTCGCAGCACTTGCCAGCACACTCGCCCTGTGGCTGAGCATTAATCTTCACCTTGCCGAAGGCCTTCACGAGTGTCTCGTTGTTGGTCTTCGCAGGGTCGAATGTTACAGTAACAGTCTTAGCATCAACATCTACCTTAACATCCTTAACACCCTTCTCATAGGGGATAGTATCGTTCACCTTCTTGGCGCAACCAGCGCAATCAATATCGGTCATAAATACGGTTGTTGTAGTAACCTTCTTGTTGCTCTTCTGAGGTTTCTGAGCCTCTGCATAGCCAAAGCTTACAAGTGCCATAAGGCACATCAAAATAATCTTCTTCATAGTCTTTGTATAGTTTTATTAATTAACGTCTTAATTTGCTGTTTATTATATTAATGGGGCTAACCTTATTATTAGTACCCTCAACTTGGTTGTCAGAAGGGTGGCATATTTGACCTCGATCAAGAGTCTGGGCTAGATGGGACATACTTGAGGTATTTCCCATTCAGCACAGCGATTGAGACGCCGCAGATACCCCATTATCACGACAAAGAACCTATTTTGTTGTCAGAATGGAGCAGCTGTGAGGCTGGTCGAAATTGACTCGGATGGGGACATACTTAAGGTATTTCCCCATTCGGGACAATGAGCCAGACGCCGCAGATGCCCCATTATCACAACAAAATTAGTAGATGTTAAGGCGAATACCCACATAACCCTTAATGCCTGTGAGTGGTCCCCACACCATTGACGAGTTAAAGCCAGGAGCATATGGGCCACCCTCAGGGACTACAATAGGCTTAGGCTGCTTGTAGTTACCGATATTCTCGCAACCTGCGTATATTGTGAGGTTACTAATCTTGTAGCTCACCTGCGCAAAGAACATAGGGTACACGGGAGAGAGATCTGGGTTATCAACAGCATCCACCATATTACCATCGAGCTCAGGGAGTCGCATAGGGCCATTGAGCTGTGCTGTAACGTCAAAAATCCAGCGACGCACGGCATACTGAATGTTGATAAGTCCCTTATATCGAGAGGTCAATGGACGCTCCACGAGGTAGCTCTCGCCATCACGCTCAAGAGTCATCTTGGCGTTGGTATAGCGGAAGGTGGCAAAGAGGTCAAAGCCTCTGAATGGGGTCCAGTTGAAGTCGATCTGGTAGTTATCAGTAAACGACTTACCCGTGCTATTATATATGAGTATGGTATTGTCGGCAGTCTCCTGGTCAAAGACCATGGTATTGAAGAACTGCGTACGGAAGTAGTCGAAGCTGATTGTCGCCTGGTCGTCATTAGCAAGATGGAAGGTCTGCGAGATACTACCACCAAACGTTGCTGCACGCTCCATATCATCGGTAAGGCCGTTGAACTTGATATCACGTGATGTTGTCATCATCCAGATATTATCGGTAACGAGGTTTTGGCGGCGATAGCCCATACCTGCCGAGGCACGCAGCGTAGTGCGTGGTGTGATGCTCCAGCGGATGTGCGAACGAGGTGTTACGAGGAATTGGCCCTTGTTAGCACCCTCGTAGTAGTAGTCACCATTGATTTTTGAGTAGTCGCCACGAAGGCCGACAACCAACGAGAACTTATCCTTAATCTGGTAGGTATACTCAGCAAATATGCCTGGCTCGATGAGCATCGACTCATCATCAAACTTCCAGTTCTCCGTAGGCTTACTATTTGCCACACGCTGCTGGAGGTAGTCGTTCTCCATAGCACGGAGGTAGAACGATGCACCAGCATTGAGCGACGAGCGCTCGGTGAAGTAGTGAGCATACGTGGCGTTGAAGCGTGTAGAGTGCTCCAAAACATCTACCGTATTGATACCGAAGTATGAGTCTGTGAGATAGTTATCGTAGTCGAGCACCATCGCAAAGTTGTTCTGCACAGCGTCATTAGGATCACCCGTAAAGGTGCGCTCAGGGCCAATAGGCAAGCCTAACTTAGCATAGGCATTGATATTGCGGTTATGGATATTTGAGCCGTAGGGGTTCTCCAATGGATTGGCGATCATCTCCTCGTAGAGATCCTTCTTATAGCCGTGAGCACCACCTAAGCGGTTCTCCTGCAAGTACTTCCAACCCCAACGAAGCTGCACACCCTTCTCTGTCTGCCACAACCACTTGTTAGCCACATTGATCTGGTGCGACTTAGGCATATCCACAAAGCCATCGCCATTGTCGTCGTGCGACATAGGGTGCATCGAGCCATGTGCCATAATCACTGTCGAGAGGCTCTTATCCTTGGTCAGAGGTATTGCAGACGATAGGTTGATCTCGGGACGGAGCTCCGAGTCGAAGTAGAGGTTAAGGAATAGGCGCTCATCATCAGTAGGCTTGCGGTGCTCGAGGTTAATCTGGCCTGTGATAGCCTCATGGCCAGCAGTTACCGACGCTACGCCCTTAGAGACCTGGATAGAGTTCAGCCACATACCAGGGGTGTAGCTAAGGCCGTAGGCAGCACCAGCGCCCTGCATAATAGGGCGATTCTCGTCGAGAATCTGTGTGTAGGTACCTGCCAAGCCGAGCATCTTAATCTGTCGTGCGCCCGAGATAGCGTCGCTATAACCTACGGTCACAGAGGCTGAGTTCTCGAACGACTCGGCCAATGAACAGCAAGCCATCTTACAGAGACCCGCAAACGAGATCTGCTCCTGGCGGGTGATGCCGCTCGTCTTAGCATAGTTACCACGCTGAGCACTCTCGATGACCACAGCGTCGATATCTACTGCCGAGGGCTTGAGCTCGATGGTGATAGTATTCACATCACGGTCCGAAAGCTCCTGCTCCCAAATATCATAGCCCAGATAGTCTACTACCAATGTATCGAAACCGTGCACACGCTTAAGCGTGAAACTACCATTGACTGTCGTAGAGGCACCCGCCGTAGTATTCTTCCAATAGAGTGATGCACCAACAAGAGGCTCAGAGGTATTGGCATCAATGACCCTACCTGTAAGTTTCTGTGCCGAAGCCACGAAAGGCAGGCACAAGATTGCTAAAAATATAATGATTGATTTCTTCATAATCTCCCTTAATTTTAACTATTTACGCCTCACAACGAGGCTCTTTGGCCCTAAAAGAGTGTAGAGCCAGACACTTGCTCCATACGAAATTAGGCAAGTGCGGGAGGTGCACGTAGTGATTCGTGCGATATGAATGCCGCCACAAGCGGCCTATGTTCATCGCCACCGTATGACGAGATATTTACGGTCGGCACACCATCCAACTCTCCTACAACGGCACTAAGCACCGCAGGCAGAAGCATGAGCATAAGGCCCTGGCCAGCACGTGAGTCAAAGCGCTGTGTCGAAGCGATATAGTCGGTATGGTTCTCACCCAGGAGATGGTGGTGATGGTTGCAACAGTCACCCTCAAAGGTTAGAGCGTCGCAACAACACTCCTGCGCAGAGTTATGATGATGGTGGGTGGTATGATCGTGGTGGTGGTGGTGATGATGATCGCAGAGGATGACAGATAGCGACGAGCATAGGGTAGCAGCCGTATAGATAGCCACCAAGAGTGTCGCAAATATGATCTTTCTACTCCTCATCCCACACTTCAATTTACTCAAGCAAGCCGCACTCGGCAAGTTTATCAATCCATCGTGCTGCATCACGCTCGGCAATCTGGTCGTCAATACCATAGTGCTCGGCAAGTAGCTCAGCTACACGATTTAGGTCAAACTCCTCACCCTCGACCGACTGCCACAAATAGAGGGCACTGTCGTTTAGCGAGATAATGCGTGTAAGGTCACTTCCAAGGCGGCCCTGCATGATAACCACGTGCTCGCCAGCCATTTCGCGGACCTTGTATTGCTCCTTAATTCTCATCTATACATCAATAAATACGGCGCAAAGATAATAAAATTTCTGAAACATCACTACTTTTTTCCATCTTTAGCCTCATTAATGACGCCACCCCTACGACATTCCCCTGCAACTATTACCCCGCAAAGTGTGGTTAGCTAAATTCTTTTTACTACCTTTGTAGGGTGAATCGGGCTAACGAACATAAGCAGACGCTCTCGATCGACGAGATATTAGAGAGGTGGTGGGGGTATAAGACCTTCCGCCCGATGCAGCGTGAAATCATCGAGTCGTTGCTCGCTGGGCGTGACACCTTAGCACTGATGCCCACAGGAGGTGGCAAGTCGCTAACATTTCAGGTGCCGGCGCTCGCTGTCGAGGGCCTAACGATAGTCATCACCCCGCTCATCGCCCTTATGAAGGATCAGGTGGATGGCCTACGCCGACGTGGAATATCGGCTGTTGCTGTACACTCTGGAATGGACCCTCACCGCATAGAACTCACCCTGGACAACTGTACGTTTGGCGACGTAAAACTGCTATACCTCTCGCCCGAACGTCTGGCGACTGACGCCTTCCGACTACGCCTTAAGCGTATGAACGTCAGCCACATAGTTGTCGATGAGGCACACTGCATATCACAGTGGGGCTACGACTTCCGACCCTCGTATCTCAACATTGCACAGATTCGCGACATTGTCCCCAACGCCACATTCTTAGCACTCACAGCCTCGGCAACCGAAGTGGTGGCAAAGGATATAATGTCGCACCTGCGATTTGCCGAGGAGCACGTGCTGATGGCGAGCTTTGCACGCCCCAACCTATCGTATGTCGTACGCAAGGATGGCAACAAATACGACCAACTGATGCGTGTGCTACGTGGTGTCGAGGGCTCGGGAATTGTCTACGCCCAGACACGAGATATGTGCGAGGACCTATCTCGTGCCCTAACAAAAGATGGCATCAGCGCAACATTCTATCACGCTGGTCTACCTGTGGTTGAGCGCTCGATACGTCAAGATGAGTGGCAGACGAACAAAGTGCGAGTGATGGTTGCAACCAACGCCTTTGGTATGGGTATTGACAAGGGCAATGTGCGTTTCGTAATACACTATACGATGTGCGACACGCTCGAGGCCTACTATCAAGAGGCTGGTCGTGCAGGTCGTGATGGTGAGCGCAGCTATGCGATGCTCATATACGATGATAACGACATATCGATACGCCGACGAATACTCGAGTCGGAGTTTCCCCCTATCGACGAGGTAAAACGCATATACGAGCGCATAGCCAACTACCTGCAAATACCTATCGGCGATGCCGCAGGAGCATCCTTTGCGTTCAACATCCACGACTTTTGTATGCGTGAGCGCATATTCGTAAATCGTGTGCGCAGCGCCATAGCCCTGCTCGAGCAAAATGGATATATAACACTTACGGACGAGCACGACGACCCTGCAAAGATGATGTTCGAGTGCAGCCGTGATGCGCTATATAGCGTGCACGCTGGAGGCAACGATATGGATCTACTACTACGCACCATACTGCGCAAGTACGACGGACTATTCACCCGCTTTCGCTCGATCAACGAGCTGGAGATAGCCGCCGAGGCGGGGCTAAAATACGAGCGAGTACACGAACTTATGAAGGTGCTATGGCGTATGAAAGTTATACGTTACATACCGGCGAACACCTCGCCGATGATATACTTCAACATCGAGCGCCTACCCACCAAAGATATATACATAGCACCTGAAACATACCAGCTACGCCGAGAGCTTATCCTCGAACGCTATAACAATATGATTCAATACGTTACAAACGTAGACCAGTGTCGTAGCCAGATCATCGAGCGCTACTTTGGCGATCGTGATGCCAAGCCCTGCGGCGTGTGCGACATATGCCTGCGTAAGCGCCGCTCAAAGCGTGACAACGTATCTATCAAAGAGTGCGTACTAAGACTCCTACAAGATGAGGAGCTCGACATCAAAGAGCTTGTCGCCAGGCTCGACTTCGACTCGGAACAGATCGTCGAAGTGGTCAATGAATTGGTCACATATGACAAAATTTATATGTCGAAGTACGGTAAACTAAAAATAAATGGCTAACTTTGCGCTTTGACTTGTATCAAGTTTAGCAACATAAACCCGAAGATGACATTTCGACCAACCATAGATAACGATACAGTAGCGACGCTCAGTGCGGCACGCTTCGATGGCCGCATAGTCATCGTCGATAGTGAGGAGATGGTCGAAGAGGCGTGCGAAGATCTCGAGCGATGCGATATCATCGGCTTTGACACCGAGACACGCCCATCGTTTCGTGCAGGAGTGAGCTACAAAGTATCCCTGCTTCAGCTATCTACACCCACAACGTGCTATCTGTTTCGTCTTTGCCGCATACGCCTTAGCAACCGTATTCTCAAGCTTCTTGGCTCGAAACGTACGCTCAAGGTTGGCGCAGACGTAGGTGGCGACATCCGCTCGCTACACGCACTGCGTGAGTTCAAGGCCGAAGGCTTCATCGACCTACAAAACGAGGCCTCACGATGGGGTATCGAAGAGCGTAGCCTACGCAAGCTATCGGCAATAGTCCTTGGACAGCGAGTATCTAAAGCCCAGCGACTTAGCAACTGGGAGGCGGGCAAACTCACCGAGCAGCAGTGCGACTATGCAGCAACAGATGCGTGGATATGCCTAAAGATCCTCGACGGGCTACAAAGTGTAGAACCTGTGGTCGAGGGCAAGATCAATATAATGTCGTTCACTCAGCAAAACGAGCAACCCAAAAAGCGGCGTCACCGACCTCCACACGCCTCAAAAGCCAAGGGCGAAAAGGAGGGTAACACAACGCACAAAGCGAAAAAACAGTAATCAAATATGAGAGAGCAGAGAAGAGCATCGATACATCTACGCCGTGGCAAGGAGGAGTCACTCTTGCGCCGCCACCCCTGGGTATTCTCAGGTGCTATTGAGCATATCGCCGAGGGCGACAAACCTCTTGCCGAGGGTGACATCGTTGATGTTATCACCAAGCAGGGCGAGTTTATAGCTCGTGGCCACTATCAGATTGGCTCTATTGCAGTACGTGTGCTCAGCTTTGAGGATGAGGATATTACGCAGCAGTGGTGGAACGAGCGCATCGCTGGAGCACGTAGCCTTCGTGAGGCTATGGGACTTATCCGCAACGACTCTACAACCTGCTACCGTCTTGTACACGGCGAGGGCGACCTACTCCCAGGTCTTGTAGTCGATATATATGAGCGCACTGCCGTGGTACAGTGCCACTCGGTGGGTATGTACCTCTCACGCCTGAGTATTGCCGAGGCTATACGTATGGCCTATGGCGAGGAGATCGAGGCAATCTACGACAAGAGTTCGCAGACGCTCCCCTTCAAGGCCGACCTTGGGGCTATCGACGGATATCTATGGGGACGCAGCAGCAAGCCTAATGCCGTGGTACTGGAGAATGGTCTTAAGTTTAAGGTAAACTGGGAGGAGGGACAGAAGACAGGCTTCTTTATCGACCAGCGTGTAAATCGTGACCTTGTGCGCCAATACTCTAAGGACCGCAAGGTGCTCAATACATTCTGCTACACTGGTGGTTTCTCAGTTGCGGCGCTTGCAGGAGGTGCTCGTGAGGTGGTATCTATCGACCTATCGGAGCGTGCCGTGAAGCTCGCCGACGAGAACGTACGCCTCAACTTTGGCGACAAGGCCAACCACGAGGCCATAGCTTGTAACGCTGTGGAGTATTTGAAGGGTATCGACGACAGCTACGACCTTATAATACTCGACCCACCAGCCTTTGCTAAGCACCATAAGGTGTTGGGTAATGCGCTTCAGGGCTACAAGAAGATTAACGCTCGTGCGATGCAGAAGATACGCCCTGGAGGTATTCTGTTTACCTTCTCGTGCTCGCAGGCGGTAAGCCGTGAGCTCTTCCGCACAACGATATTCACGGCGGCAGCCATCGCCGGACGTAAGGTGCGCATCATCGGCCAGCTGACACAGCCCGCCGACCACCCGATAAACATCTACCACCCTGAGGGCGAA
Source organism: Alistipes sp. (assembly GCA_017408825.1). Classification (GTDB taxonomy): domain Bacteria; phylum Bacteroidota; class Bacteroidia; order Bacteroidales; family Rikenellaceae; genus Alistipes. The sequence goes on from JAFQTX010000019.1 coordinate 15,796, forward strand.
TACCTTAAGGGTTTAGTGGTATACGTAGAGTAAATAACAGACATATAAAATATAGAGCGAATGAAAAAGTTTTTGACGGTCGTTGCCACAGCCTCACTATTGGCGGGTTGCTGCTCAGACCATAACAAGATTGAGATTGAGGAGGCTAATGCTTTGGCCCTTGCCGCAGAGAAGAGCGTTGAGCTCGCTACCAAGGTGATTGAGGCTAAGAGCTATGAGGAGTTTTGTGCTGCACGCAAGGAGCTGGAGGCCTACGAAGAGGCCTTCCGCACACAGATTGGCGGCGAGGAGTATGAGTTGTTTATGACTCAGTGCAACGAGATATTGAGTAACATTTAATTTGCAGTGAACAATGAAGAGAAAGATAGTTACAATATTGGCATATACGCTACTTGTTGTTGTCATACTACTAATGTCGCAGTGCGAGGGTAGCGTTACTCTTACCACCGTAAAGAGGGATGCTCACCACATTATCGAGCTTGCCTCACAGATCGAGAGCGAGGAGGACCTCAAGGCTGTTGAGAAACTCGCAACCCAGTATGAGATTGGCTACGAACGAGCATACAACAAGGCCAAGTCTCTTGAGTTTAAGCGCCTTACAGAGCAGGCTCTGCTTGAGGCCAGCGCAGCGTGCGAAGATATTCACGCCGAGAACGAGCGCCGTGCAGAGATCAACAACCGCTTCCATAATGCGCTCAATGATCTCGATGCAGCGTGGAACTATGATATCACAACTGTTGAGGGCGATGTAAAGCGCATACAGAATAACAACGACCAGATTAGCAAGCTATCTGCCGACAAAGCGAAGCTCGAGGGGGAGATTGAGGCCTTGGCCGATAAGCTTATCGAGGCTAACTACCAACCAGAGATGCTTGCCGAGCTTGGCGTGCTGCGTGACCAGATTGATGCTCTTGACGCTCAGATTGCCGACATCGAGAACGACAACCGCATCATCCGCTTCACCTATAAGCTTCACGGCGTAGAGCTTCCAGCAGGCGCTCACGCACGTATGCTACCCGCCGAGGAGCCAACGCCCACCGAAGAGGCTACTTCTGAGGAGGTTACTACCGAAGAGACTACCTCTGAGGGTGATAAGGTAGAGTAATCATAGCACACATATAAAATGGAGGTGACTAAACGTTAATTAGCCGCCTCCGTTTTTGTTATGAGGTTGAATAAAAAGATGTAGTTTTAGGCCTGCGAAGCCCGAAAAAGCGGAGTTTACTATGCGTAAATGAGCATTTTGAGGGCGAGCATAACGACAAAATACACTTTTTATTCAGCCTCATTTTATACACGATAGGCCTTCTATCGCACTACAATCTCATCTATAAACAGGAAGCCACTGAACTTGCTACGATGGGCCTTATAGCGAATGTAGCGCACCTCGGTCTCGCCCTCCCAGCCAAAGTTCATAAACGATGGAGTATCCTCGTACGTAACCTCATGGTCGATAGTCGTAAGTGGCTCGAAATTCTCGCCATCCAACGACCCCCAAATCTCCACCTTGCAGGGCATATAGACTCCTGGGCCGCAATACTGCATAAAGTCTGCCTTAACGGAGTGTATCGTCGTAGGCTCACCCATATCAATGGTAATATCCACGCCACCACGCCCTAAAAAGCCCTGCCAGCGACCATCAGCATAGGTCCACGTACCTCGTAAGCCATCCGTAAGTGCCACATCGCCCGCTGCCGCATACTGTGGGCCGTAGTAGAACGATGGGTAGTTATAGGTCACACTCTTGCCCAGAGCGAGGTGCTGAATAGGCTCACGCGACTCGGGGCGATCACCAATCTCATTCTTAAGATCGAAGGGGTGATACCCCTCACTCTGCATACGCTCGACGATATCTAATGCACGACCACGGAATATACCAAACTCCTTATTCTCAGGCTTGCTCCAGCCCACCTCAGCGATGGCAATAGCACGTGGCCACAACATCATCTCGTAGTGCTCGTCGGTAGGTATAAACTCTGCCCATAGGTTGGCCTGGACACCCTTGATGTGGCGTGCTACCGTAGCATCCATAGTCTCGGGTGCTGGGTCGTAGGAGTAGACCTTCTCGAGAGGTAGGTAGCCACCAATAGCCTCGGGCTGCGTGGGAGGGGCATCCTGAGGAGCGTCGATATAGCAGTAGCCGTGGGGCGACATTATGGCATCGTGGCCAGCCTCGGCAGCAGCGATACCTCCCTCCTCGCCACGCCACGACATTACGGTAGCGTTAGGCGCAAGGCCGCCCTGAAGAATCTCATCCCAGCCGATAATCTGGCGGCCGTGGGCATTGAGATAGCGCTCCATACGCTCAATCATATAGCTCTGAAGCTCCTCGACCGACTCCAAACCCTCCTCTCGCATACGACGCTGGCAATCCTCGCAGAGCTTCCAGTTCTCCTTGCTCGCCTCGTCGCCACCGATGTGTATATACTCCGAGGGGAACACCTCCATAACCTCGTCGAGGATGCGCTCCATCATCTCGAAGGTAGCCTCCTTGCCGATACACAACTCCCCCTGACGCTCAGGAAGATGTGTGCATCGTAGCTCGGGATATGCCGCCAGCACCTCGTCGGAGTGGCCAGGCATCTCAATCTCGGGGATAATTGTTATGTAGCGTGCCTGGGCATAGGCTACCAGATCACGAAGTTCCTCCTTTGTGTAGTAGCCACCATAAGCCCCTTCGCTACCCTCCTCGACATACTTACGATCGCCATACCACCACTCTTTCCATGTTGCAGGGGTACGCCAAGCAGCATAGCTCGTAAGGCGTGGATAGCTCTCTACCTCCATACGCCAGCCAGCAGCATCCGTAAGGTGGAGGTGCAGATGGTTAAACTTAAGGCGCGCCATCATATCTATCTGTCGCTTAAGGAAATCCACCGAGCGGAAGTGGCGTGACACGTCGATAAGCAGGCTGCGATACTTGAAGCGTGGATAGTCGATAATAGCGCCTGTCTGCCACTCACCACTCTCAACCAACTGACGCACCGACTGCAAAGCATAGAAGGCTCCGGCAGCACTCCTTGCAGTAATATCTACGCCGTGCTCCGATGTAAATATCACATATCCCTCATCATAGCTCATACTTTCGGGCTCGATAAAGATATTGATAAATCCTCGCTTTGCGGTGTGTTTGATGCGCTTAACATCGAGACCCGCAGCCTTTACAGCGGCCTCGAGACGCTTCACGTCAATACCCTTAACGCCCTTAATATAGAGCTTGGATATCTGCGAAAAATCAAAGGGTATAGCGGGCTCACAACAATCCTCGCCACATGTTCCGCCCTGCACTCTCACTGGGGCTGGGGTGATGATATTCTCTTGTGCCGAGAGCTCAGCGTAGAGCATCGTGGCGATAACGGTAATTATAAGTGTAAATCTTCTCATAGATAGGTTAATTTTCTGCAAATATACAAAATTTAAGTTCCTATTCAAAGCAAATGTCTCTGTTGTTAGGGACAAAGTCCCTCCGTCGTGCTCTATTATTTGTTATTCTGCTGTTTTTTTTCTACCTTTGCCCCAAATGTGAAATAACTAAAAAACAATATATCGTATGATTGAACTTAGTGAACAGGAAGTATTGCGTCGCCAATCGCTAAAGGCGTTGCGTGAGTTGGGCATCAACCCATATCCAGCAGCACGCTTCGAGGTGAACGCAACAGCAAAGGAGATTGCCGAGAACTACGATGCCGAGAAGGGTAACTACTCGGAGGTGTCTATCGCAGGCCGTATTATGAGCCGCCGTATTATGGGCTCAGCATCGTTCTTCGAGCTTCAGGACTCAACAGGACGTATTCAGGTGTACATCCGTCGTGATGACATATGCCCCGAGGGCGACCCAACACTCTACAACACAGTGTTCAAGAAGCTCTTGGACATCGGTGACTTCATCGGCGTAGAGGGCTTCGCATTCCTCACCAACACTGGCGAATTGTCGGTACACTGCCGCAAGTTTACCGTACTCTCAAAGTCTGTACGCCCTCTTCCTGTTGTTAAGCAGAAGGATGGCCAGACATTCGACGCTCTGACCGACCCCGAGGTGCGCTACCGCCAGCGCTACTTGGACCTTGTGGTGAACCCACACGTGAAGGATACCTTCGTGAAGCGTGCCAAGATTATGCAGACGATGCGTGATTTCTTCAACGAGCGTGGATACCTTGAGGTGGAGACACCTATCCTTCAGCCTATCCCTGGTGGTGCTGCAGCACGTCCATTCATCACCCACCACAACGCCCTCGACATCGACTTCTACATGCGAATAGCTACCGAGCTATACCTCAAGCGTCTTATCGTGGGTGGCTTCGACGGTGTATATGAGTTTGGCAAGAACTTCCGCAACGAGGGTATGGACCGCACGCACAACCCAGAGTTTACATGTATGGAGATATACGTAGCCTACAAGGACTACATCTGGATGCAGGAGTTCACCGAGCAGATGCTCGAGCGTGTCGCCTTGGCAGTAAATGGCACTACCGACGTGGTTCTTGACGGCCGCACAATATCGTTCAAAGCACCATTTAGACGTGTTACTATGACCGATGCTATCCGTGAGAAGACAGGCTACGACATCACAGGCCAGTCGGAGGAGCAGTTGCGTGAGGCTTGCAAGCGTCTTAATGTGGAGATTGACGACACGATGGGTAAGGGTAAGCTCATCGACGCTATCTTCGGACAGTACTGCGAGGAGGATTTGGTGCAGCCTACATTCGTTACCGACTACCCTATCGAGATGTCGCCACTATGCAAGCGCCACCGTGACAACGAGGAGCTTACAGAGCGTTTCGAGCTATTCGTAAATGGTAAGGAGTTGTGTAACGCCTACTCGGAGCTTAACGACCCTATCGACCAGCTGGAGCGTTTCCAGGAGCAGATGCGACTCTCGGAGAAGGGTGACGACGAGGCTATGACCATTGATATGGACTTTGTACGTGCCTTGGAGTATGGTATGCCATCATGCTCTGGTATGGGTATCGGCATCGACCGCCTCACGATGTTTATGACCGGCGAGACATCTATTCAGGATGTGCTTTTCTTCCCAACAATGCGTCCAGAGAAGAAGGTTGTCGCTGACGCTGAGGAGGTTTACACCGCAGTAGGCATCCCAGCTGAGTGGGTAGCCGTAATCCAGAAGATGGGCTACATCACCCTTGAGGCATTCAAGAATACCGCTACCACAGGTGGCATGAAACTCTTCAACGACCTCTGTGGCTTTAACAAGAAGAACAAGCTCGGCCTTGCCACTGCCGAGATCAAGGCGTGGATCGAGAGCTGCAAGGAGGCATAACGAGCAGACTTAATGCTGGATAACGATAACAACATAGTGATATATCAGACCCCCGATGGCGAGACATGTGTAGATGTCCGCCTCGAGGGGGATACTGTGTGGTTATCACAAGCCGAGATAGCACGTCTTTATAATACTGACCGAACATCAATTAGTCGCCATATACGCAACATTTACAATAGCGAGGAGTTGGATGAAGCTGCAACCTGTGCAAAAATTGCACAAGTTCGATTTGAGGGCAAACGACGCATTGAGCGTACGATATATGCATATAATCTTGATATGATTATATCGATTGGCTATAGAGTAAACTCGAAGCATGCTACTCAGTTCCGAATATGGGCAAATCGCATACTCAAGGAGTATTTTATAAAGGGTTACGTAGTAAATCACAACGCTCAAATCGAACAGCTTGACGAACTCAAGCGCACGATAAACATAATGAGCAACGTGATTGCAGCACAGCAAGTTTCTAAGGATGAGGCAATAGGTTTGCTTAATGTTATTAGCGACTACACGTATGCTCTTGAAACGCTTGATAAGTATGATTATCAACAACTTGAGATATCACACACCACTATATCTAATAGGTTTATAGCGACCTATGAAAATGCCATTGAGGCTCTTGAAATACTAAAAAACAGGTTTGGTGGTAGTGCATTGTTTGCCCATGAAAAAGATGACTCATTCAAGAGCACAATGGGCGTGATATATCAAACTTTTGATGGCCAAGAGCTTTACCCAAGCATCGAGGAAAAGGCTGCTAATTTATTATACCTAACAGTTAAGAATCATTCGTTTAGCGATGGCAACAAACGTATTGCAGCATTTCTTTTCTTGTGGTTCTTGGAGAATAATGGCATTCTATACCGCCAAAATCGCACACCTCTTTTAGATAATAACACGCTTGTTGCTCTTACATTGATGATTGCAGAAAGTGATGTTAATGAGAAAGATATAATGACAAAGGTTGTTATCAACCTTATTAACCATAACAACTAATTATTAAAACATAAGATTATGAGAAAGAAGATTGTTGCAGGTAATTGGAAGATGAATACACTCCCTGCTGAGGGTGTGGAGCTTGCTAAGGGTGTAGCTCGTGGCAAAGGCGAGGTTTGCGACTGCGTGAACTTTATCGTTTGTCCTCCATTCACACACCTGTCAAGCGTTATAGAAAGCCTCAAGGGCACAGGCGTAGCCGTAGGTGCTCAGGACTGCGCCACTGAGGTTAAGGGTGCCTATACTGGCGAGGTATCGGCCCAGATGATTGCTGCCCTCGGTTGCGAGTATGTTATCCTCGGCCACTCGGAGCGTCGTCAGTATTATGGCGAGACCTCAGAGACTCTAAACAAGAAGATGGAGCGTGCCTTCGAGAACAACCTCAAGCCTATCTACTGCGTTGGTGAGAACCTCGAGGAGCGTGAGGCAGAGCGTCACTTCGACGTTGTTAAGGCACAGATCGAGGAGGTGGTATTCAACCTCTCGGAGGAGCAGTTCGCCAAGCTCGTTATCGCCTATGAGCCTGTATGGGCTATCGGCACAGGCAAGACAGCCACTGCTGAGCAGGCTGAGGAGATTCACGCCTTCATCCGCGAGGTGCTTCGATCAAAGTTTGGCGCAGCAGCCGATGATTGTGCTATCCTCTACGGTGGCTCATGCAAGCCTTCAAACGCTGGCGAGATATTCTCTAAGCCAAACGTAGACGGTGGCCTTATTGGTGGCGCAGCACTCAAGGCTGATGACTTCTTGGCTATCGGCAAGGCGTTCTAAGCCAACATATAACGTAAAAAACAGATGAGAGCTGCCCTCGGGACAGCTCTCATTATATTATCGCAAGATGCGCTGGTAGTGGCATAGCAGCAAGTTCTCATCATCATCGTATAGATGCATACCGTTGCCCTCGCAGTATTGCCACATCTTACAGTCGGCACACTTACCCCTCTTTGCCCACGCTCGGTTGCGGAACTTCTGGAAGCGATTTTGCCATACATCCCAGAAGTTATCCTTGTAGATATTTCCCTGGGTGAAGTTGGCACGCACCGACGTACATCCCGAAATATCGCCATTAACACGTATCGAGGCAGTACCCACACCGGCGTAGCACTCAAACGGATTGGTGCGTACACGCATCTCATAGCCCGCCAGGAAACCCTCACAACCATACGAGGCCATAATACGACCCTCCTTACGGCACTGCTCGATAAACTGCATCACATAGGTAAACTCCTCATCGTTAAGCTGCAGCGTGGGATCAGTCGCGGCACGTCCCACGGGGAAGATGGTAAACAATCGCCAGCGACGCACGCCCAGCGAGTACAAAAACTCCTTGAACTCCTCCAGACGAGGAAGTAGCGCTGGGGTCACGCACGTAACCACATCCGAGGCGAGCTCCTTATCGGCAGATATCATATTTACAGCCTCTACGGCACGCTTGAAGCTCTCGGGGTTTTGGCGTATGTGGAGGTGTTGCTCCTCAAAGCCATCCAGCGACACAGTTATAGAGTGCAGACCAGCACGCACCAACGAGTCAAAACGTTGGCGTGTAAGGCCCATACCATTGGTCACCATACCCCAAGGATAGCCACGGCGATAGAGGTTGATGCCTATCTCCTCAAGATCCTTACGCACAAGCACCTCACCTCCCGAGAGGATCACGAGCACCTTATTGGGGTTTACGTGTGGTGTGATATCATTGTCGAGGACTCGGAAGAAATCCTTTGCTGGCATATCTTGCAGCGTTGTATCCACCTTACAGTCGCTACCACAGTGGCGACATTGCAGGTTACAGCGTAGTGTACACTCCCAAAATAGCGTGTTCAGCACGTGCTCATCACGACGTATCTGACGCAGTTTCTTGAAGAGTTTAAGTGCTATCCATTGGCGCACTCCAAGGCGTTTTCCCATAGTTGGTTATTTACAGTTTTCAATATTTAGTATCGGATCGACACGATCAAACGTGCCATAGAGCTGTTCGGAGGCGGCACGACAGCCTCCACGACACCTCTCCCAAAGTTTGCATAGCGTACACTCACGTGGTAGAGAGCGAAAGTAACCATCCGACTGCGAGCGGCTAAGGATGCTGTCAAGGCTCTCGGTGTGGATATTACCCAACACTCGTGGCGAGTGGTTACAGAAGCGCACATCGCCTCGATAGTTGATGGTAATTGGTCGAGAGCGTAGGTCGGTGGTGCAGTGCGTAAAGGTGATGTTTCGATAGTGCTTGGGATCGAGCACACATATCGGCGTACATACTCCGCTATGCGCCCGTAGGCCAAGCTCTTGCAACTTGCTATCCACTCGACCAAAGGCCTCACGCAGCTGGCTATGCGAGAGGTTTAACTGCGCAGCATTAGCTATGCCAAGTCCTCCAATATTAAAGCGATTGACGAGGATGTTTGTAGCCCCTAACTCGGCATATAGCTCTAACGTAGGCTCTATCGTCGCAAGGTTTTGGAGCGTAAGTATCAGCACAGGAGCCAACCACCCAGCACGCTTCGAGGTTATCTTACGTGCCGCAGCCACAGCACGCTCCCACGAGCCTGGTAGCGATGTTAGCGAGTCGTGGATGGAGCTTTCAGCAGAGAGTATCGGCACCTGGATAATCCCTATGCCTATATCATCAAATATAGCAATATCATCATCCGAGAGCAGCGTGGCATTGGTCAGCAGGTTTACGTTCGAGCCTGCGAAACGAGCCCTAAGCGCCAAGTCGTGAACCTTAGGTAGTAGCATCGGCTCGCCACCTGAGAGCGAGAGGCTGGCTATGGTCGCCTCGCTCAGCAGCCGCTTTAGGGTGCGCTCAGCAAGGCGATGGTCGGGAGGCTCAGGGGCGCAGTAGCCAGGAGCGCCCTTAAAGTGGTTGTAGCAGAACTTACACGCCTGGTTACAGGCATCCGTAAGTTCGAATACCACCACGCCAAGCTCCAACCTTTTTCGTCGTGCGAAGAGCATAGATTAGTCTACAATAGATACAAAGATACCTGCAAACGGCCAGAAGTTCTCGTCGCCATCCTCGTACTTATCATACTCCACGCATAGCTCTGCACGGCCACGATAGTCACCCGCCTCGATAGTAAACTCAAGTTGATTGTCGCCCGTCTCTACCGCATATGTCTGACTGCAAAGCACTCTATCCTCGCTATCGTCATCGGTAATTAGCGACACCTTTACCTCGCTACCAAATCGACATTCGTAGTAAAGCACAACCTTATCGCCATTGCGCAACTCACTATTGGCCACATCCTTATTCCAACGATGGTCGTTCTCTGGAGGTGGTGCTGGGTCGTAACATGACACGCCATACTCGTCGCCAGCGCCAGACCCACACGCCGAGAGCGAAATCATTGTCGTGAGTGTGAGCATAATACCGCCAAGACGGAACTTCGTACGCACAGCACGTGCGCTACGGCCCCCACTTAGCATCACCCAAAGCGACACCACCGCAAAGGCTACACCAAGAAAGGCTAAACCCATTAATGCAAATGTCCGTTTCATGATTGGTTATTAGTTGTTAGTAGTTAGTTGATAGAGGTGGGGTTAGCGATTTATCTCCATCGTATCATCCTCCGTAGCGACATTCTCATCATATGTGACACGCTCCGAATCTCGATACTCACTATAAGGGACACCATAGGCATCAAGATTTCCGCCACCTTCAAGCTCTTCGCAGCTCACAGCACCAAATCCCAATAGGGCTAATAGCGCAAAAATTAGTCGTTTCATATACCTAACGAATTAGAAATTAGTAATAGTTGTTAGTTATTTTACTCTTTGCGGCTGAGCGTTATGTTGCCTATCTCGCCATCACTACCACTTAGGTCAATCATATGGGACTCAAACTCGCCACCATTCTCCTCGCCATCGACATCCTCGAACTTCAAATATGGAGTATCGCCCATGGCATAGAAGCGACCATCCTCCCCGGAATAGGTCTTTATATCTCCCAATACTACCTTAATACCCTTAATGGCCTCGCCCTCAGGGTCTACCACACGCCCATTGGCCCTCCACGCTGGCTGGTACTCAGCCTCAGGAACACCATAGCATGCCACACACGTGAGCGTCATACCAAACAGCGCAAATAGTCGTGTTAAAATCTTGCCTATCATAATATTACTCCTCCTTTAACGTCATAGTCACATCGCCTAACTCGGCCTTAAAGGCACCATCGTACCAACTTCCGGAGCCATCTTCGGTCTTCTCAACCTTATCAGTAATATCGAGCGTCAAGGTCTCAAACTCGCCACCATTCGCCTCGCCATCGACATCCTCGAACCTAACCCTATTCTGAGAACCTGTGAAGACTGATTCATTAACATTGATTTCACCATTCGGATCGGTATACTCCTCAATCCAGTCAACACGCACCTTAATGCCTTCGATAGGCTCGCCAGCCTCATCAACAACACGTGCCCTAAGGCTGAAGTTCACGTGAGGACAGCCATACTCTCCCGCAACATCCTCCCCAATCTCTTCACACGAAATAGCACCAAAGCCCAAGAGAGCCAGCAACAAATAAATTAGCTTTTTCATAGTTCTATACCTTTATATACTATATGTATCACTTTGGACACCCTGCCTCTGTTGCAAAACATATTCGGCAGTTGGTAAACTTACCCTGGCGCACCTCTATCTCATCGCCGTCCGTAGTACGCCCCCTAAACTCAAACTCGCCACTTAGGAGGTAGTCCTCGCCATACTCCTCACGACTCGTGAAGATGATATAGCCATCAACGGCACGATAGCAGAGGGTGATGATGTCTGTTACGGTAGTGCCACTCGGAAGGGTTGTTGTTGCGCCTCGCTCCTGAAAATCGACACAAGCACGCCCCTTGCCAAGCAGCGTTAGGCTATACACCTTATCCAACTCGAAATCTGAGTGGAGGTTCTCGAGGTAGAAGTAGAGAGTTGCTTCCTTGCCCGAAGCGGACTCAAGACCACGACGCAGGTCAAACTTAAAACCACCATCGCTATTAATAACCATCTCGGGATGGTTACGATTAGTGAATACACCACCATCGCTCGTAAACTCCTCGCCCTCCCACTCATAGCGTGAGCCATAGAGCGTAAGCGATATTGGCGCATCGGTATCCAAGCCAATAATGTAGCCGAAGTCCTTAGCGCATGCCGAGAACACAACAACCGAGATTGCGACAAGAGAGATGCGAAGTAGTCGTTTCATAGCAGAGTTTATCAATTAGATATTAGTAATAGGTTATTTTATCGATTTTTCTTTTACAAAATTACTTCATTATATTGTGCAAACCAAATTTTTGGAGCAAAATTATTTCCGAAGCACCAGGCGTAATATATTGATTTTCAGGGCGTTGCAAAAGCGATTTTTGCCAATTTTTCAACTCGCTGATTATCAGCCAATTACAAACACCCCACTAAACGCCATTATTAACTCACTGAACTACAAACACTTAAACAACCAAAAAGTCTAATTTACGGAGTAGGATGCATATTTCCGAAAAAAAAGAATTAACTTTGTAGTATAAACTTTTCGAACAATGCAACATACACTAAAATATAGTCGCCGCAAGGCCCACGAGGTGCGCATCGGCCAAGAGATTATCGGAGGCAACCACCCTATTGCCGTACAGTCGATGACCAACACACCAACAGCCGACGTGGAGCGTTCCGTGGCACAGACAAAGCGTATTGCCGACGCTGGCGCCGAGATAGTACGTCTTACGGCGCAGGGTCGTCGTGAGGGCGAGGCACTCGCACCCATCGTAGCACGTCTACGCGAGGATGGCTACTCGACAGCCATCGTTGCCGACATACACTTCACACCCGAGATAGCGATGATTGCAGCCGAGGCGGTAGACAAAGTGCGCATAAATCCTGGTAACTTCCGAACGTCGGGAGGTGAACTTGAGCGTCTGGTGGAGATCTGTCGCCGTCGTGGTGTGGCACTGCGCATAGGCGTAAACCACGGCTCGTTGGCAAAGCGCATATTCGACGAGTGGGGCGACACCCCCGAGGGTATGGTGGCCTCGGCAATGGAGTTTTTACGTATGTGCCGAGAGTTAGAGTTCCACGACGTGGTAGTATCTATGAAGTCGAGCAACACACGTGTGATGGTACACGCCTACCGACTCTTGGTCGAGGCAATGGAGCGTGAGGCGATGACCTATCCGCTACACCTTGGCGTTACGGAGGCGGGCGACGGCATCGAGGGACGCATAAAGAGTGCTGTGGGCATTGGTGCTCTGCTTGCCGACGGCATTGGCGACACGCTACGTGTATCCCTAACGGAAGATCCTGAGAACGAGGTGCCCGTAGGCAAGATTATCGCCGACCACTTCGCTGGTCGCACGGCAGAGTTTAGTGTAGAGTCGCTCGACGAGTACCACCCCACCGAGTTCCGCCCACGCACCACGGCAAAGCCTATAACACATAGTGAGCTTACCGCCGAGTACGACATCATAGATGCAACGTCGGATAACCCTACACACGAGTGGCGAGCAGCGATACTCAACAGCAAGGAGCATCGCCCTGTGGTACTACGTCGCCGCTATGACACGTCAGACAAAAATCTTGTGGCGATATACGCAGCAGCAGATATGGGATCACTGCTCCTTGACGGTCTTGCCGAGGGCGTCTGGATAGATGCACCACATATCGACCAAGAGAGCATTAACGAGATAGAGCTTATGCTCCTTCAGGCTGCACGCCTACGCTTCAGCCATACGGAGTATATCGCCTGTCCAAGTTGCGGACGCACGCTCTACGACATACAATCTACACTGGCCGCAATCAAAGCACGCACCTCACACCTCAAAGATCTCAAGATAGGCGTTATGGGGTGTATCGTCAATGGTCCTGGCGAGATGGCCGATGCCGACTACGGCTATGTAGGCTCGTCGCCCGAGCATATCACACTCTACCGTGGCAAGGAGATTGTCGAGCGCAACATCCACCAAAGAGAGGCTCTCGACCACCTCATTGAGATCATCAAACGTGACGGCCGCTGGCACGACTAAGGTTATCAAGGCTGATTACTAATTAAACAGAGCGTTGGCACTAAAGAGCTATAAGGCACGTGGCATTGTTCTCGGCACACTGAAGTATGGCGAGAAGGGGGTCATCGTGCATATGCTCACCGACGTATGTGGCCGCCAGAGCTATATGATACAGGGTGTACGCCCTACGGCTAAAGGGTCGAAATTAGCACTGCTGCAGCCAATGTTTACCGTAGAGTTTGAGGGGCTTACATCAACAAAGATGTCGCTACACCGAATGAAGGACATCACCCCCGGTATAGTATTGCAATCGACCCCCTTCGACGTGCGCAAGTCTACAATGGCACTCTTTATGGCCGAGGTGCTATACCGCCTAATCCGCGAGAACGATGACAGCGAGGGATTATTCGACTTCGTATGGGGCTCGATAGCAGCACTCGATGCTCTGGAGGAGGGCATTGCCAACTTCCACCTATGGTTCCTGGCAAACCTCAGCCGCCCACTCGGCTTCTCGCCCGACAACGAGTATAGCGACGGAGCGTGGCTCGACATCCGAGATGGTCACTTCACACCCCACGCCCTACTCCCCAGCCTTGCACTCACACCCGAGAATGCACGCATCCTCCACGATATGCTCGAGTGCGATGTGCGCTACCTCGGCGAGATAGGCCTCAACCGCAACGAGCGTGTCGAATTTCTCGAGGCAATGCTCAAATACTACAGCTTTCACCTCGACTCAATACGCTCTGTAGAGTCGATACGTGTTCTACGTGAGGTGTTTTAGCAAATACACATATATGTAAAAAGAGGGCTGCTCCACGTTGGAACAGCCCTCTACAGTTGTGTTACTGCTTACTCACGAACAAGCACAATATAGTCGCTTGCGCCGAGTGAGAAGTTGTATGAAGAGCCGAGAGTAAGCGTTGCGCCTGTCATAAGGTTGGTCCACTCACCCTGACACGCCGATGGGATGGTTACCTCGGTAATCTTGTGCTCGTTGGTGAAGTTTGCGACAACGATAACCTTATCCATCACAAGCACCTTGCCGTTCATACTATCATCGCCAACCTTCCAAACGTGAACCGAGAGGTTGTCCTGACCGTAGTACTCCTCGTGGTCGGTACGCCAAGAGATAATCTTCGATAGGGCGTCGTACATTGCCTTGCGGTTTGTATCCTCGAGGTAGTTCCAGCGCACAGGCTTACGACCAGTACGGCCATTCTCCTCGATAGATACGTCGTAGCCAAGCTCACCAAACTGCCACAACATCTTAGGATATGGAGTGAGGAAGTGGAAGGCATAAGCAGCCTGCAAGCGCTTAGAGATAACAGCCCAATTACTCTTAACCCATGACTGACCATACGTAATAGCCTTATAAGCAACACGCTCCTCATCGTGGGTCTCGATGTTGTTTACACGACCACGCTTAAAGTCGGCAAAGCTACTCTTATTGTTACCAGTCCAGCCCATTACAGACTCCATATATCCATTCATCTGGTTGTTGTTCCAACAGAGTGCGCCTACTGACTCATAAAGCTCGTTCTCCTCCTTCTGGTCACAGAAATGCTCGAAGATAATGTATGCATCCTCCTCTACCGAGCGAATGGTCTCAGCATAGTGCTTCAAGATACCTACACGCTCTGACGAGTAGCCCCACGCATCGTAGTTAGCAGGGTGCTGCACGAAGCCCTTGGTAAGGTCGAAGCGGAAACCATCGACGTTGTACTCCTCTAACCAATACTTAAGCACATCGTCGAAGTAGTTTACAGTCTCGGCATATGTGTGGTTGAAGTCGTGGAAGACACTAAAGTTGTGAGGTGCTGACACGTTGAAGAATGGGTTGCTGGCTGTGGTACAGTTCTTACCCGAATCCCACCACATCTTAGCATATGGCGCCAAGCCTGTGGCGTGGTTAAACACCACATCAACAATAACAGCAATACCACGCTTGTGACACTCGTCGATGAATGTCTTATAGGCATTTGTTGTGCCATAAGCCTTGTCGGCAGCGAAGTAGTAACATGGGTTATAGCCCCACGAATCGTTGCCGTCGAACTCCTGAATAGGCATAAGCTCGATAGCGTTAATACCCAAGGTCTCGAGGTAGTTGAGCTTGCCAATTACATCATTGATAGTACCACCCGACGTAAAGTCACGGATGAGCAACTCATAAATAGCCAGCGAGTTCTCCTCAGGGCGATCAAAATCTGGAATCGACCACTGATACTCGTTAGGGTTAATCTCAAACACCGATACTACATCTGTCGTGTACTCAGCAGGATAGGGTTTGAGGTTTGGATATGTCGATGACTTAATCCACTTATCGTTCCAAGGGTCGAGGATCTTCGTAGAGTATGGGTCGCCAATCCTTATCTCGCCATCGACAAGGTATTGATAACCATACTCAACACCCTCCTCGAGGCCTGACACGGTAGTCCAAAAGTAGTCACCATCACGCTTCATCAGATACTCGTTCGAAGGGGCATAGTTGTTAAAGTCGCCAAGAAGCACCACGAAGTCCTTACCTGGGGCAAAGAGAACAAACGTAGCCTCGCTACCATTCACCGTAACGCCGTTATCGGCATCGGCGGGACGTGGAGCACTCTCAGGCTCTGCCAAAACAGTCACGGCAACGCTATCCTCGGCACTCTCAACGCCATCGGTTGCCACAGCCTTAAATACAACATCCTCGGCCTCCTTGGGGACATACGTATATGTGAGTGATGCTTCGGTAGTCTCAGCCACAACCTCATCGTTCTTAAACAGCTGAAGGCCTATCGCACCATTCTGATTTACAAGCACTTCATACTCATTACCAACCGAGAGCATTGCACCGTTTTTGGGTGATGCGATTTTAACAGAGAGACCCTCCTGAACTACCTCGATAAGTATATCGGCGCCATTATCCTTAACCTCAACCTTGTTATCAGACGAGCGGAATACAAAGGCCAAGTGAGTGATTTTCTCACCATCCGAAACACCATAGTGGGCACGAGGGCCACCCTTGATGGTGTAGTGCCACACGTTATCATTAACACGCTTAAGTTTGCACTTGTCGGTATTTACGCCCCAATTTGCCAACACGTGCTTCCAATCGCCAGATGTTGCACTTGCTGATGTGAGGACACCTGTGTGAGCATAGAGATCACCAGTAAAGCCATCGGCCGCAGTACCCTTCGTATTGAGGATAATGGTCACATCCTCAGTAGTTGTCTCGGGGATTAATGCGGGATAGGTCGAGATGAATGGGAGTTCAGATGGATCATCTGGAACTGGGATTGGAGGAGTAGGTACATCATCTACTAAAGAGTCACCACAACCTACCATAACAATAGCCGCCAGCAGCGACATCATCAAAATGCGTAGTGTTTTCATTGTGTGTAGAGTTATAATTGTTAATCTTATTGTTCTTCGGCATGACCCATAGCGTGCCCCTGAGCACACTTGCGTAATCGATGCAAAGTTACAGAAAAACGCTGGAATAATCAACCGAAATCGGAATAATAGTGCATCTTGCACTGATAATAAATACATTACGCTGAAAATCTCGGAAATACGGGAAATAGCAATTTAGCAAAGAAACGCAAGGTAATGAAATAGAACGGTTGCC